>NZ_FONY01000017.1 GCF_900113045.1 Thermoflexibacter ruber
AAGACTAATATCTTAGCTATTGGCGATAAAGGGTATGTAGGGTTGGGAAAAAGGCTTGAGAATACACTTGATTATGAGCTAATTATACAAAATAGAGCAAACCAAGTAGCTAATACTGCTACTGAAAAAGCATTTCTTGGTATTTTTCGTAAAACCATTGAAACAGTAAACTCAATACTGACAGAGCAGTTTAACATACAATATACACGTGCAAAGAGTGCTTGGGGACTAACAAATAGAATTATCGCAAAAATAACATCCCTAACTTTTGCTATTTATTTAAACTTTATAACTCAACAACCTATCTTAGATATAAAAAACTTTATATTTTAACTAGCACAATTGGTTGAAATAATCTTCTCCTAAGGACTGAGCGATGCGGTCAGGAAAAGGTAACATAGCATTTTGGATACGCTTTGCATAGTTGATACTATCAGTAAGGTCTTCATTCTTCTTTTGCAACTCGGCAGTGCGTTCTGCTATTTTCAGTTCAAGCTCTTGGTTGTAGCGAACTAATTGTTCATTTTTTATCTCTAATTCCCTATCTGCCTGATATTTGCCAAGTGCTTCTTTTACTGTCATTATCAAATCGCTCTGTTCCCAAGGTTTGCTGATATAGCGGTACAGACTTGCTTTGTTTACTACATTTCCTATGGCTTCTACGTTGGCTTGCCCTGTAAGCATAATTTTCAAAGTAGATTTGGAAATAGCGTGTACTTTGATGAGCAATTCATCACCTTGCATATTGGGCATGATGTGGTCAGAAATGATGATGGGAAAAGGTGCGCCTGAAGACAAAATATTCCGAATTACATCTAAGGCTTCCTCTCCACTTTCAGTAATTTCTATAGAGTAATCTTTGCCAAATTGACCACGTAGCTGGGCTTTTAGGCTATTCAAAACAAAATGTTCATCATCTACGCAGAGAATTACTGGTTTTTCCATTCTTATTCGTGCAAATTCGTGTAATTAGTGGCTAAATATATTCATTCGTACAAACTTGTGTAATTAATGGCTAATCCAGACCTAATCGTTTCCACTAACTCCTCCTCTTCCCAAGGCTTATAGATAAACCTATGCAAGTTTGCATTTTCTTGTGCATTTTTTATAGCCTTTTCTGCCGCCTGCCCAGAGAGCAAGACCTTGACTATCTGAGGGAAACGCTTATGCACTGCAATTAAAAACTCATCTCCCTTCACATCAGGCATGAGCCAATCGGACACAATAATAAGAATTTGTGTGCCATGTGCCACTAATTCCTCAATAATTTCAAAGCCCTCATCTGCACTTTCTGCAAACTCATATTGGTATTCACTACCAAAGTTTTTTCGTAACTGCCCTTTTAGACTCTCCAAAACGATTCTTTCATCATCTATACACAAAATTGCTTTTTTCATATTCTTATTCTTCTGATAATAAAGCATCAATCACGACTTCAAAGCCAACTAAAACATCTTCTCCTGTGATAAGTTCGGAGAAAGGAATAGTTTTTAACTCTCTATCAGGGCGATAGATATAAGTTTGCTTGTGTTGGGGGACTACTAACCATGCTAATTTTACGCCTTGTTTCATGTAAAAATCCATTTTTGCTTGTGCTTCTTCCCAATCATCATAGGTAGAAAACCACTCCACCAAAAAAGTAGGAGTAACTGTAATAAAACTTTTTTGAGGGATAAGTTTAAGTTCTGATTTTAAGATGTAGGTAATATCAGGCTCTTTTTTGCTTCCATCGGCGAACCTTACTGTGCTATTAGAATCATAAAATTGCCCTTGTTTGTTGTTTTTGATTCTATTCCAATAAAAAAGTTCATCTAAGAGATTAGATAAACCTCTTTGGTTTTCTTCATAGTTAGGCATATATTTTAAGATAAGAGAGGTATGGTTTTCAGTTTCTATTTTGAGCAAGGGATTCTCAGAGGAGAGTTTTACCAGAAAATCATCGCTGACATCTCCTAAGTCTTTGAGCGCAAGTCTGATACTTCGGCGTTTTAACCTTGCTCCATGAAAACTCAAGCTATCTGCAATGTGCCTTATTAAGGCTTCCGTCTCCGCTTGCTCTACTGCCCAATCTACTTCTTCATCTGTGAATATTTCCATTTGTTTGAAATATATAAATTCATATTTAACTTATCAAAAATAAGAAAAACTTTACAAAATCACCAAACTTTCCACAAACTTGATGCTTTACACTCTTATTTACCCCTCTATTGGCAGCCGTACCCAAAAGGTCGTCCTCTTGCCTATAACTTTCTCAAAGAGATAAAAAAGTAAGCATGTTTTGTAGCTCTTCTAAGTCTCCTACTTTGGCAACTAATGCTGTGTTCTTATGCACTCAACAATACTCATTTGCAGGAGATGAACAAGTCCAAAAAAAACCAAAGGAGCAGACTTGCGAAGAGGTTTGGGACTTACCCTAAATCTTACTCTTTCCTTTATGATTTTTTTACTAAGCTATGAATTTTTGTTTTGATGAGTTCGAAATAATCACCTTTCACCATACTAAATTTTTTGATAATCTTGCTTTGGTGGATGGTAAAAAGTTTGTGTGCCTTTACTATGGAACTTTCAGGTAGGATTCCTATTTCTAAGTCATGATTTGACAAATCCACTGAGTATGCATCCTTATAGTCATTGCTTGTAATCACACAAACAAGTACATCTTCAAAGGATTGATTGTAATCATTGTTTGAAACAATCAATACAGGTCTCTTTTTATTGTTACTCAAATCGGAGTAGGGAAAAGGTACTAATACGATTTCTCTTTGCTTATACATTATCCCAAGCAGAATTTTGGCTGTCCCAAGAGTTATCTATTATACATTCTGTCAAGTCATCAGTGAAATTACCCATATAAAGACCATATTTGTCTTGAAAGAGTAAGTCTATTAACCGATTCATTTTAATAAGTAAGTCGGTATTTTTAAGTAGATTAATTTCTTCTTGCAAACTTTGGTACTCTGTAAGTGGTAGTTGGATTATTTCCATAAAATTTTTTTCTTTCTCCAAAAATAACAAAATAGCATTTGAAAAGCAAAAGAAAAAGAATCAAAGTCTTTGAAAATTTGATTCTTTTTGCAATCTCCCCAAGAAAGTAACAGTATTTTGCAGATTTTCTAAATTTCCCACTTTGGCGACCAGTTCTATATCCTTTATACACTCACCTACACTTGATAGATAGGGAAAATGGAGGAAAAGTTCTTCTGCACCCCAGCCATAAGCTAAATGGAAAGTAATTAGCTCGGATACTTTGAGGTTGGCGCCCTTTATAATTGCCTTTTCCTCAGCATTAATAGAAAGGTGAGGATAATGTATTGCCACTTCAACCATATTGTTTTCTATTTTTTCAAAGATAGGAAATTTTACCCAAACATGGAGAAAATCATCAAACTTTCCACAAGTTTGGTGATTTACCCCTCTATCGGCAGCCTCACCCAAAACCTTGTTCCCCTGCCTACTTCGCTTTCAAAGCCCATTTCGCCATTGTGTTTTTTCACTATTTTCTGGCATATATCCAGCCCCAAACCACTGCCTTCGCCTACGGGTTTGGTGGTGAAAAAAGGTTCAAATATCTTGGGTTTGATGTCATCAGGAATCCCCTTGCCTGTATCTGCAAAACTCACTATCAGGTTATTGTTTTCTTGCTTCATGCCTACGGTCAGCTTGCCTTTGTGGTTCATGGCTTGCAAGGCATTGTGAATCAGGTTTGTCCATACTTGGGCAAGTTCGTCGGGGTAGCACCAAAACTCAGGATTAGCCTCGTATTCTCTCTCTACTTCTACTCCTTGCTTTAAAAGGTTGTGGTACAAAGTGAGTACGGTTTCTAAGCCATTTTTCAAGGTTGCCTGTACTTTTTCGCCCAAGTGGTCTTGGCGGGCATACGTTTTCAGGGCAAAAACTACCTTAGAGGCTCTGTCCACCGCAACCTGTATGTTTTCTGTGCTTCTCTGTTGGTTTACAAGGTGATAGGCAGTTTGCAAAATCAGGCGGGCTTCCTTGTCTCTGAACAGAGGAAGAAAATCCATGTAGCCTTCGTACAAGCCCATAGCTGTTAGGTCATAAGCGATTTCATCTGCATCTGCTACGCCCAGAGGCTCTAAGTCATCTTGCTGCTTCCTTCTGATTTGCCTTTCCTCTCTGGAAGAAACCAACTGCTTGTTAGCTAAGGCTTTGGCTACGAGGGCAAAAAAGAGGTTTTTCTTTTCCTCATCTAAGATTTCAAAGATTCTGGGCAGTTCGGTAATGGATTGGTTCAAGTCAGTAACGATATTTCCCGCAGAGGCACGGATAGCACCCAAAGGAGTATTGATTTCATGGGCTACATTGGCAACCAACTTACCCACCACAGCCAAGCGTTCCGATTGGACTAATTGGTCTTGGGTGGCTTGGAGGTTTTCCAAAGTAGTCAAGATTTCCTCTCTTTGGGTATTTATTTCTGCATTTTTGAGTTGGATTTCGTTAAAGCTTTCTGCATTCTCTAAGGCAATGGTGGTGTAAGTCGCTAAGTTTCGCAAGATGTTCAGGTGATAATCTGAATACGCATTTTTTTGGAAAGATTGTACCGTAATCAGCCCAAATACCTTGTCTTGATTTTTCATCAAGGGAAGGTAAATCAGCGATTGGGGTTCTTCTGCTGCTGTTCCGTCCTCTAAGGTAACATTATTAATGACCGTTGTTTTTCCATTTTCCTTGTCTAAGTCATTGATAAAGATTTCTTTTTTCTGCTCTATGCACTGCACCGCCCATTGTGTTTTGTCTTGCATACTGCGGCTATAGGGTAGGTAAGCTACGCCTCTTTCCATTGCCAACTCATACCTGATTTCCTGCTGATTTTCTTTGTAAATACCGATGCCAAAAATAGTAGCGTCCATGAGTTGGTTGATGCTTTGGTAGAGTTGGGCAAAAATGACTTCAAAGTTCAGGGAGGAGGTGATTTTTTTCCCAATCTCATTGAGCAGTTCTACATTCTCATACGATTTTTGCAAGCTGTCCCTTTGGGCGAGTACTTCTTCGTTGATTTGGTAGAGTTCTTCGGATTGCTGGGCAATCTCTTCGTTTTTTTCTTGTAAAAGTTGATTAGCTTGTTTTTGACGGAGGCTATTGCGGTAGGTAATGCCTAAAATAAGTAAAACGACTAAAAAGCCGCCCCCTGCTATTGCCCAATACAACCTTTGCACCTGCTTTTCTTTTTCTGTCTCAGCTTTTTCTGCCATACGCCTTTCCTCTTCCAAATTTTTCCGCACCGCTTGCATGGCTTTCTGTGCTTCGGGCTTATAAAGTTCCCTTTCTCTCAAATCTTGGTAAATAATTCTGTACTGGTAGGCTTTTTCATAGTCTTTCTTTTGGGCATACAACTCGTTTAATAGCCTGTATAAACCAGATGACGTAGGTTTATTGAAAACGGCTTTTTCTTCTGCTAATAGTGTTAATGCTAATTTTTCTGCCTCTAAAAGCTCTCCTTTATGAAGCAATATCTCGGCTTTATCCAACTTGGCATTAAATTTTTCTCTTGCACTATTAAACTTAGTAGCTAACTGCTCTAATTCGGGTAAAAAAGAGTCAGCAAGACTATCTTGTCCAAGCTGTATGTAAGTAGATACTATATTGGATAATACGGTAGCTAAACCTAATTCTTCTTTATTTTTTCGCCTAATGGCTTCTGCCTTTTTATAGTAGCTTAAAGAGAGTAAGCACAAGCTATCATGTACAGCTTTATCCTTGCTAAACTCTGCTTCTCCTGCATACATAGAGCCTATGTTGTTATAAACTACGGCTAATCTCTCTTCATTTTTTAATCTAATAAATATTTCCTCTGCTTTTTTAAAAAAAGACAGTGCTTCTTCTATATCTCCCATAGTACCACTTAGGCTTGCCAAACGAAGATATGCAAATGCTTTTTCAAACAAATGGTTGCCCTGAGTAGCTACTTTTAGACTTTTTTGGGCATAGTGCAAAGCCGATACATAGTTGCTCTTTTCTGTTTCGCTAAAAGCAATCATGCTTAAGGCAAAACTTTCTCCTTTGGTGTATTGTAGCTTTTCCGCAAGGGCAAGTGCTTTTTGACAATAATAAATAGCAGTATCAGAACTGGAATAGATATATGCCCTTCCTAAATCAATCAAAATTTTGACTTGGTTGGTATCGGACTGGCTGGCAGAGAGCAAGCGATTCAGGCTGTCCAGGGCTTGGGCATTTTGGGCTGAGGTAGGCATCGCGCTCAAGAGAAAGAAAGCAATAATAATAGAAAGTTTAACAAGTTTCATGGCGATTTGGGTTAGTAAAATTAGTTTCTCTAAAATTAAGAGAATAAATTTTTAAAAAGCAAAATTTTTGAAAAAAAGAGAAGAATGATTTGAAGTGAGTTTTAAAAAACAAAAGGAGCAGGCTTTGCGAAAAGGTTTGATGCCCTACTTTTTATTAAGAGTATGATTGATGTACTTGTTACAATGTATCTGCTAACTCAAAAATCTTCCCTATCATTGTTTCCCAACTAAAACGCTTTTTTTCTAACTTAATATTCTCAGCAAATTCTTTATCCCTCTGATTATCAAAAAAATCTAATATAGCGTTTTTAATTTCTACGGATTCAGGCTTTACTACATAACCTACTTTTTGGTGTGATACTATTTCTGCTAAGCCACCTACATTGGTTACTAAGATAGGTTTTTCAAAATGATAAGCTATTTGAGAAACGCCGCTTTGTGTAGCAGTCTTATACGGTTGCGCCACAAGGTCTGCGGCACAGAAGTAGTTGGCAACCTGCTCAGTGGGGATAAAGTGAGTATGTCTAATAATTTGATTTTCAAGTTGATACTTTGTTATTATCGCTTCGTATTTGCTCATATTTTCATAAGGCTCACCCGCAATGATGAGTTTTATCTTTCGTTTTTTCAATTCTCCCTCTCCAAAGGCTTCCAACAGCAAATCAAGCCCTTTGTAAGCACGAATCAATCCAAAAAACAAAACATATTGAAAGTCAGGGCTTAGTCCTAAGTTTTCAAGTGCTTCTTCCCTGCTGATAGGCGTGCCATAGTTGTCATAAATAGGGTGAGGGGTGTAGATTTTGGGCTTGTCTGGCTCAAAAAGGGCGATGTCATTAAGTACGGATTTTGCCATAGCAATAAAGCCATCGCAAGATGAAAGAAAATAGCGGGTAAGCAGTTTATCACCTAACCTTTTTTCGTGGGGAATAACATTGTCGGTAATAGCGATGAACTTTGTTACATTTCTCTGACTCCAACGCATAATACGGCTAAAAGTACCTAAACAGGGTGCCATAAAAGGTAGCCAAAAGCGAAAAATAACTATATCAAACGACTTTTTTCTGTACTCATTTCCTACCCGAAGCCAATTGAGTGGCTGGATAGAGTTAAGTTTTGGACTAATCAGTAAGGTAGAGGGGGCAGGCTCGTCAGTAAATTGGGAAGTACCCGGAAAAAGAAAATCAGGATACTGTAAGCTAAAACTTAGTATCTCTACCTGATGTCCTGCTTGTTGTAAACTTTTAGCTAACTGCTCATTAAACGTGGCAATGCCTCCCCTAAGAGGGTGAGCAGGACCTACAATAAGGATATTACTCATTACAATTCATTTTTGGTAGGCAAGATAGGCAAAAAGCAGAGAGTAAAACAAGCCTATCCGTTATTTTCACTTTAATAAATTTTATACAATTTGTAAATCTCTTTCTCTGAAAAAAATATTTTCTTAAAAAATTCCCTTTATCTTTGCAGTCCTAAAATTTTACATTAAAGCAGTTATCAATAAAAATACAAAAGGATAAATGATAGTGAATGGTAAGTAGTTATGAATTATTAGTTATAAGTTGTGAATTAATACAAAACATTAATAATCAATGTCTTAGTAAACATTTATAGTATAAGCTAATTTTGCAGGGCTACTTAACTACAAATAACAACTAACTATTCAACTATTTAATTATCAATTAAATCAAACATGGAACAGCAACAAGAAGGACTTTTTCAGAAAATTATTGCTCATGCCAAAGAATATGGCTTTGTTTTTCCTTCAAGCGAAATATACGACGGCTTACAAGCGGTTTATGACTATGGTCAGAACGGCGTCGAACTCAAAAATAATATCAAGCAAGCATGGTGGAAAACCATGACTCAACTTCACGATAACATTGTAGGCATTGATGCGGCGATTTTTATGCACCCTAATACTTGGGTTGCTTCTGGACACGTAGCAAGTTTCAATGACCCGATGATTGATAACAAGGACTCTAAAAAACGCTATCGGGTCGACCACCTCTTAGAAGGCAAGGCAGACCAGTTGGTGGCAGAAGGCAAGCAAGCAGAAGCAGATACACTACTGAGAAAAATGAATGATTTGCTTAATGCCAATGATTTTGATGCACTCAGAGAGTTGATTATCAATGAGAAAATTGCTTGTCCTATCTCTGGGACGGTGAATTGGACAGAAATCCGTCAATTTAATCTGATGTTTTCTACGCAAATGGGAGCGGTCGCCCAAGATGCTGATACTGTCTATCTGCGTCCTGAAACTGCTCAAGGTATTTTTGTAAATTTCTTGAATGTGCAGAAAACAGGAAGAATGAAGATTCCCTTTGGTATTGCTCAAATCGGGAAGGCATTTAGAAATGAGGTAGTGGCACGTCAGTTTATTTTCCGTATGCGGGAGTTTGAGCAAATGGAAATGCAGTTTTTTGTGCGTCCCGGTACAGAAATGGAATGGTACAATTTCTGGAAAGAAACCAGAATGAAGTGGCACAGGGCGATTGGTATTCCTGCGGAAAAGTTGAAGTTCCACGACCACGAAAAGTTGGCTCACTATGCCAATGCCGCATTGGACATAGAATTTGAGTTTCCTTTTGGATTTAAAGAAGTAGAGGGTATTCACTCCCGTACAGATTTTGACTTGGGCAATCACCAAGAATTATCTAAGAAAAAACAGCAATACTATGATAATGAGGTGAATAAAAACTATGTGCCTTATGTCGTAGAAACCTCCATTGGGGCTGACCGTACTTTCCTTATGGTTCTTTGCAATGCTTATACCGAAGAGATAGGCAAAGATGCAGAAGGCAACGAGAAGATTCGCACTTTCTTGAAGTTGCACCCCGCTCTTGCACCTATCAAGGCGGCTATTTTCCCGTTGGTGAAAAAAGATGGCTTGCCAGAGATAGCTCAAAAGATTTATAATGATTTGAAATTGGACTTTAAAGTATTCTATGAGGAAAAAGACGCTATTGGGAAACGCTATACTCGTCAAGATTTGATAGGTACGCCTTTCTGCATAGCTGTCGACCACCAAACCCTCCAAGATGAAACAGTTACAATCCGTCATAGAGATACTACGGAGCAGGAAAGAGTAAAAATCAGCGAGTTACGTAATATTATCGAGAAAGAAGTTTCCTTAAAAAGGATTTTTGAGGCAATAGTATAGCAAATAAATACAATAAAAAAACCTCCTTCAAAATTTACTTTGAGGAGGTTTTTTGTTGCTGTGGAGCATATCGGAGTCGAACCGATGACCTTTTGCATGCCATGCAAACGCTCTAGCCAGCTGAGCTAATGCCCCTTTCTTATTTGTATTGCAAAATTAGCAAGGGAAGATGAAAAAACAAATTATCTGACCAAATTCAATGCACCAGACCATTTTCTTCTGCCATTTTCTGCGGAGATAAAATAAAAATACGTGTGTGTAGGCAAGACTTGCCCGTTGTAAGTGCCGTCCCATGCTTTGGCATATCCCTGTGAATAAAATACTTTTGTTCCCCATCGGTCAAATATTTCTACCACTGCATCAGGTTGAAATAGGATATTTCCTATTTCCCATGTATCGTTTACTCCATCGCCGTTAGGGGTAAAACCATTAGGAATAAGCAATTCTCGCCTTACTGTAACATTCACATTATCTGTTACCTCACAGCCTACGTCAATAGTAACTTTGACAGTGTAAGTAATACTTTCTTGAGGGGTTGCTACGGGGTTAGGAATGTAGGGATTGTCCAAGTAGGTCTTAGGCGACCATTCATACCGCAAGTGAGGAGTGCGACTATTTGGGTTTGCTTCCAAATTGGTAGTGAGGGCAACGGCAGTATTCATTAGTGCACTGAGTTGGATACTTTCTCCTAAGGTAATAGCTACATCTTCGCCTGCATACACAGGAGTAGCGGGTGGCCTGATATAGACATCTGCCTGTATCTTGGCACTCACACAACCAAACTCTTCGTTGGCTACATAAAACGTAGTATTCCTTTTCAAGTCCTCAGTGGTGTAAGTGCTAAAATTGGCACCCTTGATAGGATAGAAGTTTGCGTCGTACCATTGGTACTTGCCTTCTTTGCCTCCTTGTGCTTTGAGTGTAACTTTGCCTTCCCCGCATCGACTTACAGGGCTACAAGTGGGAGGGGGAATCTTAGCTTTGAGGCTAACTAATACAGGTTCTGAAGTTGCAGAGGCACATTTATTGGAAATGGTTACAGTGTAGTCCCCTGGTTCAAAAGCTAACAAGGCACGGCTATTGACCGTACCTACTTTTCTGCCATTTCTTTTCCACTCATACTCTACGCCTTCTATGAAGGGAGTAGTTAGTTCTACGTAAGTTCCTTCGCAAAGAGCCAGAGAACCATTGTGCTGAACCTTAGGGACTGCAATGCTATTAGCAACGATTTGTACAGCATTAGAGGTAATCGTACACTCTGTTTGTCTATCCCTTGCCGTTACACTATACACACCCGGTTTAGAAACAGTAATGGTCTGTGTCGTTTGCCCGTCTGACCATCTAAATTCATTAGAAGAACTGATGGCTTTGAGAGTAACGGTTTCTCCATCGCAAAGATTAGTTGAGCCTGTAACTTCAACACTTACAGTAGGTGCAGGTCTAATGATGATGTCTTTGCCATTATCTCCGTCTTCGAAATAAGGAGCTGTAGCTATTACTCTAATGCGGTATCTTTCACTTGGTACAAGCAAGATAGGTAATCTTGCTCTTACCCCTCCGCCTGTTCTTCCTATGGCATTGGTCAATCTGCCTATGGTGCTGGCTCTGCTAAAACTTCCTCTCTCATCGCTCAACTGAACTGTAAACTCCGCAGAAACGAAGTTAGTGCTAAACTTTACCTCTATTTCCGAACCTGCACAAATCGCAGAATTATCTACAAAGGTGTGAAGAAAATCTTTCCTTTTTTTTGAAGTACCTGAAAAAGAATCAAAAGGCAAGAAAACAGTGAATAATAGGATAGAAAGAATAGTAAGATTTCGCATATCACTTTCATATTTTAACGTACTCTACTTATTGTTCAGGAGTAGTGTTTAATAATTAAGCGAAATTTACGCAGTATTTGCAAGGAAAGCAAAAAGCAAATGTATTTTTCAGTAATATTTGCTTTTTAACAAAATAAGAAAGGCTGCTTGTATTTGTCAGACAGCCTTTCTTGAAAAATCTAAAGTTCAGAGATGAAAACTTATTGGATTACTACTTTCCTCACAAAGTTATCCGTAGGTGTAGCTACCGAAAGTGTATATAGACCTTTGGCAAAGTTAGAAGGAACTTGGATAACTCCACCACCAAACTTAGTACGTTGGTAATATACCTCTTTGCCAAGTGCATCAACCATCTTCAGCTCGATTTCTGCACCTATCTGAGTAGGGACAATCACGTTAAAGCCTGTATTTTCATCACTTGGGTTTGGATAGATGATAAGTTCACCTCCGTCGCCTTCAAATAGGATAGCTACCACATTGGTCAAGGTTTCTGAACCATCTATATCTACTTGCAACAAGCGGTAGTAGTTCATACCCTGATGCGGCTTAGTGTCAGTAAAGAGATACTTTTGCGTAGTATTGGCATTCCCTTTTGCTACTACCTTGCCTATGGTAGTGAAGTTCTTACCATCTGTGCTGCGTTGAACGTTGAAGTGGCTGGCTCCTCTTTCTGAAATGGTTTCCCATTTTACATCTACCACTTTATTATTTCTTATTGCGTCAAAACTCAAGAACTCTACAGGTAGAATCTCACTTGTACTTACAGGTCCAAATTTGGAGAAAGAGTTAAAGTTGTCGCGTCTGCCGGCACTGACATAACAGCTATTCGCAAAACCCCACGGAGATGCTCCATTGGTTTGTTTCATAAAGGTAATATTTGCGTTACTGCATACAAAAGCACCTGAATCTATGGCAGGAAGTATGAGATTGTAGCTCGGTCCTGTTTCTGTTACTTCTGCACCATTGGCATTCGTAGTCTTCAAATCCCAATGCCCGCCGGTACATAGGTCATAAAGGAAGCTATTATTTGCACAAGCGTCTGTTACTGTACCCGGCAAATTAGGGGTGCCTGCTGGAGTTTCCGATGCAAAATAGGTTCTCAGGCTACTTGCTGTAGTCAAAGGCTGATTCAGTGTAATCGTCAGTAATCTGTAGCCGTTAAGAGGTCCTGCGGGGTCGCTATCTCCTGCGTTGCTTTCTCCACCTACAGGGAAATCATAAGTTCCTGTATGATTTACGTTTCTTCGCAGGGTCAGATTATTACCAGTCAAGGTCGTAATGATGTAGCTTGCATCTGAGTGATTCGCAATCGCACCAACATCAGAATTGCTTACATAGACCTCCTTGGCAGGGGTTGCTAAACTTGTGAAGATGTGTCCCTTATTCAGCACTAATTGATTTTCTATTATCAAATTTCCTAATTGTAAATTGACATCTCTGGTTTCATCTTGTTGATTGACAATGAAGTTGTTGAAAGCTTCCCTACAATCATCGCAAGCTACGGGCTGTTCTCTGTAATAAATCTGGTCGCCTACGGTAGATTTTCTAAACTCTACTGTTCCGCTACCATGCTCAAAACTTGCTCCCGGAATACCTCCACCAAGCGTAGCAAAATCATCATCAGTCGCAATTGGAGATGAGGAACCAAAGCTATTAAAAGTACCATAGTTGTTGTTTGTGTATCCATTTGGATATATAGTACTATTTTTACTGATACCATTAATGAACTTCTCACCACTAAACAATATATACTTCTGATTTGCGTCTAAAGTACCATTGATAATAGCTAAATCATTCCTTACATCTATGTCGTCTTCTAATTGTACCACCTGCTCTGGAGTTTTCTTTCTTACTACAAAACTTGCAAAGCTATTGTCTTCACCTACACCATTATTGGTAAAGTTACCTATGATTTTGGCAGTGTAAGGACTTGTCCCTGTAGCTGTAAATGTAACTGTAGCCCCTTCTTCTGCTACTAAACCTTCTTTGATAACTGGAGGGAAAGCCACATTCTTAGCATTAATAAAGTCGCCGCATACGTTCAAATTCCAACCATTTCTAATTGTAACCTTTGCTCCATACTCTATCCTAATAGTCCTTACCTGAGCTATATTCCTCCAATTGTCATTTCTACCTGTAGGATTAGCATTTGCCCATGCAGGGTGTCCACTTCCATAAGTATCTGGCTGAGAGGTGGCACTGCTTTCTTGAATAATAGGGAAGAAGTAAGGCACACCTGTATTAGTGGAAGTGGCAGGGATAATTACATCTGAGTTACAATCCGGAATAGTACAGTTACCCCAGTTATCAGCGTTGAACCAGTCAGTATTTAAACCTCTCCACACAAACTTGTTGGCAGTAGGGAAAAAGTCAGTATTGCCATCGCAACGGTAGAACATGATGTCATCTATGGACAAGTCATTTCCTGACCTTACCGTACTGGTATTGCGTATAGATAATTCTACGGTAGAGAGTTCGCCGCTATTCCAAAGGAATGTATATTGTCGCCAAACACATCGCGTAGTATTTCCACTGAGTACAATATTATTCCCAATTTGAGAACAGTTCGCATATACACCGTAGTTAGAAGATACATTGTTAAGGTTTACTGCCCAAAAACTAAATACATAGTCTGTATTTTTCCTCACTTTGAATCGCTGCGACCATACTTTATTGGCGGTAAATGGACTGGCATTGGCAGTGAGAAAACGATTTCCACTGGGGGAAAAGTTACCATTAGGGTAAGTAGCGGCTGCACCTGCGGGGGTACTGCCAGAAGTTATCACCTCAAAAGGAGTACTGATAAAAGGAGGTCCTTGCGTTCCTAAGGAAGATCCCATGCCGGGTACTCCTGCTCTCCATTCTCCTGTATTATTAGTCCCACAATTAATTGGGGCAGCCCCGCCTGTGGCATTACAGAAATTAGAGTGGTAGCGTCTGGGATTATCGGTAACAGCCCAAGTATTTTCTGGGTTCATAGAACCGCTACATACACTTGCTCTAAGCTCAGCTTCTCTACCCATATCTCTATCATAGTCATTAGGGCTTGCATTCACATTATCAGGTACGTGAGGTGGAGTATAAGAACTATTGGAATAACCATATTCTGTGCTGAAGCCATAAGGCGTATTGAAGCGAAGTTGTGCAGTTCCCCCAGCTAAGTAGCCTGCGGTATAAGTTTGTACCCGTGAGTTGTAAGCGTTACCTGCGGCATTAGGGTCAGTAACAAAGTACATATCTCCTAAGGGGGCACCGTAACCTCCGTTTCCATTGTAAGGAATCACCCCTTCTGCATCATTATTATTAGGGTCGGGTAGAGCCGCAGGGAAAATTCCTGTAGTAGTCCCTACAAAGCCCGAGCCTGAAGCAGGTCCTGCCTCGAAATCCCCATTAAAAGTAATATTCTTAGGACAGGCAGAAGCCGCAGAATTTTTTGCACAACCTGCACATTCTAAGATGATTCGTACTCTTTGAGTTTCCCTTGTACCGCAACTTGTGGTATTTACTTCGCAGAACAATTCATACACACCTACTCCCTCAGGGAAATGAATACCTGCACTTGCCATCATAGAGTTATTAAACTTAGTTCCGTCAGCTTGGAAGGTAGCAGAAGTTGCTCCTACTATGTTGTAAGTGCCTCCGCCTACTTTGGTTACTTTCCATTGGTAAGTGTTTATGCCTGAGCCATTTACCCTGAATACGTCAGTAAACTGATTGGGCGGTGTAGTGGTGATAGCTTGCGTAACCGGCAGTGAACTATCCACATCTCTTACAATACTATAAGAACGAATAGCTAAGTCATTTAAACTCCTTTCAGCCACCATAGGCGGGTCTGTACTGATTACCCTAATCCTAAAATTAGACCCCGTTGCCATGGTAGGCTGTATAGTGGCAGGGATAATCAAATTCACGCTTCCATTTAAAGAAGTAGCGGCTTTTCTACCCACCTCTGTAAAGTTTGTAAAAGAACCATCTGGAGCGGATAAGTGGAATATAAACTCATTTTTAGGATTGTAAACAAAAGAAGCAGGAGAATTAGTGCTGTAAGGGGCAGCAGTACCTCCATTAAGCGTAATGTTAAAATCTGCTCCTAAGTTGATACACAAAGGATTAGAACCCAAATTTGTTTGTGTATAAGTTCCTGTAAGAAGTTCTGCAATAGGATTGACTTTGATATTTTCCAAAGTAAAGCTACCGCTACCATTGTCGAGGATAATTTTTAGTGCATTCATAGCGGCACTGTTAGTTACTACCCCCAAAGTAGTTGCTGTATAGCGTGTAGTTCCGTTCCATACATGTACTTGGTTAGCAGGTAAGGTTACAGTAGTACCGCCATTAGGGGGGGTATAGTTTAGACTGCCCGCTGAGGTATTGATAAACCAAGTAATCGTTCTTCTGCGAGAGCCTGTATTGGGTAGAAAGTCACCTACTACCCCTGTGTTGGAAGGCTGATGAGTAATACTTACCTGATTGCTATTGCGGAAGTTAATGTCTAAACGAGCAGCTACTGTCCCGTCTATCGTGGCATTATCTCCAAAACCATTCCCTATAAGTATCTTAGCGGCAGAGTTTGCAACTGCACTGTTTACCGCACCTACTATGTCAAATCTTACTACTGCTCCATTAGCTACATCTGGAATATTGACATTTCTTACCGCATATACCGAACCTGCTCCTGTCCTATTGAATCTAATGTCATTCAGATGGCTCGAGGTAATCTCATTACTTCCATTATTGGAAGCTCTCATGGCATTAAACTTCCCTGAGAAGTTACTTGCCAAATACAAATCCGCAGGCGTACCCGGACCGTTGTAGCGAGAAATATCCCCATTGCCATTCGTATCTGTACTATCATTAGGAATGTAAGAATATCTCGCACCAGTCCTAATATTTACTCTTTGGTTGAGTAACCTACCATAACGCTGACCCGCTGGACTTTCATCATTCACATTAAAGATAGTTCCATCTCCTTCCACGGATAGCAAGCCTGTTACGTTATAAAATTGTTGGTTTACATTGATAGTTTTGGTTGTATTGGCTACGGCAGAGCGAGCAGTCAAGTTGAAGTAATTGGTAGGATATACCAATTGGTCAGCACCTAAGTCGTAAACTACCGTATTGTTAGTGGCAGTAGCTACCAACTTATTGGGCTGTCCTGTAAAAGGAACAGCGGTTCCCCTATACACCAAGCCTGCATTGGTACTATTAATAAATTGGCTACCTACTGCCGCATCGGCAGAGAGCGTATTCAACACGATGACTGCCCTTGGGGTAGTTACACTATAAGGAGCTACGGTACTAAAAACTACATTATTAGTAAGCCTTGCATTGCTTGTAATGTTTAAATCATTAGACACAAAGAAGGGAATACTATTAATCACATTCGTAGCCGCATTAGTCAAACTCATGTTATAGAAAGTAACATTTACCAGAGGATTGGTTACTGTAGAGTTCATTAATTGGGTCTTGTTCCCGTCGAAAAGAATAGTACTCGGCGAAGTAGCTGTAAAATTGGCAGCACCAGAACTATTATTGGCAAAATTTCCTCTGATTCTAAAATTATTTCTTGTGCTTAATGTACCTCCAGTTTTGTTATACGTAAAGTTATTGAAAATGAAGTTAGTAGAAGATGCACTGCCCTTGATAGCACCAGACAAATTGAGCACAAATGTAATATCGCCTGTATTGGCAGTAAAGGTACCGTGGTTAATCATATCGCGACGAATGCTAATATTCGAGCCTGCATTAGGGCTAAGCGTAGCACCGTCTTCTATGACCAAATCTACGATATTGACTGAACCCCCGGAAGCAGTAGGCATTCCTATATTAGCCGTAATGGTATGCCCTGTACGAATAATGACTGACTGCCCTTCTGCTGGGGTAACAGGTATGCCCTGTCCGGGATAAGTTGTTGCACTTATCCACTGAGACGATGCATTGAAAAACTGCCAATTACTTACGTCACTCCAGTTTCCACTACCTAAGCTTCGATAATCTCCTAGGCTAATAAAGGTAATCGTTCCGCCCCCCACTGTATTAGTAACTGTACCTGGTCCTGGTAGGTCTGTATTGCTGGTATTATTGATAACCCCTGAAGCAATGTTAGTTACGCCCCCGCCTATAGAACTGCCCCATACTTTGAGGTTATACCCCCCTGCAAAGTTAAGCGTCCCGTGTACTTGTAAGGTAATGATGTCCTCAAAGGGAGAAATATCTACGTTCATGGTATGTCCCGCCTTGATACGCACAATTTGTGATGTAGAGATAGGCTTTCTCTCTCCGGGATAGTCTGTAGCTGTACCTATGAGCATGGTGAAAGCCGCATCAGAGAATATCTCCCAATCATTAGGATTCGACCAGTTGCCTGTGGCATTGCGACTTTGATAGTAGGTAGCACTTGCTAAGTAAACAAAATCTGTTTCTGTTACAGTACCACACTGCTGTCCGGTGTCCGTAACATTACGCCCGCTTATCTGAATGCTCGTAGCTGCACCATTCGTAAGCGTACCTCCGTTTTCTACATAGATATTGACGATAGTCTGGGCTGGGGTGGCATTAAAAGTAATGTCATGTCCTGAACGAATAATGATATTTTGTCCTGGAGTAGGTGCGATTGCGCCTGGAGATTCTGGCGCAGCTATCCAAGTAGTTCCGTTGAACTTCTGCCATGAAGCTGCCGCAGACCAGTTACCTGTAGCTACGTTGGAGCGATAATCTCCTATTTTGATTTTGATAAATCGTTGGGCGCCAGTTTCTTCTGAAACACCAGTAATGGCTGGAGTGCCGTCAGGGATTAGCGTAGTGGTACCACGAATTTTAAGGTTGTGGCAAGTAGTCATGTCTATCTTGCCGCTGTACTCTATAAATAAAGCCCCTATGTCTTCTGGTGGGCTGATATTGTGCGTAACCGTATGTCCTGTCCTGACAAATACCCTTGAGTTGAAAGAAGAAGCAGAGGTAGCTCCTGGGTATTCACCTGCGGAAGTACTGTTCCAAGTAGTTCCGTCAAATTCCTGCCAAGTGGCATCTGTTCCCCAGTTTCCGCTTCCTGCGGTACGATAATCTCCTGTAGCTACGACTACATAAGTCCCTGTTCCCGACACGAAAGTACCATTGTTAGTCATGCTATTTCTGGCTCTTAAACTGTATCCCGCTGTGTTGCTAGGATTGTCTATTTCCAAAGTACCACCATTTTCTAAAAACACTCTGCCTATGTCTTCTATTGGGGTAAGGTTGAGATTGACTGTTGTGGTGGCTCTTACAAAGACTTGTTGAGTGTTGCTTAATGGGGCGGTTTGTCCGGGATAGTCGGTGGCACTGACCCAAGTAGTTCCGTTGAACTGTTGCCAAGTAGCTAAGGCACTCCAATTACCTGTCAGAGAGCGATAATCTCCATTGGCAGGAATAACTACTGCGGAAGCACAGGTAGTGCAAGTACCATTGATAACAGGGGCAGTACGAGAACGCATCGTATTCGTTCCTATGAAGTTAAGTGTTCCCCCTGCAAATATTGTTACATTTTGTGTGTCCTCAAAAGGAGTTACGTCTGCGTTAATCGTATAACCGCTCATTATGCTTACCTTAGGAGGATTCACAGAAGTATTTTTAGCAGGATAATCTCCCGGCAATACATCTATCCAATTTGTTCCTGTATATTTTTCCCAAACCCTGTAATCGCTCCATGCATAGCTTGTACTACCTATCAAAGTACCAGCTCCTCCCAGAGTGCCATTATTTCTGAATACATTATTCACGGTAAGCGTTTGGGAAGCGTTGATAGTCAGCGTTCCTCCGGTAGCTATTTCCAAATTAAAAATTCCACTTTGGGAGGCAGTTACTGTTACATTGTGTCCATTTTGAATAAGGACTTTGCCGGAAGACATGGGGGTCTGACCGGGATAATCTGTGGCTGCTACCCAAGTAGTGCCGTTATATCTCTGCCAAGTTGCCACACTGTTCCAGTCCCCTGAACCGTTGCTTCTATAATCTCCAATAGAATCTTTGAATATTTTAGTGCGGTAATCGCCTGCCGTACCAAAAGTAAGCTGTCCCGTAACAGTTCCGTAATTGATTACTGAACCTAAGGCAGTGATAGACTGCCCTCCACTGATAGTTAAGGAAGCAGTAATTTCTATCAATAAATTATTGATTTCTTGCGGAGTGGTAGGGGAGGTTATTGCATGACCCTTGCGGATAACTACTGTACCAGAACTCATTGGGGTCGTTTGTCCCGGGAAGTCTGTGGCAGCTACCCAAGCCGTACCATTAAACTTTTCCCAAGTAGATACGCTATTCCAGTTACCTGTACCAGTGGTTCTGTAATCTCCGATATTTACTTTTACCAACACACCATTGTTAGGCGTATAAGTACCGCAATTCAAAAACTCCCCTCTGTATCTCAAATCGTAATCACCACTAATAGTAAGCGCGCCGCTTGGGTCTATAGAGAGCGTTCCAATCTCTTCCATAGGAGTATCATCTAAGGTAACAGTATGTCCATTTTTAATAAATACTTTCGTTCCTGCGGTAGAGGCATTAAAAGCAGGATAATTGGCTGGAACCCCCCAAGTAGTACCATCAAAGCTTTGCCATGTAGCTGTATTTGTCCAGTTACCTGTGGCTACACTGCGAAAATCACCCACAGCCAAAATAAATACTCTTCCACTATTTGGAATGTAGCTTCCTGCATTGGTAAAAGACAAAGTTTTGACGTTATAGCAACTCATGATGTTGAGCGTACCTAAGTTTTCTACTCTTATGATGACCAATCTCGTGGGTGGGTGTGCCGTCCAAATCAACTGCATGAGAAGGGCGAATGAAAATATTAGGTGTGCCTACCATAACATTTTGACCCGGATAGTTAGTTGCACTTACCCAGTTGGTCCCGTCATATTGCTGCCAAGTGGTTAGATTAAGCCAGTTTCCTGTAAGATTGATAGTTCTGTAATCTCCTGCATTTACTTGTACGGCGGCAGAGGCACAACTGCCTCCAGTACAAGCAGTTCTATATCTTACTTTATTCCCTGAAAATACGGTGATAGAGCCACCTGTAGTATTCAGTGTACGTACATCTTCCATAGGAGTAAGGTCAAGATTGACTGTATGCAATAATGTAACCGTCTGACCTACGACGGGTACATTTTGTCCGGGATAGTCCGTAGCAGGGCTAAAAGTAGCGGGCATACCTGTAGGAGATACCTCCCACACACTTACATCACTCCAATTCCCATTTTTTACAGTTCTATAATAAATAGCATCATAAGTAATGAAACCTGTAGGAACCACCGTAAGCGTGCCACAATTTTTAAGCGTATTTACCTTTAATTCAAAAGGAGAGTTCACCGTAACAGTCCCTCCACTTGAGATGAATACATCTCCAGAGTTATTAGGCACATTGGCATTGACTGAAACGCTATGTCCGCTTTGGATAATGACATCTCTTGTACCTACCAAAGGGTTTTGTCCGGGGTATTCTGTGGCAGCTACCCAGTTTGAGCCATCATAGCGCTGCCAAGTTCCTACTATTCCCCAATCTCCTGTTCCTGCACTCCTATAATCACCTGCTTGGATAGTAACATACCTACCAGGTCCTACATTAAAAGTCCCATTGGAAATAAGAGATTTGAATTGAATTAGCGAACAGTTGGTGATAGACGCACTTCCAAAGTTTTCTATAATTGTATTTCCTGCAATATTTGGCACAGAGGCATTGATAGACATGCCGTGAACACTTCTCACAAACACACGATTATTAAGGTCTGCCACTTCACCAGGGTAGTTAGTCGCTGCACTCCATGTTTTCGTTCCTGCATTAAATACTTGCCAGTTTCCCGCAGTCTGCCAGCTTCCTGAAGCAGAAGTTCTGTAATCCCCTGTAGCTAAATTAAAAACTCTGGTAGCACAATCTGGACAGGATCCTAAGATAGTAGCAGGACCTTCTCGCAAGCGAAGTATATTGCCTGGGTCAAAGGTCAAAGTTCCCGAAGCAGCAACTCGCAGTTTATTTAAGTCATCAAAGGGAGTAGTATTCACCAGCACGTTATGTCTTACTAAGACTTCGCTGGTAGAGGTAGGGGCGCTTTCACCGGGATAGCCTCCACTTACCCAGTTTCCTGAAGGGGCATCATAAGTCTGCCAGATAGCTGCATCTGACCATTCTCCGTTCATTTTGCTTCTTATTAATCCGTCTGAGCTGGCACCAAGAATTTGTAAGTTACCCGGTGTACCAATAGTACCACAGTTCACGGGAAGTGAATTATCAGGTACTTCTAATGGATTACTCACATTTAGCGTTGCACCAACAGCTACAAATATGCCTTTGACTGTATTGGTAACTGTGTGGGCATCTACCGTTACCGTATGCGTATTCCGAATAATGACATTTTGGTTGTTAATAGAAACATTTTGACCCGGATAGGTAGTGGTAGCAGTCCAAGCAGTACCATTGTAAGTTTCCCATGTAGCCGAAGCCGTCCAGTTTCCCGTACCCACAGAGCGGTAGTCGCCGTTTTGGAGTACCATAGTAGCTTTGGAGGAGGGTTCAGTAAAAGTGCCATAGTTCTGCACTGTTGTCGCAGACCTTATGGCGACTCTGCTACAAGTAGAGGTAAGTGTAGAGGTATTTTGTATCACAAGTGTATCTATCGGGGAGGTACTGGTCGTAACGTTGATAGTAACTGTATGCCCTGGTCTGATAAATACTTTTCCATAGGCGACAACGTTTTGCCCTGGATGTTCGGTAGCTGCAGACCAAGTTTTTGATGGAGCGTCATACCTCTGCCAAGTTCCAGCGGCTCCCCAGTTTCCCGTAGCAACACTTCTAAAATTCCCAGTCCCTAAGCGAAAAACACGCGCATTGCACGAACCGCAAGTCCCATTAATTGTCAGTGTACCTCTTAACCTTAGTGTGTGATTAGTATTTAAGTTGAGCGTATTTCCTGTATTTACTACCAAACTACCTATATCCTCATCAGGAGTAACATTAAGATTAAAATTATTTTGAATAGTAACTACCTGATTAGTTGCGGGAGCAAATTGACCTGGATACCCCTGCATAGCGTTAGGTACTACCCAGGCAGAACCATTCCATCTCCGCCAATGAGATAGATTGTTCCAATTACCATTGTTTTGGTTTGTGCGGTAATCGCCTACAGCCTGAGCATGTACATCTAATAAGAATGCAAAAAAGCAAATAAAGAAAGAGGCGATAGCAAAAAGTCGCCGTTGAAACTTTACAGCGTGCATAAGTCCATTCATAATTTTTTTTAATAGATATTTTATCATAGAGCAATTCCTGTTTGAAGTATCATTTTTACAGTAAGAAAAAGACATAGCATTGAAGTAATATATACAAATATAACGACTAATTGTATTAAACGTAGCTTAGGTATGAAGGTTAGGTTTAATGCGTTATGTAAGTTTTAATTAAAGATGAATCATATCATAAACGAATAAGACTGACAAAATCTGCAAATTCCTTAATAATATTTCTCACAATATTCACACCTAAAAAGTAAAAAAAAGCATGATTATTTACATTTAACTTTTAAAAGATTGTTAAAATACAAAGAAAAAACAATAAAATCCAATTTGAATTTGCTGCTTTTTTCATTTTACTAAAAGATGCAGCTAAAACTTACAAGTGTGGATTAGCCTGCAATTTTGGTTTATCTGCAATTTCAATCAAATATCTACAGCCTATTAAGTGGGCTTTGATGAGTCCTTCTGCCTAAGTATAATGAGTAAAGGTAATGCTTTATTGCACATCATATTAAATTTGACAGTTCTTGGAAAAAATTTTTTCCAAAGTGAGTACAAAACTAATGAGGCAGCCTTTATAAGCATAAAGAATACTCAAGAACAGTTATTAAAGTGTATAAACTTTGGAATGACATGACTACAAACAACTACCAAAATTATTCATTAGAGGATTTTCTGGAAGATAAGTATTTCAGAGATTGGGTAAAGTGTCCTAATGAGCAGACTGATGAGTTTTGGAAAAGTATGCAAAAGCAATCTCCAGAAAAAGAAGCGATGATTGCTCAAGCAAGGTTGATTTTATTGGGCTTTATGGTAGAGGAAGAAGTTGTGAGTAAAGAAAACATAGATTTATTATGGCAAAAAGTGCAACAAAAGCAAAAACTTTCAGTTTTTTATAAAAATTCACAAAGACCTCTTTTTTCAAAGCCTTCTGCACGTATGTATAGTGTGGCGGCAAGTTTGGCTTTACTGATGGTTGTTAGCATCGTGTTTTGGTATAATTATATAAGGTTTGTACCTATCGTTTATCAAACAAAGTATGGTCAAATGCAAACGATTGTGTTACCTGATGGCTCAAAAGTAATGTTGAATGCCAATAGCCGTTTGGAGATTCATAAAGAGTGGAAAGAAACTGAAAGTAGAGAGCTTAGTTTAGTAGGAGAAGCATTTTTTGAGGTAGAAAAAAAGCCAGCTACCGAGCAGAAATTTATAGTGCATACGGCAGATTTAGATGTAGTGGTGTTAGGGACAAGTTTTAATGTGAGTGATAGGTATGCCAAAACCAAAGTCGTATTAAAGGAAGGAGCGGTAACACTTAAACTAAATAATAAGCAAGGCGTGAGAAACGAACAGGAAATAGTGATGCAAGTAGGGGAGATGGTAGAGTTTTCTAAAAAAGAAAACAAACTCGTAAAGCAAAAAGTCAATGCGGAAAGATATGCCTCTTGGAAAGAAAACAAGTTAATTTTTGAAGATACACCCATGCGAGAGATTGCCCTCTTAATCCAAGAAAATTACGGATTAGAGGTCAGTTTCGAGGACGAATCTTTGGCGAAACGCAAAATTACTGGTACTATTCCAAGTCAGAACTTACAAATTCTTCTATCCAGTCTGGAAACCATCTTTGATGTGAAAATAACCCAAAAAAATGAAAAACTAATTCTCGGGAAGTGAACCCTTGATAGTTGTAACTTAACAAACGAAAAATAAATTTTAACAAAACCAAATTGTATGAAAATGAAAAAGCGATTACTAACAGTGCTGTGCCTTGGTGCATTGTTACTTTGGCAATCAGCAGGTTATGCTCAGGAAGTAACCTTAGCAAGGCATGATGAAAAGCCTTCTGAAAGAACCTCTTTGGTCAGGAAGCACCTCAAAGACGTGATTCAAGACCTTAAAAAGCG
Source organism: Thermoflexibacter ruber (assembly GCF_900113045.1). GTDB lineage: Bacteria > Bacteroidota > Bacteroidia > Cytophagales > Thermoflexibacteraceae > Thermoflexibacter > Thermoflexibacter ruber. The sequence goes on from NZ_FONY01000017.1 coordinate 24,410, forward strand.
TTTTGACGTAGATTTTATTTACGAGAATGACATTTTAGAGGGTAAGAAAGTTACCTATACGCCTCAAAAAAACGAGCCTATTGAGCATGTACTTGAGAATGTACTAACTTCCGTCAATTTGAGATACAAGAAGATAGACCAGAAAGTGTATGCAATTGTTTCGCAAACGATTGAGAAGAAGAATATCAACAAGTTAGATAGAGGAATAGCCTCCACATCTGAGCAGCAAGGGAAATTTTTTGCTCCTATTATTGAGCTGAATAGCTTTGACAGGAAATTTACTTTGACTCGCTTAGAAAGACGCATCTCAGGAAAGGTTACTTCTGCCGAAGATGGACAGCCCCTGCCCGGTGTAAGTATTTTACTAAAAGGAACTACTACAGGTACAGTTACGGATTCTGAGGGTAGATATGCACTTAGTATCCCTGATGCTGGAGGCACTTTAGTATTTTCTTATGTAGGTTTCGTTACCCAAGAGATAGTGGTAGGCACAAGTAATGAACTTAATATCACTATGGTAGCTGATGTAAGAGCCTTAGAGCAAGTAGTAGTGGTAGGTTATGGTACGCAAAAGCGTGAAGCTATTACGGGTGCTATCTCTACAGTAAGTGCAAAGGAAGTAGCGGCTCTGCCTGTGCCTAACGTAGGTGCGGCTTTGCAAGGACGTGTGGCAGGGGTTACAGTTACCAACAATGGTGCGCCGGGCGAAGCTCCGATTGTGCGTATTCGCGGGATTGGTTCTATCACCTACGGTTCTGGACCTTTGTATGTCATTGATGGTTTCCCCACAGGTGATTTGAATAGCTTTGATACCAGAGATATAGAATCAGTAGAAGTATTGAGAGATGCAAGTGCAGCTGCCATCTATGGCTCGAGAGCTTCAAACGGAGTAATTTTGATTACTACGAAAAAAGGAAAACGCAATAGTAAACTCAATGTCAATGTAGATTCTTATTGGGGTGTACAGTCTGCATGGAGGCAATTAGACCTGCTAAATAGAGAGCAATATGTGCAGTATGCGACTGCCCTACTTACCAATGCAGGTAATGCGCTTCCTCCAAGATTTGCTAACTTTAACGAACCTATTTATCCTGGTGCTTCTCAAACTTTTGCTCAGACCAATACTGATTGGCAAGCGGAGATGTTCCGCAATGCAAGCATTAGGCAACATACGTTAACTATTTCTGGAGGGAATGACAAATCTCGCTTCTTTTCTTCTGGAGGTTATTTTAAACAAGATGGTATTATGCTTGGTACAGGCTATGAGAGGGGCAATTTCCGCTTCAACTCCGACCACCAAATTAGTAATCGTATCACTTTTGGACAAACAATTACTATTGCCTATGATAGTAGATTTAATGAAAATAGCCCCGGTGGACGTACTCAGATTCAAAACATGATGAGGATGACTCCTTATATCCCTGTGATGAACCCTACTAATGTTGGTGGGTTTGGTGGGGCAACAGGGGCTGATGCTTCTGACCCTCAAAACCCTGTGCGTGCCGCTTTGCAAGATATTAACAATACGCAAAGAATGAAGTTGTTAGGTAATGCCTTTGTGGAGGTAGAATTAGCAAAGTTCTTAAGATATAAGTTCACCGCAGGTTTAGACTACGTTTCTGCACGTACTTACCAATTCTCTCCTATTTATAGCGAAGGTTTTAACTCTCGAAACCCAGCTACTATCAACGATAATAGAGATTTATTCTTTTCCCCTATTTACACCAACCAATTGACTTTTGACAAGGCTTTTGGCAAGCATAATATCAATGCGGCAGCCGTAGCTGAAAGACAGGAGTTTACTTTTATTGGCTTAGGTACAAGTGGTCAGTTTTCCTCTAACACTATCAGAGAAATGACAGGTACTACTAACCAAACTTCCTCTGGAAATCGTCAAGTCAATATTTTGGTTTCTTACCTTGGTCGTGTGAACTATGACTACGCAGGCAAGTACCTATTGAGTGCTTCTATTCGTTATGACGGATCTTCTAAGTTTGCACCCGGAAATAAGTGGGGGGCTTTTCCTTCTGCTTCTGTAGGCTGGCGAATAAGTCAAGAAGACTTTATGAAAGATATTTCTCAAATTTCTGAATTGAAATTGAGAGCAAGTTATGGGACTATGGGCTTCAATGGCATAGGTAACTATGATTGGCAAGTAGCGATTAACCCAAATACTTTTGCTGTAATTGGTGGTTCTACCCAACAAGGTGCATTTTTTAACCAATTGGGAAATACAGATTTGAAATGGGAGAAAACCGAAATGACCAATATCGGCTTAGATTTGGGCTTATTTGATAATAAATTTACCTTAGCTGCAGAGTATTACAGAAGATTGACCAAAGACTTGATATTAGCACAGCCCATTCCAAACTCATTGGGTTATTCTCAACCTCCTATAGTAAACATTGGTAGCATGGAAAATACAGGTTTAGAGTTTGTTTTAGGTTACAATAACAAGTTTGGAGATTTGACCTTCAATGCCAATGCCAACATTAGCTTCTTGAATAACAAAGTATTAAACTTAGCTACAGAAACCTCTTCTTTATTTGCGGGGGCTAATCCAGACTTTGGCGGTTTTGATATTACTCGTACAGTAGCAGGTCAGCCTATCCAACATTTCTTTGGTTGGAGGAGAGTAGGTATATTCCAAAGCCAAGCAGAGATAGACGCCGCACCAAGGCAACCTAATGCACGGCCAGGTGATATTCGTTTTGAGGACATTAATGGAGATAGGATAATAGATGCGGCAGATCGTACTATCTTAGGAAGCTACTTGCCTAAGTTTACTTATGGGGCTAATTTCGCTCTAAACTATAAAGGTTTTGACTTGACTATATTCTTACAAGGAGTAGGTGGCAATAAAATCTATAATGCTAACAAGGTAACAGGTCAAGGTATGTTACGATTATTTAATGCCCAAACAGATGTGCTAAGAGCATGGACTCCAAGCAATACCAATACAGATGTGCCAAGAGCAGTAAACGGAGACCCTAATCAAAATAGTCGTACCTCAGACCGTTTTATTGAGAATGGTTCGTATATGAGAATCAAGAACCTTGTCTTGGGTTATTCTGTGCCAAGTTCTTTATTAGATTCCTTTACCAAAGGTTCTATCAAGACAGCTCGTGTATATTTCTCTGCACAAAACTTATTGACTTTTACTAAGTACACAGGTTATGACCCAGAAGTAGGTTCTCGTAATAACAATAACCTCACTAATGGTATAGATTATGGTCAGTTCCCACAAGCACGTACATTGATGTTAGGGGTGCAGTTTGGGTTTTAATTTCATTTAGGTATTCCACTTCTTCTTAACTTAAAGGTGGAATATCTGAGTAAAACTGAAAGTCTAACATTCGTTAAAAAGGCAAAAAACTATAAACAAATTTTGTTACAAAAAGTATAAGCATTAAATTTAACTTACTAAATCATAGTAGATATGTTAAAAAAATATTTTTTTATTTCCATAGCTTCCTTGCTCTTGCTGGTAGCTTGTAGCAAAGGGTTAGACCAATTAGACCCTAACCGCGTAACTACGGATAAGTTCTTTTCCAATGCCAATGAGGTGACGAATGCAGTGAATTCTATTTATGCTATTATTCAGTCCAATAGCTTGGTGGCAAGAGAATACTGGTTTTTGCACGACCTTCGCTCTGATGATGTAGCTTCTGGGGGGGGGCAGTTGGAAACGCCTCGTAATCAGTTATTGATAGGTTCTCATGACCCCAATAACTCCGTGATGAATGATGTGTGGAGAGGGCTTTATCGTGCTATTCACCGTGCTAATTCCGTTGTAGAATTTGCCCCTCGTGCTACTATGGACGACAATCTAAGAAGAAGGTTAGTAGGTGAAGCAAGATTCTGGAGAGCATGGTCTTACTTTGAGTTAGTGTCATTATGGGGAGGAGTTCCTCTTTATACAGAAACCATAAAAACTCCCGCAGGGACAGCAGGAAGAGCAACAGCTGACGCAGTTTATCAGCAAATTATTGCAGATTTGAAAGAAGCTCAGACAGCCCTGCCTGCTCGCTACGAGGGAGCAAATGCTGGGAGAGTAACTTCTGGGGCGGCGAGTGCCTTGTTAGGTAAGGTTTATATGCATCGCAACGATTACAACGCCGCAAAGACAGAGTTGCAAAAAGTGATTAGCTCAGGGGTATATAGATTGGTAGATAATTACATTGATAACTTCTTAGAAGAAACTGAACTAAATGCAGAATCAGTCTTGGAAATAGGTTATTCAAAAATCGGTGATGTAAACTGGGACGGCGATGGTAATGGTGCAGGTAATAACGAAACCACTCCAAGAAGTCAAGAATACGCGGCGATTGGCTGGAGAAACTGTATCCCTTCTGACCGTCTCATCAATGAGTTTGAAACCGTTAAGCGTGGTGATGCCAAAGATGACCCTCGCTATCGCATGAGTTTCTACTTCTTAGGAGACAGGTTCAACAATGATAGGGATGTACTTACGAATGACAGAGTACAAGGTAATCTCTCTACAGTAGATGGAGAAAGAACCAAAGTAAGTTGGAGAAAGTATGCTGCGATGTATAAGACAGCAGATACTTATTATACTTCTGGTATCAATATGCGTTTGATGCGTTATGCAGAAGTACTGCTTATGATGGCTGAGTGCGAAATAGAAACAGGAAACTTAGCAGGGGCAGTGGCTTTGATGAACCAAGTAAGGGCAAGACCCAGCGTAGCTATGCCTCCCTATCCAACAGCTAAGTTCCCTACAAGTACAAAAGACCAAGTATTTGCGGCCTTGGTGCATGAGAAAAGTGTAGAATTGGGTGGAGAATGGATAAGAAATAGAGATTTATTGCGTTGGAGGGCGCAAAATAAACTCACTCGCGAACCTTTCTCTTACTTCCAAAGAAATAAGCACGAGCTACTACCTATTCCTCAGCAAGAAATAGACAATAATAGTAGAGTAGAGCAAAAAGACCAAAATCCTGGCTATTAATCTGAAAACTAAACAACTAAGTAAAAACGAGTTAAGCATCATGTTTAACTCGTTTTTTACTTAATTTCATGAACGAGTCTTTCAAAAATTGTTTTAATCTATCAACGCCAAAAACTAAACTTATGAAAATGAACAAATTAATTATATTTTTATCGACTATATTTGCAATAATGCTTTTGAGCGTTAGTTGCAAAAAAAACATAGATACTGTTCAGAATCCAAAGCCTGATAATAGTACCCCATTTGTACCTGAGCAGACCTTGAAAGAAAAAGCCCCATTCCCCATAGGAGCATCTATTGACCCTACACATTTGAAAACTAACTTACGCTATAAAAATGTGTTGATAAAAGAATTTAATAGCATCACTCCTGAAAATATGATGAAAATGAATATGATACAACCCGCTCCCAATCGCTTTGACTATACTAAAGCAGATGAGTTGGTAAACTTTGCTATTCAAGATAAAAAAAGAATACATGGACATGCACTTATTTGGCACGAGAGCTTACCGACATGGGTACAGAACTTTCAAGGGGATTCCCTTGCTTGGGAAAATTTATTTAAAACACATATACAAACAGTAGTAGGTTACTACAAAGGCAAATTAGCAGGTTGGGACGTTGTAAACGAAGCAATTGGTAACGATGGAGGCACCAGAAATGATAACACTAATCAAGGCAGTATTTGGCGGAGAAAGTTAGGAGCAGACTATGTAGCAAGGGCTTTCTTGTACGCAAGGCAAGCCGATCCTGACGTGTTACTTTTTTACAATGACTATGGGCAAGAAAGCAATCCTAAAAAATTACAGGCTATTATTAGTTTAGTACAGGATTTGAAAAGACGCAATATCCCCATAGACGGCTTGGGCTTGCAGATGCACATAGACATCAATACCTCTGAGGCAGGCATTAACTATGCCATTCAAGAATCTGTAAAAACAGGTTTGAAAATACATATTTCTGAAATAGACATAGCTTTAAATCCCAGCAACAGTACTTTGGAAAAACCTACGGCAGAGATGCTTGAGAGACAGCGACAAAAATACCTAATGGTGGTAAGAGCCTATAAAAACCTCGTGCCTAAAGCGCAGCAATACGGCATTACCCAATGGAATGTAGGTGACGCAGACAGTTGGATTCGCTCTTACCTCAAAAGAAATGATTTCCCTTTGATTTTTGATGTAAACTATGACCGTAAACCGTCCTATTATGGGGTTTTGGAAGGGTTCAAATAAAAATGCAACAAGTGGAAAATAAATGTAAATCGAGTTGCTAAAATACTCTCATAAGTAAAAATTACTCTTTCTCCTCTCAGTCAGGATAGAGAGAGGAGAAAAAGTATAAAAAGCATTTACCAATGTGGTAGATTATTAGTTTTCTCGTGCTTTAAACCCTGCTTTTTCTATAAGTTGGATGAGTTGTTTTTTATCTATATCTCCTTTTACAGTCAGCACTTTCTCGGGGTGTTGAATATCTACTTCCCACGATTGAATATTGGTTGCTGCATTTAAAAAAGGAGTAACCTGTGCTACACACCCCATGCACTTAATATTAGTCTTTAATTTTATTTCCATGATTTTGTTGTTTGATGAATATTGCAATTTTTTGATGTTTCCTAATCATTTTCAAATAGAACACAGATTTGACAGATATAATTGATTTTTACAGATAGAAAATCTGCATTTGTTCAGTCCGTTTTATCTGTGCCAAAACTTTACTTTTTCATGTTGATTTTTGCTAAAAATACAGGAAGCACCAAATCTTTTATTTGACAAAATTAATGGAATCAAGGGAGAAATTGTTTACATACTCTTAGTTATGATGTGTAAAATTTCGTAACTGTTTAGTTAGTCCTTAATTGCACATTGATTTTGGCATTGATATACTCCCTTGCCTTGCTGGCTGGATTGGTAAAGGGCTAATCAAAAATCACTCATCTTGGCTGCCCTGCTCGCTGACTGCCTTTAACTCTCGTAACAGATGTGCATGGTAAAGAGCCTGTTTGCAAGCATCAAAGCTAAAATAGCTTGACCAGCAATCATGAACCACATAAACCCGCAAGAAGGGTAATAAGGACGCATCTCTTGCCAATGCCTCTTTTTTTATCAACAAAGACATAAGTCAATAACTAATTGCAAACCGTATGAAACCAATGTAACTCTCCTGCTACATGCCTTCCCGTTTCATCAGCGTGCGCCACTGCTCAGCTTTGCAAACACACTTTGATTTGCGCTTCTTTCGCTCATATAAACACTCATTGGCACTCACTATCGTCCCCTCATTCAAAGCATAGCCAATATATATATCGGAAAAACATTGGCTTATTTTTTGATGAGGCAAGCGATAAGCTACATTCAACAGGCTCATAAAGGTCTTGGCTCGCTGACCATACTGAACAGGGGCAGCTACCTCCCAAGGGAAACGACCTACATGTGCCTGACCACAGCAAAGCCTACAACTAATCCTATGCGCTATCACCTCTAAGCGTGTCTCGGGTATATCAAATACCTAACGACAAGTAGGCAATAACTCATACGCCTCTTGCTCACTAAACTTACGACCACAACAACGACAAGTCTCAGCATGATGCACTACCACTTCCATTGTACTCCAGAAAGTGCAGAAACGGAGTTTTCTATTCCTTAGATTACTTCTGCTACCTACACTTGGACAACCAACAACCCTAATCTCCAAATCATCAGTGGGCAGGGACTAATAGGATAAGGGTGCTTAGGGCAGGGACTACTTGCCTTAACTATACTGTTTCTGTGAGCTATGATAGCGGCTGTGGGCAACTACGATTACTGCCACTACCAATGGCTCAGTGGGCGTAAGAGTAGCTAACGCTTGTGATGCAGGAGGCAGTCCAGCATTCAAAACGACCTCTATTAGCTGTTCTCCAATCTTAGCAAGTAAGCGGGGAGCAAATAAGGAAAATATAAACCTGTTATACTCACTCCGCTCCTACCCCCAAGTAAGACCTGAGCTTTTCTTTCTCAAATTTTGCCTCTGCCGCTGGCTCTTTGCTCATCAAGGACACTATCCAAGCAGTGAGGAAAGAGGCAGGAATGGAAATCAGGGCTGGATTTTTTAGCGGGAAAATGGCTGTTTCGTATTTTAAAATGTCCACCATAATAGTAGGGCTAAGGATAATCAGTAAAATCGCTGAAGATGAACCAACTATGATGCTTGCCGCAGTGCCTTTGGTAGTTAATTTTTTCCATAAAATAGACAAAAGCAAGGAAGGGAAATTGGCACTTGCCGCTATGGCAAAAGCCAAACCTACCATGAAAGCGACATTTTGTCCTTTGAATATCAAGCCTAAAAGTATGGCAAAAATGCCCAAAGCCAAGGTGGCTCTTTTAGCTACTTTGACTTCGCCTGCTTCATCAGATTTCCCTTTTTTAATCACATTTACGTATAGGTCATGGGAAATCGCTGTAGCCCCAGAGAGCGTCAAACCCGCAACTACTGCCAAAATAGTGGCAAAAGCTACCGCCGCAATGAAACCTAAAAATATACTACCTCCCACATTTTCAGAGAGTAACAAAGCTGCCATGTTGCCACCCTTGTCGAAAGTGCCAATGTTTTCCTGCCCAACTAAAACCATTGCCCCAAAGCCAATAATAAAAGTCAGAATATAAAAATATCCAATAAAACCTGTGGCAACAAAAACCGAAGTGCGCGCCGCTTTTGCATCAGGTACGGTATAAAAACGCATCAAGATATGAGGCAGCCCCGCTGTCCCAAGCATCAAAGCCAAGCCCAAAGAAACCGCATCAAAAGGATTGCTCACATAACTCCCCGCAGAAAGTACCGTATCTGTATATTTTTCTGCCGCTTGGTTAAAAAGTTCCACAGGGCTAAATCCAAACTCTAATAAGGTCATTACTACTAAAATACTCGCTCCCCCCAGCAATAAAACCGCCTTGATAATTTGTACCCAAGTAGTCGCTAACATGCCCCCAAATAGTACGTAAGCAATCATGACACAACCTACAATGATGACAGCCATCTCATAGCTCAAAAAAGGGAAAAGTGTTTTTATCAAACTTCCCGCCCCGACCATTTGGGCGATGAGATAAAAGGTAATGGTCAGAAGCGTCCCGATAGAAGCCGCAATTCGAATGGGCTTTTGCTGTAAGCGGTACGCCAAAACATCGGCAAAAGTATATTTCCCTAAATTTCTTAGCGGCTCGGCGATGAGAAAGGTAATGATAGGCCAGCCCACCAAAAAACCAATAGAATAAATCAAGCCGTCATAGCCTTTCATAGCTACCATGCCTGCTATGCCCAAAAAAGAGGCGGCACTCATGTAGTCTCCTGCCAAGGCAAGTCCATTTTGGAAGCCTGTAACGCTCCTTCCTGCGGCATAAAACTCTGAGGTAGTTTTCGTTTTCTTTGCCGCCCAGTAGGTAATGTAAAGTGTAATAGCTACAAAAATAAAAAACATAATGACTGAAATAGGTTCAGTCTGCCCAAGTGTAGTTTGGATTTGTAGAAGGTTCATGATATTACTTTTGACTTTGTTTGATGTTTAGAATAGTTTAGATATTTTGAGGTGGTGGCTCTGTATAATTGATTTATAAAAAACGCTTATATTTTCTTTTTTATCTCTCCCACAGTTTTATCGTAGCGATTATTTGCCCAATACACATAAATTCCCGTCAGAAGCCAAGAAAAAATAATGATACCTACCCCTAAAATTAAACCAATATTGATATGCAAGCCAATTTTAGTGGCTAAAAAATCTTTGGCAAAGGCAACGGCAAAGATAAAACCTAAATAAACGACTAACATCAAAGCAGTCAAAAAAAGGGCAACTGACCAACGTTGGGAAACCATTTTTTTAAATTCCGCAGATTCCAATATTTGATGTACTTGTTCTGTGCTTTTCATTTTCTTATTGATTTTCTTTTTCCAAATAAAAGAATCATTTAGTAAAAAAACTATTTTTGGGTTCAAAAATCAATAATATGCTTAAAAATCTTCTGCTCGGCAACAAATATTTACAACCTTTATACGAGTTTCTTTTCAAAGTAGCCCTTAAAGGCATGAACTATGATAGAGGGCATATCCCTGACCACAGCGGCGAAAGGTATGTATTAGAACTTTTGCAAAAAAATGCTCAGCAAGACAAACTCATGATTTTTGACGTAGGGGCTAATACAGGTCAGTATGCAGAAGTAGTCATCAATACCTTAAAAAAAGATTTTCAACTTCACTCCTTTGAACCTCAAAAAGAGGCTTTTAATCAATTGAAAAATGTGAGCAATGCACCTTTCTTTTTTCCTCATCACTTGGCTGTCGGGAGCGAACAGGGAGAATTAGAGCTATTTTACAACAGAGAAGGAAGCGTTTTTGCCTCTATGTTTCCTTCCTCTTACCAAAACTACGATATTTCTTTGGACAAATCTCAGAAAGTTCCCGTCATCAAACTTGACGACTTTTGCAAAGAAAACAATATCTATCAAATAGACTTGCTTAAAATCGATGTAGAAGGCTACGAAATAGAAGCGTTGAAAGGTTGCAAGGAACTAATAAGTGATAAAAAAGTGCAAATGATACAGTTTGAGTTTGGTATTGCCTCCATCAAAGCACGTATTTTCTTAGAAGACTTTTTTTTCCTCTTGGCTGACTATGACATTTACCGCATTTTGCAAAACGGCATTAGAAAGATTCACTACAGCGAGTACGCAGAGTTGTTTTTAACTACAAATTATTTGGCGATAAGAAAAAAATAAACCATTACAGGACTTAGATTCCTTGTAATGGTTTAAACTTATATTTGCAACTACTTAGTGATAGCTACCTTTTTCAAAATACCGTCAATAATATCCTTAGTTGTAACGCCCTCAGCTTCAGCTTCGTAGTTAAGAATGATTCTGTGGTTGAGTACATCGTAAGCGATTTCTTTGATATCTTCTGGAAGTACATAATCTCTGCCCTCAAAGAAAGCAATCGCCTTAGCGGCACGATTCATATTAATACTTGCACGAGGGGAAACTCCAAATTGGATAAAGGCAGCTTCCTCATTCAATCCGTACTCTTTTGGGCGGCGAGTAGCAAAGACCAGCTCTATAATGTACCTCTCCAAAGAATCAGATATTTTAACAGCATTAATCGCATCTCTGACTGCAAAGATTTCGCTTTTGGTTAAAACAGCATTGACATTGCTATCAAAAGTAAGATTGGACATACGACGCATGACCTCTAACTCAGACTCCTTGTCAGGATAGCTCACAAAAACCTTCATCATAAAGCGGTCTAACTGTGCTTCGGGAAGTGGGTAGGTACCTTCCTGCTCCACAGGGTTTTGCGTAGCTAATACTAAAAAGGGCTTGTCCAATTGGAAAGTAGTTTCGCCAATCGTTACCTGCTTTTCTTGCATAGACTCGAGCAGAGCGGACTGCACTTTGGCAGGAGAGCGGTTTACCTCATCTGCCAAAATCAAATTGGCAAAAATAGGTCCTTTTTTTACCTCAAACTCTGCTGTTTTTTGGTTGTAAATCATTGTCCCAATAAGGTCAGCAGGGAGTAAGTCAGGTGTGAATTGGATACGCTGAAAATCCAAGTGCAAAACTTTTGCAAGCGTATTGATAGTTAGGGTTTTGGCTAAACCCGGCACCCCTTCCAGAAGAATATGCCCATTAGTAAATAGCCCAATCAAAAGGCGGTTAATCATGTAGCGTTGCCCAACCACTACCTTGTTCATTTCCTCATATACTTGTTGGATTCGCAAACGCAAAGCTGACGCATCTAAGGGGGCTTTACCCCATTCTATATTTTCCATATTTTAAAATTCGTATCTAAGCAATTTTGCCAATTAAATTATTTAGCCCTATTCACTTTCATTTTTAGTTCGTGAAAACAGTAGCTAAATAATACAAGCCGTAAAAATAGAAATCTAATTGCAAATAAAGAACGATAAGTGTGTTAAGAATAGTAAAAAATACTTACAAACTTTCCATCCAAGATTTGTAATACTTCCCATCATCTATTTTCATAGCTTCAGTAGTCAGTTTGAGCGGTCTAAATGTATCGACCATAACAGCTAACTCATTGGTTTCTTTCTTCCCAATACTTCTTTCCATGGCGCCAGGGTGCGGTCCGTGAGGAATCCCGCCGGGGTGCAAAGTCATCTGTCCCTGTCCTATGTCGTTCCTACTCATAAAATCACCGTCCACATAGTAAAGCAATTCCTCTGAATCAATATTGCTATGATTGTAAGGTGCAGGAATCCCCCTTGGGTGGTAGTCATACAAACGCGGGCAAAAGGAACAAACTACAAAAGAATCTGTTTCAAAAGTTTGATGCACAGGCGGTGGCTGGTGTACTCGTCCCGTAATAGGCTCAAAATTGTGAATAGAGAAGCCATAAGGGAAATTATACCCGTCCCAACCCACTACATCGAAAGGGTGAGTAGCATAAACAAGTTGGTGAATCAAATCCTGTTTTTTTACTTTTATCAGGAAATCTCCCTTTTCATCATGAGTTTCTAAGTCTTGGGGTAGCTTGTAATCACGCTCGCAAAAAGGAGAATGTTCTAAAAGCTGCCCAAACCAATTTCGGTAGCGTTTCGGCGTATAAATGGGCTGATGTGATTCCAAGTAAAAAATTCTATTGTCCTGACTATCAAATTCTATTTGGTAAATCATGCCTCTTGGAATGAGCAAATAATCTCCATATTCAAAAGGAATAGTCCCCACCAAAGTTCGTAGTTTTCCAGAACCTTTGTGTATGAAAAGTAATTCGTCAGCATCAGCATTTTTATAAAAATAGCCATCCATAGATTGCTTAGGAGCCGCCACCCCAATCAGCACATCATTATTGAGCATCAAAGGCGTTCTGCTCTCTAAAAAATCCTCTTTGGGACTGACATTAAAGCCCAACATTTTGCGAGGAGTAATATTTTTCTCTACCGCAATCTCAGGTGCTACGCTGTACGCTTCCAAAATTTCCTTGACCATAGTAGGTCGGTAAGTATGGTAGAGCAAAGAAGCCATACCTACAAATCCTTCTGTGCCAAAAAGTTGTTCGTAGTAATACCCTCCATTAGGTTTTTCAAAAATGGTATGTCGTTTTTGAGGGATTTTTCCCAGCTTATGATAAATAGGCATATAGTTTATTGGTTACAATTTGTAAGTTATTTTTGATGTAAAGATAGGAAATTAGCAAAAATAAAGGAAGTTTAGGCAAGATGAAGTTTTTAAAAGAATTTTATAGGACTAACTTCTCCCATTTTTTGAAATAATATCTAATTTTGTCCAAAAGTAAAACCTATGTCAAAGAAAAAATTAGTCGTTTTATCAGGGGCAGGTATCAGTGCGGAAAGTGGAATCCCTACTTTCAGAGATGCAGGAGGACTTTGGGAAGGGCATGATGTCATGGAGGTAGCCTCTCCACAAGGCTGGCGAAAAAATCCAGCTTTGGTTTTAGATTTTTACAATCAGCGAAGAAAAGCCGCCAAGCAAGCCCAACCGAACAAAGCTCACCAGATAATCAAGCAGTTAGAAGACTACTTTGAGGTAACGGTCATTACCCAAAACGTAGATGACTTGCACGAGAAAGCAGGCTCAACTCACGTTATTCACCTACACGGCAGCCTGTTTAAAATGAGAAGTAGCTTAGATGAAAACCTAATTTTTAATATAGAAGGCGATATAAAATTGGGAGATAAATGTCCCAAAGGTTCTCAACTTCGCCCTCATATTGTTTGGTTTGGGGAGTCAGTTCCTTTGATATCTGTAGCCGCAGAGATAAGTGCAGAGGCAGATATTTTTCTCGTGGTAGGGACTTCGTTGCAGGTCTATCCCGCCGCAGGTCTGATAGATTACGTACATAGGGATACTTTGAAATTTTTGGTGGACTTGAATCCTCCTTCTGTCAGTCATATTAGAAATTTGACGGTCATTAGTGATAAAGCAAGTTCAGGTATGGAAAAAGTCATGGAAAAACTCTTAGAGATAAAAGCCTATTAAAGAAGAAGCAAGCAGTATTTACCCTATGAGCAAATGCGTCTTAGGGTACTCATACGCTGTACTAACCGCTTTTTTGCTCAATGCCAAAGCCAGCGTAACCGTGCCTACCCTCCCAATAAACATGGTCATGATGATGATAATTTTGCCTAATAATGAAAGGTCTGCTGTAATGCCCATGGACAGTCCAACCGTTGCAAAAGCAGAGATTTGCTCAAAAGCCACTTGTAAAATATCTTTTTCTGACTCTGTAATAGAAAGCAAAAAAATAGCTAAGCTATTGTAGCTCACGGCAAACATAAGCAAAGCAAAAGCACGATTAACAGCCTCTACTGGGATAGTTCTTCTTTCTATATTAATATTTTTTTGACCTGTAATGTTGGCAATAGAGGAGTATAAAATAACTACAAAAGTAGTGATTTTGATGCCACCTGCCGTAGAGCCAGACCCAGCCCCAATAAACATCATAAACATACACAAAATAAGCGTTGCATGTTGTAGCTTACTGAAATCCATAGAGTTAAACCCTGCTGTTCGCGTTACCACAGATTGGAAAAGAGCAGTAATAAAAGCTTCTATGATGGTTCTATCTCTCAACTTCTCAAACTCAAAAATCATAAATGCTACTATCCCTGTAACTACCAAAATAAAAGTAAAACGCAGTGTAATCCTTGTGTTGTGAGAGAGTTTTTTCCATGGAGTGATTATCCTGCTTTTGATATACTTAGGGTGGAAAACTTCTTCTATCACTGTAAATCCCAGCCCCCCTAAAATAATAAGTAAAGAAAGTACAAAATGTAATGTGTACATTCTTCCTGTTTTCATATCCTCGTCCAACATTCCCCCAGAGAAAAGGCTGAATCCTGCATTGCAAAATGCTGATATAGAATGAAATATAGAGAAAAAAACTTTCTCTCCCAAACTTTTAAACTGTTGGTCTGTGTCCCAAAGCTCCTCATCCCATGAAAAGAAAACAAGCAAAAACCCAATAAATTCTATCAAAAGCGTAATAAACACTACTTTACGCAAAAGTTGTTTGGCAGAAGCTAAATTTTCACTACTCAAAAAGTTTTGCATGATAGACTGTTGCCTTAGACTTACTCCACTTGACAAAAAACTGGAGAAAAAGGTAGCAAAAAGTACGATGCCTAAACCTCCTAATTGAATCAAAAGCATCAGTACCAACTTACCTTTAAAAGTAAAAAAAGTAGCCGTGTCCACCACTATCAATCCTGTAACACAAGAAGCACTCGCCGAGGTAAAAAGTGCATCTATGAAAGGCATAGACCCCTGTACCGTCATAGCGGGAAGCATAAGCAAAAAAGCTCCTCCTAAAATCAAAATCACAAAACTCATGACAAAGGTAGTTGCTGGTTTGAGTTTGAGTTCGGAAATGCGATTAGCACTTTTTGAAATTTCTAAGATAATAATGATAAATAGAAAAACACTGAGAAGATTTTGGTAGGTATTGACAGGATTGTCTATAGAAAATAGGTATAGGTAATACAAAAATAGGCGAAAACCAAACAGCCAATTAGCCAAGCCATATAAAATAATAATACTTGTCAAAAGCAGTTCTAAGCGTTCTCTATTGATAAAATCCCGTCGGTCAAAAGAAAACAGCATGCGTAGCCCAAATAAGATGACATAGATGAGAAATTGGAAATCAAATATTCTGAAAACTTCATTTGCCTCCTCATCTGAAAGCAAAAAACCGTAGCGATAGATAAGCAAAATGAAAGCAATAGAAACATTTATCTGAGATATTCTTCTGATTATCAGATTAATAATTTCGTTTCTTCTTACAATAAAAGTACC
The DNA here is from genome assembly GCF_900113045.1 of Thermoflexibacter ruber. GTDB lineage: Bacteria > Bacteroidota > Bacteroidia > Cytophagales > Thermoflexibacteraceae > Thermoflexibacter > Thermoflexibacter ruber. The sequence goes on from NZ_FONY01000017.1 coordinate 40,178, forward strand.
TAAGGTTTTCCACATAGAGCCTATTCTTGCTTGAAAGTGCTTTTATATTTTTCTCAAAGCATCAAAAGTATAAAAAATTTTAGTCTTTTCTTCTTAAATCTTTTTTTTCAAAAAGGCTTTTGAGAAACAATGTCAAAATAAGGACTAAATGTATGAAAATCACTTGTAAATGTTTACATATTTTGTACTTCTAAGTAAAATGATAGATTGCTTTTGAAACTTTTTAAGTACTTTTACCAAGAAAAATTTGTTTTTAGTCATGTAGATTTCAAAAAATCTTACTTATTTAGTGGCTAATTTTAAAAATTTCGTGTAGAAAACATTTTATTTTAAATATTTATTAAACATTTTATTTATTTCCTAAAAACAAAAACACTATGAATTTAGCAGTTATTGGAACGGGATATGTAGGTTTAGTTTCAGGTACTTGCTTTGCTGAAACAGGTAATCAAGTTATTTGTGTAGATAATAATGCTACCAAAGTTGCGCGTCTGCAAAATGGTGAAATGCCAATTTACGAACCGGGTTTAGAGGTGATTTTCAACAGAAATACTAAGCAAGGACGGCTTACCTTTACTACCGATTTGGAAAGTGCGGTGAAGTCTGCTGAGGTTATTTTCTTGGCTTTACCTACCCCACCGGGCGAAGACGGCTCTGCTGACCTTTCCTACGTATTGGGCGTAGCAGAACAATTAGGTAAAATTATTGACAGCTACAAAGTAATAGTCGATAAAAGTACCGTTCCCGTAGGGACTGCTGAGAAAGTTCATGCAGCAATCGCTAAAAACGCCAAAGTGGAGTTTGATGTAGTGTCAAATCCTGAGTTTTTGAGAGAGGGAGTTGCCGTAGAAGACTTTTTGAAACCTGACCGAGTAGTGATAGGTACTTCCTCTGACCGCGCTCGCGAAGTAATGCAACGCCTGTACGAGCCTTTTGTACGCCAAGGCAACCCTATTATATTTATGGACGAGCGTTCTGCTGAGATGACTAAATACGCAGCAAACTCTTATCTGGCTATGCGTATTAGCTTTATGAACGAGGTAGCTAACCTATGCGAAAAAGTAGGTGCCAATGTCGACCATGTACGTAGAGGTATTGGTAGCGACAAAAGAATAGGCAATCGTTTTCTATTCCCGGGAGTAGGTTATGGTGGCAGTTGTTTCCCCAAAGATGTTCAAGCATTGCATAAAACCGCTAAAGAATACAACTATGACTTCCGTATCATTGATTCAGTAATGAAGGTAAACCACGACCAACGCTTTATCTTATCAAAGAAAATCAAAGAATACTTCAACAATAACCTCAAAGACAAGAAGATAGCCATTTGGGGGCTTGCTTTTAAACCTAATACAGATGATATTCGCGAAGCACCTGCACTGTATATTATAGAAGAATTGGTAGCCGCAGGCGCAACAGTAACTGCTTTTGACCCAGAAGCAATGGACAATGTACGCCAAGTCATGGGAGATAAAGTAGCTTTGACCTTTGGACATTATGATGCCTTGCACGGAGCTGACGCTTTGGCTATCATTACAGAGTGGAGCCTATTCCGCACACCCGATTTCAACAAAATGGCTCAATTAATGAAAAGTAAAGTCATTTTTGATGGAAGAAACCTTTATGGAGTAGAAACATTGGCAGAGGCAGGATGGTACTACAATAGCATAGGCAGACCGATTGTGATGCCTAACTAATACTTTTGCAAATAAAAATTACTTTTTTACCACTATTCCCAAAAATAGTGGTAATTTTTTTTGTAAATGTTAATTTTTTCACTAACTTCATACATTGAATTAATGTCTTACCTTTCTATCAAATTCCAGTTTTAACGATACTTAATAGAACTTTTCTAAGACGAAATATTGTATTTTGCAGTTGGCATAATGCACACGGCTTGTTTATGTTAAAGAACTATAAATAATTAACAAAGTTCTTACATTCAGCAACTATTAATTCACTATAATCGTATAATATAATGACTTGAATTATAACTGTTTCTGACTTTTAAACTCTGTCTTGTATGATAAAAAATATACTGTCTTGTATTTTAGTTATTTGCACTATTTCTGCATCGCTTGCATTGGGAGGAGAAAATCTTACTATCTTGCCTTTGCAACATAGTACAAGCGATTATTTCTCCGATGATAAATTATTTGTCAATGAGCAAATAGACATTTCTAATATTTATCCTAATCCAGCAAACGATTTAGTAAAATTTAATTATCATATTATAGACACCAATGCGAAGGTAAAAATTACTATTAGAAACGTTTTAGGCAGTATAGTGAAAGAGGAAGAACTCTCTCCCCAAGCACACCAATTAGAAATTTCTGTAAGTGAGTACTCCTCAGGAATCTATTTCTACACTCTATCCATTAATAATAAGAGCATTATTACTAAAAAATTCTTAGTGAGAAGATAAAGCATATTTGTTTATGAAGAAGTACCTAAGTTTGAGTATTTGTCTTGTAATTATAGGCTTAACTTCATGTGAAAAAGAATTTCAAAAAAAAATAGACCCCATAGTAGGCAACTGGCATCTTAGATATATTACTTTTCAATACAGTCAAGCAAGCCCCAATACTCGCTACACCACTCATATTCTTCCTGCTGACTCAAACCGACTCACCCTCTCCGTAGGACGATATTACGAGGCAAAAACAAATCCAAGCTACGATTTTATGTATTTCGTCCGTTTCGGTAGTACATTTCGCGAAAATAGGAGTATAAGACAAGGGGTTTGGGAGTATTATGGAGAGGTTTACAGCCCTAATAATGACCTGACCAGTGGCAAACTGGTTTTTGATAGAGGAAATGCTTTTTATGCCAATCAAGCAGAGATTTTTTTGGACTATGATTTTAAACAAGACAGTTTACGCTTATTTTCTAATACAGCTAACTATGCAGGACTAAGCGTAGTATATCGCTTTTTAGGAGAGCAAGAGGCACGCCGAAAACCTGAAAACACTTTTAGCTATGGATTTAGCATAGGGAGCAAGTGGGCTTTTGCTGAAGGATTTGCAAGAGCAGCAGATAGCCTGAGGTGGAGGGTGCAAAACAGTGCTTACTTAACCGTTTTAAGAGATTATTTTGTTTATTTTCGGCAGGGGGCTTATCTTTCTGATTATGAAGATACTTACCCTACGTTTACTGCTTTTTTGCAAGGCATCAAAGAAGGTAGAAAAGGTAAGTTTCAGGAAGGTTATAATTTTGCGCTTAACCTCAAACCCAACGAGCAACCTCAATATGAAATTTCTTATTATTTCAGTAGATAAAAGTAGATTTTTTTAAATTGATGACTTGACTAAATTTTGCTTTTCAAATAGTTTTTTTAGGTATTTCCCAATAATATCAAATTCTAAATTCACAACTGTACCTACACCAATTTCTTTGAAATTGGTATGCTCGTACGTGTATGGAATAATTGCTACACTAAAACTTCCTTCTGAGGAATCTACTACTGTTAGGCTTACCCCATTGACGGCAATAGAACCTTTCTCCACGGTAAAATTTCCTTTGGAAACCTCATAGGCAAAAGAAAAACGCCAACTTCCATGCTCACTAATTACCGAAGTGCATACTCCTGTCTGGTCGACATGCCCCTGAACAAAATGACCGTCAAAGCGACCGTTAGCAGGCATACATCGCTCTAAATTGACTATTTTACCAACTTCCCAACTTCCCAAATTAGTCTTTTGCAAAGTTTCATAGATAGCAGTAACACAATGCTTGCCTTCGGCAACGGCAGTAACAGTCAGACACACGCCATCGTGAGCTATGCTTTGGTCTATTTTTAGCTCATGGGCAATATTTGATTCCACCCAAAAAATAATATTATCTTGTTGTTTTTCAATGCTATGTATAATACCTTCTGTTTCTATAATTCCTGTAAACATTTGTTTGCTTTTTTTAGAATCCAAAATTACAATAAATTTATTGGAGTAACAACGTGCAACCCTGATATTAGCAATAAGGAACTATTTACCAATAAAGGTCAAAGAGGTTCATTATCATCAAGTTAAATTTTTTGATGCGTTGCTTTTTTAGAAAATAAAAATAGATATTTAGGTTTTTCCAAATAAAAATAAGTACTATATTTTTGATTCATTAGAAAATTACTAATTTGTAGCATAGAAATTATTTTTTTCATTTATGTTATTATTTTAGTTTATGTTGTTCAAAATCAAGCATACTACTCACTATCGTTATTCTTCTGAAGTATTTTTAGAGCCACACCTACTTAGGGTAAGACCTCGTACCGATGCTTATCAAACATTAAAAATATTTGATTTAGATATTCTCCCCTTTCCAAGTACTAAAAATATGAAGGTAGGTCTAAATAATCATAGTGATTATATGCTTTGGTTTGAAGGACATACCACTGAGTTGAAAATTGTAGCCACTTCAGTAGTTGAAACGGAAAATTCCAATCCTTTTAATTTTATTATTTACCCTTTTACAGCTACTCAGTTGCCCATGCGCTATAATGATGCTACTCACATAGAAGTAATGCCTTTTTTGACTCAAGTAAGTAAAGATGAAAAGGTACAAAAATTAGCCAAAGAGCTAATGTTAGATATTGATTTTCAAACACTTCCTTTTATATCTCATCTTACTCGCTATCTGTACGACCACTTTCAGGTAGAAAAACCCAATCCATTTAGTCCTCCAGCTATGCCAGAAGTTACCTTAGAAAAAATGTCAGGTTCTTACAAAGATTTGGCTTATTTACAATTAGCCCTTTGCAGGGAAGCAGGCATAGCAGCACGCTATGTACTTGGCTATCAAGTAGATAATTTTAATTTTCCCAACTCACTTCATGCTTGGGTAGAGGTTTACCTGCCGGGAGCGGGGTGGAAAGGTTTTGATGCTACTACGGGTATGGCAATAGGTGAAAGGCACATAGCCCTTACCGCCGCCCATGTACCATCGCTATGTAATTTAGTTACAGGAACTTATCGGGGTAATGCTTCTTCTCACTTGGATACTTCTATAGAAATAAATCATATATCTTCCTAAGTTTTGGAAATTTTCCATGCAAGATACTTATTAACAATATTAGTTATCACTAAATCTACCCCATTCTATTTTTCGGGAGAAAAACAAAGAAATAGAATTTGCTGAGGAGAGTATAGGATTTTGCTCAAAATCAATCATACGCCGAATCTCCTCCACTAAGGGAACACTATTGGTACTGATGACTACTTTGAAACCTTGATTCACTAAATTGCCTATAAAATTTCCTATAAATATCTGATTATCAATACTTAACCCTTTTTCTGGTTCTCTAATAATTAAGCAGTCCTTAGGCTGTGCCAAATGCCGCAAGTAAAAGCTCAGCGATGGAAAATCATGTGAGATAGTGTCCAATTTATCTGCTAAATAGACAAAAGGCGAGGTTTGCTGTGCTAAATCTTGTACCTCCTGTTCAGAACCCAAGCTAAATTTTTGCTTTGCTTGAAAAATTTGGGTTTGTAAACCTAAAAGACTATGTACTAAACTAATAAAGATATTCATACTGATAGCACTCTGCAAACGCTCAGTAGTAAACTGGTGTTGTGGCGTAACTTCAAAACTCAACATGGGAGAGAGCGAGGGTTTGGAGGCTGTCATAAAATATCCTTTTTGCATATTGCCAAAGTGCGTTTCATAGTTAGAGAGGATAATTTGCCTTTTAATAAACTCATTATCAGCATCTATTACTATCTCTGTATTAATAAAGGACTCTTTGAAGCCTGTAAAAATTTCTCTAATTTTTTCTCTGAGATAAGTAGTCGTAGTAGATAAAATTTGATGCTTGTATGGTAAGAAATAATTATCCACTTTCTCTAATAGATTGATTTCTAATCTATTATTTTCCTGTAATTCCTGTACCAGTTCTTGCAAGTCTTCCCACTGAGCAAACTTAGTCAGTTCTAAGAAAAAGCTGGTATCAAAACTAAACAAATGATAAATGGTATGCGTAAGGTAAGTCTGCCAATAGTCCTGCTCTCCACAAAGCAAAATTAAATCCTTGCTCAAATCAATTTCTGCTTGGTTGATGCTTCCTAAGTTTTTGATTTTTAGAATCATAGTATCACAGCATATATTAAAGTAAACATAATTTTTGCTAAAAACCTTATTTGAGCATCACACTCACAATTAGGCATTGACAAAGGTACAAAAATAATGCAGTAAGCCAAATTAAGCGAGTTTAGATTCCTCACTACTTATAAACAAGAGTAGGAAATCTAAGTTTTGGCTTTTTTACATCTATCCAATTATGAAATAAGCAAGAATATCCGTATTAGAGAAACGAGACAAACTACTTCTAAGCAGTTCCTCTCAAAATCCTGTTCCAATATAGCCAAGAGAGTACTTTTTTCTTCTTGCAAAGATTAAAAGCGAAAATATCCCTGCCCTACTCTCCTCACTTCGTAAAAAAGTAAATATCTTTGAGCCTGACTTCACGATATTTGAAATGAAAATAGACTTTAAAACTTATATCCAAGAACTACAACAAGTTTCGCTTGACCAACTAACAGAACACTCCCAAAGGTCAGTTCTGGAAAATCTGCTCAAACAAGCAGCTCAGATTAACCAGACCCAGAAAATTACAGTCTTGCAAGAACCCAAACGCAAAGAAAACTACGGCTCGCCTGATTTTAAAATCTTTACGGCAAGTGCTATCATTGGCTATGTCGAGAATAAAAAGATTACGGAAAATTTGGATAGAACCTTACAAAGCGAACAGATAAAAAAGTACCGAGAATTATCAAAAAATCTACTCCTTACCAACTATATAGACTTTGTTTGGATAAGAGGAGAAAATATACAGAGCGAAAGTCTGTGTTCCCTATCGGATATTGAAAACAAAAACTACAAAGGCGATGAGGAAAAACAAGAAAAGGTAGAACAACTTTTGCTCAATTTTTTTTCGCAAGTACCTGAAAAAATAACCAATCCTGACCACTTGGCTCTTGCCTTAGCGGTGCGCTGCCGAAATTTGAAAGATTTTATCTATGATGAATTGGAAAGACAAAGCAAGCAAAACGAACAGGAAAGACTATACGACCTATACGATGCCTTTAAAAACAACATTTTTAGCGAGCTAAGCATAGCAGAGTTTGCAGATGCTTTTGCTCAAATGCTCAGCTACGGTATGTTCTTGGCAGGATTGAATGCGGATACCCAGGCAATTTCTCTGGACAGTGTAAAGAAATATATTCCTTCAAGTTTTCAACTTATCAAGGAATTAATCCATTTTCTTGATGAATTGGAAAAACCTGAATACCAAGAAACTAAGTGGATTATTGATGAAATCATTGCTATTATCAACCACATAGAATGGGCAACTTTTCAGCAAAATATGAGCTTTAAAAAAAGAACCTCAGAAGATTGGGACAGCGCAGACCCCTACATTTATTTTTACGAAACCTTCCTTGCCGCCTATGACTATAAGCTGCGAAAAGCCAAAGGTGTTTACTATACTCCTCCCCAAGCAGTGAATTTTATTGTGCGAGCTATTGATGAAATTTTAACGCATACCTTCCAACTCCCTAATGGCTTAGCTGAACACAAGCAAGTAACCGTCTTGGATTTTGCCACAGGAACAGGAACTTTTTTATTAGAAATATTCAGAACAGTATTGGAAAACTTACCCCAACAGAACCCTGAAAAAAGAAAACTACTGATTAAGGAGCATCTCTTGCAAAACCTCTACGGTTTTGAGTACCTAATTGCCCCTTATACTGTGGCTCATCTCAAACTTTCGCAGTTTTTGAAGGAAAATGGCTACGAACTCGAGGGCAAGGAGCGTCTGCAAGTATATCTGACCAATACCTTAGAGCCTGTAAATAGGCAAGTCAGAGTGCCTTTTATGCCCCAACTTTCTAAAGAAACACAGTCGGCTCAGGCTATCAAAGATAAACCAATTTTAGTTATTACGGGCAACCCTCCTTATTCTTATGCTTCTAAAAATAATAGCCTTTGGATTAGCAATAAAATAAAGGACTATTACAAGGTAGATAGTACAAAACTCAACGAACGCAATCCTAAGGGTTTACAAGATGATTATGTGAAGTTCATTCGTTTTGCCCAAGACAAAATGGATAGGGTAGAGCAGGGCGTAGTAGGCATTATTACGAATCATTCTTTTTTGGACAATCCTACTTTTAGAGGTATGCGACAAAGTCTGATGAGTACTTTTAACCAACTCCATTTTATTGATTTGCATGGAAATAGCAGGAAAAAAGAAACTACTCCCGAAGGCAGAAAAGACGAAAATATTTTTGATATTCAGCAAGGCGTATGTATTTCTATTTTGGTCAAGAAAAAAGGATTAAAGAAAGGCATTTTTCATACAGATTTTTGGGGAAGTAGAAAGGAAAAACTCAAGCTCTGTGTAGAAAACTCTTTGAAAACCATTGAGTTTACTGAACTACAGCCCAATGCGCCGTTCTACTTGTTCATACCTCAAAATCAAGCACTCAGGGAGCAGTACGAGCATTTTTGGAGCATAAAGGATATTTTTAACCTCAACAGTGTGGGGGTAGTAACGGGAAACGATGAACTATTCATAGATTTTGAGGAGAAAAATCTGCAAAAAAAGATACGAGAACGATTCAAAGAATATCACAAAGAACTTACTACCTCCATCTTGTATCGTCCTTTTGATGTACGAAAGCTGTACTACGATGCGGACAAGATAGAGCGGTCAAGGAAAAACATAATGATTAATTTTCAAGATAAGAATGTTGCACTCATATCTGTTAGGCAGGTAGCTGAAGGCATATTCAACCATGCTTTCATAACAAGCTTTATTCCCAATTTTAGGGCTACATTAAGTAATAAAGGTGGGGCTTTTATTTTCCCTCTTTACATTCTTAAAAATGGGGTAGAAAAAACATTTTTTGGAGTAGCCGAGCCACAAGCCCCGTATGGAAATGAGAAAGAAGAAAACGGCTTTATCAAGACCGAAAATTTCACTTCTGCCTTTCGCAAGTTTATCAATCAACAATACCAAAAGCATTATAACCCTGAGCAGATTTTAGGTTATATCTATGCCATGCTGCACAGTGAAACGTACAGAACCAAGTATGCAGACTTTTTAAAGATGGATTTTCCCCATATTCCATTTACCAAAAACCAACAAAGTTTTGAGCATCTTGCAGTGCTGGGAGAGGAGTTGATAGAACGACACTTGATGCGAAAAAACTTTGCTTTCAAAGAGTTGGCAGATTTGGGGAACTACCCTGTTGAGGGCGACAATGTAGTGGTGAAACCTGAATTTAAAATCATTAACATACAAGGCAAAACCCACCAACGACTATACATCAACCCAACGCAGTATTTTGAAACCGTACCCAAAGAGGTCTACGAGTTTTACATTGGTGGCTATCAGGTTTTGGACAAGTACCTCAAAGACAGAAAAGGAAGAAGCATTGCAGAGGATTTATTTCACATGACAGAAATTATCAAAATCATATATTTCACTATCAAGCAAATGGAAAAGATTGATGAAGAAACTAAGGAGTGGATTTAGCCTTTATTAACTACTGAACTATCTATTTTAATAGGTTAGAGTTTTATACTCAATCAAAAGTGGTTTTGAAATTTTCTTTACTCCAAAGTCCCTGTTCTCTGACACTTCCTGTGTAAAACTTATATAAGCATTGGACTTTCATCTGCCCTTGACCAACACAGTAGGTGTGCTATTTTTGTAGAAAATAATGAATAAAACCGCGTAGCGGTGGCATATTTCATGCCTACGACCTTGCTATATGTTATATGTTGGTTGGGCTTGCTCTTTTCTACAAAGATGACAGCCCTATGGGCTTAAAGTTACATGTAGTATTGTTCATTGGAAAAAGTGTCAGAGAACCCAAGTCTCTTTCTCAGCAAGAGAAAAGGATTGGAAAATCATTTTATTTGGAGTATCCTGATTTTATTTAACTTTGGATAAATTTTAAATTGATAGAATCTTTGTAATACAAAAACAAAAAGATTTTTTTCATTTTGTTTAATTGTGATTTTTTGTTTATTTTTGGTAAAAAGAAAGCTCGAGCCTATGCCTGCGATACTTGAAAGTGAAAATATCTTTACTCAAATTCCGCCTCTTGACGAAATCCAAGAGGGAGAAGTATTTTACATGAGCGAGGAGGAGTACTTGGAACTCGTTGAAAAACATGAGGGTAGATTTCAATATGAAAACGGAAAAGTAATCCTTATGCCTTACGCACAAAAAAATCACAACATCGTTGAAGCGAATATAATAGGAGAATTATATATCGCTTTGCAAGCAAGCCCACTGATTGTTTCTACCAACGAAACGCTTATTTATGTCCCTGCTTTTGACCTCTATGCCAATCCTGATGTAGTTGTTTTCCAAGAACCTACCGAGTACAGAGAGCGTAAAAAAGGCATACAAGCTCTGCTTAATCCCGTTTGTATCATTGAAATTCTGTCCCCAAGTACAGCCCGCTACGATAGAAGCAAAAAACTCCAAATGTACCAGTCCATTCCAAGTCTTCAGCAGTACGTCATGATTTCCCAAGAGGAAGTCCAAGTAGAAACCCTGACCAAAAACAAAGAAAGAGAGTGGGTGTACCGATTTGCTTTTGAGGCAGACCAAAGCATCAGTATTTTAGACCACCCTATCCCTCTTTCAAAGATGTATGCCAAAGTACAATTTGAAAAAGCTAATACCACCACTACCTAAAACTCAATGATAAAGCCCAAAGACGGTAAAACTGTAGCTTCGTTATTGGACAAAATTAAAGGAATACCATTGGCTCCGTCAGTTCGCAAAGGATTACCGTCAGTAGTCGCAAAGGCGGAATTGTCCGCAGTGCGTTGGAAAGTATATTGCGGGAAAGCAGGTGTTTGGAAACCTAAGGCATTCTGAACATCTAAATACAAGTCAAAAGTGGCTCGGCGAAAATTCCATTTCTTATCTATGCGGAAATCAAACTGGTTAAAAGCGGTTAATCTTTCTGAATTGAGCTTTGAAAAGTCCAAAATCCCTACCCCCAAAGTTGGGTAATTTTTCTGCGAAGCCACCAAATCAAACGGAGTCAGCGGTGCTCCACCTGCAAAGCGGTATCTCATGCCTATTTCCCAGCCTTTGTTGAATTTTTTACCAAAAAGAGCAGAAATCAAATGTCTATTGTCCCAAGCCGATGGCACTAACTTGCCGTCAAGCCCTGCAAACTGACTGCGAACAAAAGTATAAGAAAAGACTGCAAAAATATTTTTGGTAAGTTTTTGCTGGGCATAAAACTCAAAGCCGTAAGCATTGCCTATACCATTGGTGGTAACTTCTTCATTGCCAATAGCCCCAAAGTCGCCCCCTTGATTTGCCAAAGAAATGCCATCTCTGACTGAAACAGGATAATTACGATAACTTTTGTAAAATCCTTCTACGGTAAAGCGTAAGTCATCTTTGGGCAGAAATTCTAATCCGCCTACGTAATGCGTTGAATTGGTGTACTTGGCATCTTTGTTTACTAACTCGCCTTGCTCATTCCTATAACTCAAAATGGTGTAAATAGGTGTTTTGTAATATGTTCCTACTGAGGCATTAAGATTCCACTTGTCTGCCAAAGCATACGAAAGCGAAAGTCGCGGGGAAAGTGTTTCCAGTGGATTATTTCCTGTTTCGGTAAAGCTATTCATGTCTGTTCTTAGTCCCAAAGAAAGCCCTAATTTATTGTTTAGCAGACTTTTAGAAACTTGTCCAAACGCTCCATAGCGGAAAAAGTCTATGTCAGTATTGAAGTTTACGGCGATTTGCGGTTGCAAGAGTTGCCCTTGTGCATCTCTGATTTCCTTACGTATCCTATTGAAAACGTCGTTATTGAACTGCACGTATTGGGCAACTAAGCCGTAAGAAAACTTCCAACCATTTACAAATTTGTTTACATCTATACGTAGCTTATTTTCAGTTTCTTGGGAGCGGGCTTTCAAAATTCGCTTGCTTTCGTTTCCTTCGTCTTTGTCTTCAAATCTATCTAATTGATTATCAAAAGTATTTCTACTCAATGCAATATTGATGTAACCGTTATTTACTAAGCGTTTCAAAGCAAAACCTACGGTGTAGTTCCACTGATTGATGCTTGGGACTGAGCGCAAAATATACTCCTTCTCAGGAGAACTTTGTCTTGGGATAGCGAAAGTAAACTCGTCTATCGCTCCCACACCCAAAGCGGTAATGGAAGTTTTTGCATTGATTTTGTGCGTAATCTTGTACTGAAAATCCCAATAGTTAGGGCGAATAGGCAGGTCAATCGCTTGGAAAAGCAACTGCAAGTAAGACCTTCTTACTGATGCCAAATAGGTAGTTTTAGGGGAAATAGGTCCTTCAAAAGTCGTGGCTAATTCGGTGGAACTCAATCGGATATTGCCTGAGAAACGGTCAGGATTGCCTTCTCTTTGTTTGAATTGGAAGGTGGAAGCGAGAGCATTGTCGTAGCGGGCATCAAAAGCCGAAGAACTCAATTTTACGTCCTCTATGAAAGATACATTCAAAATACCTGTAGGACCGCCTGCACTTCCTTGCGTAGTAAAGTGATTGATGACAGGGATTTCTATGCCATCTAAGTAATATACATTTTCGTTTGGCGCCCCACCGCGAATCACTATGTCATTGCGAAAGCCCCCTACCGAACCACTTGTCCCACCAACACCAGGAAGTACCTGGACTACTCTTGAAATATCAAAATTGCCACCGGGGTTGCTTCTGATTTCTTCTGTAGTCAGGCTTTGCGTGGAAAGCGGGGTAATAATGTCTGCTACTGAAGCTGATTTACTTTGCGTAGCAGTAATTTCTACTTCTTTGAGTGTGCTTACTTCTTCCTCCAATTCAAAGTTGATAATCTGTGCATTGCCCGAAGTCAAGTTGATATTGAACTTGGTGAGGGTTTTGTAGCCTACAAAACTCGCTCTGAGGTTATAACTGCCTACGGGAACTTTGTCCAATTTGTAGTTGCCGTCTGCATCGGTAGTAGTGCCTATTTGCGTGCCTTCTATCAATACAGTAACGCCAATTAAGGCTTCTTGGGTATTTTTATCTTTGACCGTACCGCGAATGATACCGACATTTTGGGCAAAACTTAGAGGTAAATAAAAGAATGATAAAATACTAAAAAATAAAAACTTTTTCATAAAATAAGATGTTTTAATACTAATTTAGTACAAAAACATTTTTATTTGGAAAAGGTTTAAGAAAAATAGTATTTTTTTATACATTTAACTGTAAATTAAAGTGCGCCATCGTAACATATAACCTGTGCCTCTGGTGTACTTATGGTTATTAAAAGTAACAAAAATAGAATGATGAATTACCAACTCATACACGAATTGATAGACCAAGCAGCTGATTTTCAAAAAGAAAATCAGAAAGGAAGTTTGCAGGATTTCTCCGCTTGGCTTTCGCAAAAAATAGAAAATGAAAAGAAATGGCAAAAACAGAATGATGATAAACTGAAAGATAGTTTTCAAGATAGCGATAATCATTTTCAAAACAATGAAGAAGATTTCAAAGAGCAGGAAAACTATTCTGTCCTTGCCCTGATTACTTACCTGTATCGCTATGCGAAGCTCTATGCTAAAAAAGCCTTAGAGGAGCATCAATCTGCTTTTGTAACTTTTGATGAGTTGGTTTATTTAATTACGCTTTATTTTAACCCAAACCCACTGAGCAAGACCCAACTCATAGAAACTAATATACACGAAAAGCCTACAGGCATGGAAATCATCAAGCGCTTGCTCAAAAACAAATTAATAGAACAGTTTGATAGCCAAGAAGATAAGCGAATAAAGTACTTGAGAGTAACCGAAAAAGGCAAAACAGAGTTTATGAAAGTCTTTGGCACGATGCGAGCTATTGCGCAGTTAGTTTCAGGAAATCTGACCAAAGAAGAAGATTATCAACTTTTTCAGTTGCTAAAAAAACTACACCTTTTCCACAATCCTATTTTCTTGCATGAAAAAGAAAAGCCTTTGCAGCAGATTTTGACAAGGGTTTAATACAAGGTTATACTACTTGATAGTTTTACTTTTCAAACTCTATGATATGCTCTGAGGCATACTCGTCGTCGCCCGGTTTGATTCGCTTTACAAAAAATCTTGCTTTTTTGCCTAAGCGTAAGCAGGTGTATTTTTCTTTGATGTCCTCTGGCGTATTTAATGGCTGTAGAGAAGGATACCACAAAATATAACCCTCTTTTTCAAAAAGTAGCTGAGGTTTTGTCCACTCCTGCGTGCTTGCTGGATTAGAAAAATCAGGATTCCTATTGAAAGAAATATATACTTGACTTCCTTGCCAAGAGGGTCCCACTACTTTTCCCATAAGCATAACCCAGCAGTTCAGATAAGTATTCCAACTCACCGAAGGTCCCCAATGAAAGCCTCCCGTAGGCGAAGAGGCAGGACCACCTCCCTCTTCAATAGGAATTTGCAGTGAAGCAATAGGTTTACCGATTCCATTGAAAGGAGCATTAAAGCCTGTGCCGTCCCACCTTTTGGCTTTGCCTTGCGGATTGTCTAAGTCTGCCAGAGCAATCCTTGCTACACTGATGCACTGCCCTGCCCATTCTGTTTGTCGGCTGTAAGTAGCTTCTTCATAGACACCAGGGTAGCCATATTCGCCGTAAAATAGGTACAAATAATCTCCACTCGCTACGGCAGAGGGGTCGCCTACGCCGCCTGCAAAGGTATTGGAAGTATTGTGAGGTTTTAAAATGAGTCTTTCGTTGAGGTCTTCTATGAAGATGCCTTTGTTTTCCCAACTCCTGCCTCCGTCAGTAGATTTCATAATCCCGATACGACAAACTGCCGCAGGGCTGGTAGGTCCTTGCAACCCTTGTGGCCACTTTTCGTTTTTGTATCCTTGCCCTGTAAGAGAATCATAAGGATAGGTAGAGGGGTAATTTTCGTTGTGATAAACGCCGTAGAGCGTTTTTCCAGAGGGGTCTTTGGTATCTTGATAAACAGTTTCAAACCAAACCGCTCCGTGCAAGCCATCTTGCCCAACGGGTACATTAGGAGGCATTTTAGGGTCAAAAAAGCCGTCTTTCCCCTTTCTAAATGCCTCATCTGCGTTTTTTCCATCAGCAAATTTCAAATCTTTGGCATCTCCCCAGAGAGGGTCTTCGCCATATTTTCCGGGGAAAATCCTAAAAGTATCTCCTATCCACGCCTCTGCCATGTTGCAATCTACGAAGGAATTGAACGTTATTTTGTCAGCAGGAAGTAGCTTAAACTTAGGAGCGAAGTTTTCTTTCTCATGGTTTTCTTGGGAGGAGCAGGCGTAGAACCCAAAAATAGCTATGGATACGCTTATAAAAATGGTGGATTTTTTCATTTTCATATTTCTTTACTATGATAGCAAATATAAAAAATTTCCTATATAGATGCTATTTTTGCAGATAAATTAATAGTTTGCCGATTTTATTTTGTTCTATTGTGATTTTCCCGAGAACAGTGAAAGCAAGGCAGAGCTTTCCCTCATAACCACTGCTTTTTCTTGAAAAAGAACAAAGTAATGATAGAGGAAAGCACCATCAAGCCTAAGGCAAACGGATAGCCTCCCATCCAATCCAACTCAGGCATCACTTTGAAGTTCATTCCGTAAATACTCGCTATCAAAGTAGGAGGCATAAAAATCACAGAAACTACCGTAAAGATTTTGATGATTTTATTTTGCTCAATATTGATTAGCCCCATGAAAGTATTTTGCAGGTATTCCAAGCGCTCAAAACTAAAAGCAGAATGGTCTAAGAGAGAGCCTGTATCTTTGATGAGAATACGCAAGTCTTCATAGTTGTACGATTGGAAATATTTGCTTTTTAGCATGGCAGAGAGAACTCTTTGCTTTTCAATCACATTTTGGCGAATAAGCATGGTGCTTTCTTGGAAGTTAGCAATATCTATGATGAGTTGTTCGTCTATACTGCGTTCCAAACTTAGTTTTTTACTCATTTTGGAAATATGACGAGCATTATATTCTATAGTATCTGCATCATTTTCAATGATATGCTCAAAAAAGGAAGTTAGTACATCTATGCCGTTTTGATAATACTTGGAGTTAAGAAAAGTTTTTTGAGAGATTTCTGTAAATACAGAAAGCGAATCTTGGCGAATAGAAAAGAGCGTATTGTCCTTCAAAATGAAAGAAATAATCCCCTGCTCCACATTTGATTGTTTTTGGGAGATGCAGGTAAGGTTAATAAAAAAAGTACTATCCACCTCAAAATAGCGAGATTGGATTTCCTCTGCTTCTTCTCTGGTCAAAAACTCTATTTGGAAAATAGATTGCAATGCCTCTAATTCGTTTGTAGAGGGTTGCAACAAATCTACCCAAATGACAGAAGTGAGGGGAATGTGCTGGAGTATGTCTAACTGATTAGATGAAATAACTTGATTTTCAAACTTATAAAAAATAGTAAGCATATTTTCAAAATCTCTTTTGCAAAGATAGGAATTTTGTATCTTTGAATTCTATTTGTCAAAGTATTTATGAACTTTCAAACACAGACAGATTTTCTTTTTTTGCCCATACTTATCAAGGAAACCATTTATATTCTTGAAAAAGAGGTACAAATACTGCCAGAAGAAGGTGATATTGTTACGAAGCCTGTTTTACCCTTTTTAGTTTTGCATGAGGAGGCAAGTCCTCTGCCTGAATCGCTTGGCGAGCAGCTTCACAATATTTTGAAAGCGATTAATATTCCTCTAAATAAAGTTGAAAAACTGCCAATTGCCACATTCCAACAAGCTATGATGAAAGATAGAGAGTTCATTTTCATATTTTCTAACCATGCACCACCTCCTTTTGTTTCTTTGGAAAAAAATAAAGTACGGAGTATTA
Source organism: Thermoflexibacter ruber (assembly GCF_900113045.1). Taxonomy (GTDB): domain Bacteria; phylum Bacteroidota; class Bacteroidia; order Cytophagales; family Thermoflexibacteraceae; genus Thermoflexibacter; species Thermoflexibacter ruber. The sequence continues at coordinate 57,027 of NZ_FONY01000017.1, forward strand.
GCCAATCTACTAAGGCTTTACTTTCTGATGCTTTAAATGATTTGATAAACGATAAGCAGAAAAAAATAGCTCTTTGGAACGAGTTGAAAAAAAATTTTCCGCAGTAAAGTGATTTACTTTAACCCGACTTGCTTTCGCAGTTCCGCTACTTTTTCTAATTTTAGTTTACGAAGGCGGGCTTCCTGTTCTTCTATCCATTTGATTTCATTGTATTTGCGGTCAGCGTGAACGTCATCGTAGTATCGGTAAGTTACATTGAACTTAGCAAACTCTTCTTTGAGTGCATCTTCTATAATAACAAAGTTTTCATAAATATTTTTTTTGAGTTGGACTATGTCGCTGCGTTCCTGCATGATTTGACTCTCTAAGGTAGCTAACTGCTTCATTTGCATCTCACTTTTTACGGGACGGTTTGTCCCTGCTGCCTTCGTAGGGGGTGTTTCTTTGAATAGGTCTTCTTCGCGTTCTCTGGCTCCTAAAATGGCTTCTTTCTCTGCAATGGACTGTATATAAAGTTCTTGTTTCCAAATTCCTATTTCTTCTAACTCTGCTTTGGTCATGGCAGACCATTTCTTTCCTAAGTACAAAGCCCAAAGAGTTGAGTCATTGGGATTTGTCCTCAATTTTTTCCAAATTTGCGGTTTTTTATAGGGGTCGTCTTGAACCTCTTGTGCAAAAGATGCAGAAGAAATTAAAATTAGAACAGATATAAAAAAGAGTTTAAACAAAGTATTCAAAGGAAAACACGTATTCGTACAAGTCATACTGTAAATCACATTATAATCTACTCAAAGTTAAGTATCTATACCTAAAAAAAAGATTTTGGGTTGCACGTATATTGCTAAATTTTTGAGTAAAGCTAAGCTCATTTTATACATTTTACTCATAAAATTAGGCAGTTGCATACGCTATTTTTATGGATAAAACGACTACTTTGCTTGATAATCCTGCTGGTAATTAGTCTTTTAACACAAAAAAAACTGTATTTTTAACATTTTCAATACATTCAAGAGTAGAAAGCAAAATTTGTAATATTTTACTTTTTATACCCAAAACACACTTTTCAAGATTAAATTCAAATACAATGCCATAGGGAAAGCTAAAAGGAAGGAGAAGAAAAAATCTTACTTTATCGTGCTATGATTTTCTCTATAAGCTCGATAAAATAACTACCTTTTTTACCTAACCAGTTCATTTCTCTGGTTTCATAATGCGGTAGATTGTAATACTCATCTGGGGTAAGATAGCCCATGTAGCTCCCATTAAAACTGGTAATGATGAGTTTTTTATTTTTTTGAAGGGCTGTTTTTTCTACTATTGACATAAACTCGCCTGAAAAATCACAAGGCATTCCCAGCCATAGTATATCGCCTATTTGCAAAATAGCGATGTAGATGTGGTGTTCGGGGTACAGGAACTTAAAAGCCCAATCCGCTAACTTGATGTTATCGCTCACTCTCACATTAGTTGCTCCAAATTCCACAGGTAGTTGTTGAACAGATAGGGGAACGGTGTCTTTCAACAGTACGCTATCAAATTGGTTTAGTAGCTTTTCTGCTAAACCCTGCCCCATTTTACCTATCCATGCTTCATTGTGCAATCCAAAATCCATAGGCGTATGGCTGGCAACCGTGCCTGCACTGAATACCGCTAAGTCGATGGATGTTTGTGTATTCTTTTCTAAGGAATCTACTACCGCTCCTGCATAGTCCCTGCTAAAAACTTCTAACAGCCCATCTGTGCAGGTGGCATGAGCCGAGTAAGACAGCAGGCAAGCAGTTTTTCCTGAGGACTGCTGAATTTTCAAATATCTTACCCAAGTATCTAAGCGTTCTTGATGCTCGTGCAGGCGACTTTTCACAAACTCTGGGGCGTTGACTTTTCCAAAGCCGATGCGTGCAGGCAAAAGGTGATGCTGTGCCTCTTGGATAGCTAAAAAAGTTTGCTTAACAATATTTTCAGTAATCTGAGCATCATACCCTCCTGCAATGAGCCAGCCAGCTACTCCTTTTGCCCAGCCGCCTACGCCATGATGAGTATGCGTGGCAGTAAAAAAAATATGTTCTCTTTTTAATCCTAATTGGGCTAATTCCCCAGCTAAACGATTTACAATCAAAGGAGGGGCTATCAATAAGTCATAGGAAAGAATAACAACTTGCTTTGCATTGCTTTCTAAAACAACGGCACTGACAAACAAGGAGTCATGAATAGCTTGGGTTTTCCCCCTTGCTATGCCATATCCTGCCAAGGGAGCTAATTTTTCAGGGGTAATGCTTCGCCTTGCCCAGCCCGCTTTGAAAACAGTATTTGTATTCTGTACCGTATCAAATTGAATTTGAGAAAGTTGCTTAATGGTTTCTTTGTAATAATTGCTTTCTTGGTAAGCATCTTCTGAGGCTGTGGTGAATAGCACCAAAGCTAACAGGACAGAGAGCAATGCTACAGTAATAAAAAAGCGAAATAGTAGTTTGATGAACTTTTTTTGCATGAGCGTAAGTCGGCAAAAATCAAGTTTAAGGAGGCACAGAAAAGTTGGGTATGCTATGCCAACAATGTTTTGACCATTTCAGAGATTTTTCTGCCGTCAGCCTGCCCTGCGAGTTCCTTATTGGCTACGCCCATGACTTTGCCCATATCTTTGGCAGAAGTAGCCCCTACGCGACTAATGATTTCTTGTAGCTTAGCTTTAAGTTCCTCATCAGAAATAGCTTTGGGAAGAAACTGCTCTATCACAGCCAACTCATCTAATTCTTTTTTAAGCAAATCTTCTCTATTTTGTTGCTTGTAAATCTCTGCGGATTCTCTGCGCTGTTTTGCCGCTTTGGTGAGTAACTTCATCTCCTCGTCTTGGGTCAGTTCTCCACTTTTCCCTTCAGCAGTTTCTGCCAACAGAATCAACGATTTGATGGCTCTTAATGCCCTTAGTGTATCTTGGTCTTTTGCCTTCATGGCATTTTTAATAGCTTCTTCGACTTTACTTTTCAAACTCATAGCATACAAAAATTAAATGTGTATATTCAAAAAATAGGATTGAGCAGACAAAGATAGAGATAAAACTAATTCAACGATAACAAGTGAGGAATAAGTAACAACTTTTTTAATAATATCTCCTGAAATGTGCTAATTTTGGGTTTAAAATGAAAAAAGCATCATGAAACTCAATCAACTTACTTACCTGCTCGTTGCTATTGTAATAGTCGCTATTCTTATCTACACCCTTAGCGAAACAGGAGATACGCCTCAAAAATATATAGAGGAAATACAAAAGGAAAGAACACAAAAAGACAAAGACTTTAAGAGTAATGAGAATATTTCCCCTCTTACCCCAGAAGATAGAACTAAGTTTGAAACATTGAACTACTTTCCACCTGATATTCACTACAAGATAGAAGCCGACTTAGAAGTTTTAAACGAAGATTCGGTAATTAATATGCTTACCACAACTGGCGAAAAGCAAAAGTATGTCAGGTATGCCTACGCACATTTTAGCTTAGCGGGGCAGAAACTCAGACTGACGGTTTATAAATCTATGGAAAGGCTTACTAAGGGCATGTTGTTTTTACCTTTTAAAGACCAAACTAACGGAAAAGAAACCTATGAGGCTGGGAGATATATAGAAGTAAAAAACACTAACGGGAGTACCATAATAATTGACTTTAATAAAGCCTATAACCCATACTGTGCTTATAATGAGGCTTATAGCTGTCCGATTACTCCCAAAGAAAATGATTTGCCTGTGAGCATATTGGCAGGGGAAAAAAATTATAAAAAATAATTTTTTCTTGATTATTTTGATTTTCTATTTTAAATGGCGAATTTTACTAAATATACGTAAAAATAATGGCTTTACTAAGTACAATTACTTTACTCTTTTTTCTTGTCCTTTGTAAAAAAGGATAGAGGGGGTTTTGTACTAAGAATGATATATCGCCTTTCTATCCTGAAAATAGAAAGGTTTTTTTTTACAACGATACAAACCAAATCTCCAAGTATTCATGTATTACAGCGAAAAAACAGTGGTCTTTTACGATGGTAAGTTCGTCAAAGCCAAACAAGTAAGTTGTAGCCCTTTTGCCCAGACTATGCACTACGGCTATGGTATTTTTGAAGGTTTACGCTCTTATCAGACCTCCAACGGAGTATCCATTTTCAATGCGAAGGCACATTTTGAGCGAATGAAGTACGCCGCTCATAAACTTTCTATTCCTTTGCTCTATTCAGTGCAAGACTTAGAAAATATTGCCTATGACCTCTTAGACCAAAACAATTTCAAAGATGCCTATATCCGCCCCTTGCTTTTTTGTCCTGACAATATGCGACTGTCCTCGAGAAGAGAATCTATTTTATTTATGGGAGCGTGGAAATGGCCGCGATACCACGGAAATAACTTGCTTTCTGCCTGTATATCAAGTATTGAGCGACCCAACCCTAAGTCTTGCCCAGTAGATGCTAAAATTAGTGGGCTATACGTCAGTTCTATTATGGCGACCAACGAGGCGCATCTCAAAGGCTATGACGAGGCAATCATGCTCGACCAGTTCGGTAATGTTGCTCAAGCATCAGGAGCTAATGTTTTCTATGAAAAAGAGGGAGAGTTATTTACCCCTCCCAAAGGTCATATCTTGGCTGGTATTACACGAAAGGTCATTATGGATTTGGCAAGAGAAAAAGAAATCAAAGTAACTGAAAAACCAATCTCTCCTAAAGAACTGCAACAGGCAGACATGGTGATGCTTACAGGGACTGCCGTAGAGGTTGCCTTAGTAGGAGCGATTGATGGAATTTCCTTCAAAAAGAATCCTAAGCATACCAAATGTGCGGAGCTTGCCGAAGCCTACTCGGACTTGGTGCATAGTGCTTACGAACCTGCTTATACAATTATTTAATTGGAGAAGTAATTGAAAAACATAAACACTAAATATTTTAAGCTATTCAAATTAGGATTAATCTTTCTAATGGTAGGCTTCTTTTTTGCTTGTAGCGAGAAAACAAATTTTATACCTTCCGAAAGTTTTAATAAGATTTACAATGAACCTTCTTTCTCCGACTTCCAAGCGATTGATATAGCACAAATGGAAGACGGAGGTTATCTGATTTTGGGTTCTATAGAAAATAGCTTTGCAGGGCAGTCTGATGTTCCTTATGTGCTAAGAACAGACAAGGAGGGCAATTTTCTGTGGGATACTAAATTAGATGTGAGCTTGGCAGAGTACACCAATCCCATCCCCAATCTTAGGGCAAGTCAAGGGATTTTTCATTTTTTTTGTGTTAAAAAAGACGCACAGACTCCTGTTTTACTTAGAATTAATGATGCAAATAAAAAGGTAGAGCAAGTACGTGTTTATCCACAAATCGAGGGAGACTTGGTTTATGCGGGACAAGCAAAAGACAATGGCACGTTGCTGACTGTACTATCTGAAAAATGCAAACCTGATAACGACCTGCAAACTCGGAATGTAGAACTTTTTAATCTGAATACCAATTTTAATATTCAGTGGAATAAGTGTTATTCTTATTCTATTTTCATTCCACGCAACCCTGTAAGTCGGAAGGTCAATGATAACTTTTTCTGGAACGGCAGCTTTAATGCCAACGGGAAAGATTATTATTTTGCTACATTCTTAGGGCAGGAAAACTCCTCTGTGGTGATGTTTACAGATAACCAAGGCGAAGTGAAAGGAGTTAGTTTTCTTCCTTTTGTTATTAATTCTATTTCACATATCACCAATAACCGCTTTGCCATGACTTTTGTGAGGCAGCGGGATACCAACATCATCATTAATGCTCAGTTTGACTTAGATAATACTTCTACTCCCTCTATTTTTGGTAGCACTTTCCATGAAATCAACTCACAAGCCCGAACTATTACCAAAAAAATGAATTTAGTTAATAAGGAAGTTGTCATCATTGCAAGTACTTTGGAGAATATCCCTATCCGTGTTTACGCTTTTGATGCCCAAGTAACTACCAATGATTTGCTGAGAGGAACGCTCACGCTTGGCAGAGTCAATCCTTATGAAATTGCTAACATTATCCCTACCACAGACGGAGGCTTGGCAATAGTAACAAATACCTTGGTAGGTGACAGATTTAGGCGCATTGCCCTTCTGAAAGTATCTGCTAACGAAACCAATAGTTTTGTCAATAGCTGCTTATCAACAGGTACATGCAAAGAATAAGGCTATAAAGTGAAGCCCTTACCATTTTTTAAAAACAAAAAAGACAGCTAAAAGGATTAACACAAAACCTACAATGTAGTTCCACCTCACTTGTTCTTTCAAGTAAAAAACAGCAAAGCACATAAATACAATCAAAGTGATAATCTCTTGGATTACTTTGAGTTCTGTGGCATTGAACTGTCCATGCCCTAAGCGGTTAGCAGGAACTTGGAAGCAATATTCAAAAAAGGCAATTCCCCAGCTCACTAAAATAACTTTCCACAAAACAGTTTCTTTAAATTTCAAATGACCATACCAAGCAAAGGTCATAAAAATATTAGAGATAGCAAGTAAAATAATGGTTTTCAATTTTTTAGCAATTTTTATCAAAAATTCACTGCAAAATTAAGAATAAATACGATTGAAAAATATTTTTTTCACAAACTATTTCCTATTTGACATAAAGATAAGTAATATTGTTACTAAAAAGACTGACTTTATTCTGTACCCATGATTTACGACAACCACGGAAGACCGATTAACTATTTAAGACTATCTGTTACAGACCGTTGCAATTTGCGATGTTTTTACTGTATGCCTGAGGATGGGATTAACTACTTGCCTAAAAAAGAATTATTGACCTACGAAGAGATGTTTCGTTTAGTGAAAATAATGTCAGATTTAGGGGTAAGTAAAATCAGGATAACGGGAGGTGAGCCTTTCGTAAGGCGAGAATTGATGTCTTTCTTGTGGAAAATCAGCGAATTAGGAGGAGTTGAGCAGATACACATTACGACCAACGGGGTACTTACCGCGCCCTTAGTGCCAGAACTAAAACAAATCGGCATCAAATCTGTGAATTTGAGTTTGGATACGCTTGATAGAGAGAATTTTAGAAAGATTACGCGTAGAGATGAGTTGCCCAAAGTACTTGATTGCTTAGAGCAGCTGCTCAAACACAATATCGCCGTTAAAATCAATGCAGTTGTCATGGAAGGGAAAAACATAGACGACCTCATTCCTCTGGCAGAACTAAGCAAAAATGCGCCCATAGATGTAAGATTTATAGAGGAAATGCCTTTCAATGGTGAAGGGAATCACTATCCTACCTTATTTTGGACTTATCGCCGTATTCTTGACCTGTTGAAATCCCATTACCCTGATATGTATAAAATTGCGGATAGCCCTAACTCCACTTCTTATAACTACCAAATACCTCATTATCAAGGGACAATAGGCGTAATTGCAGCTTTTACTCGTACATTTTGTGGTACCTGTAACCGCATACGTGTAACCGCACAAGGCATACTCAAAACTTGTTTGTACGATGATGGCGTATTGGACATCAAAAAACTGATGCGAGAGGAAGCAGACGACCAGGCAGTAACTCATGCTTTACTTCATGCTTTTAAGCATAGAGCCAAAGACGGCTACGAAGCAGAGCAAAAACGCCAAAGCCATGCACCCGTTACTGAATCCATGTCCACCATAGGTGGGTAGCCCAAGAACTTCTATGTCAAACAATTTCTTGCTGTTAGGTAGTAGCTCTATCTGCTTGACGATTAAACCAATAATGCCAAAGCAGAAAGATAATCCCATAAACAATGAAGTTAAAAACAAAGTGATGATTGAGGTCGAATAGGTTGCGGTCTATTATCAGAATGTAAAGTAAGGCAATTACACGAATGATGTTGAGGACAAAAATAAGCCCTATTCCTAAGACAGTGAAAATTAGCTTTTGCTGCCAATTTCCCGTGCTGAGCAAGATAAAACACGCATACAGGACGTATAACAAGAAACCATTACAAGGTGCCCCTATGAATACTACCGCTCTATTCCCTAAGTAGAGATAGTGCTGGGATAGAGGTTCTTGGGGAATAATTTTTAGATAGGCTTCGGGACTAATCAGTTTTAATACTTGCTCACTTGTTACACTCAAAACGTAGGTAAGCCAATTATCTATCCTTCCGTCAGGCAGTATATACCATTGGTGAAGAAAATAAATAGAGAGATAAATGCTAATAAGCAAAATAAAAAAACGAAAGGCAGGGGAAATACTTTGAAAAGTATCAATGAGTTTATTTCTTCCTTTTGTCATAAATTTTCTTTGCTCCGTAGATTGCACCTGCGGCTAATAGTCCTAAAACTCCTCCGTCTATGGGAATCTCTGCCTCAGCACCAGGAGGCACGGGGTCGCTCCCTTGTGCAAGCAAATTACCCATAAATAAACAAAGGAAGATAAAAAGGGAAAATAGTTTTTTAAAGGCATTTGAAGTCATAGCATTGTGCGTTTTATGCAAGATAAACATTTGGTTTCAAATTTCATGCAATTACCTATTTTTTACTGAAAATTTTAAACTTTTTATAGAGAAATTATTAGCACATATCACTAATGAGAGGGAAAAACACCCAGTAAAAAACAGGAAGTGGGTTAGAATTGATGCTTGCCAAGCATATTTTTCCAATATCATCAAGCAGCTATTGCTTGTGAGATACCAGAATAAAGCCCGAATCAAATCAGTTTTTCCAAACATTTCAATTAAGATAATTGATTAAAAAATTACGCAAACATTTTATTCCTTATTTTATAAGAAATTCAAGGTTATTAAAGCTTCACGTACCTCTTGCTTAAAATTCTGGTAAGAAGATAATCTCTCCAATGAGCTTAGCTCTAATGATTGCCCAATAATTTGGTATAGGTCTGAGATGTCAAGCTCTCTACCTCTTTGCCTTTGCTTTCTATCTGCTTGTGTGGCTCTAATAATTTCCCGTATCAAATTTTTGGGATTATTAACTTCTTCTGGATTCCTATGCAAGCCCAATTCTGCATCGCTTTGAGTAGTTCCAATTTGCTCTTTTAGTAGAGTAGTATCAGCCAACATCCATGCTTCTGTCATTTGGATAGGTATAATAGCCGCTACTATTTTGCAAAATCTATTTTCGTCAAGACACGATAAAAATTCCTTTGCAGGCTGTATCTTACTTTGCCTAACTTGCCTATCAGTAATATCATCTGCATCTGTATGTACACACAACAGCATAATGCCAAAATCTTCTATACCTTTTTTTGAGGCTTCTTGAACCTGCTCTACGAAATTTAGATTTGTTTTTACAATTTCAATAGTTTTAACCTCTATCTCAATATTGCCTTTACACTCAAAAGCGATTTCTGCTAATGTTTTTTCAACAATAGGTTCTAAAAAGCGAACATCAGTAGTCCCCTCAGTAAAAAGCCCTGCAAACAGTTGTCTATTCATAGGATTTAGGTGCTATTTCATCTTGCTCTAAATATTTTTTTACCATTGCCAAACTTAATTTCTTGTCTTGTTCTGAATATTCCATACTAAGTTGATTATTTTTAGGGATAGGTGTTATCTTGGTCGCATTTAACTTGATTCGTTTAGCATCTAAATCCACTACTTTACTTCTCATTTGTGAAAACCAAATACTCACATTCCTATCTTCTGACCAATGGTATATATTCTCAACCAATTTTGGGGAATGTGTATTTACAATTACTTGACGCAAAGGCATGGTTCTATTTGAAAAATCAGTACTTAAATCTTTGAGTAGTTTTGCCATGGTGCTGATTCTAAAAGGATGTATCCCATTTTCTGGTTCTTCAAAACAAAGCAATCCAGTGTGTTTACTATCATATTCTAAAATGCAAAGAGCCAAAATCCGAAGAGTACCTTCTGAAAGTACACGTGAGGAATACTCGTTTTTTTCACTGTCTTTGAGTTTGATAATATACTGTTTGTTTTCTTTATCATCTACCACACTAACCTCAATAAAATTAGGTAAAAAGCTATTTAGTTTACGAGAAATTTCTTTTAAACTATATTCATTTTCCTGCTTAATTCGGAAAAGGGTCGCCGCTAAATTGCCCCCATTAGTAGTAAGTTTGTCTTCTCCTTTATCTTTGTTGGTAGGTTTTCGCAATTCTTCAGGGTTGAGTTGCAAAAACTTCCAACTTCGCATTTCCTCTTTTGCTGCTAATACATGGGGAAAATCTACTGTATCAAAGCTACTCAGTACTGTTTTATTGGCATTGATTAATGGGAAACGTCTTTTATTTCCCCCTTGTACACCATCTTGAGGGACTAATACAGTGGGAATATTATTTTCTATTTCTGTATTGATATAAGGTGTCCCTCTTTTTCCTGCGCTCACTTTGGGGCGCCAGAAATCTAAACTATCCTTAGGAATACATTGAATCCACCTGTCGTCACTGTGTTTCAAATTTTCTAAGTGTTCCTCCATAACTGCCAAATCCTCGATTCCTATATCATTGGTAAAACGTTTAATTTTTAGTCTATAACGCAAACGAGTATATTTCAAGTCTTTCTGATTCCCCCAATCATCTTTTACTGTTCTATTTACCAGCATTTCTATTTCAAAAGACATTACTTTAGCATATTCATTTTCAGCATATTGGGTAAATAACTCTATAAATTCTCCCCTCTGCTCTTTAAAAGCCTTTTTAAGATTGTCCGACTCCGCTAATCGTGAAAGCAACATCAAAGCATCAAACAGATTACTTTTGCCTGAAGCATTAATGCCCGCTATAATAGTAAGAGGGGTAAACTCCATTTCAAAGTTTTGAAAAGATTTAAACCCGTCTATCTTGATTTTTGTAATCATATTTTCAACAGTTAAATCGCAATAATAAGAAATTTAGACAAAAAATATCTCCCTGTTTTCACATTTTACTGCTACAATAAAAACTTTAAGCTAAGTTTAATTTCCTTTTAAGGTCTTTTTAAGGTCAGTATTGCACATTTGTATTTGAAATAAAATTTAAAAAGTACAAATGCGTATCTTACTGTTTATCATTTTTTTATCCCTTGTTCATTCTTTTTTTGCTTTTTCCCAAACTTCTATTACTCTACGGCAGGCGGAGCAACTTTTCCTGAAAAATAACTTAGAACTCTTAGCAGCTCAATTCAATATTTCGGCTGCCCAAGCCCAAGTCATTCAAGCGCGTTTATGGGCAAATCCTATCTTCTCCGCAGAACTCAATGCTGTCAATCCTGAGCAAAACCGCACTTTTGACATAGGAAAAAGTGGGCAAAAAGCTTTTGAAATAGAGCAACTTATCTATTTGGGTGGAAAAAAAAGAAATGAAATCAATTTTGCCAAAAGCAATGTAGAATTGGCAGAATTGCTCTTTGTCGACCTTTTGAGAAACCTCAGATTTCAGCTAAGGTCGAGTTTTTGCGCAATGTACTACGACAATCTGTCTGTCAGAAACTTAGATGTCCAACTCTCCTTGCTTGATACTTTGGTTCAGGCTTATGCTGCCCAAGCCCAAAAAGGCAACGTGCCTTTAAAAGACTTGGTACGTCTACAATCTTTGTACTTGAATCTAAGAAATGAGAGAAACGACCTGATAAACAATATTTTAGAAGAACAGAAGCAAATACAAGTCCTATTAGGGACAAGCAAAGCCTTTTTTCCTGCTCCCGAAAATAGCGAGTTGGCTACTTATCAAAAAGATATTTCACTTACTGCAAATATATTGTTAGACAGTGCTTTGCAAAACAGACCAGATTTGAAGTTTGCCCAAAAAGCTACCCAATCTGCCGAGTTACTCTTGCGGTGGCAAAAATCTTTGGCTGTCCCTGACCTGAACTTAGGCTTGGCTTATGACCAAAGAGGTGGAGCTTTTAACAACCAAATTAGCCTGACATTAGGTATTCTCCTACCCTTGTGGAACAGGAACCAGAGCAATATCCAGCTTGCCAAAGTGCAATTGGAGCAAAATAAAATACTTCAAAACCAGCAAGAAATACAAATACAAAACCAAGTAAGTACAACTTTGGCACAGTATATAGAAGCCAAGTCAAACTATCAAAAAATCAGTGGCTTTTTCAGTGAAAATTTTGAACAAGTATATAAAGGCACGGTGGATAACTTTCAAAGAGGCAATATTTCTATGCTTGAGTTTACGGACTTTATGGAAAGCTATCAGCAGAACCTGCTCCAACTCAATAAAACACAAAAGATTTTGACCAACAGTTGCGAGCAGTTGAATTGGGTAAGTCATTCGAGTATTTTTTAAAAATAAATACTATCAAGAACATGGGCAAATGTAAAATCATTGATATTAAGGAAAAACTGTTTTTTGACTGTAGCTCCGATTTTCTAAACCTGCATGAAATTGTCAGATATTTTCTGACTTGGAAAGTCAGACCTACAACAAAACGAATATAAAAATAGGCAAAAATTAAGAAAATAATGAAAAAATATATTTTTATACTCCTTATTTTTCTTTGGGCTTGTGATGAGAAAGCCAAGAAGATAGATGCACAAAACAGCAAGGAAACTTTTGTGCTGAGTGAAACTATGCTCAAAACCACAGAAATAGATTCGGTAAAAATGGAGTTTTTGAGGAATGAACTCAAATTCTATGGAAAAATTACCGCAGACAATAACAAACTCATTGAGATTTATCCTATTGTAGGGGGAAATGTTGTAAAAGTATATGTAGAATTGGGTGATTATGTGCAAAAAGGACAAGTTTTGGCAAGTATCCGAAGTACAGAAGTCGCAGGTTTTGAGAAGGAACTCCAAGATGCCAAAAATGATGTCTTGGTAGCTCAGAACAATCTCAAAGTAGCCCAAGAACTTTTTGCAGGGAAAATTAATACAGAAAGAGAAGTCTTAGAAGCTAAAAGCAACTTGGAAAAAGCCCAATCGCAGTTGAACCGTATCCAAGAAACTTACCGCATTTATAGCCTCAAAGGAGGGTCTATCTACGAAGTTACCTCCCCGATTAGTGGCTTTATCATTGAGAAGAAAATCAACCAAGATATGCAACTGCGTAGCGACCGCACTGACAATATTTTTGACATCGCCCAGATAGACGAGGTGTGGGCTATTGCCAACGTCAATGAAAGCGATATTTCGGAAATCAGAGTAGGAGAAGATGCCATAGTAACTGCTCTAAGTTATAAAGACAAGACTTTTGCAGGAAAGGTCGACAAGATTTTCAACGTGATAGACCCAGTAACCAAAGCCATGAAAGTTTTGATTAGACTGAAAAATCAAGATTTCTTGCTCAAACCCGAGATGCGTGCCTCTATCCTCATCAAATACCAAGAGAACAAAAAAATGCTTGCTGTGCCTTCAAAGGCAGTGATTTTTGATAAAAGTAAGCACTTTGTCATGGTTTTTAAAGACCGCTACAACATAGAAACGCGCCAAGTGGAAGTATTTAGGCAAGTTAATGGGATTACCTTTATCGCCTCGGGTTTGCAGGAAGGCGAAAAGGTAATTACCAAAAATCAATTACTGATTTATGATGCCTTGAATGATTAAAGGCAGTAGTGCGATTTCCTAAATCGGATAAGTCCGCTTGACTAAAGGTATATATTAGGTTAGCCCAATTAGTCCCGTTAGAAACGACAGCTTTGTAGCTTAATAGAAAAATAAAACATTCATTATGAATAAATTTATTAGAAATATCATTGCATTTTCCCTTAAAAACAGAGGATTCACCTTCTTTTGGGTAACTGTCTTAGTCATTGCAGGTTTTGTGAGTTTTAGGAATATGCCTATTGAGGCTTTCCCTGATGTTACTAATACGCAAATCATTATCGTTACAGAATGGAACGGCAGAAGTGCTGAGGAAATAGAACGCTTCGTTACTACGCCCATAGAGATTGCCATGAATCCTGTGCAAGGCAAAACAAGTGTGCGAAGTATTACCATGTTTGGACTTTCAGTGATTAAAATTATCTTTGAAGATGAAGTAGAAGACTTTTTTGCTCGCCAGCAGGTCAATAACCAACTCCGCAATGTAAGTCTTCCCGAAGGCGTAGAACCCGAAGTACAGCCTCCTTATGGACCTACAGGGGAGATTTTTCGCTATGTACTCAAAAGCGATAGCAGAGATACCAGAGATTTGCTTACAATTCAAAACTGGTTGATTGACAGGCAGTTAAGAGCAGTAGCAGGGGTGGCGGACTTGGTGGCTTTTGGAGGGCAGGAGAAAACTTATGAGGTAAGCGTCGACCCCAATCGCTTAGCAAAATACGACATTACGCCTTTGGAGGTGTATGAGGCTGTAAATCGCAGTAATCTCAATGTAGGTGGAGATATAATAGAAAAAAATGGGCAAGCGTATGTGGTGCGTGGCATTGGTCTGTTGGAGTCTATCAAAGATATAGAAAATATTATCGTTACAGAAGCAGGAGGTAATCCTATCTTAATCAAGCAGTTAGCCGATGTCAATGTAAATTCACTCCCAAGAGTAGGGCAGGTAGGTTTGAATGATAATGATGATGTGGTAGAGGGGATAGTAGTGATGCGGAAAAATGAAAATCCTAAGGAGGTCTTAGCAAGAGTAAAAGCCAAAATTGAGGAGTTGAATACGCGAATTTTGCCTTCTGATGTAAAAATAGAAACTTTTTATGACAGGGACAATCTGATGAACTATACCACCCATACCGTCATGCACAACTTGACAGAGGGCATTGTCTTTGTTACGGTGATTGTGTTTTTGTTCATGGCGGATTGGCGAACTACTCTGATAGTGGGCATTATTATTCCACTTTCTTTGCTTTTTGCTTTTTTCTGTTTGAATCTCAAAGGATTAAGCGCCAATTTATTGTCTTTGGGGGCTGTGGATTTTGGGATAATCATAGATGGGGCAGTAGTCATGGTCGAGGGAATTTTTGTAGGACTTGACCACCTTGCCCATAAGGTAGGCATGGAAAAGTTTAATCGCTTGGCAAAGGCGGGACTTATCAAGAAAACAGCTACACAAATGGGCAAGGCAATTTTCTTTTCTAAGCTCATCATTATCACTGCCTTGATGCCTATTTTTTCCTTTCAAAAAGTAGAGGGCAAAATGTTTTCTCCTCTGGCATATACTTTGGGTTTTGCTCTTGTGGGGGCATTGATTTTTACGCTGACCTTAGTACCTGTTTTATCTCATATCTTACTGAATAAGAATGTCAAAGAAAAACACAACCCCTTTGTCAATTTTTGGGACAGGATAGTAGAAAAAGGGTTTTCATTTACTTTTTATCATAAAAAAATAAGCCTTTTTGTAGCTACTGCATTTTTGGCTTTGACCTTGTTCTCTGCCAAATTTTTAGGTACAGAATTTCTCCCCCAACTCAATGAAGGGGCTTTGTGGGTAACAGCAGAACTACCTATGAGTATGTCCTTGCCTGCAAGTATGGAAATGACCAATACACTTAGGAAAAAATTGAGGGAGTTTCCAGAGGTCAGAGATGTACTCTCGCAAACAGGACGTAGCAATGACGGCACTGACCCTAACGGCTTTTATTTTGCTCAGTTCCAAGTAGATTTGCTTCCCAAAGAAGAATGGAAAAGAAAAATTACTTTGGAGGAGCTAATTGAAGAAATGGACAAAGAGCTAAGTCAATATCAAGGCATTACCTATAACTACTCGCAACCTATCATCGATAATGTAGCAGAGGCGGCAGCAGGCATCAAGGCGGCAAATGCAGTAAAAATCTATGGAGATAATTTAGATAAGTTAGACGAGTTGGCAAACCAAGTCATTGAGCAAATCAAAAACGTAGAAGGTATCAAAGACGTAGGGATTTTGCGGAATGTGGGGCAACCTGAAATCAGCGTAATCTTAGACCAAGAGCGCATGGCAGCGTATGGCGTTACGATTGCCGATGCCCAAGCAGTCTTAGAAATGGCTTTTGGAGGAAAAACTGCTACACAAAAATATGAAGGAGAACGCAAGTTTGACGTAAGGGTGCGCTACGAAAAATCTTATCGCAAAGACGAGGAGGACATGGCTAATCTCAAAGTTCCTACCCTAAGTGGAGCAAAAGTTCCTTTGAAAAACATTGCAGATATAAAGAAAATTACAGGACCCGCCTTCATCTATCGGGACGATACCAAACGGTTTATTGGAGTAAAGTTTTCAGTAAGAGAGCGAGATTTGGGCAGTACCATTGCCGAAGCCCAAGAAAAAGTAGAAAAAAACGTCAAATTGCCAACAGGTTACACCATAGGCTGGACAGGAGAGTTTGAAAACCAAGTGCGCGCTACTGCTCGCTTAGGACAGGTAGTTCCTATCAGTTTATTAGCAATTTTTATCTTACTGTTTATCCTTTTTGGCAACCTCAAAGATGCTGTTTTGGTCTTGGCAAATGTGCCTTTTGCTCTGATAGGAGGTATTTTAGCTCTGCATTTTACAGGCATCAACTTTGGCATTTCGGCAGGGGTAGGCTTTATCGCTTTGTTTGGGATATGTATCCAAAACGGTGTGATTCTCATTAGTGAATTTCACCATAATTTAGATAGGCGAATGTCTTTGGATATGTCTATCAAGGAGGCTGTCAGAGTGCGTACTCGTCCTGTGGTGATGACAGCCCTCATGGCTTCTATTGGTTTGCTTCCTGCGGCGATTTCTACGGGCATAGGCTCAGAATCTCAAAAGCCTTTGGCAATCGTTATCATTGGAGGCTTGATTACGGCTACGATTTTGACTTTGTTGATTTTCCCTATTATTTTTTGGGTGTTTGATAAGAGGAGAGTAAAGAACGAGGAGGATGCAATGACATAGAGGAGAAGGAATACTTTTGTAAGTACGAAAGTTTAAAATATAAATTTTTTCACATAATCTTTCCATATTTCAAAAAATACCCTTACCTTTGCACCCACAATTCGCTCCCGTAGCTCAACTGGATAGAGCATCAGACTACGGATCTGAAGGTTGCAGGTTCGACTCCTGCCGGGTGCATTTATAAACATATTAGCCCTGTTTATCAGGGCTTTTTTCGTTATATTATGCATATAGATGTTATTACTTGCGTACCTAAACTATTGGAAAGCCCGTTTAACCATTCTATTTTGCTTAGGGCGCAGAAAAAGGGCTTGTTGGAGGTGGTAGTGCATGACCTCAGAGATTACGCCACGAATAACCAAAAGCAAGTAGATGACTATGCTTTTGGCGGAGGGGCAGGCATGGTACTGATGATAGAGCCTATCGCCAAGTGTATCAATGCTTTAAAAGAAAAAAGGCAATATGACGAAGTGATTTATATGACCCCTGACGGGAAGAAATTTCATCAAAAAACCGCTAATCGCCTTTCTCTATTAAACAACCTGATTATTCTCTGTGGGCATTACAAAGGAGTAGATGAGCGAGTGAGAGAAAAATTTATTACCTTAGAATTGAGTATTGGGGATTATGTGCTTTCTGGGGGGGAGTTGGCGGCAGCAGTAGTAGTAGATGCTATAGGAAGGCTTATCCCTAATGTACTTTCTGATGAAACCTCTGCGCTTACAGATTCTTTTCAAGATAACTTGCTTGCTCCACCTGTTTACACGCGACCTGCCGAGTACGAGGGCATGAAAGTCCCAGAAATTTTGCTTTCTGGGCATGAAGCCAACATACAAGAATGGCGATTGGAGCAGTCATTAAAACGCACTCAGGAACGCAGACCAGACCTATTAGACGGTTATGAACTATAAATGATTGACTTATGAGTTTAGAATTGATAAATAAAATCAAAGAAAGACTCCCTTTATTAGAAGATGTTACTTCTAATACTTTTGGCAACACTCCCAGACTGGCATCAGTCATGCTTGCCCTCTACCATATTGATAATGAATTATATTTACCTTTTATCGTTCGCCCTAATTATGATGGGGTACACAGTGGGCAAGTCGCCTTCCCTGGTGGAAAAATGGAAGAAACAGACCCAAGTGCAGTACATACTGCTATTAGAGAAACTTACGAAGAAATAGGGGTGGTTGTGGCACCTGAGCAGGTGATTGGGACTATGCCTAAGATTTATGTAGTCCCAAGCAATATGTTAGTTACGCCTGTCATTGCCTATTTGGACAGCAAACCTGAATTGGTCATAGATCATAACGAAGTGGCTAAAGTATTGGAAATCAAAGTATCAGACCTACTCAATCCTGATAATCACAGCAAGAGGCAAGTCATCATGCCCAATAATATAAAAATGAATTTCCCCTCTTTTTTAGTTCAGGGAGAAGAAATTTGGGGAGCAACCGCCAGGATGCTCTCAGAGTTTTTTAAACTCATTCGTTAAAAAGTATCTCCACTATGCTAAATACCTCTTCTAATTTTTTTTAGTAGGGTAGTTGCTTTTATCATTTATGGTTTTCAGTCGCCATTTTGCCCAAAGTTAATAAAACCTTAACATTGCTTATGGGAAACCCCCTTTATATTTAACGATATTTGCAAAAATACGTCAAATTCTGTTTCCTAATGATGATAAGAGTCAAACTATTTGCATCTTATTTATTTTTTATTCTTTTGAGCAGTCTGAGTGGTTTAGTTGTATGGTGGCTATACGCTCAATATAGGGAAACCTATCATTTCTTTGAAAACTTCAATGACCTTCGCACCAAGATACAGCAGAATATAGCACTTAGCCAGCGTTTCCTCCTATACGAAACGATTAATCCAGAGTACTACATAGAAAAGGAAAGCGAAATACTGGACGAGAGAAAAAATTTGGTGCAAAGTGCCTACCGAAATTGGGAGTCTCTCAAAAAAAATCGGCTTAGCATAGACGAAAAACTCATGCAAGCCATTGATTCTATCAAGTGGTTTTTGGATGAGGATGAAAAAATCATGAAAAGTCTGACAGAAGCTATCCAATTGCGTGGTTTTAAAGACTTTGGCTTGGAAGGAAAGATGCGTAGCTATGCTCATCAGTTAGAGCAAATGAAACAAATAGATTTGGATAGAGTACTGCTCCTAAGACGCTGGGAAAAAGACTATATGCTCCGCAATGATACCATTTATATCCAGCGTTTTAAGAAAGTTTTGGAGAGTTTAAAAGCTGATTTTCAGTATTCTAAAGAAATTACAGAAGCCTTAGACAGCTATTGGGTAAATTTCCGAACTATCGTAAACCTCGATAAAACTATTGGGAAAAAAGTAAATGAAGGACTTAATTCCCAACTGCAAGTGCATGGCATTAATACTGAAAAATACTTGAAAAATATTGCTCACCTGCTCGTTCATGAACAGCAAGAACAAATTGGTCGTTTGCAAAAAGTATTTTGGTTTGCACTTATCTCCATGATAGTATTCGGACTTGTTATCAGTTTTTGGTTTTCAAAAGCCCTCACTAAACCGCTTATTGCTATTTCCTCTATGCTCAATAGTATTGTCAAGAATAATTTTGACGGAAAGACCCCTATAGTAGTGTTGAAAAGCAAAGATGAAGTAGGGCAGATGACGCAAGATTTAGCCCTTATGATTGAGAAAATGAGCGAAAACTTTACTACGCTTAGAAACATGAACCAAAAGCTAACAGAATCGGAAAAGGCATTAAAAGAGTATAACCAAATCAAAGATAAGTTTTTCTCTATCGTTGCTCATGACCTCCGCGGTCCCTTCAATACTCTCAAAGGACTTATTAACCTCCTAATCAATTACAGAGAAGGGCTAAGTAAAGAAGAAGTAGATAATTTTATTTATCAGATTAATCAAACAGTCATCAATCTTTCTAACCTCACCAACAATCTGCTTACTTGGGCTTTAGCACAGACAGAAGGAGTAAATATACAGATGCATACCTTAGACCTGCGAGATGCCGTAGAGGATACTATCAAGCTATTGCAGAGCGGAGCAGAAAATAAGGCAGTTCGCCTGCTCAATTTCGTACCTCCAGACTTAAAAGTAGCCGCAGACGAAAACGTACTTTATTTTGTACTTAGAAATCTCATTTCCAATGCAATAAAGTTTTCCTATAAAAATGGAGAAGTGAAAGTAAGTAGCATGGAAGCCAATGGAAAAGTCTTTGTGCAAGTGATAGACAATGGGGTGGGTATGGAACAGGCATTAGTTGATAGACTATTCAAAATAGGAGAAAAAGTAAGTTCACAAGGCACAGACAAAGAAAAAGGTACGGGTTTAGGCTTAATTCTAAGTAAGGAATTTTTGAAAAAGTGCAATAGCGATATTTCCGTAAGCAGCAAAGTAGGCAGCGGTAGTATTTTCACTTTTTACCTGCCCTTAGTAGAAAAAGAAGTAGTAACAGAGCAAGTAAAGAAATTAAAAGAACAAAACTGATACTCTCATTTCTCCTAATTCACGTACTTTAAGGAGGTTTTGCAAACTTTCTATGTCCTCAATTAATCTCATTGCCACAAAGTAAGATTTTTTCCCTACCTTTGTAAATACCTAAAATAATTACGAAACATCTATGACTCTCCCTATTTTTCTTACAGCACGTTGGGAAAATCTCATCATGGCAAACTACGAGGTCAGTCCTGATATTTTGAAAAAATACCTCCCCGCTCATACAGAATTAGACGAGTGGAATGGAAGGCATTATGTAAGTTTGGTAGGTTTTATGTTCTTAGATACCAAAGTTTTAGGCTTAAAAATTCCTTTTCACGTTAATTTTGAGGAGGTAAATCTGAGATTTTATGTGCGATACAAAGATGAAAGATTCTCGCCTACATGGAAAAGAGGCGTAGTATTTATCAGGGAAATCGTGCCTAAGCATATGATTGCTTTCGTGGCAAACTCGCTCTACGGAGAGAAATACCTCGCCTTGCCTATGAAAAATCAAAAGACTCAAACTGAAGATATGCTTTCTGTAGAATATTTGTGGAAATTTGATAATCAATGGAATAGCATAAAGGTAAATGCTCAAAATCTACCTCAATCTTTGCAAGAGGGAAGCGAGGAGCAGTTTATCACTGAGCATTATTGGGGTTATACTCAGCAAGCAAATAACCAAACTTCAGAGTACCAAGTGGAGCATCCTTCTTGGGAGGTTTATCCTACCTTATCGCATGAAATTACTTGCAACTTTGCAGCTTTGTATGGAAAAGAGTTTGAGCAACTTACTTCCCAGCCCCCTACTTCGGTCTTTTTAGCCAAAGGTTCAGAAATTAGTGTAAGACAAGGAAGAAAATTAAGCGATTTACCCAAAAAATGATTATATTTGTTCGGTTCTGACTTTATTTTAAAAGATGAAAAAAAAGATACTTTTATTTTGTTTGTATATACTTTGGGGGTGTTGCGTACAAGCCCAAGCCCCTAAGTATTG
Organism: Thermoflexibacter ruber; assembly: GCF_900113045.1. GTDB lineage: Bacteria > Bacteroidota > Bacteroidia > Cytophagales > Thermoflexibacteraceae > Thermoflexibacter > Thermoflexibacter ruber. The sequence continues at coordinate 78,229 of NZ_FONY01000017.1, forward strand.
GATTTTCTTGAAAGACAAAATCACAGAAAACTACGACTATCGCCAGCACCTAAGCGAGCAGACGATTCAAAATCGCCTCACTTTTAACTTACCTTTGGTACAGTTTACGGATATTCCTCTAAATCAAGAGTATATACAAACCATACAACAAATAGGAGCAAGAACAGTTTGCCAGTCCAAGTGGCTCAATGCGGTATCGGCTTACCTTACGGCAGAGCAGTTAAAAGAAATCCAAAAACTACCTTTTGTAGAGAAAATCCAACTCATTAGCCAACCAATACAAAGTCTTGCTAATAAAAGTATGACAGAAAAATTGGATTTTAAAGAAAACTATGACGACTTCAAAAAAGAATACGGGACAGCCTTAGAGCAAATGGAAGCGGCTACTTTTGCCTCTGAAAATTTGAATGGAAATGGAGTGGTCATTGGTGTAATAGATGCAGGATACTATGGAGCGAAAAGCAATAAGCACTTGGCTCACCTTTTTGCGGAAAACCGTATTTTAGGGCTAAAAGATATGCTTGACCCCAAAGCTACCGACCAATATACCAACCAAAGGACTTCCTCTGATGACCACGGAACTACGGTCTTACAGATGATAACAGGCTATACAGAAAAAGGTAAACAATACGGCTTTGCCACCAAAGCAAAATTCTACTTGGCACGTACCGACCATGGGGACAGGGAGTTCAGAGCCGAAGAGGACTATTGGGTAATCTCTATGGAGTGGATGGATAGCTTAGGTGTGCGCCTCATCAATACTTCTTTGGGCTATTCTAACGGATTTGATAACCCTGAGGATAACTATAAACCCTCACAAATGGACGGAAAAACAAGCGTAGTGAGTAGGGCTGTGCAAATCGCTTCTGAGGAGAAAGGCTTGCTTATCATTGTTTCCGCAGGCAACGAGGGAAGTGGAAGTTGGGAGATAGTTTCCGCCCCTGCCGATGCCAAAGGCGCCCTTTCTGTAGGGGCAGTGGAGCGAAACGGGCTTAAGTCTTATTATAGCAGTATCGGTCCTGAACACCTTTCCTACACCAAACCCAACGTAGCCTGCCTCGTCCAGATTTCCGCAGGTACATCTTTTTCTGCTCCTGTCATTACAGGCTTTGCTGCTTGCCTTATGCAGAAAAACCCTAAAATGAACAATAAAGAGATTTTCTCTGTTGTAGAGCAATCTTCTTCCCTCTACCCATACGCCAATAATTACATAGGCTATGGCGTACCAAAAGCTTCTTTGGCTCTAAAAATCATGAACGGAGATACCAAAGCGGCAATGAAGGACAAAAAAGAAATTCGGGTCAAAGGCACAGAATACAGCATCAAAAAAATTCGCGAAAAAGAAAAAATTATCGTCTTTCATAAAAAGAATGAAAGCATCGTGATAGACCAAGATTATATTAATGCTAAAAAAGATAGATACAGGATTATAAAAAAGAAAAATGCTAAGCGAACTACTATTATTTATGATGAGAAAGTCATAGAAATTATTTGGGAATAAATTTTGCACTTTGTTTATATTTGTTGCATCTAATCAATTTATTACATCGTACCTCCTTTAAGAAAATGCGTATTTCAAGAAAACTCTAAATTATGGTCAATAATGGTTAATTTGAAAAAGGGTTTTGCCTTTCTTTTATTACTTGTACTACTACTCCTTTTGGGGGTAGTAGAAGGATTCGCTCAGAGAGATAAAAAAGACGAAAAAAGCAAGTTAGAAAAAGAGCGGCTGGAAAGAGAAAAAAAAGATAACGAGAAGAAGGAAGCTGAAAAAAAAGAAAGAAAGGAAAACCGTCTTAAAAATATATTTATGAAGGATTTTGAGCCTACTGCTAAAACAGAGGCTTTTAATCCCTCTACGCTTCGTTTTATCAATATCAATAAAATCCCTTTCTACGTCAATGAGGCAGAACTTTCTGTACTTAATAAATACCAAAGAGATAAAGACTGGAAACGCCTACACCCCGAACTCCTCAAATATGTCTGCAAGTTTGGCATCAATAACTTCTTGGACATGAACAGCATGGACATGGTCTGGCAGTTAGCCCGACTTTCTGAATATTTGGGGAAAAAAGATGTTGCCAAAGATGTTTACCGACTCATTATCAAGCACTATCGTGGAGATATTCAAGAGGCTAAGCGAAGATATGACAGCCTGTCGAGGTTAGAAAAAGACCTATATGTAGAGTTGGATAGATACTATGAAATGGTTGAGCTACGAAAGCATGTGGATACTTTAAAACCTCCTATGGGGGTATTGGTCAATATGGGCGAGGAGGTAAACTCCCAATTCGAGGACTATGGAGTTACTATCTCCAAAGACGACCAAACCCTAATTTTTACCTCTCAAAGGCTACCTGAGGGAGTAGATAAGAGAACAAGGAAAAAATTAGATGAAAACCTTTACATGAGCAAACGTATAGGCGATGACGAGGACTTCTGGGAGCCTGCTTATCCTTTTAAAGACTTAAATTCCCCGTTTAATGAGGGTTCGCCTTGTATCAGTGCTGACGGGAATATGATTATTTTCTCTCGGTGTCATGCTCCTGACGGGCTGGGAGATTGTGATTTGTACGTTTCGCGAAAAATAGAGGGAAAATATTGGAGCAAACCTGAGAACTTAGGACAAAATATCAACAGTGCTACTTGGGATTCGCACCCTTCGCTTTCATTGACAGAAGATACGCTATTTTTTGCCTCAGACCGCGCAGGCGGGTTTGGTGGCATGGATATTTACTTTTCTGCCAAGGACGAATTTGGCAACTGGGGTCCCGCTCAAAATATCGGACCTATTATCAATACACGCAAGCACGAAGTTAGTCCTTTCATGCACCACACCTACAATGTGCTGTACTTCAGTTCAGATGGGCAAATAGTCAATTTTGGTGATTTTGATATTTACAAAGCTTATTGGAGGGATAGTGCATGGACAGAACCTAAGAATATAGGTCCCTTAGTCAATGGAGCGGGACGTGAATTTTACTTTGCTATAGATTCTAAATCCAATAAGATTTACTATGCTAAATCGGAACCGGGTAATGAAAACAACCTCGACCTACATTCCTTCCCAATGCCTATGGAAGCGCAGCCTATGGCAATAGTGCGTTTCTCGGGCAAAGTTACCGAAGCAACCACTGGAGAAGTCTTCGAGGGGATAGTATCACTCATAGACTTAGACACTCGCATAGAGATTATGCCCAAATACCTCAGAGATGACGGCTCTTTTGAGTTTGAACTCATTGATAACAAGCGATATATGCTCATAGTTCAAGGAGAAAACTTTTTCCGAATGGAAGAGATATTTTTACTCAAAGGAGAAAAAGAAGTAGAAATAGCCACAAAAAGCATCAGGGCTATCAAATTTGAATCCATAGAATTTGACAATAATAGTGCAGAACTTAAACCAGAAATGGAAAACGACCTGCACCTCATCGTTAATTTTTTAGTGGACTATCCTGAGTATAAGTTGAAAATCTCTGGACACACAGACTCCAGTGGCAACCCTGCGGCCAATATGCGTCTTTCCCAACAGCGTGCCGATGCAATTGCCAAATATATCCTTGACTATGGGAAGTTGGACAAATCCAGAGTAAAAGCCAAAGGCTACGGAAGTACTCGCCCTATTATAAACCCAGAAACCACAGAGGCAGACAAAAAGATGAACCGTAGAGTAGAATTTAGGATTTACAAAGGCAATGAGCCTACAGAAGATTAATGGAAAAAAGAAAAAACCTTTATAAGACTTTATTCTTACAAAGGTTTTCATTTAACAGAGATACAATCTATTAGTTGTGCAAATCAAAGCGGTCAAGATTCATTACTTTATCCCATGCAGCAATAAAGTCTTGTACGAACTTTTCTTTCGCATCTTCGCAAGCATATACCTCCGCAATAGCACGTAGCTCTGAGTTAGACCCAAAAATAAGGTCGACACGCGTACCTGTCCACTTTGTCTTGCCTGTCAGACGGTCGCGACCTTCAAATACTTCTTGAGAGTCATCAATAGCCCTCCAAGTAGTACCCAAATCAAGCAGATTGACAAAGAAATCGTTAGTGAGGGTTTCGGGTTGTTTAGTGAAAACACCGTGCTGTGACTTATCAAAGTTGGTATTTAACACACGCATACCGCCAACAAGAGCCGTCATTTCAGGAGCAGTAAGCGTTAGTAACTGTGCTTTGTCTATTAGCAGTTCCTCAGTTGTGGCTGTATATCCAGACTTTACTTTTCTATAATTGCGGAAGCCGTCTGCGGCAGGCTCAAGCACTGCAAAGGATTCTACATCGGTTTGCTCCTGAAGGGCATCGGCACGACCTGCTGTAAAAGGTACGGTTACGTTAAATCCTGCACTTCTTGCAGCTTGTTCTATTGCCGCACAACCACCCAACACTATCAAGTCAGCAAGTGAAACTTTTTTATTTCCACTTTGAGCATTGTTAAAATCTCTTTGGATTCTTTCTAACACCTCTAATACTTTTGCAAGTTGGGTAGGATTGTTCACCTCCCAGTATTTTTGAGGGGCGAGGCGGATACGCGCTCCATTAGCTCCTCCACGCTTGTCAGAGCCTCGGAAGGTAGAAGCAGATGCCCAAGCAGTAGATACTAACTCTGAAACAGAAAGTCCACTTGCCAATATCTTAGCTTTGAGTGCTGTAATATCTTGTTCATTAACGAGTTCATGAGTAACAGCAGGGATAGGGTCTTGCCAGATAAGTTCTTCTTGAGGTACTTCTGTACCAAGATAGCGAGCGCGAGGTCCCATATCGCGGTGTGTGAGTTTGAACCATGCACGCGCAAAAGCATCTGCAAACTTGTCTGGGTTTTCGTAAAAGTATCTTGAAATTTTTTCATAAACGGGGTCGACCTTCAAGGCAAGGTCAGTAGTAAGCATCATTGGCGCATGGCGTTTATTAGGGTCATGCGCATCAGGTACTGTGCCTGCGCCTGCATCTCCTTTAGGTTTCCATTGGTACGCCCCAGCAGGGCTTTTTGTCAATTCCCACTCATAACCAAACAAGTTCTCAAAGTAGTTGTTGCTCCACTGAGTAGGGGTAGTCGTCCATGCTCCTTCTAAACCACTTGTAATGGTATGTTCTGCATTGCCTTTCCCAAAAGTATTTTTCCAGCCCAAACTCTGCTCCTCAATGCTTGCCCCTGCAGGTTCTCTACCCACATATTTGCTTGGGTCTGCCGCACCATGGGTTTTTCCAAAAGTATGTCCTCCAGCTATCAAAGCTACGGTTTCCTCGTCGTTCATTGCCATACGACCAAAAGTTTCGCGAATATCACGCGCTGCTGCAAGCGGGTCAGGATTGCCGTTAGGACCTTCTGGGTTTACATAAATAAGTCCCATTTGCACTGCACCCAAAGGATTCTCCAGTTCTCTGTCGCCTGTATAACGCTTATCTCCTAACCATTCCGTTTCAGAACCCCAATAGATGTCTTCCTCTGGCTCCCATACGTCTTCTCTGCCTCCAGCAAATCCAAAAGTTTTGAATCCCATAGACTCTAAGGCACAGTTACCTGCCAGAATCATCAAATCTGCCCAAGAAAGTTTTTTTCCATACTTCTTTTTAATAGGCCAAAGGAGTAAGCGTGCTTTGTCGAGGTTTGCATTATCCGGCCAGCTATTAAGTGGTGCAAAACGCTGTGTACCTGTACCTGCTCCACCGCGACCATCAGCAATACGATACGTACCTGCACTGTGCCATGCCATACGAATGATAAAAGGTCCGTAATGACCATAGTCAGCAGGCCACCAGTCTTGAGAGGTGGTCAGTAATTCATAAAGGTCTTTCTTTACTGCCGCCAAGTCAAGTTTCTTGAACTCCTCTGCATAGTTAAAGTCCTTTCCCATAGGATTGGACAGCGAGGAGTGTTGGCGGAGAATGTTTAGCTTTAACTGATTAGGCCACCAATCGCGGTTGCTTGTGCCACCACCAGCCGCTTTTTTCAGGCTACCATTCATGAACGGGCATTTGCTTTCACCATTGCCATTCTGGTGAGTCAAATCTGCTGTTAATGTGCTTGTATTGTTATTTTTATCCATATTACGAGTATTTTTTTGCAAATATAAAGGAAGTTTTAGGAAAAACATGCAAAAAAAAGCACAATTTTATTTAGGAATTTTACAGAATTTTTTAGCAAGCTTTATTGTAATTTTACATCATAACCTAAGGATTTAATCCATCGCTCAGGGAGGTTGCCATACGTAGCTTCTTGATAATCTTGGTAAGTACAGGGTATGAGTTGATTCCGATTGTAATGAGAGAAGGAAGTGCTTTCTTGGGTTGGAAGGCTCAACCACCATCTATCAGAAAGCATACTTTTATAAAATACTAAGGAAAAATCTTCATTGCTCAAAGGAACAGTGTATTGAATATAAAAATTTTCTCTCAACGGAAATTCACCTTTGCGGTAATAAAATCCTTCTATGAAATACCAAAGCATCACTGAGATTATTTCTGCGGTTTGTTGGTTTTTGTCCAAATCTGCTTGGTAGCCAAAAATACCCAAAGAAGAAAGTTTTTCATTCAACCCTGCATACCAAGCCATTTGCACTGCTTCCTCTCCTGTAAGTCCAAAATGAAAAGAATATGGAGTGGCAGGAGCTTCATTGCGCCGAATAGCCGAAATGTCTATACATAACATATCTGCCATGCGTATCATAGGTTCAGTATCCGCTATATTTTTCCTCAATTCTCCCACACTCATCAAATCAAAATTCAATTTTTTACACATTTCCAGTGCAAGATGATTGTTCAAATAAGTTTGGTAGCCCAACAAACCAAGATTGAACAAATAATTGGGTTGATGCAATAAAATGCGACTAACAAATCTTTCCTCAGCTAACTGACTCTCTTCTTTTATATCTAACTGTTTATCTATGAACAATGTGTAAATTGTTTTCTCTAAGTCTTGATAAGCCCAATATAATCCAAGTGCGTAGTCATTTGTTCCACCTATCAGGATAGGCAAAATATTTTCTTGCAGGAGAAACTTACCTACTTCACTGACTTTGAGATAGTTTTCATTGAGGTCTTGGCTAAGACGCAGATTCCCCAAATCTAAAATATGGTAATTCACGGCACTTTTCTGCAAGCGGTACAACTGCCTCCTGATTGCATCAGCTTCTCCCTTTAAGTTTAACCCAATAATGGCTATATCGATATTTTTCCATTGAAAAGAAGTATCTAAGGCAAAGTAAATGGTATGAAGCAGAGCCTGCTGGTCGCTGATGTCTGCAAAATCTTCTGCTCCAACAAGGTCAAAAAAAAGTTTATAGTTTAGCATGAGGTTTTTATTAAGTCTGTCATCAAATTTTTAAAACTATACACAAAAATAATACTTTAAAATTAGGCATAAACACAGTCCACTCATTTCTCTATCTGCAAGTTATTGGATTTTTTCTCCACATGATAGAACTTTAACAGGCTTTTTTATATCTTTGCGTTTAAATACGGGAGTGTAATGATTGTTTTTAGTCAAAAACTTAAACCCTTTGCTTTTATTCCCAAGCAGCATATACTTTTTATTTGTGTACAGTTTTAAATGATAATCAAGCCAAAACTTCATATCAAAGTCAAAGAAGCCCCAACGGCAGAAACTGACCATAGTAAACCACCTCTCAAAGATATTAGAAAGTTGAGTTTGGAGGAGTTAAAGGTATTCTTTGTAGAACAGGGGGAAAAAGCTTTTCGCGCTAAACAGGTATATGAGTGGCTATGGAAAAAATCTGTTACTGATTTTGAACAAATGACCAACCTGCCTGTAAGTTTGCGTATGCTTATGGCAACACACTTCACGATTAATCCTGTAACCATAGCTCAGGAGCAGATAAGCAAGGACGGCACGGTAAAAGTAGGATTTAGATTGTACGATGGAAATTTAGTGGAGGGGGTTTTGATACCTACCGAAGACCGCATGACTGCTTGTATTTCTTCTCAGGTGGGATGTTCGCTGACATGCAAGTTTTGCGCAACGGGTTACATGGAGAGGGTTCGTAACCTTGACCCTGCGGAGATGTATGACCAAGTAGTATTGATAGACCGTATTGCTCGCCTTACATATCAAATGCCTTTGACCAATATCGTCTATATGGGCATGGGAGAGCCGATGCTCAACTATGCCAATGTGTTGAAATCTACAGAGTTAATTACCTCATCAGAGGGTTTGGGCATGGCGGCTAAACGTATTACCGTTTCTACTGCGGGCATAGCCAAAATGATAAAAAAGTTAGGAGATGACGGTGTGAAATTTAACTTGGCTCTTTCGCTTCATGCGGCAAATGACGTAAAAAGGAATCAAATCATGCCTATCAACGAGAGTAATACTTTGGAAGCCTTACGCGATGCACTTAAATATTTTTATCAAAAAACTAAAAACAAGGTAACTTTTGAATACATTGTATTCAACAATTTTAATGATACGCTCAAGGATGCTGAGGAACTGTACCGTTTCTGCAAGCACCTCCCTGCTAAAGTCAATATCATAGAATATAACCCTATCGCTGAGGCGGAATTTACGAACGCTGAGGAAGATAAGATTAGCAAATTTGCTAAGTATTTAGAAGATAGGGGGATAGTTGTCAATATACGTCGTAGCAGAGGCAAAGATATAGATGCCGCTTGCGGGCAGTTAGCTATCAAAGAAAGAAATAAAGAATAAGGCAAAAAAAAGCACCGCAAAAATTGCGATGCCTTTAAAACTCAAAACAAACAACTAATCAACCAATCAAAAACCTATTCCGTAAAACGCTTTGTCGCCGTTTGGCTCTATGCCTTCTACGATGATTTTATCTTTTCTCGTTCTTAAAGCTGATTTCAAATCAGCTAAGGTTTGTATCTTTAGTTTATCGATATGGGTAATAATAAAACCTTCCATTACCTTACTTTTTTTCAACTTCCCTTCCTTGAGCTTTACTATTTTTACCCCTCCTTCTATGTCGTGCTTTTTCTTATCTGATTGATTCACTTCTGCGACTTCCGCACCCAATTCCTCAAAATTTTCAGTTAATTTAGTAACAACGGCTTCATTATTTTTGTTCTTTAAAGTTAAATAAACTTTTTTCTCCACTCCTCCCCGCTCAAAAACTACTGCAATACGCTCTCCCGGTCTGTGTCGTGCTACTATCTCCTGTAAGGCTGCAACGGTATTTACTTCCACGTCTTCTACTTTGGTAATAATATCACCAATTTCCATGCCAGCCTCATCAGCCGCACTTTTAGGATTAACATTTACTACGAATACGCCTTTGATATTTTTGATACCGTATTGATTTGCCAAACTTGCATCTATGTCTCTGATATTTACCCCTAATAGCCCTCTTTGCACTTCGCCATACCTAAGTAAATCTTCAGCTACTTTTTTAGCTAAGGTAACAGGCACCGCAAAAGAGTAGCCTGCATATCCACCTGTTTTGGTGGCGATTGCCGTATTTATCCCAATTAGTTCTCCTTTGAGATTGACTAAGGCGCCCCCGCTATTGCCCGGATTGACGGCGGCATCGGTTTGGATAAAAGATTCTATTTGTAAGCCATCTCTACTTCTCAAAATATTGATATTGCGTGCTTTTGCGCTGATGATACCCGCAGTAACCGTAGAGGTCAAATCAAAAGGATTGCCTACTGCCAATACCCATTCGCCTATTTTTAAGTTATCAGAATTGCCAAATTCGATAGTAGGTAAGTTTTTTGCTTGAATTTTGATAAGGGCTAAATCTGTGGTTGGGTCTGTGCCTATGATAGTGCCTTGGTAACTTCTTTTGTCGTTCAGGATTACATCAAATTTATCCGATTCGTCTATGACGTGGTGATTGGTCAGAATATAGCCATCTTCTGAAATAATGACTCCCGAGCCAGAGGCAAATCGGGAAAAATCTCCATCACTACGTTCTCTAAACCAGTCGTAATCAGCATGTTTGTAATAAGTACGTATGTGTACTACCGCAGGCGTAACCTTATCTGCCGCCAAGACGAAATTTAGTCCCTCAGGAACGGTAAAGTTATCCAGCAATTTTTTGTTGAAGTTGGTAAGTTGAATATCTTGCTTTTCATTAGGGAGTTGCACAGAGGGGGATTCAAAAAAAGATTTGTACCCCACTAAGGTCAAAATACCACCTAACAAAGAGGCAATGATTAAGGAAAAAAGGTATGAAAACTTGTTCATCATAGATGTTGTTTTTAGAAGATTGGCTCAAATTCAAAAGCAAGCATTATTCCATATATTGGGGAATAATGTGAAATTTAGTAATAATTTTAAATATAACAAATAAAATTACGGTTTGATTTTGTTTTGAATGGCTTTTTTCAAGTTCTGATATTCTTTAATCTCTGGGTGAAGTTTGAGTGCATTGTCTATATCTTGGAGTGCAAGTTTATAGTTTTCCATATTGTAGTAAGCATTGGAGCGGTGGTAATAGCCTTCTGCGTAATTGGGGTTCAAGGTGAGTGCTTTGGTCATGTCCTGTATTCCCTGTTCTTTGAAACCCAATAAGAAACGTGAAAATCCTAAATAGTTATGTGCTTCTGCTATGCTATCATCTAAAAGTACGCACTGATAGAGATTTCTCGCCGCAAAATCATAGTTTTGAAGGTAAAAATAAGCCATGCCTAAGTTGTAGTAAACACTTGGATTTTTAGGGTCTAAACTCATCGCTTCGGCAAAATCGTTAGTTGCTTTTTCAAAACTTCCTAAGCTGGCATGGAGCATTCCACGATTGGTAAAGGCATCAGCATCTTTGGGATTCAACTCTATGGCTTTATCAAAATCTAAGCGCGCATTGAGAAAATCTTGCATTTGAAAATAAGCACTTCCCCTGTTGTTATATGCTCTGGCAAAGTACTCGTCTTTGGCAAGTACTTTATCGTATAGGGCGATTGCCTCTTTGTACTTTTGCTGTTCGTAGAGGGCATTAGCTTGTTTAAAGAGTTCTTCTGCACTTGGCTCTTTTTCGCTCTGTGCAAATAGAGGCAGTGTAAACGCTGAGAAAAATAGATAGGATAATAAAAAAAGTTTTTTATTCATTAAATTAACTTTAAGTTTTGATTTTTAAAATTTTCTAAACTGAACGTAGTTTTTATCGTAAGAAAGGCAGGTTTGTGTTTACACCCATAGCCTACCTCTCCAACCGAAAGAGTAAACTACCACCTAATCAGTGCAGAAGCCCAAGTAAATCCACTTCCAAAGGCACACAAACATACTAAATCACCTTCTTTAACTTTTCCTGATTCGTAAGCCTCACAAAGTGCGATAGGTATAGAAGCGGCGGTAGTATTGCCGTAATTATGGATATTGCTGGCTATTTTTTCGTCAGGAAAACCAAATTTTTGCTGAATCGCTTGGGTAATGCGTGCATTAGCTTGGTGAGGAACGATGTAGTCTAAGTCTTCAGGTTTGTAGCCGTTGGTTTCTAAGGCTTCCATAATGGCTTCGGGCATGCGTGTAACAGCGTGTTTAAATACATAGCTCCCGTTCATTACAGGATAAAAACCGCCTCCCGGTCTGATTTCCTCTGGATTATTCTTGTTTTTTCCGCTTGTATGTGGGTAGATGACTGCCAACTCTTCAGCAAACTTGCCTTCGCAGTGCAAGTGAGTAGATAGAACTCCCTTTTGAGTATCATTTGTTGCTGTCAAGACTACAGCCCCTGCCCCATCTCCAAAAATTACCGAAACATGCCTTCCTGCGTCAGAGTAGTCCAACCCGCTTGAGTGTATTTCAGAACCCACTAATAGCACATTTTTATACATTCCTGTTTTGATGAATTGGTCTGCTACCGAAAGTCCGTAGATAAAGCCCGAACACTGCGCTCTCAAATCTATTGCCGCAATATTGCGAAAATCCATAGAGCGTTGTAACAAGACTCCCGAGCCGGGGAAATAATAGTCTGGGCTGAGCGTAGCATATACTATCAAATCGATGTCTTGGGGGTTAAGTCCTGCGCGGTCTAAGGCTATTTGAGAGGCTTTGACCGCCATACCGTAGTTGGTATCTCCTTTTTCTGGGTCAAAATAGTGCCTTTGTTTAATGCCTGTACGTTCTTGAATCCACTCGTCTGTGGTATTCATAATTTTGGTAAGGTCTTCGTTAGTAACGATTTTGTCAGGTACATGAAAACCAATGCCTACAATTTTAGAGTTTTTCATACGTATAGTCTATATGGTTTGTTTTTTATTGGTATTGAAGTGATAAACACTATGGCTTGCAAAGTTATGGATTGGCTCTCAAAGAATATCAAAATTTGTAAGTAATTCTTAATCTGCTTTCTCCTTTATTAGAGGAGTAAGTATATTAACAAAAATAACCGACCCATCCCCACCCCTTCCTCTCTTAGGGAAGGAAGTTAAGTCTTTGATTATCAATAAATTTTAAAGATATTGATTTAGATTCATTATATGCCCAAACAAAATTAGTTTACGAATTGATTTGAGTGAAAAAGCATTATTATCAATCTTTTACACCTACACAGGTTTGAGGAACTTGTCAGGAGTGAATATAAACTCTCCTCTTAAAATTTGATTTTTGAAATAAGATTCTATATTTTTATGCAGTCCAAACACATCTATTTTTTTCTGGTATCCAAATTACCAAAGGACACAAGTACTATCATGTGTAAATTTTTTAAGTAATGATTGCTATTTCTACTATTGGCAATGTAGTCAATCAGATTGATGACATTGCGTTTATGGATTACAAAGAGGTCTGTTCAGAGATTCATCTTAACGAACTTTTTACCGAAGAGAGTCTAAGAGAACTCGACCAATTTTCTCATTTGGAGGTACTATTTTTCTTTCATAAAATAGGTAAAAGTGAAAGGATTTTTGAAGGTAAACAATCTCTATTGGGCAATTTTCCTAAGGTAGGCGTATTTGCCCTTCGCTCTAATAATCGCCCCAGCCGCATAGGACAATCCATAGTAAGATTAGAAAAAATAGAGGGCAAGGTCTTGTTTGTAAAAGGCTTAGATGCTATCAACGGTACTCCCGTCGTAGATATCAAGCCTGTAGTGCGCGAGTTGTTACCTTCCCCCAATGAGATTATTCAGCCTACATGGGCAAGAGAAATGATGCGCTATTATGCTTAAAAATAAACTTTTTAGATTTGATGTTTGGTGAGCCATTTTTTTACGTGGCTTGCTTCATAGTTTTGCATATTCTCTATAAGTTGTTCTGCATCAGTTTCTATCAACACCATCTCGCGACTTTGCGGCTTTACAAAACCTTCTTCCACAGCAAAATCTATGTAAGCCAATAACTTATCAAAGAAGCCGTTGGTATTGAGCAGTCCTATGGGTTTGCTGTGTAAACCTAACTGCGCCCAGGTGAATACCTCAAAAAACTCGTCCATAGTGCCTATGCCTCCGGGCATGACTATAAAGCCTTGTGCCATGTCAGTCATGCGTTTTTTGCGTTCGTGCATAGTTTTGACCATAATCATCTCGCTTAACCTGCTGTGAGCTACTTCCATTTCTATCAAAAATTGAGGGATAATCCCCACCACTTTGCCTCCGTTCTGCATGACAGTATCCGCCATGATGCCCATCAGCCCTACCCTACCACCACCATATATAAGCCTGATTTGCTTTTTCACAAATAACAGTCCTAATTCTTGTGCAGTTTGCTTGTAAATAGGATTTTTCCCTACCGCAGAACCGCAAAATATGCATATATTTTTCATATTGACCAATCTACCCCCGGTTTTTTAATAAATCTTAGTCTTAGTTCATTTAACACCATACTTACAAAGGAAATGCATAAATAAAAGCCGTTCACACTATTAGGCTGTAAGAATGTTTTTCCAATATCTGTACTTACTAATGAATCAGCGGAAAAAGCAAAGTAGATTTTGCTTTCTGCTCTATTTTCCAATTTGTTTTCTTTTTCTATCTTTATTTCCACAAAAGAAATAGCTACATCTATGCCTACACTTTGCTTAAAATTCAAGATGGCTTGGCGTAGGGGGGCTGTAATTAGGCGCATAGCTTCCAAAGGTTTGTCAGCATAAACAGCATACGCTTGGGAAAATTCCTTATCTTGGTCAAAGGGGACTTTTTGACTTCTCTGAAAATTGTACTTTTTTAATTCCTTGCCTATCAAGTATAAGTTTTGTTCTAAATCATTAGGAATAATCTCTGCGTTCAGTCCCAGATTTCTTTCAAAAGCATTGACTACCATTAGCCCTTTAAAAATATTTTGCCACTCCAATTCTTTTTTCCCTACATTTCTAAAATAGCCACAGTCTATGGTAGAAAACAGTACCAAGTTACTGTCTAACCTTCCTTTGGTAAGATGTCTGCCCTTATAGTCTTCGGGTAACTGCAAAAATAGGCGACTTCGGGCAAAAATGTCGTAGTCCATGCCCTGCTCCTCTTTGTAGAGGGGGCTACCTATCAAAAAAGTAATGCTGTGCTTAATAACCTCATCTTCTAAGTCCTCTACGAGGTTGGGGTCTGTACCAAACTGCCTGTAAATGAAGGAAAAAACGAAAGGAACAAGCAACATAGAAACCATAATGCTCCACAAAGGGGCAAAATCTAACAAAATGACAATAATATGAAAAACAATGAGAATGAGTACAATAAGTAAAAAAGAAATGCGTTTGTTTCCTATTGCCTTGCGCCTTGCTTCTAAGCCTTCTAACTCAGGGAAAAGTGTTTTTTCACAAAACTCGCTATATTCTTTGGCAGACTTCATCTATAAGAGTAAGGGAATCATTACTGCACAAAGTTGCGAAAAAATATATAGTTTTCTTAGTATTTACTTGGAAATTTTTACACCTACTTCACATTGGCTTATAGTAAACTATCAATAAACATCACTTAGGTTTTTAGACAAGCTCACTGCCCTATTTTTTTTGATGAATTTCATGTTTAGCAAGGATTTTGGATTTTATTTTGATGTAAGTATCATAGAAAAATATAAGAAATTTCCTATATTTACTTGGAAAGTTTCAAAAAATTAATTTGGTTGTTGTTACATTTCTTACCTTTTGTCTATTAAGTATCAAATAGTCAATACTTTTCTCAAAAATGAAACGATTTACCCTGTTTATTTATCTATTTTTTCCTTTGGTTGCATTTGCTCAAATCAACGCACAGGAATATTTTGAAAAGGCTTATACGGCAGCAGAGAAAGGCGACTTAGACAATGCAGTAGCTAATTACTCTGAGGTGCTACGTCTATCTCCTTACTATGTTGATGCGTATTACAATCGTGGTTGGTGCTTTATCGAATTAGGAAAATACCAAGAAGCAGTGAGAGATTTTAGTAAAATTATCGAGATAGATAAGGCTCATAAAAATGCGCATTTGAGTAGGGGCTTTGCAAGATATAACTTAGGAGATTACGAAAAAGCCATAGAAGATTACTTGACAGAACTCAAACTTCAACCCAATAATAAATTGTGTTTCAATAATATCGGTGTAGCTAAGGAAAAATTAAATCAGTTTGAGGAAGCTATGATTTACTACGATAAAGCCTTAGAAATAGATGCGGGCTATACTACTGCTTTAGAAAATAAAAATGCACTTCAAAGTCTTTTAGATAGCCTCAATCGCCAACAACAACTGGCAAATAGCCAAACTACTTCCATAGAAAAAGATGCTGTTTTTATTACAGCTAAAGATTATTTTGACCTTGGCTACCAAGCAGGGGAAATAGGCGATTACGAAAGAGCCATAGAAAACTATAACAAAGCTATCAGTATAGACCGCAATTATAGACAGGCTTATGAGAATCGCGGCTGGGTGAAATATCGCTTGGAAAAATATTTTTCTGCTTTGGAAGACTTAAATACTGCGCTGGATTTGGGGATAAACAAGTGGACATACAATCAGAGAGGTCTAATAAAAATCAAATTGGGTAATTTAGAAGGAGCATTAAAAGATTTTGAGAAAGCCTTAGAAATAGATGCCGAGTATGCTACTGCTGTAGAAAACAAACGTCTGGTACAGAAGTCGTTAGATGAAAGAAACCCTAAACTGTACGACAAGACACCTCCAAAAATTTCTATTACTTCCCCTGATTTGACGACTCTGACCAGAGGCATAGGGGTAGTTCGCTTAGATGAAACCGTTACTATCGTGGGGGTAGCCCAAGATGAAAGTGGAGTAAAGGAAGTGATAGTGAATGGGAACAATGCCCAACTCCGCATCAATGGAGAGTTTGATGTGCAAATCCCTCTTAGCCAAGGCAAAAATCCTGTAACAGTGGTTGCCTTTGACCTAAAAGGCAATAGAGCTGAGCAAACTTTTGTAATTGAGCGTCAGCCTAAAGAGGTAGTAGCCTCTACCAAAGAAACTATCTCCACCTACGGAAAAAACTACGCCTTGCTGATAGCTACTGACAAGTACGATGAGTGGGATAACCTAAACAATCCTATTTTTGATGCAAGTAATGTGGCAGAGGAGTTAAAAACATCTTATCAGTTTGAAACTGAACTATTAAAAAATCCTACCAGAGAGCAAATCTTGCTCAAATTAAAAGAATATACCAAAAAAAGTTTTGAACCCAACGACCAACTATTCATTTTTATTGCTGGACATGGGCATTTTGACGAAGACCTCAGAGAAGGTTTCTTAGTAGCCAAAGATAGTAGGAAAAATGATGAAAGTGCCGCTTCCTATATTCCTCATCACAGTTTGCGAAGTACCATCAACAATATCAAATGCAAGCATATTTTCTTGGTAATGGACGTTTGCTTTGGGGGAACTTTTGACCCTGCCATTGCTAAAAGAGGCGGAGCCAATGAATATGATAATATCTCTAAACAAGAGTTTATTGCCCGAAAGTTACGTTTTAAAACTCGTCGCTACTTAACCTCAGGTGGTAAAGAGTACGTGTCCGATGGGCGTCCGGGTATGCACTCCCCTTTTGCTCGTAGATTGTTGGAGGCACTTAGAGGCTTCGGTGGAAGCGACGGGATTCTTACCATTGGCGAAATTATTACTCAGGTGGAAGCACTGAATCCAGAGCCTAAGTCGGGTAGCTTTGGAGATGACGAGCCGGGAAGTGATTTTATCTTTGTAGTAAAATAAAAAGGAAATAAACGCAAGTTTTTAATAAATAAACGCAAGGGTTGCGTTTATCCAGATGTTATGGCACATTTTAAAAAGACAACTCAACTAAAAACAATATAGTATGGACAAGAAAACAGTTCAAGAAACATTAAAGACGACTTTCAACGAGAATTATAAAGACCAAGAATGGATTAATTTAGCCGACTTTGGTTTAAAGTTGAAAGCAAATGGACTAGACTATAAATCACTTGGATTTTTAAAATTGATTGACTTGATTAAAACCCATTCAGACATCATAGAACACCGATACGACAATTCACATAAACTTCCAATAGCACTTATACGACTTAGAAGTAAGCCATCAGAAACAGAAAAGAAAAAAATAATAAGAAGTTCACCTAAGAGTGCTTTGACAGATTGGGCATATTTAGGAAACTACCAGACAACGATAAAAAAACTTAAAGAACTAGCACTCGAAGAAACTTGGCACTACAAAGATTTTAATCCAGAGTATCCTTATCCAATTTTGGTGAATTATCTACATTATACGTATTACAAATTGTCTCAAGAGAAAAACAAAATTTTATTTTCAGACAATTTTGCGGCATTCAATACGGGTTTAGTAGATAAAAGATATGAACCTATTTTTGCATTATTTATTAAGACAGAAGATTTTACTCAAAGTTGGAAGCTATTTGACTTCTGCATTGCAGGGGAAGGACCAGCGGGTAAGAATCTAATTAGATATTTTGAAAAAAAGCCAAGCAGGGCGCATTATTTTGACAATATATCTGATATGCTTTATGATACAAGAGCATCAGAACCAGAAATGGATATAAAGCACATTATTTTAGACAATGTTTCAAGGCTACCTAAGAGTTTCATTTATGAAAATAAACCAAGTGGCTTTGAAATTAAAAATCCCGAGATACTTTCATACCAAGAAAGAAATGAATACCTACTTAAGTTGTCAGAAGCAATTGAAGCTGATACCAAAACTTATAGGAATATGACAAACAGATTTAAAGATGCTTTACAACTTGCAATTAAGAGAGTAGAATGGAACTTTAAAACAGCAATTCCAATGTATTTTCCAACGCAAAACAAAATTACACTCCTATTACCATTGGCTTTGGTTGATGATGAAGTTGTGGACATTGCACTAGTTGTAGAAAAAACGAAATCAGGAAATTATTTGGGTCACACAATTTTACCACTTGCATGGGCATACAGTAACGCAAGACTTGTAGCACGACCAGACAGTGATTGGTTGGTAGCTAGTGAGATTGAAGTGCCTATTGAAACAGATGAAGATTAAAAAAACGTGCCATAACAGCACCTACCCAAAAGGCGGGGTTTCGTGTTCCAAAGACAGTTTTGTGGTTAATGGAACATTAGTTTTTCAAATCAAGTTTTGTGGTAAAAGTCCCGCCCTTCGGGTAGCTGCAAACCGTTGGTAGCCATTGTAAGAAAAAAACAACGATAAAACAAGAAAAAATTTGTAACTTTGCAAGTAATGAAACTTTGTAAAGAACTTCGGAATGAACTACTTAGAGAGAATAAACGAATTACTAAAACCAGTATCAGACCTTGAATTTACGGTTTTAGACTTATTCGCAGGTTGTGGAGGCTTATCATTAGGATTTGAAAGCGTAGGTTTTCAAACTGTTGGCTATGAAATGGACATAAAAGCAACTGAGACCTACAACAGAAATTTAAAAGGAAAATGTTTTGCCGAAAAATTAACCGAACAAACAACATACAAAGATTTTTTTGATGTAGTCATTGGGGGACCACCTTGCCAACCTTTTAGCGTAGGCGGACATCAAAAAGGGATAGATGATGAAAGAAATGGTTTTCCCTCATTTATAAATGCCATTAAACAAATAAAACCCAAAATTTGGCTTTTTGAGAATGTACGAGGAATGTTGTATAGCAACAAATGGTATCTTGATGAAGTGATAGAAACCTTGCAAAACGAAGGCTATTTTATTGAATATAAATTACTTAATGCAGTAAATTACGGTGTTCCGCAAAACAGAGAACGAGTTTTTGTAATTGGACACAAAGGGAAATTTGATTTTCCAAAACCTGAAAACAAAAAAATAACAGTAGTTGAAGCAATCGGAGATTTGATTGAAACCATACAAGACGAAGGTAAAATTTTGACTGCATCAATGGACAGGTATGTAGCCAATTATGAAAAAGCCTCATCTTGTATCAACCCAAGAGATTTACATTTGCACAAACCTGCACGTACTCTGACTTGCCGAAATATTGCAGCACCAACAGGCGATATGCAAAGAGTAAAACTCAAAGACGGAAGACGCAGACGCATATCTATACGAGAGGCTGCACGTTTGCAAAGTTTTCCTGATTGGTTTGAATTTATCGGAACAGAAACACAACAGTATTACCAAATCGGAAATGCTGTTCCGCCTTTATTGGCTTGGCACATTGCAAATAGCATTAAAAATTATTTGTTCAATGATTTTGAGCCACAAGAATTTGTAAAAAAACAATCACAACCATATCAAATCAGCCTGTTTCAATGAAATACTTGACCAAAACAAAAAAATCAAAAAACGTTGCTAAGATTATTGATGAGGCAATTGATATTTTAGTTTCAGTAGGTATTCCCAAAGACGACAAGACAGAAAGAAGTCTTGAACGTATGGCTATGGCGTTTTTGGCAGTGGCAGGTATTACCAAAAAATGGACAGAGGCAGTAGATAATCGTTTCTTGAAAACAAGGGATATTATTACGTTCAACAACACTCATTTTGAAGAAAATATTTCAAGTGGTTCGTATGACGATATTCGCCGAAAAGATTTGAAACTGTTGGTTTTGGCAGGTTTGGTTTTGAACAGTTCAGACAAACCTAATGCAGCCACCAACGACCCAACAAGAGGCTATAATTTGGAAACAAGTTTTATGCGTTTGGTGAAAACCTACGGAACAGATAAATGGAATGAAACTTTGCAAAAATACTTGGAAGGTAAAACGTCTTTGAAAGAACAATTAGCTCGAAAACGTAACATTGAAAAAGTACCTATTGTATTGCCAAACGGAACAGAATTAGAACTTTCAGCAGGACAACACAACCTTTTACAAAAACTTATCATTGAGGAGTTTTTGCCCCGCTTTGGTAAAGGTAGTCAAGTGCTTTATGTGGGCGACACCGCCAACAAAATGCTACACATTGACAAAAAGAAATTAGAGAAAATCAATTTCTTTGAACTTTCACACGATGAACTACCCGACATTATAGCCTACCACGCAAAGAAAAATTGGTTATATTTGATTGAGGCAGTACACAGTAGCGGTTCAATTAGCGAAACAAGACTTTTGGAACTCAAAAAATTGACAGAAAAATGCACCGCAGAACTTATTTATGTTACTGCATTTCTCAATCGGGCAGAATTTCGCAAATGGGCGAGTGAAATTGCTTGGGAAACAGAAGTTTGGATAGCAGACAACCCCGACCATTTGATACATTTCAACGGCGACAAATTTTTGGGACCGTACAAGGACGAATGAAAACAACGGCTACCAACATTATGTTTGCGAAAAGGCGGGTTAATGTGCGTAATTTAGGCTTTTGTACTTTCTATAAACTTTGTGCGTAGGGCAAGGAAAGTGCTACTAAACCCCGCCCTTCGCAAACATTTTTCCGTTAGCGGCAAGCTTAAAAAAAGTGCATCACCCTAAATTAAAAAATTTTGACTCTGCTGTGATTTTTTGACCAGTACTGCGAATAATTGGGAAAATCAAGTTTCACTTTTAATTATTAGCAAAATGGGTGTTTCAAAAATTATTGCAGTATTGACACTTTTCTTGTGTGTTACCACAGTCTCAGGACAGAGCATCTTGCAAGACTATTTCAAAGGGAATAAAGATAGTTTGATAGCGGAGGCAACCAAACTTATCAATATGCCCGACCCTTTTTTTAAAGCTTCGCAGCCAACGAACATTGACCCAGAAGTTATCAAAGAAATGGGGTTTGAACAGGCTTACAAAGTCAATGACTACTACTTCACTGTAAGGGACAAAAGAAAAATATTTGCTTATCAGTTTCCTAAAAAAACCAAAAACACAATTATTCTCGTTCACGGTGTGGCAAGCACCGCATACTTGTACAACAAGACAGCAGGATTGTTGCAAGAGGCAACACAAGCTGAAGTGTTTGCCATAGACTTAAGAGGTCACGGAAAGTCAGAAGGTAAAGCCGGTGACGTTGATTATATCAATCAGTACGCAGATGATTTGGCAGATATTATCAACATTGTTCGTAAGCAAAAGCCAAAGGGAAAGATTATAATTGCTGGACATTCTATGGGGGGTGGCATTACCTTGAATTATGCGATGATGAATAATAAAGTAAAAGTTGATGGTTATATTCTGTTTGCACCTCTTTTAGGGCATAATTCCCCTGCCATTCCAACACCCACAGGAAAGGTTTATCAAGAAGAGCCATTCATGAAACTGCACATCATGCGGATTATTGGCTTGAAAATGTTAAATGATATAAGTAATCATTCACAAGACAGTTTGCCTGTTATGTTCTTAAATTTACCTGAGTCGGATCCTCTTAGATCTTACTCTTATCGTGCTAACCAAAGTATGGCACCAGACGATTATAAAAGAGGGTTGCAATCAGTCAATGTGCCTGCTTTGGTTTTGGTAGGTAATAAAGATGAGGCTTTCTATGCACCTGCAATAGAAAAGGCAGTTCTGGAAAATAGCAAAGCTGATGTTATTGTCATTGAAGGTGCATCGCACAACGGAATTAGACATCATCCGAAATCATATCAAGCCATTAATCACTGGGTAAATAAAAATAGCTTAAGATAGAAAACACTTTAACATTTAGAAATAAGCAAACTTGAAATCTTAAAATTTTAAACAAATGAAAAAAGAATTATTTTTTTGGAGAGCATTTGGCATTGCAACCGCAATAGGTGTAATATTTACTATTACTGCCGCTTTTAATGACAAACAAAAAACAAAATTTTCTGAAATTGATGTAGAACGCATCAATATTGTTGAAAAAGATGGAACTGTTAAATTGGTTATTACGAATGTGGACAGATTTCCGTCTGGTAAACAAAAAATCAATGGATTACCTGTAAACGAAACTCGTAAGAAAAGAGCCGGTATGTTATTCTTTAACGAAGAAGGCAAGGAATGTGGGGGCTTTATTTATGACGGTAAAAAAACAAAAGGTGGTCATACATCGGGTTTATCACTTACTTATGATCAATACAATGGCGACCAAGTAATGCAGTTATTACTTGAAGATGAACGTGAAGGCGAAAACCGCTGGATAAACAATGGCTTGATTTTTATTGACCAACCTAAAAATCAAGACCAACAAACTATGGCAGCTATAAATAAAGAATTAGAAGAGCTAAGACAAAAAGACCCAAAAGCCGCAGATTTAAAATACAAAGAATATGAAGAAAAAGGCTTGGTTGGTACTAGCCCTCGTATGTTATTAGGAAAAAGCAGAAATGGGAAAAATGGACTCTATTTATTGGATAATAAAGGAATGCCTAAAGCAGTATTTTTAATTGATAAAAACAACAATGCAAAATTGGAATTTTATGATGAACAAGGAAATGTTGTTACCTCTTTTCCAGAAGCAAAAAAATAGTCTTCTTCCTTATATTGATGAACTAATTTAACAATGCAGCAATCCGATTTATCACAACAGTTTCTCCAAATTATAGAAACACATAAAGGTATCTTATATAAAGTAGCTAAAACATACTGTCAGAATGATGTTGACAGGCAAGACCTTTTACAGGAAATAATGTTACAAATATGGAAATCTTTGCCAAACTACAATACCCAATTTGCCATTACTACCTGGTTGTATCGTATTGCTTTAAACGTTGCTATTTCATTCTACAGAAAAAGTAATAAAGAGCATAACAAAAATACTTTTTTACTTAATGAAAATCACGCTGCAATACCCGACATGTATGATATTAATCAAGAGGAACGACTCCAGATTTTGGATAAGTTTATTGCCGAACTTAATAATCTTGACAAGGCTCTGATTCTATTATACTTAGAAGACAAATCTCATGCAGAGATTGCCTCCATTATGGGTATTTCAGTAAGTAATGTAGGAACAAAAATTGGCCGTATTAAAGAGAAATTGAAAAACAGATTTACTTAATTAAAAGATATGAACTCATGAACGAAAACGAATTAAAGAATTTATGGAAGTCTGCCAATGCCAAAATAACTGAGAGTTTGGTGTTAAATAGACAGCATATTGAGGAAATTACCAAGATTAAGGCTCAAAGTCTGATTTCCTCAATAAAACCGATTAAAGTTTTTACCATATTGGTAGGTATTACATGGGTTATTAGTTTAGGCGGCTATTTGGCAAATCTTTGGATTAATCAATACACTACCACAAATAAGTTTTTTTTATTTGCAGCCACTGCACAAGTTTTTCTTACCGCTCTGACTATTGGATTTTATGTGTATCAACTCATTTTATTAAACAATATTGACTTTAGTAATACGGTAGTTGAAATACAGGAAAAAATTATAGCCTTAAAAACTTCTACTATCCATGTTGCAAGGCTTTGTTTTCTTCAACTTCCACTTTGGACAATCTTTTACTGGAATGATACAATGTTTAAACCTGAATATTGGGCTTGGTGGTTACTCCAAGGTATTTTTACTATTGGTTTTACTGTATTATCCATATGGTTGTTTTTTAATTTGAAATATGAAAACCGAAAAGCAAAATGGTTTCTATGGCTTTTTTGTGGTAAAGAGTGGCAACCTTTGGTACAAGCTATGGAAATGCTGGAGAACATCAATGAATTTACAAAAGAGTAGCAATTGAATAATAGAAATGAAAAAAATAACACTAATTAACGGTCATCCCAATGCCAACAGCTTTAATTTTGGGCTTTTTGAAGCATATAAAAAAGGGGCTCTATATGCGGATGCTCAAATTAAAGAAATTATTATTAATGATTTGTCTTTTAATCCAAACTTACAATTTGGATATCAAAAAAGAACAGCACTTGAACCCGACCTTTTAGAAGCATGGGAAAAAATTAAATGGGCAGACCACTTAGTTTGGTTTCACCCTGTTTGGTGGGGCGGACTACCTGCCATTACAAAAGGATTCATTGACAGACTTTTTTTACCAGGTTTTGCTTTTCGGTACAAGGAAAATTCTATGTGGTGGGATAAATTATTAAAAGGTAAAACTGCTCATATCATAACCACCCTTGATCAACCAAGCTGGTATTATTGGTTATTTTACGGACGACCAAGTGTAAACCAGTTAAAGAAATCAACGTTAGAATTTTGTGGAGTTAATCCTGTGAAAGTTACTTATGTTGGAATAATCAAAAATGCTGATGAACAGCAGCGAACTAAGTGGCTAAATGAGGTTGAAAAATTAGGTAGAAGAATAAGATAGAACAGAAGAAAGAATAAAAAACTATTTATCACTAATTTTCAAACTTTAAGCATTAAACCTATTTTAATTAGAGGTTGTAACACCCAACTTCTTGCACTAAATGCATAAAATATTAGGGAATAAATGAAAATTATTATAACAATACTTGGACTACTGAATGGAAGCTATATGTTGCTCGACGGGTTGTTCGTTTTATTTAAAGGAAAATACATCGGCCCTGAAAAGCCCGGTCCGTGGGCAATCCTTTTTTACAAACTTAATATTAACGTTTTTAAACTTGCCCCTCTCTTTATCATTTATGGCTTACTTTGGTTACTTTGGCTATTTGCCTTATGGACAAACCAAAGCTGGGCTTATTTATTCGGACTGTTAATTTCAATTTTAACAATTTGGTATATTCCTATTGGGACATTATTTTCTTTAATTATACTTTTTGTTCTTTTATTGACAAAAGACAAATTAGGTTTTTAATTTTTTATTTTCATACTTTAAGAAATTAAAAGCCTGCCGCTAACATCGTATTTGCAAAAGCAGGGCTGGACATTGTAACATCAGCTATGTGCAGGCATTAGCAGCGGTTCGGGCTCGACGTTCAATGTTCAGCTTTAGTTCATAACTTCATCAACATATTTTCAATTGGGCATTTGTTCCGGGCTGGACAATCAATAAATTCCCTGCCTTCGCAAATACTTGAACGTTGCCTGATATTTTAAGAAAGAATAACAACCACAAAGCCTGCAATTTGTAGGCTTTTTTACTAACTTTGCACTATGACAACTGAACAAAAATACCAAACCGTTTTAGACAAAAATACTTTCTATTTCTACAACCCTGTTTTTCAAGAAAAGTACGAGAGTTATATCAATTCTTTGAACGAAACTTTGCTTGTGCTGAAAAACAAAGTGGAAACAGAAGGACTAAAAAAGGATATTTTTGAAAATCTTTTAGCCGAAAAAGAAAACGGTTGGCGTGCATTGTTAGCTTTGACAGGTTTTGCAAATGAAAGTCTAAAAAGGTTGATTACTGTTGTGAGAGTGGCTGAAAATAAGGAACTTGCCAAACTTTTACTCAAAGACAAATGGGGCGAAACTGAAAAATTAGAGGCGGTAAAAGAATGGGGGGACAGTCGTTTGGAAAATATGATAAAGAAAAACGAGTTTTTCAGAAAAGGGCTTGTAAATCTGTTTTTTGAAGGTTCAACTGTTCCATTTTTAGCCCAAACTTTGCCTTTGTTTGAACTTAAAAAGTTGTCTATTTCCAAACTAAATTTTGAAATTCCTGCAATGATTGATACCTTAGTACGCTATAAAGAGAAGGGCAGTTATTCAGGGTAAGCGGAAAACAATCCCGAATTTTTGATAAAAACAATTTTAGAAGACTTGAAAATTCCGTTTGAGAAAGGAGATTTAGAGGAACTTTTTAAGCATAAATTTGATGAAAAACGGACAATGGATTTCATTTTGCCAAGTAAGGCAAACCCGCAAATTATCATAGAAAGTTCGTTTTTGGTAACAACTTCATCAGGACAAGGCGATAAATCCAAAACCGAAGGAAATATCAAAAAATTGATTGAACGGTATTATCCACAAGCCAAATTTATTGGCTTTGTTGATGGCATAGGTTGGTACGTGAGGCAGGGAGATTTGAAACGTATGGTAACGGCTTTTGACGAAGTTTTTACCTTTCACAAAGACGAGATTGAGAGATTTAAGGACTTTTTAAAGCAAAATTTGAAATGATAGAGCCATTTTTGAATAAAATATATCAAGGAGATTGTTTGGATTTATTAAAGCAAATTCCTGATAGTTCGGTAGATATGACTTTTGCCGACCCACCTTTCAATCTCAAAAAGGGCTACAAATCGTATAAAGATAGTTTGGCTTTGCAGGAATATTTGGAGTGGTGCGAAGCGTGGATTTTGGAAATGGTGCGAATTACCAAGCCCACAGGCTCAATTTATTTGCACAATATCCCAAAATGGCTTACTTATTATGCAGGATTTCTCAACAAAGTTGCCGACTTCAAACACTGGATTTCGTGGGACGCACCTACTGCACCCATGGGAAAAACTTTGCAACCTAACCATTACGGAATTTTATTTTATGCCAAAGATGCCAAGCAATTGAAGTTTTACGAAGTCCGCTATCCGCACAAAAGAGATAGAAAAACCAACTTTTTATCCAAAGACTACGGCGGAAAAAAGGCAGGCTTGCACCCTTTTGGCTCTTTACTTTCAGACGTTTGGACGGACATACACCGAGTAAAACACAATAAATACAGAGATGAACACCCTTGTCAGTTGCCTATTCATTTGTTGGAAAGGATAATTTTGATGAGTACAGACGAAAACGACATCGTGCTTGACCCTTTTAATGGAACAGGTACAACGGCACTTGCAGCCAAAAGATTAGGCAGGCAATACATTGGTTTTGAGTTAGATAGCGAATACGTAGAGATTACAAGAAACAAATTAGCACAAGAAAAGCCTAATTCAAAATTAGGGGATTGTTGGGTAAGTTTCTATTTAGACAAAATCGTAACTTTACGAGATTGCGATTGGGAAAAATTGAAAGATTACTTTTTTATTCCAAGCAAACCCGAAGAAATAGACCATACACCAATTGTATTGAAGTCAAAAGTTGCGGTTTCTTCGCCACTTAAAAACGGTTATAAGACAGAAATCAATGAGTTCAGATTATTTGAGAACGAAGTAATTTATTAAATAAACGGAGTGCGTAGCGAAGAATAAAAACATCAGGCAACATTATGTTTGCGAAAAGGCGGGCTGATGTGCGTAATTTTAGCTTTTGTGCTTTTTATAAACTTTGTGCGTAGGACAAGGAAAGTGCTACTAAACCCACCCTGCACAAATGCCTTTCCGTTATCGGTTATTCTAAAAGACAGACTACAATATGGAAAGACTTATAAATTTTGACGACTTTTCTCTCTACAAGGACTTTGAAAAACTTGTTCAGAAAATATTTGAGTTAAACGGTTTCAAGACAGAAATACCATCAAAAGACAAAGGGTTTGACTTTCAAGCAACATACGAAAACACTTTCGCATATGTCGAAGTGAAATTTTACAAAAGTAAACTCCCAAAACTTGACTTATTAAGACAAGCATATCGCAGACTATTATCACAAAAGGACAGCGAATACTCTAAATTAATTCTTGTTGTTTCGAGCTATGTAACACCAAGTTTAAAAGATGAAATATTTAAAGAAAGTGGCGTAATAGTTTGGGACGTAAAACTCTATTTGCACTTGCCTTTGACCACTCGACAACTTACTATGAACTTGAAAGTATTTTACTAAGAGCATTTAATGCAGCAATTGACGACCTTCTTATAGTTGACAGTGATTTCAAAAATCAAATTATACCACAACTTTTAGCAGCACAGACCAGAGTAAAACAGAAAGAAATTGAACGTAAAGGAAAACAGCTTTGTGACGAACTACATAAGTTAAATCCCAGACGAGAAGATGCAACTAAATTTGAAGACAAGTGCATCGAAATTTTAAAGTATTTATTTGACAACAATACAGACCTAACTTTATGGGAAAAGCAACCGACAACAGATGACGGACTTCATAGGTTTGATTTGCTTTGTAAAATAATCTCTTCATACCAAAATAATTTTTGGACAGAATTAGCTAATGACTTTCATACTCGTTATGTTCTATTTGAGTTTAAGAATTACACTGACCCAATCAAACAAGGACAGATTTACACAACCGAGAAATATTTATTCTTAACAGCACTTCGCTCTGCATGTTTTATCATAGCACGAAATGGAGCAGACGACAACGCTGTTAAAGCAGCAAAAGGTGCATTAAAAGAAGCTGGTAAACTAATCGTTATACTGACAGCAAAAGATATTTGTGAAATGCTTGAACTTAAAGACAAAGGAGATGAACCTTCAACGATTTTAATAAATAGAATTGACGAAATGCTAATCACTTTGACACGATGAATGAAAGAAGAACAACCGATAACAGGCGTTTGGCTCAATGGCGGGTGACTTGGTTAATTGAACATTCTACCTCGCATCAGCTTTTGTGGTGTATTGACAGTGAAGTGCTTCTAATGCCCCCACTACGCCAAGCCCTATTCTTCAGCAGTAAGGGCAGGACTACACAACCCAAGATACGCAAAAAAGCCCGTTTCACAGAAGATTAAAGAAACAAAACTTACTCCATCACCAATTTGTAAATACAAATCGGAACATTATTGAGATGATTGTTTGTTTGCATGGTATAACTTTTTACAATGAAACATAAAGAAACTATCAGAGAGTTTTACGCTAATCACGGACAAGAGTATCCCCAAATGGATCAATTCAATGTGTATCGCAGAGAAGAGTTTTTGTGTGCCAATACTTCACTGTTGCCCAACCGCAGGGATTTCTACAAAATTTCTCTGGTAGTGCAAGGCGAAGGCATACTCACTACCGCCGACAAGGCAATCCGCATCCAAGATAATGCTTTGTTATTTATGAACCCATTAATTCCTTATTCTTGGGAGGCATCTTCAGTAAATCAAACAGGTATTTTTTGCCTGTTTACAGAAGATTTTGTGACACCTATACTCAAAGGCAACCCTCTTTCTCAATCACAATTATTTAAAGTTGGAGGCGACCATATATTCTTTCCCGACAAGGAAAGTATGAGATTGCTAAAAGGTTTTTTTGAGAATATGTTTCTGGAAGTAAAGTCTTCTTACTTACATAAAAACGATCTGTTGAGAACCTATGTACAAATAATAATGCACGAAGCTATGAAAATGCAGCCTCCCAAAACCTTCTTTGAGCCTGCGAATGCTTCAAAACGCGTCAGCAATTTATTTCTTGAATTATTAGAAAGGCAATTCCCGATTGACTCGCCTAACCAAACCATTAAACTAAAAAATGCCAATGAATTTGCCTCGCAGCTGAATATTCACACGAATACCTTAAACCGTGCATTGAGAGAAGCTACAGGTAAAACAACCACAGAGTGGATTGCAGAAAGAACAACTATGGAAGCCAAAGCATTGTTGCAATATAGTAATTGGGATATTGCAGAAATTGCATATTCCCTTGGTTTTGAACATTCATCTAACTTTATTATATTTTTTAAAAAACAGACAGGAAAATCGCCTTTGCAATTCAGAAAAGATAGTAATGCTATTTCATAACTATCTGTTTGATTAGCATAATTTGTTAATTTTATCTATGCCTATTTTTGCTTTATAAAATTTACTTTTGATTTTATGAGAGCAATACAACTAAATAGTTATGGCATAGAGAATTTAAAACTTGCAGAAGTTCCTATGCCCTCCTTCGGCGAAAATGAAGTATTGGTAAAGACGACTGCCGCTTCTTTGCAGTATCTCGATCTCATTCTAACCGAAAACACCGCAGGCTTTAACATTCCGTTACCTTTCATCCCGGTTTCAGAAGGCGTGGGTGTGGTAGAAAGCGTTGGTAAAAATGTGAGCCGATGGAAAAAAGGCGATAGCGTAATTATTCCATTTATCCCTCGTTGGGAAGCTGGGAAAACCACGCATTTTCATAATGCCTTAAGAACGGGAATGCAAACCTCTGGAACGTTGGCAGAGTTTACCGTACAACCCGAAAATACATTGGTACGCACACCTACAAACCTTACTCACGAAGAAGCTGCGGCATTACCTGTTGCAGGGCTTACAGCTTGGACGAGTTTGGTAACACAAGCTAACATTAAAGCAGGGCAAACCATTCTAATTCAGGGAAGCGGAGGCGTTTCGTTATTTGCTTTACAGATAGCCAAAATTTTCGGGCTAAAAGTAATTGCCACTACAGGAAGCAAAGAAAAAGAACAAAAATTGAAAGACATAGGAGCAGATGAAGTCATCAATTACAAGGCATTTCCCGAATGGAGCAGTGAAGTAAAACGTTTGAATAATGGTGTGGGCGTTGATGTAACGCTTGATGTAGCAGGAACAGAAACTATTAATCAGAGTATTCTTTCCGTTAGAGAGCACGGTTATGTTGGTTTGATTGGTTTTATGTCAGGAGGTCAGCTTAGCTTTAATATTGTTCCACTGATTATGAACTACATTCGTTTGCAAGGATATTCTGTGGGTAATGCACAAGAACTCAATGACCTTGTGAATGCTGTTGAAAAGAACAATCTCAAACCCGTTATAGACAGTATTTTTCCGATAGAGCATACTCAGGAGGGATTTTACAGACTCAAATCCGGCAAGGCTTTTGGAAAAATTGTTATCAAATTTTAGAACTTTAAAAAGAATACCATATCATGAATTATAGAACTTTAGGTAAAACTAACAACCAACTCTCTGCAATAGGCTTGGGTTGTATGAGTATGGCGAGCAATTTTGCTTATGGTCCGGCTGATGAAAAAGAAAGCCTTGCCACCTTGCATAAAGCACTGGACTTAGGCATTAACTTTTGGGACACAGCAGATATATATGGCAACGGAGCAAACGAAGAATTGATTTCAAAAGTGCTTGTTCCTAACCGTAGCAAGGTATTTATAGCAACAAAGTTCGGTTTCCGGGTTAAAGACAGTGTCGCGGGGCAGGGCGGTGTACCCACGACTTATTTTGATGGCTCTCCTGCTTATATTAAAGTAGCCATAGAGAAAAGTTTGAAGCGGTTGAAAATTGATACTATTGACTTGTATTACGCTCACCGCATTGACCCAAACATCCCCGTAGAAGATATGATCGGGGCAATGGCAGATTTGGTGAAGAAGGGAAAAGTTAGGTACCTAGGATTAAGCGAAGCATCTGCATCTTCCATACGAAAAGCTCACGCAATACACCCTATTGCTGCATTACAGAGTGAGTATTCTTTATTGACAAGAGATGCTGAGGGTGAGATATTGAATACTGTTAGAGAGCTTGGCATTACATTCGTCCCTTATTCGCCATTAGCGAGAGGATTATTAACCAATACGCTGGAAGTAACAACACTTGCGGAGAACGATTTTCGCAGAAAACTTCCACGTTATCAAGATGAGTATGCAGAAAATAACACAAGGTTGGTGAATGAATTTGCGGCAATAGCTGCCAATAAAAACTGTACTCCTGCACAATTGGCATTAGCCTGGGTATTGGCAAAAGGCGAAGATATAATACCCATACCTGGCACAAAAAAATCAAAGTATTTGGAAGAGAATGCATTAGCACTTAATGTGAAATTATCCGCAGAAGAATTGCAAGAAATTGAAAAGGTTGTTATGAAATACCCAAACATAGGGGCAAGATACAGCGATGGTGCTTTAAAATTGGTAAATCGTTAAAATATTAGCAATGAAAAACTTACTAATAATACTTGTTCCTTTATGGGGTTTCTTTGCCTGTAACCATATTGAAAGCGAAGCAGAAAAAACTACTACGGTCATTTCAGCTAATGACGATTTCGTATATCAATATTCTATTATGGACGCATTGCTCGCAGGCGTTTATGATGGGAATATGACTTTTGAAAATCTTAAAAAACACGGTGATTTTGGAATCGGAGGTTTCAACAGATTAGATGGAGAATTGTTGATGAACGAGGGTATCGTTTATAAAATTCGGTTTAATGGTAACATAGAGCAAGTCTCCGACAACGATAGTACAGGCATTGCCTTTGTCAAAGACTTTACACCAGATATACAATTTATCATTCAAGCGAAAGGGCTTAACTACCCTATGCTAAAAGACAGCATTACACAACGAATTAAGGAAAACTCAATTTATGCCATTCGTATTTCAGGCAAACTGAAAACTATGAATGCACGTTCGCCACACCCGAGTTCAAAGCCATATATGCCTTTGGCTGACTATTTATACTCAATAAAAATTGGTTTTGGTTTTAGGGATATGAAAATTCCAAGAAATTAAGGTTTCTAATTCCTGCTTATATTGGGCAATATGGGTAAAAAACTCACAGACCTTTTCCTTGAAATCTTGAAACTTCCTATAAAAACAAGTATCAATGACCTTTTTACGCATAAATTTCCATAATCTTTCAATCAAATTAAGATTAGGCGAGTAAGCAGGCAAGAAAAGCTGTTTTATCCTGCTACTTGCCAATTTTTCTTGTAAGTGCTTATTTTTGTAATATCGTGCATTATCACAAATCACATAAATCTTTTCCTTGTCAGGGTGACATGCTTGCAATTGCTCATAGAGTTTCC
>NZ_FONY01000001.1 GCF_900113045.1 Thermoflexibacter ruber
GTGCCACACTCAACTTGCCTGTATAACCTTGATAATTATCTTGTAAATAGGCTTCCAAACCTACTTGCTCATATCGCTGCCGATAGTTCCTCACTGTTCCTTCACTGATGCCTAAACTGGCACTAATCACCTCCATACTTTGACCCAAATGAAGCATTAAAAGCACAGTTATCTTCTTGTACGCTCTGGCATAGCGTTCATTGTGTTGTAACTCCCTTAGTAAATCATAGTCTGCTTGTGATAACATTTTTACTAATTTGATTACCAAATATTGTACTTTTTTCGTAATTTTCCTAATCCAAATTTCAAAACCTTTTACTTTTTAGTATAAACCAATTATCACTAAAAAGGACGCAAGTGGTCTGGCTACCAAAATAAAAAATAATGCACCTGATGCGATTATTAGTACGCACGAATTACCCGACTTATTTTTGTATCAATACCTATACAAGAAAGGACATATCAGCACCTCAGCAGAGGCTTTTATCAGTGATTACATTACTTTATATAAAAATTTTCTTACTAATTTGCCTATGCTTACGCCTCTTAATTTTGAACCATTGAGGAAAAAATACATCAAGAAAAAAGAGGAAAATATGAGCCACCCCCCAGGCTATCCATATTCCAAAGAGGAATTTAAAGATTTAAAAGAGCGTCATGAAAAGTTACAAAAATTTTTAGATACCGATTACAAAGGCTTGAAAGTTTGGCACTTGCCAGATGACATCAAAGAATATTTGATACAAGTAAGCACGCCAAGCTATAGGCAATTGGCTTTGATAAAAATAGATGAAATCAAAGCACAAACCAAACAACTCATCAAAGATTGCAAGGCATTGGAAAAGAAAAAGCCTGAGGAGCGCACCCTAAGAGCGGGACACATTGCCCAAATTTTGGCAAGGGACATGGTTTATCTGCGAAAACATCACCAACATATCAAAGATGGAAAAGTACACCATAGCAAACTCAATGATGAGGAGTACAACCGCTTGCAAAACCTGCTTGCCTACTTTCAAAAAGATGACATTCAGGCACACTTAGACCAATACAGGCTTTTAGAACTGCACCCTTTTCTCAAAGATGTAAAACTGGAAAATAGCAAAAACCTGTACGAATATTACAAAAAATACTTGGAGAAAAGGAAAGAGTATTTTATTGGTGTCTATGATAGCATAGACCTTTTTGCCCCTATTTTCAAAAAGGCAGAACAATACCTTAAAAAATTTCATGGAGTGAATAAAGATGAAAAAGACAAAAAAGTAAAAAAGTCTTTACTGGAATTAAAAAAAGCACTTTTTAATTTTGATAGACAAGTCATTAAAATTTTTCTAAAAAACTATATCACAGATTGGAAAGGTATAAACTTGGGCAACTGTAAAAATGCAGAGGATTTTTGTTTTCATGTTTTTAGCATAGAAAAAGAATTTAAAGACAAAACATTCTTTAACATAGATGAACTTCAAAACAAGTTAGGGTATTTATTTGACTTCAAATATCAAGAAAATCAACCTGAAAAGTTAGATAAAAACTATGCTCAGATTCCTATTGCCTTGCCATCCAGCCTATTCAAAGATGCGATTATAGAAGGCATAGAAAAAGCAATGCAGAAAGAAGGCAAAAAACTCACCTTTGGCAAAGATGAAGAAGGAAATGAGAAAAGAACTGTAGTTTATGCACTTAGGGAATGGTTAGAAAATGATACACAGGTTTTCTATACTCACAATAGGCATTACAAAATGCCTGAAAAAAGCAAAGAAATATTTAGCAAAGAGCAAATCAAAAGAATTGAATGTCAAGTTATTAGTTTAGAAAATCGTAAAGAATTGTATCACTATAAAGAACTTTCTCTTTACGAATGGATAGACAAACCAGAGAAATACGATAAACTAAAAGAAATTGCTCAAAAAGATGCTTTAAAGAAATTCCGCAGTTACCTTTTATCTACTGAAAAAGTCTTGCGCTTAGAACAGCACAAAGACAGAGTTTTGTGGCTTCTTGCCAAAGATTTATCTGAAAATCGTACACAAGGCACAAACTTAGATTTTAAAAACTTCAAACTAAAAGACTTAGAGAAGTTTTTAGATACGCCTATTAAAATGGAGGTAAAAGTGAATTATATAGTTGATAAAGAAGATATTGCAGTAAATAATGCCATTTCAGGAAAACCTTGTACTTCTGAAAAACAACTTATTGAAGTTGGTGCTGTTTCTGAAACACTAAAAATCAAGGACTACGGCGACCTTCGCCGCTTTGCCAAAGACCGCCGCTTGCCTAATCTTTTTCGCTATTTTTATGATGTAAAGAGCAAAGGAGAGGCTTTGTCAAAAACTGAATTAGAAAAGGCTATTACACTTTTAGAGGTTCGTAATCTTATTCAAAGAAATGAAGACGGAAGCAAAATTTTCAAAGACAAGATTACTGTTTTAGAAAAAGCAATGGAGTTAGAGCAACTACTCCATGAAAAATATGGACAACCTGATACAGATTTTGAAAATACGCGCTTGGGAAAATATTGGAAACAAGAGCAACCTAAGGACTCTCATATTTCTCATAATACCTACATAAAATTCTTGCAAGACAAGACGTTAGGTATAGACCTCAATATCAACCCAATAGTAGGAATGGACGGCGCACAACATTTGAATAACGACAAGGAATTGGCAAAGTCAAAACGAACGCACCCTGAACAAACTTTGGAGGCTTGTTTGATTATCCTCCTCCGCAACAAACTCATTCACAACGAAGTCCCTTACACTACCTTCTTGCAAAGCAAAATGCAGGCAGACTTTACCCCTGAGCAGGTAGTACGCCAAATCATTGATGAGAGTATGCGTATCTATGACCAACTTATTGCAGAGGTAAAAAAACAAACCGCATAGTTTTTACAAATTTTTTTGCTAACTTTGGCTGGCAAAGCATCAGCAACAAATCTTATTCAATCATGAAGATACGTAAGCATTTCTACTTCCTTGTCTATTTCGCTCTTTCCCTTTTGGGCTATGGTTGTGTCAGCACCTCTCCCACCGCTACCAACACTCCACAAGGCAGAATGGGCATCAACTGCAATGCTAAGGTAGTGAACAAAGGCACACTCTTAGAAATCTTCTTGGAGTTGGACATAGAGCGGCTCTACCAAGCCGCTACCCTCCAAGGCATCAAGCTAAGCTACCTCATCAAACCTACTTTTGAGAGTTCACAAGTCTTAAAGTCAGATTCTATCCCCACTGACAATCAGTTCGTACAGAAAAGGGGCAATAGTTTTTACCTTAGCTTTGGCATCATCAAGCCCCAAGTCATGCCTTCGGTCATGATTCTGAGGGTACAAGATTTAGAAGCTAATCAACTCCTTATCAAGGAAATAGGTTTAGGTAAAGCTGACAATCCGCTGCCTTTCGTACTGAGCAAAACACAAGGGCAAGTGTTTGACAATTTCGTCAGCAACCAAGATACCCTACGTTTTGAAGGGGCGGACGTGCCTGTCTATGTCTATCGCATCAAGCAAAATTTCCTCCCTGCCCTCCCCCCTATGCAGCTCAACAACCTGAACGTAAACCCCAAGGTCAGTGTGGATTCTTTTTTTACTATTCCTACCAACGAAAATTTCGTACTGAAAAGCAAGGGCTTGTACTTTGCCCAAGCAGATACCACCAGCAACAAAGGGCTGGGATTCAACGTCATGGATGCCTCCTACCCCAAGTTTACCAAAATAGAAGACCTCATCGCCTCTTTGGTCTATATTTCTACCCAAGAGGAAATCAATCAACTCAACCGCACCACTAACAAGAAAAGTGCCTTAGACCAGTACTGGCTCCAACTCGGTGGAAACGAAGAGAATGCCAAACGCATGATACGGCTTTATTATCAGCGTGTAGAATACGCCAACCGCGCCTTTACTACTTACAAAGAGGGTTGGAAAACTGATATGGGCATGATTTACATAGCCTTCGGGGCGCCGCAAATCACCACCAAAGGCAACCAACAACTTTGGACGTACCAACTCAACAATGGCAATGTCAAAGTTACCTTTGCCTTCGTACAAAAGTCCAATCAGTTCAGCGAGAAGCATTACGAACTTATCCGCAAGTCAGAGTACGGAGCGATTTGGTACGAAACCATTGAAAAATGGAGGCTGGGTCTGGTAGCAAACTAAATACATTACTCATGCACTTACTCCATACTTCGGGCTTGTCGGTAGGTTATCGTACAAAAAAGCAAGAAAAAATCCTGCTTGATGACCTGCATTTGCACTTGGAGCAAGGCAAGCTCACAGCCCTGCTTGGCATCAACGGCACGGGAAAGTCCACCTTGCTGCGTACCTTAGCGGGTCTTCAGCCTTCCCTTAGTGGGCAAGTGTGCTTAGAAGGGAAAGACCTCGCCAAAATACCCCGAAGTGAAGTAGCACAAAAAATTAGCCTCGTGCTAACTGATAAGCCTGAAATCAACCTGATGAAAGTCAAAGATTTAGTGAGTCTTGGTCGCTACCCTTACTTAGGCTGGGCGGGGAAACTGACCACTTTTGACAAGGAAAAAATAGACCAAGCTATGCAAATTACTCAAATTACCACTTGGGCGGAGCAGAAAGTCTATCAACTCAGCGATGGACAGCAACAAAAAGTATGGATAGCCAGAGCCTTAGCTCAGAATACCCCCTTGCTCTTTTTAGATGAGCCTACCGCCCATTTAGATGTTATCAATCGCTTAGAAATTTTGTTGCTATTAAAAAAAATCGCAGAACAGCAGCAGAAAGCTATACTTATTGCTACTCACGACCTTTCCGAAGTATTGCAAGTTGCTCATGAGATTTGGCTCATCAACAAAGAAAAAAAACTGATTTCCGCCAACGCACTAAGCCTCATCGAGGATAATCACATAGAAAAAAACTTTACCAATGCAAGCATTTATTTTGATAGGGAAAACAAAAGATTTAAGTTAAAGACTGATGCTTAATTACATCAGCTACTCATCGTATCAGTTTGAGATTGACTAACTCTACCCCTAAGTGGCTCTTTTTCGTAATTACTACTTCATACTTGCCCACTTTTAATCTATCCCCTACGTTAGGTAATTTCCCTAACTTATACAAAATCAGACCTGATACCGTATCATAATGCTTATTTTCAGGAAGTGGCTGGGGAAGTAACCTATTTACATCTACAATGGAGGCTACGGCATTTACCGTAAATTCTTTGTCATTGACCTTATCAATAATGATTACCTTCTCCTCATCATACTCATCGTAAATTTCTCCAAAAACCTCCTCGATAATATCTTCCAGAGAAATCAGCCCCACAGTCCTCCCAAACTCGTCTGTAACAATCGCCAGATGGATTTTCTTTTTTTGAAACTCTCTGATTAAATCTTTAATCCGCTTAGACTCTGGTACATAATAAACGGGTCGCATGATATTTTCCAAGTTCAAATCTTGCTGGCTATTAGCAAACGCCAACAGGTCTTTGGAATAGACAATACCTATGATTTTGTCTATGCTATCTCTGTATACGGGCATTCTGGAGTAGCCTTCTTCAATCACTGTTTCAAGCACTTTTTCTTTTTCCCAGTTGATGTCTATGCCTGAAATTTTCAGTCGGGGAATCATTACTTGCTTAGCAAATCGGTTATCAAACTCAAATACCTTCTCTATTAAGTGCTGTTCGTTGGTATTGATAGTTCCGCTTCGCACACTCTCCGCAATCACGATTCTCAGTTCTTCCTCTGTATGCGCGGCATCATTGCCCGCCAAAGGCTTAATTCCAAACATCCTAATCACAAGGTTGGCTACTCCATTGAGTAAAAAGATAACAGGATAGAAAATTGTATAAAAAGCACGTAGAGGCAGTGCCACAAAGAGCGTAGTTGCCAAAGGATAGCGAATAGAAATAGACTTAGGGGCAAGTACCCCAAAAACCACTAACAAAAAAGTCATAATCACAAAAGAAATCTCGACAGCGTGTCCTGTAATCTCGGCAGGGGGGTCGTACTCCAGCCATTCACAAATCTGCAAAATGACTTCCAAGGTAACTATATCGCCAATATAGCCAATCGCAATCATCACCATAGTAATCGCCAAGCGAGTAGCCGCCAAGTAAGCATCTAATCGTTGGAGAATATGTCGGCAAGTTTGCTTAATGATACCTTCGGACAATTTGAGTTCTAACTGGGAGGAGCGTAGCTTGACTATGGCAAACTCCGCCGCCACAAAAAACCCATTAAGGATTACTAAAAAAATAGTTAGTAAAATATCACCTGCCATATTGGTATATGCTAAAAAAAGGTTGATTGAAAATGCAAATTACAGGTATCCACAGTAGCACCTAATACCCTAAACAATAGTCGTAAAAAATTGTCTAATTAGCAAGTAAAGCACAGGGTTTTCTACAAACAAGGTTAATTTCCTTGAAAATGAAACTTTAATGCAATAATATTTGTCGATTTAACAAAATATAGCTAATTTTGTATTTTGTTTAGCAAACCTAATTTTTAAGCAACGTTTTTAACCCAAAAAATTATAGAGTGGAAGAGAAAGTCAAAAGACTAAGCCAAGCGGCTAAAGAACTTAATGTGTCGGTAGATACCATTGTGAAACACCTCTCCAGTAAGTACCAACTGAAAGTAGAGAGTAATCCCAATGCCAAGATTACTATCGAGCAGTTTAACTTATTGTCTAAGGACTTTGAGTCATCTATCATTACCAAAAAAGAAGCCCGTAATCTTAATATTGGCAAGAGTCAAAGTGAAAATATTATTATCAAATCTACTCCCTCTATAGAAAAGAAAAAAGAAGAAGAAGAAAAAGAAATCTTTATCAAGAATGCCTTTTTCATCGACTCTAATAAAGATAAAAA
The DNA here is from genome assembly GCF_900113045.1 of Thermoflexibacter ruber. Taxonomy (GTDB): domain Bacteria; phylum Bacteroidota; class Bacteroidia; order Cytophagales; family Thermoflexibacteraceae; genus Thermoflexibacter; species Thermoflexibacter ruber. Next base: position 6,843 of record NZ_FONY01000001.1, read on the forward strand.
TCCTTTCTCTCAGAAAAAAAACGAGGAGAAGCCTAAGCCAGAGCCAGAAGTTATCAAAGCCAAACTTCCGGGGCTAAAAGTCCTTGACAAAATAGACCTGAATAGCAAAAAACAACCTATCAAAAACGAAGAGAAAATCGCTCCTATCGTAAACAAGCCTGTAGAAAACACAGTAATTGAAGCTAAGGAAGTAGAAAGCAAACAAACGGAGCAGAAAGTTGTTCAGGAAAAAACTGTCAAAACCGAAGAGGTCAATGTAGAGGGGAAAAACCTACAATCAGAAACTTCTCCACTAATCAGTGAGCAAAAAGTAAACCCACAAGAAATTCAAACTCCTATGCAGGAGGTTATAAAAACTAAAACAGATACAACTGCTGAACATACCCAACATTTAGATTTAAAAATAACCAAAGAACAACAGCAAACTTTGCTTGAAAAAGACATTGAAGTAGAGCAAAACTTACCAATAGTTCAGCACTCCTCCAACGATGAGATGTTACAAAAAACAGCTCCAGTTTTAGAGGAAGATACGGAGTACACAGATACTACACACATGGAAAAAAATCTCGTCGTAGAAAACGACCTCAGAAAAACAACTACGGTTTCCGATATCCTTAAATCGGCAAAACTCAACAAGAAAAAAGGACAAGAGCCTATTGATGAAGATGCTCCCGTTACAGAGGAGAAAAACGAACTTATTGAGGCAAAAGCAGATGCTTTGCCCGGTCTTAAAATCTTGGGCAAAATAGAACTCCCGGACCCAAGGATGAAGAAAAAACCTAAACCTGTTGCCTCCTCAGACGACCATCTCAGCAAAGAAAAGCGCAAACGCAAACGCAAACGCAAAGAGCGTGATAAAGGAGTGGAAGTTAAAGCACTTACCCCTGATAATCAGGTGAAAAAAGAGGATGTCAAAAAAGAAAATACCAATAATAACAGAAATAATAATAATAATAACAATAATAAAAACAGCAGTAACAACAACAACCAAGCAAAAACAAACAGGCATAATAATAATAATAATAGCGGTAATAATAACAACAACCGTAATAAGGTTGTAAGGGAGGAGATTTCTGAAAAAGAAATCCAAGAAAAGATAAAAAATACCCTTGCTCTGCTCAATACCTCTACCAAAGGCAGTAAGCAAGCGGTAGGGCGTAAGCAAAAGAAAGAAAAACTACGTAGCAATTTTGCACGTAACCAAGAGCTATTACAGCAAGAAAAAGATAAAAAAGTCCTCCAAGTTACAGAATTTATCTCAGCTAACGATTTAGCTACCCTTTTAGGGGTTTCTGTTAATGAGGTCATCTCCAAATGCTTGTCTTTTGGAATGTTTATCGCAATCAACCAAAGATTAGATGCAGAAGCCATTACCTTTATCGCTGACGAGTTTGGCTATGAAGTAGAATTCATCTCAGCTGAGGAGGAAACCTCTATACAGTTAGAGCAAGAAGATAAAGAGGAGGATTTAGTCTCTCGCGCACCTATCGTTACTATCATGGGACACGTTGACCATGGTAAGACCTCTCTCTTGGACTATATTCGTAAGACCAATGTTACCCAAGGCGAAGCAGGAGGAATTACACAGCACATCGGTGCTTATGATGTAGTAACAAGCAGCGGTAAAAGAATCACTTTCTTAGACACCCCCGGACACGAAGCCTTTACTGCGATGCGTGCGCGTGGGGCAAAAGTTACAGACATTGCCGTCATCGTGATAGCAGCAGACGATAGCGTCATGCCCCAAACAGTAGAAGCCATCAATCACGCTCAGGTAGCAGGTGTCCCTATGGTGTTTGCTATCAATAAGATAGATAAGCCAGATGCCAACCCTAACAAAATCAAAGAAGCCTTAGCAAATATGAATATCTTAGTAGAGGACTGGGGCGGCAAATATCAGTGCCAAGAACTCTCTGCTAAAAAAGGCATCGGTGTAGAAGACCTATTGGAAAAAATACTTTTAGAGGCAGAGTTTTTAGACTTAAAAGCCAATCCTAAGAAAAATGCTACAGGTACAGTCATAGAAGCCTCTTTGGACAAAGGCAAAGGATACTTAGCCACAGTGCTTGTGCAGTCAGGTACGCTAAAAATCGGCGATATGGTATTGGCTGGTTCGCATTATGGAAAAGTGAAAGCAATGTTGGACTATCGCGGCAACAAACTCACCAAAGCCGGACCTTCTATGCCTGTTCAGATTCTTGGTTTGAATGGGGCACCGCAAGCAGGTGATAAATTTAATGTTACCACAGAACGAGAAGCCAAAGAAATAGCTACTCGCAGAGAACAACTCTTACGAGAGCAAGGTATTAGAGCTATCAAGCGTACTACCCTCAACGAGTTAGGTAGAAGAATTGCGCTTGGCTTTAAACAACTCAATATCATCGTTAAAGCAGACGTAGATGGCTCAGTAGAAGCTCTCTCTGATTCCTTACTCAAACTTTCTAAGGAAGAAGTAGAGGTACGCATCATACACAAAGGCGTAGGGCAAATCTCAGAAGCCGATGTAACTCTGGCAACTACGGCTGATGCCATCATTATTGGTTTCCAAGTAAGACCCTCTGCCAATGCTCGTAAATTGGCAGACAAAGAAAGCGTCGAAATTCGATTATACTCTATCATTTACGATGCTATCAATGATGTCAAAGATGCCTTAGAAGGTATGCTTGCGCCTACTATTGAGGAGGTCATACTTGGTAATGCAGAAGTAAGAGAGGTCTTTAAAATCAGCAAGGTAGGCACAGTAGCTGGCTGTTACATTACTGAAGGAGTTATCAAACGAAACTCAAAAGTACGACTAATTAGAGACGGAATAGTGATTTATGGAGGTGGAGAAAGCAATAATGGCGAAATAAGTGCCTTAAAACGATTTAAAGATGATGTAAGCGAAGTAAAAACAGGCTTTGAGTGCGGTATTAGCTTAAAAAATTTCAATAATATTCAAATAGGTGATATTATTGAAGCCTATGAGCAAAAAGAAGTCAAGAGGAAATTATAGTAGATATATACTTTGGTAAAGTTTGAAACTTTGCCAAAGTTTTATTTTTCAATTAATTATCGCTTCTTGTATTTTCTATCCTATTTTTGTAAAGCAAAACAAATCCAATAACAAAAAAACTTGCCAAAGCAATAGTGCTATTTCTCATACTCCCAGAAAGATGCTCTACTAATCCATACACAAAAGTTCCTAAGACCACAGCTATTTTCTCACTTACATCATAAAAACTAAAAAAAGAAGTCGTATCAGGCGAATCTTGGGGAAGAAGTTTGGAGTAGGTAGAACGTGAAAGCGACTGTATGCCTCCCATAATCAAACCAATAATAATCGCTAAGGTATAAAAATGGTATTCACTTTGAATAAAATACGCACCTAAGCACGCACCAATCCAAATCAAAAGCATAGAAAGAATAGAAAATCGATTTCCTTTTTTTTCAGAAACCCAAGCAAAAAAATATGCTCCCGCTATGGCTAATATTTGAATAAGTAAAATAGTGATAATCAGCTTTTCACTGCTCAATCTTATTTCTTTTTCTCCAAAAGTTGCCGCCAAAAACATCACTGTTTGTACTCCCATGATGTAAAAAAAGAAAGAAAACAAGAAAACTTTGAGGGCAGGCATAGTCTGCAACATGCGAAAGACTTTATGTATTTCTTTATATCCTTGTAAAAGAAGATGTTGCAAAGAATTATCGCTGTGTGGAGTAGGCAAAAAATAAAAAGTAACTTGTGCAAAACCAATCCACCAAACACCTGTTAGCAAGAACCCATACCTCATTGCCTCTAACTCGTGAGAAAAACCAACCTGCTTGTAAAAGATAACTAAGGGAAGGATAAATAACAAAAGTATCACACTCCCAATGTACCCCCAAGCATACCCTTTGGCACTAAGATAGTCGTGTCGGTCTTTACTGGCGATGTCTGAAAGATAGGAATTATAAAAAACTAAACTCCCTGCATACCCCAAAACTGCCAGCATAGAAAAGAAAACCCCAAACTCAATGTTCTCTCCGTGAAAGAAAAACAGTGCGATGCAAGAAAGCCCCCCTACCCAAGTAAAAAACTGCATGAAGTTTTTTTTGCGTCCACTATAGTCTGCAATGCCCGAGAGTAAAGGTAATACCAATACCAAAATAAGATAACCTACTGAAATAGAGTAAGAATAAATGACAGTATTACTGATTTTTAAGCCTAAAAAATAGACCTCTTCCCCACTAAAAGCCTTTCGGGTAACGTTGTTATAATAAACAGGAAAGAGCGTAGAGGAGATAATGAGTGCATAAACAGAGTTAGCCCAGTCGTATAAGCACCACGCATTGAGGACTTTAGGATTATTTTTTTGCATTAGGCTTTTGCTGTTTCCTTCTCGCAAGTTCCTACTTCTTTGCCACATACATTGCAGGTAATCCCTTCTTTGTTGAGAAAAGGACTTTGGCTGGCACAAGTGCCTCTAAACTCGCCGTCCTTCAAGAAAATTAGTCGTACAGATAAGGCTACAAAGAACAAACCTACAAAAGCAATTCCTAAAATAACTGTTGTCATCGTCAATAATTGATTTAGAAGTGATAATAACTTGAATCTTTAACACGTACCGATGCTAAAAAGTTTTTGCAAAGTTAGCAGAAAAACACTATCTAAAATAACTTAACTAAAAAGTCTTAAAAAATTCTCCTTATTTGCCTGCACAGAAAAGTATTTTTCTACTGTCTGCTGTGCATTTTTGCCCAACTCTGCTCTAAGACTCTCATTTTCAATTAACAAAACAAGTTTTTCTCGCCAAACTTCTGCTCTATCGCACAAAAAGCCATTTTTGCCGTCTTGTATAATTGTGGTATTGACCCCCACAGGAGAGGCAAGCGTAGGAATCCCCAAACTCATGTATTGCAGGGCTTTGAATCCGCACTTGCCCTTTGCCCACTCATCATCAGTCAAGGGCATTATCCCAATGTGTATTTTTGATAAATCTTCTATTTCGCTTTCTTTCTTCCAAGAGAGAAAAATTAGGCTGTCTAATTGTATTTCAGGCTTTTGGTTAGCAATGACCAAAAAATGAATGGGGTAGTTTTTTTCTATTTCTTTGATAACTTGCTCTATTTCATGTAAATATTTTAATGTTGAGTGTGAGCCTGTCCAGCCAATCACTATTTTATCCCCTGCCTGCACTTCTTGGCTATTGCTTTTTTGGTGGTGGCTCATATCTATTGTAGTAGGATTTAGCAATGTATTGGGGTTGAACTGCCGAGCATACGCACAAAGGTAGTCATTGCCCGCACTGATTTTATATGCCCATCGGCAAATCCAATTTACTTTTTGGTGAAATTTCAAAAAAGCTGAAATGCGATTTTGTTTAGAAGTATTGGGCAGCCAAATAGCATCGTCAAAGTCGTAAATGATTTTTTTCTGAAACACCTTAGCCATTAAAAATTCAAAAACAGGAGGGAATAAAGGAGCAGCTTCTCTATGAATAAAAATGAAATGGTATTTTTTTAAGAAAAATAGCAAATAAAATCTTCTGAGAAATCCACGAAAAATTCCTATTACCTTTTTCGTCAAATTTCCTTTCAAGTACAAAATTTCCCATGTCTGCTCGTCTATAAAAGATTGGCTATCAAAATCAAAGCCCTTTTCTTTCAATATCTCAAAATACTGCTCAAACCGAAATCGCTGAGAAGGTGCCACCCCTAATGGATAAGGTGTGAGAAATAGTATTTTTTGCTTCATGGTATCAAAGTAAAATTAGGCAAAAATAGTATTTAACGGCTTGCTCTCTTGTAAAATACAAAACCATTTTTTTCGTATAGTCTTTCCCACTCTACCTGATTGGGTTTTATCAAATCCAATAGTTCCTGCTCGGCAGTATTTTTAGTAAGTACGTAGAGGTCTTTGTCTATCTTATTGTAAAAGAGGTAGTTTTGCCAGCGAATATCACCGTCAAATTTAGGCTTTGTGGTCGGTTGTGTCTGGGCATAGAAGTATTGTGCGTAGCTTTTGTAGCCAATCGTCATTACATAGCAATCTTTCCCTTGCAAAGTTTTCAGAAAATCTATGGCGGCTCTTTGGGTATAGCGTTCTACTTTGCCTATATAAAAAATCAACACTAAGGTTAGCATCACCGCCGTACCTCCAAAAAGCGTGTAAAAGCCTTTGAGAACTTCATTTTTCTTAAAAAGAAAAATGCTGATTATCAGCACAATAATGAAGTACAAACCTATCAAAGCCTCCCAGCCTGTCCAAGGCACTTCTGCATTAAAATTAGCCTGAGCGAATTGGTCGTTTTCTAAAAATGACTGAATAAATTGTGGATTTAATCCTATGAAAGGAATAGCTACGACTACCAACACCCAAATTGCACAAATAATTGACAACACAACACTTATCCATTTTTTATACTGCATCTTGCCCTGCCAAAGCTGATACAAGGAGAGGGCAGAAAGATAGGTCAGAGGATAATAGCAAAGCGAAGAGTAATGCACGATTTTGGTTTTAACAAAGGAAAACAAAATAAGTACTACCCAAAACAAAATCTGCATAAACCTTTTGAAAAGTACTTGATAATCTTGGTCTTGCTCCTGTTTCCTAAAAGAAGCAAGGGCAAAAACAGAAGCAGGAAAGCAACCTAAAAGCAACACTACAAAGTGATACCCTATAAATCCTTCATGCCCAGCATCATGCGTAGAAAGCATCGCATACTGACGTAGCGTAAAATCTATGATAAATTTTTCTCCATGCAAAACAAATTCTACTCCATACCATACTAAGGTAACTGCCAAAGTACCTATGCTAAAAGCTAAATACTCTTTGAAAAAGAAAGACAGGGTCAAAGGTTTGGCTATAGACAGAGGTTTCCAAAGCGTATAAAGATAATAAATACCAATACACAAAGAAATGACCAAAAAAGCCACAGGGCCCTTCGTCATAATCGCCAAGCCAATAAAAAAAGAAGCCAAAGCCAAATCGTACCATTTCTTTTTAGCATTGGGTTGTATTTCCTTGGCTGACCAGCCTCTATAAAATAGGAAGAAATTGTACAATCCTAAGAAAATAAACAGGTTAAAAAAGGGGTCTATGATGCCTGACTTAAAGTAAAAATGAGGTAGAATAGAACCAAAACAACTTCCAGCCCAAAGGATTCCAAAGGTTTGGTCGTAAAGTTTTTTTCCTATGTTGAATAAAACAATCAAAGCGATAATTCCACAGACGGCGTTAGGAAAGCGAGCCGCAAACTCATTGATGCCAAAGAGGTTCATAGATAGGGCTTGAAACCAGATAAAAAGAGGAGGCTTTTCGTTAAAAGGCAGGTAATCAATCGTCATGCGGAAATAATTACCTGTAACTAACATTTCTCTGGCAATCTCAGCAAAGTTAATCTCGTCCCAGTCAAAAAGGTGAACATTGCCTATGAAAGGAATGAAAAACAAGCCACCTAAAATACCAAAAAAGAAAGTGTATTTGTATTTTTTCAAGTTTTCTAAATTATAACAGTTTTAAAATAATTATAAAATTGCGCAATATTTTTTGTTAAAACTGAAAATAAATAAAAGGTTGCAAGGCGGCTGTCTTTACTTGATAAAGCAATAATACTACTCCTACTATCATAATAGCTTTGGTCAAATCGGGTAGCTTAACAAAGGTTTCTGTGAGGTCTGCCTTGAAATCACTTGGCAATAGATGCACCAAATACCCTAAGAACATCACAAAAAATATCTTGTAATATTCACTGATATTGGCTTCTATATACTCAAAGCCAAAGTTTGTGCCTATTTGCATGAGCATATCGCTAATGATTTGCATATCAGTAGCCCTGAAAAAAATCCAACAAAAACAAACAAAATGAAAGGTAATGATGCCGTTGAGAATTTTTCCGCCTAAGGTACTTGTCTTAGCAGGGAAAGCCTCCATAAATGCTTTGTGTACTGCCAAAGCTACTCCGTGCAATGCCCCCCAAATAATGAAGCGTACATGCGCTCCATGCCAAAGCCCACCTAAGAGCATAGTAAGCAATAAATTGATGTATGTTCGTAGTTTCCCTTTTCGGTTTCCCCCTAAAGAAATGTAGAGATAATCTCTTAGCCAAGAGGAAAGAGAAATGTGCCAACGCCGCCAAAAGTCAGTGATATTCTGTGCCTTGTAAGGAGAGTTAAAATTAATATTCAATCGGAAGCCTAATAGCAAAGCAATCCCTATGGCTATATCCGTATAACCTGAAAAATCGCAGTAAATCTGAATCGCATAGCCATACACCGCCATTAAGTTTTCAAAACCACTGTATTTGAGAGGCTCAGCAAATACTCTATCTACAAAATTGATAGAGATATAATCTGAAACAAATATTTTTTTGATGAGTCCACATAAAATCAAATAAATAGCCTTGCCATACTCTACTTCGCTGACTTTGTAGGGTTGGTAAATCTGTGGCACAAAGTCCGAAGCCCTCACGATAGGTCCTGCGACTAACTGAGGGAAAAAACTTACATAAAATGCAAAATCCCAGATATTATGCACGGGATGCACCTGTCTGCGGTAAATATCTATCGAGTAACTAATGGTCTGGAAAGTATAAAAGGAAATTCCTACGGGCAAGACGATAGTATTGATGTCAAAATCTGTCAATGCTACTGCATTTGTCCACACTGCTAAGTAGTTAGTAACTGTTAGGGAAGTTCCCAAAAGATTGTTGATAGCATCTACAAAAAAATAAGCATATTTGAAATATGCCAAGACAGAAAGATTGATAATTACGCTGGCAGTAACCAATAATTTCCTTTTAGCAGGTTCTTCTGAGGCATGTAGCCACTTACCTATGTAGTAATCCACCAAAGTAGAGAAGATAAGCAAGGTGAAAAAATAACCTCCTGAAAGGTAGTAAAAATACATACTTATCAACATTAAGTACATATTCCTTGCGGCTATCTTTTTGTATAAGAAATGATAACAAAGAATAGCTACAGCAAAAAAACCCCAGAAAGTAGCTTGGGTAAAAATAAGAGGAGACTCTTCTCTGTAAAATAAAAAATCAAACATAAGACATGCTTGGCTGTAATGCACTCAACTTTATAAAATAAGCATGGCATCGCCATAAGTAAAAAAGCGATAACGCTCTTTGATAGCAATGTCGTATGCCTTCATAGTCAAATCATAGCCTCCAAAAGCACAAACCATCATCAATAAAGTGGACATGGGCTTGTGAAAATTGGTTACTAAGGCTTTGCAAATTTTGAAATCATAAGGAGGAAAAATAAACTTATCCGTCCAACCACTGCTATCTTTTAATCTTCCTCCTGCTGTTACAGAAGTCTCCAAAGTACGCATAACCGTAGTGCCTATTGCACATACGCGCTTGTTTGCGTCTAAAGCCTCATTTACTCTTTCTGCTGTTTTCAAAGGAACGTTGTAGTTTTCAGAATCAGTCTTATGCTTTGTGAGGTCTTCTACATCAACTTCTCTAAAAGTGCCTAAACCCACATGAAGCGTAATAGGCTCTATCTCTACACCTTTGAGCTGCAACCTTCTCACTAAATGCGGGGTAAAGTGCAAGCCTGCGGTAGGCGCAGCTACAGCCCCCACATGCTGGGCAAAGATAGTTTGGTATCTTTCTCTATCCTCTGCATCAGCAGGGCGAAGCTTTTTGATGTCATTGGGGATAGGAGGCTCGCCTAACTCATTAATCATTTTTGTAAACTCTTCATCGTTCCCATCGAACAGGAATCGGATTGTGCGTCCTCGCGAGGTTGTATTATCTATTACCTCTGCGACTAACTCTCCATCGCCAAAATAGAGCTTGTTCCCCACTCTAATTTTGCGAGCAGGGTCGACAAGTACGTCCCACAATCTTGCATCTTTGCTCAATTCCCTGAGTAGAAATACCTCTATTTTTGCTCCTGTCTTTTCTTTTTTCCCATACAGTCGTGCAGGAAATACTTTGGTGTTGTTGATAACCATTACATCGCCTTCATCAAAATAATCCAAAATATCTTTAAACATGCGATGCTCTATCTTGCCTGTGGAGCGATGTACCACCATCAAACGAGATTCATCTCGGTTAGGGGTAGGGTGCAAAGCAATCGCATCATCAGGCAAATCAAACTTAAACGCTGAGAGTTTCATTAATAATGCTTTTTTTTAAAAAAATGGAAGGCAAAATTATAAAATCCGATATCCCTTTGTCAAGAAATTAACTTCTTTTATTAAAAAAGAATTTTTGCCTTATTGATAAACTCTCACGTAGTCTATTTCAAAACGCTGTGGGAAAATAGTATTATCTATGCCTCTTTGCCCCCCCCAGCTTCCTCCAATGGCTATATTGAGCAGTAAGTGAAAATTATACGTGAAAGGATAAGTTTCCTTAGTTCCGCTCACGTTATTAAATGAAAAGTACTTTTTGTCATCAACGTACCAGTCTATATAGTCTTTTGTCCACTCTATAGCATATACATGAAAAGCCTCTTGTGCATCTGGTATTCTGATTTGCGCCCCTTTTTGAGTACCTATGCCGTGGTTGTATGCTTTGGTATGCACAGTCCCATGAATTACATTGGGGTCAAAGCCGACATGTTCCATAATATCTATCTCTCCATCATCAGGCCACCTCAAAGGTTCGGTAGAGGCAAGCATCCAAATAGCCGGCCAAGTTCCTGTGCCTTTGGGCAATTTTGCTTTAACTTCTATGCGTCCATAAGTCCAGTCCCCTTTGCCTTTGGTAACAAGACGGGCTGAGGTATATTGGCTACCGCTAAAATCTTCCCTATGTGCCTCTATAATCAGCCTTCCATTTTCCACACGAGCATTTTTTTCCCTTTCTTTGGTGTAATACTGCCTCTCTTGGTTGCCCCAACCATGTCCTCCAACATCATAATTCCATTTTTTTGCATCTGGAAGCCCTGTATAGTCAAACTCATCAGACCATACTAACTTTCTTTCAGTAGGAGTGGTAGCAGTAGGCGGCGGAGGCGTATTTGCCGTATCATCGCTATTGTTTGGACTCACTTTACCTTGCTTGCAAGAAAGTGCAAATAATATCAAAAAACATAAGGATAGAGAAAGATTTTTCATACGTCTATAAAGGTTATATGCTATTCAATCAACAGAAAAATTATCCACCCTCAAAGGTAAATAAAAAAATAGATAATCACAAGACAAGAACTATTGACTTTGGTTTTTCTTATCTTGGTTTGATACACTTTGGTTTTGCATGTTGAGTTTAAAAAGTATTTGTTATACCACCCCATTTTGCCGTCCAAAGCCAGATTTTTTAATAAACTTTCAAAATTTTTGGTATTTTTCTAATTTGTTTTATTACTTTTGGAGGGTTAAATATTGTGAAAGAAGATAAAATTTAGAAGATATACTTATATTTAACTTGCTTTTTGCGACACTGTGCCAAATCAAATTCGGAAAATTTACCCAAACTAATTAGATTGTCGTATTTAATGAATTTATACCTATGTCATTAAATTTCAAGAGTCTTTTTGCAAGTAGCCTTTTAGTATTAGTGGGGCTGAGTGCATTGGGGCAAGCCATCGACCATGATGAAAAACTAAAACGAATAGCAGATTCTTTAGATGTCAAAAGAAATTATGAATTAGGCTTAACCATATTCAGGGATTACTTAGATTTCATACACCCTATCGGCGAAATCAATGGTTTTGACATGGAGGTAGCCATAGCAGATGCTCCTGAGGCTATCTGTAAAGATATAGAAACTAACCCTAATTTAGTTTATTCTCCTAATCCTGACATTATTCACTACGACGACCAAAATACTTCTTATGAGTACGTGCCTGAAATAGATTATACTTTGGTAGAGCAACGGCTTAACGCACTTAGTACTCAAACAGAGTTTCCTTTTCGGCTTACTGAAACTGTGAAAACTTTTATTAATTATTACACAAGGCAGAGAAGGAATTATACGCTTAGGCTTATGGCAAAGCGAACTTTGTACTTTCCTCTTTTTGAGAAATATTTGAAAGAATATGGCTTACCAGACCAACTTAAATACCTTTCCATTGTAGAGTCCGCCCTTGAACCCAAGGCACTTTCGCGAGCAGGGGCTTTGGGCTTGTGGCAGTTTATGTTACAAACAGGGAGAATGATGGGCTTGAGTGCCAATGCCTTCGTAGATGAGCGTATGGACCCAGAAAAAGCAACGATTGCCGCATGTAGATACCTCAAATTCTTGTATGAAACCTTTGACCAAAATTGGGAATTAGCTTTGGCAGCCTACAATTGCGGTCCTGGAACGGTGAGTAGAGCTATTCGCAAAGCAGGAGGCATCAAGGATTTTTGGGCTATCTACAATCTTTTGCCTAAGGAAACCCGCAATTATGTACCTATTTTTACCGCAGTCGTCTATTCCCAAACCTTTGCTGAGGAGCATAACTTAATTCAAAATCAACCATTTTATCCTATAGATTCTGAGGTCATCTATATTAACCAAAACTTGAATCTCAAAGATTTTGCTAAGAAAATTAATGTTTGTCCAGAAGACTTGGCAGAGTTGAACCCCGCCCTCAAGCGTGGAGTTATTCACTACTCTATGAGAAACTATCCCCTGAGGATTCCTGCTGACAGAATGGATTATTTCTTGGAAAACAGGGAAAGTATTTTAGAAAATAGTGCTTCGCCTATTGTTAGAACGGAAAGTGTGCGAAAAGTATCCTACATAGAAACTGACAAGATTTATCATAAAATTAAAAAAGGAGAATCTCTGAACATGATTGCCAGCCGATATGGCGTTACTACTGCTCAACTCAAAACTTGGAATAACCTCTCCAACAATATGATTCACGCAGGTCGTAGTTTGGTAATTAAAAGAAAAAACGCATTGGATAAGCAAGAAGTAAGTGAAAACTCCTCTGTAAAAAATGTAGCAAGCAGTACAGAAACACAAAAAAATACTAATGCCACACATCATACTATTCAAAGTGGAGAATCTCTTACACTTATTGCTAAAAAATATGGTATTTCTGTGGCTCAAATAAAACAGTGGAACAACTTAGCCTCTGAAAAAATCCACCCCAACACAAGACTAATTGTCAATGAAAGTGCAGCAAAAGTTGCTCAGAGAGAGCAAATAAAGGAAAATGTTGCGCTAAAAAACACTACCAGTCCTTCGGTAAGCAAAGTAGAGCAAGCCAGAACTAATCTGGTAGAAAAAACAATCCCTGCAAAAGATTCGGAAACTAATACTACAGCTATCAAAACTCAAACTGTTACGAAAAAGCAACATATAGTTAAACAAGGAGAAACACTTTGGAGCATCGCCAATCATTACAATGTTCCTATCAATACTTTGAAGCAAATCAATAAAATACAACATAATAAGCTAAAAATAGGGCAAGTAATTATTCTTAGCTTGTAAAATATATAAAAGTTCAAAAAGCCCTGAAAATGTGAAAAATCCTCAGGGCTTTTTTATTGGTGATGAAATTGTTAAGTAATTAAAAGAGCATTTTTTCTATACTATGGAATTAGCTACTTGTTTAGCAAAAGCTAATTCTGCCTCTCCAAAGGGTTTGAAAGAAGCAATTTCTAAAACACCTAATACATTTTCTCCTGATTTTACGGGTATGACTATCATATTATTAGGAGTAGCTTTACCCAAGCCAGAAAGTACGGTTACGTATCCTTGTGGCACAGCACTAATATTAATCTCCTTTCCACTTTTGGCTACTTGCCCTGCAATACCTTCTCCAAACTCAAAGCGGAGGTATTGACTATCAGGAAGATGGTACGCATACCCTCCCACAAACTCTATGTATTTCTTATCTTCTATTCTTACCGTCATAAATGCCGCACCAATAGAGGCTTCTAATTCTTTGCATAGCCCCTCCAGCGCATATTTGAATTTTTCTTTGAGAGGGCGATTGAGCTGACTAAGGTGTGAAGTCAGTGCGTTGATTCTGTCTGCATAATTATTATTTTCGCTATTTAAGCTATCTGTCCCTTTTTCTTGTCTCTGGATATACTTTTCTACGTAAACCACATTTTCTATTTTATTTTTACGTCTATCCACAGAAAGCAATACAAAGATAAACAATGCAAGCGCAAGCTGCGCTCCTATAATCCAAAGTAAACGCACTGATATAGCTTTGATTTTTTCTATTTCTGCGGCATTCTGAATGGCTAAAGCCTCTTTCAATTCCGCAGGAAATGAAAAAAACACATAGTATAGGATAAAAAATACTCCTATGATAAAAGCTATGATAGCCAAAATGCTTATTGGTCTGAGTGAAGATTTCATGCTGTTTTATATAATTTATCTAACTCATACAAAAAATCAATTATCTGGGTAACATTCAGGGTATAATCTATTTTTGTTGCTGCCAATGCCGCATTGGGCATGGCATTTATCATACTTTCCTTGGGGTCTTGTACAATCGTTAGTCCATCTCTTTGCTTTATTTTCATCATGCCGTATGCGCCATCTTTGTTTGCGCCTGAGAGCAAGATACCTATGAGCTTATCTCTATATACATAAGACGCACTCTCAAAGGTTAAATCTATCGCTGGGCGAGAATTATTGACCAATTCTTCGGTAGAAAGAGCGACCGTATTGCCTAACTCTAAACACATGTGATAGTTAGCTGGTGCGAGATAGACCGCTCCTCTTTTGATAGTTTCTTTGTCGAATGGCTCAGCAATTACTTTATTACTTTTGATGGACAATGCCTCTACGAAGCCATGTCTTACGTGCTTCAAACGATGCAAGCACAAAAACATGGGGAGAGGAAAGTCTTTAGGCACATTAGCTAAAATCTGGGTAATTCCCTGAAAACTGCCCGCAGAACCACCTATTACAATCGCTTTATATTTATTGCTCAAATTGTATCTCATGGGTAATGGATGCAGTTTTTTTAATCTTTTACTTTTTTGTAAATCTTTTCTTCGTTATTTACCACAATAAATTTATTGGCTATTTCGCACCAAATCAAAGATTCTTTTGAACCAATTGCCAAATAGCCATACTTGAACAGACTTTCATGAAGTTTGTTCAGTACATGGTTTTGCAAAGTCTGATTGAAATAAATCATTACATTTCGGCACAGAATCAAATCAAACTTAGAAAAAACTACTCCCTGTACTAAGTCATGCTTACGATAGGATACATTTTCTAACAATGACTTGTGTATAATAGCTTCTCCGTTTGCCTCTTTGTAATAGTATTCTAAGCTACGTGTTCCTTGGTATCGAGCATAGTTCTTGCTATTGACGTCCATATTTTTGATGGGGTAAGTAGCATTTTTAGCTTTGTTGATGATAGCCGTATCTATGTCTGTAGCAATAATTTTTGCTTTGTCCAGTACGCCCATTTCGTCTAAGACCATGCACATAGTAACTACCTCTTCCCCTGAGGAACAGCCTGCGTGCCAAATAGTGATTTTATTGTGGTTGAGTAATATATTAGGTATAATCTGCTCTTTGAGTATTTTCCAAAAAGTGGGGTCACGGAACATCTCTGTTACGTTCACTGTGATTTCAGAAACAAACTCATCAAAAAAATCAGCATTATTTTCTAATACGCTGATGAGTTTATCTACATTTTTAAACTTATACAAATCCAATACTCGCTTAATTCTTCTTTTGAAAGAAGACATCGCATAGTCTTTAAAGTCATAGTCATATTTATCTTTGATGACTTGTGTGAGTCGACGGAGTTCCGTAATTTCTATATCGGGAGAGAGGTCGTCCATGGCGATTACCTTGATTTTTGCATTGATTTTATATTGTTAAAATAGGTTATTTTATTTGTTTGTGTTTAGCTTACTGACCTTTTCTTTTTGCTTATTTTAACTGCAAGATAATGATTAAATTGATATTTTATTTTTTTTAGAAATTTTTTCTTATCTTAAAAATACAAGCCTTCGTTTTATTGGTGGTGCTTTCAAATGTATGATAATTTTATGTATTAAAAAATCCGTTTTTATCGGTACAATCTGTGTCATCAGTGTTCCAAAATAGAACACCGATAATACGGATTTGGCTGATAAACACAGATTTTTATTCAAAACACTTTTCTCATCAAATTGATAACAGTAGATAAAATACCATCATACCAATTGGAATTATCACCGTTTTATCCTATTTATTTTGATAGGACTTTCTGGGCTTTAAGTTAAGTACTTGAAACATCTCTCTATCCTTATCATACTCTGGGTTAGGAGTAGTGAGCAGTTTTTCGCCTGCAAAAATGGAGTTTGCCCCTGCTAAGAAGCATAGAGCCTGCTCTTCCATGTTCATCATTACTCGCCCCGCTGATAGCCTGACCATTGCCTTAGGCATGGTAATCCGTGCTGTGGCTATCATTCTAATCATTTCCCAGACCGACACTCGCTCTTGGTTTTCCAAAGGTGTTCCTTCCACTGCTACGAGTGCATTGACAGGCACTGACTCAGGGTGTTCGGGCAGCGTTGCCAAAGTATGCAGCATACCTATCCTATCATTAAGGGATTCGCCCATGCCTATAATGCCACCTGAGCAAACAGATATTTTGGCTTTCCTGACATTCTCGAGTGTTTCTAACCTATCTTGATAAGTTCGTGTCGTAATGATTTCATCATAGTACTCTTCGCTGGTGTCCAAGTTGTGATTGTAGGCATACAAGCCCGCCTCTTTGAGTTTTTGGGCTTGCTGAGGGGTTAGCATACCTAAGGTACAACAGACCTCTAAGCCCATTTGAGCAACGCCTTTGACCATTTCTATTACCTTGTCAAAATCTTTGTTATCTCTGACTTCTCTCCAAGCCGCTCCCATGCAAAAACGTGTACTGCCTGCCTCTAATGCTTGCTGTGCTTTGGCTAATACTTCTTTGACGGTCATTAGTTTATGTACTTTTACCTCAGTATGATAGCGAGCCGCTTGCGGACAGTAGGCACAGTCCTCAGGGCAACCACCTGTTTTGATAGAGAGTAGGGTGCATACCTGCACTTCTTGCGGATTGTGAAATTGGCGATGCACTGAGGCGGCGCGATAGATAAGTTCTAAGATGGGCGAATGAAAAATCTCACTAATTTCCTCTTTCGTCCAATCATTTCGGATAGTATGGTCAATAATGGTTGTTCTATCTTCTAATAAATCAAAGTTAATCATTTATTGCTATTTATGAAAATTGTATGTTTAAACCTTATACTTACTTAATCTCCTCATAGTAGGGCAATCTTGCTTGCAGACCTTGTAGATTTTTCAGTCGTTGAATTTCTTTGTAAATAGGATATAATTCTCCTAACTCGCTTCGCAAAGATTGTTCTTTCAACGCGCTTTCACCGGTTTTAAGCAATTTATCTACAAAACTTTGCTTTTGAGGATAAAACTTGAGTGCATATTCACCGTCTTGGAGGTTGGCGGCTTTGGCGGCTATGGCTACCGCTTTCTCAAAGTTACCCAACTCATCTACTAAGCCTAAACCCTGAGCTTGCTCTCCCGTCCAAACTCGTCCTCCTGCTACTCTTTTGAGGCTGTCTAAGTGCATATTCCTGCCTCTTGCTGCTTTGCTGGTAAAGTCTTCGTATCCACGATTGACTGCCTGCTGGAAGACCTGACGTTCTGCATCGGTCAAACTCCTATGGTAAAACCCATCTATGTCAGCAAAACTGCTTGTTTTTACTCCGTCAAAGGTAATTCCTATTTTATTATTGAGTAACTCTTGGGCATTGAACAATAGAGAAAAAATACCAATAGAGCCAGTAATTGTATTAGGCTGGGCGACGATTTTATCACAGCCCATTGCCATATAGTACCCTCCTGAGGCGGCCACATCTCCCATAGAAGCGATGATAGGTTTTTTCCCTTTGGTAAGGATTACCTCTCTCCACATTTTGTCAGAAGCAAGTGCGCTACCACCCGGCGAGTTGATTCTTAGTACAATCGCTTTCACTCTATCGTCTTGGCGAGCTTTGCGAATCTCTGCCGCTATTTTATCTCCCCCAATACCGTCTTGACCGCCGTTACCGTCTGTAATTTCTCCCTCGCCTACAATGACTGCAATTTTATTAGCATTGTATTTGTCATTAGGATTGGGGACTTTCATATACTTTTTCAGAGTAACCAATTTCAATTTACTATTTTCTTCTATTCCACTCGCCTTTTTCAATTCTGCTTCTACTTGGTCGTAGTACATGGTGTCGGTAATAAGTTTGGCTTCTAACATTTCGCCTGCATTTCTAATTGCCATTTTATTGGCAAGGTTTTTCAAATCTTCTATGGCAATATTTCTTGACTCGCTAATTCCTTTGAGGTAAAAGTTATAAATACTATTCAAGTAAGACTCTGTTTGCAAACGGCTTGCGGGACTCATTTTGTCCAAAAGGAAAGGCTCTACGGCACTTTTGAACTCTCCTACTCTAAAAATCTCAGGTTTGATTCCTACTTTCTCAAACATTTTGGTATAAAACATTCGCTCAGCGTAAAGTCCATTAAACTCCAACACGCCTTGTGGATTCAGGATAATTTTGTCTGCTACGGAAGCCACTAAGTAAGAACTTTCTCCATAAATATCCCCATACACATAAATAAATTTATTGGCTCCTTTGAAATCTATGAGTGCCTCTCTGATTTCTTGTAAGGAAGCAAAACCAGCGCTAATCATTCCTACTTCTAAGTAGATGCCTTTGATATTCTCATCGGATTTTGCTTTCTTGATGGCTTCTTTTAGGTCAAAAAGCCCGATTCCTCCCACGCTTGCTGTCAGTTCGGAAGGTAGGTCAAGGTCTTCAAAAGGATTTTCTTCAACTCTTTCTTTAATAGCAGTATTCAAATTGAGATGCAAGACAGAATTTGCCTCTATACTGACTTTTTCATTACCCGCAGAGGAGGCTACTGCTCCCAAAATCCATATCATGAGGAAAAATAAAAGCCCCAAACCTATGATAGTGCCAAAGATAGCAGCAACGGTAAACTTAATAAACTGACCCATTTTGATAAAGTTAAAGATGATGATTTTGACAAAACGATGTTTACTTGGTTTTTTGCACAGAACTGTTCTGAGATATTTCTGTTAGTATTATTTCACAAATATAGTGTTTTTTGGTATAAAGCAATTTTTTCTCATTCCTTATTCCATTTGTTTAAGATGAAAATAGCCAATAGCCCTATGCCTATAATCATAAGGGCAGTAACGCCTGCTACTGCAAAGCGTTCATCATCAGCCATTTCAAAAGTAGTAGTAGCTAAGGTATCAAAGTTGAAAGGTCGCAAAATGAGTGTTAGTGGGAGTTCTTTGAGAGTATCTACAAAAACCAAGATAAAGCAGGCTACTATGTTGCTTTTCAACAAAGGTAGATGCAAGGTAAATAAGCTTTGGATTCTTCTCTTTCCACTGAGCAAGGCAGCATGGTCGATATTTTGACTAATTTTTTGCCAACCTGAGGCAATGGGATTTGAGCCAACTGCTAAAAACCTGACCAAATAAGCGTACACCAAACCTAAGAGTGTAGCATTTAACCAAAATCCTTTTTTTGATGGAAGCCAGCTACTTAGCCAATTATCTATACTTATAAGTATCATCATGCTACCTATGGCGATGACTGCTCCCGGTATGGCATAGCCCAAAGTAGCTACTTGGGAGAGGAATTTTCCCCATACATGACGACTGAGCCTCACTGCATAATTCAGTAAGATAGCCACCAAAGTAATCAGCACAGCACTCAAACTTGCTACCCATACAGAGTTGCCAATGAGGTGATACATATTGGGGAATGAAGTAGCTTCCCAGATAGTACTTGCCCAATAAAAAAGCTGTCCTACGGGAATAATAAAACCAAATAGTACGGGAACGAAACATACTACCCAAGCCAACCAGCCCTCGATACCTTTGAGATGAATCCTATGAATGGGCTTGGGAGAGAAAGCCGCATCGTGAAATCTCTGTTTTTTGCGTTGCCAAGATTCTAACCCTACCAAAAAAAATACCAAAATCATTAAGCAAGCCGACAGTTTTACCGCCGCCCCCACATCGCCAAAAGAAAACCATGCCCGAAAAATACCTTTCGTAAAAGTATTGATATTGTAGTACTTTACTGCCCCATACTCGTTCAATACCTCCATTAGTACCAAAAAAAGTCCCCCAAAAACAGCGGGACGTGCCAAAGGAAGAACTAAATTAAAAAATGACTGCCAGCGATTTTTCCCTAACATTTTTGCAACTTCTAATACGGATTGGGATTGCTTTTCAAATACACTACGACTTATCAAATAAATATAAGGGTACAGCACAAAAGCCACCACCGCTACTGCTCCAGACATATTCATTACAGCAGAACCAAGCATGGCTTTGTAAACCGCCGCATTAATATAAGTAGGTATTGCCAAAGGGAGAATAAGCCACCACCCCAACCAACGCCTCAAAGGAAAATCATAAGTACTTACTAACCATGCTGAGGGAATACCAAGCAATAAGGTTAAGCAAGCTACCCCTATACTTAATACGATAGTATTTATCACATAATCAGTTAATAAATTTTCTTGGATATGCAACCAAGTATCTGAAGGCGGGTTAAAAATCTGAATAAAAATATATAGAATGGGGACACTGACCAATAAAAAAATCAGCAAAATGGTAAGAAACCAACCATTGTCTAACTTAGTACGCCACCAGTATTTGAGCATAGTTTTCATTTTGAGGAGGCAAAAATAAAAAAACGATAGCAGTTTTTTACATCTGCCATCGTTTTTAAAACTTAAATAAGAAATATCTTAGAAAATCCAACGCAGCACCATCTGCACCAAAGCAAGCACCACACAATAGAACAAAGAAGAACTAAAGCTATCTACTTCAAATCCTTTTACTTTTTTGTCCATCATCATGACCAAAATTGCATTGACAACTACTCCAGCCACTAAGCCCAAAATCCCTAAGGTAATCCAGTTAAGTGGAGCGAGGAAAAACATGAGCAACTTGCTCAAGAAAGTACCTGCCACAGAAAGCACCAAAGCTACCACTGCCGCCGCAGTAATGCTTTTGATTTGAATGCCAGCAATCAAGCGTCCCGCAATCAAAGCGGCAACTACGGAAATAACAAAACTCCAAATCAATGACATAATTTTTAATTTTTAAAAATGATAAATAATGATATTAGTATGAGTACACAAAGAGTCGTTAGCACAACTTACTTACTATCAATACAATAAGTTAAATCTTTTTGTTTGTTACTCAGACAGGAAGTAAAGCTGTAATGATATATACGCTAATATATTACTTTTGTTAGAAAAAAAAGTATTTCATACACAAAATCATTATTTTCTCCTGCCCAATTATCTTCTCATAGCTACCTTCAACAAGCCCGCCACGCTAATTGCATCGGTGATTTGTCCACACATCGCCATGTTAATCGCTTCCTCCAAAGGCAATTTCCTGATTTGCAGGTCTTCTGTTTCCTCAAATTGAGTTTCTCCCGCTACAAGCTCCTCCGCTAAAAATACATAGGCTACCTCGTCAGTTACTGAGTTGGACGTGTGAAGTTTCATGATTTCAGTCCATTTCAAAGCAGTAAAGCCCGTTTCCTCTTTGAGTTCTCGCTGAGCAGATTCTAAAATGTCTATACCTATTTTCCCGCCTCCCATAGGGATTTCCCAAGAGTATTCATTGAGCGTATAGCGGTACTGCCCAATCAGATAGGTATTTCCTTCGCTATCAATAGGAATAATACCGATGGCAATATTTTTAAAACTCACTACCCCATAGATGCCCTTTCCTCCTTTGGGATTGATGACTTGGTCTTCGCGAATACTTATCCAAGCATTATCGTAAATAGGGCGAGTAGCAAGTGTAGTCCACGGATTTTTTTCCAATTCCATAAGTTAAAAGTGTTTGAAGTTCGTTTTTGATTGATGTTTTCAAATCTATGACAAATAATTCTTTTGAAAAAATCTGTATTATATCTGTTCAATTAGTATTATCTTTGCGCTGTTTTGGAATACAGATGATACAAATTTTGACAGATTTAGCACAGATGCTTTTATAAAAAATACTTGTATTTGCCAAAGGTAGCAAAGTTTACTTAAAAAATAAATGACTTCCCAATTGCACCTGTATTGATATTCTTTCACTAACATAAATGCTACGAAGTACCTGCTTTGACTTACAATGCAAAAAAGCCAGAAACTCGTCAAAAGCGAATAGAAGAAACGGTAGCACTCGCAGAAAAAAATATCAAAGCAAATTATGGCAAGCGGTAAGGCATCACTTGGTCTGCGAACAATCACGGTTTGAAGTGCTATTTTGAAATTTCATACTTTTTATTTACATTTGTGCTTGTATGATATTAAAAATAACACCTTGAAAATTCTCAAAACTTTTGGGTGTTGAGCTAAGTATAGCAACAATTGTAACGATAGCCAATCTATGCAAAAAGTCTATCAAAATTAAAACTTAAACTTCTTGTATGTCAAAACAAATTATTTCTACTGAAAATATTTCCAAACGCTACATCATGGGTAGCGAAATCATAGATGCCCTCAAATCTATCACTATCAGCATCAACAAAGGTGAATATGTTGCTTTTATGGGCCCTTCTGGCTCTGGCAAATCTACATTGATGAACATTGTCGGCTGTTTGGATACGCCTACAGGTGGTACTTACATACTCAACGGCAAGGACGTAAGCAATATGAGCGAGAATGAATTAGCCGAAATAAGGAATAAAGAGATTGGCTTCGTATTTCAAACTTTTAATCTATTACCACGTTCTACCTCATTGGAGAATGTCGCTCTCCCCTTGATTTATGCGGGTATTAGCAAAAGTGAGAGGGAAGAGAAAGCCATGCAAGCACTTATCAATGTAGGGTTAGGTGATAGAGCAAAGCACAAGCCAAATGAACTCTCAGGGGGACAAAGGCAGAGGGTAGCCATAGCAAGAGCCTTGGTGAACGACCCAAGTATTATTTTGGCTGACGAACCCACAGGGAACTTAGATACAAAGACTTCCTATGAAATCATGGAACTCTTTGACCAACTGCACCGCAAAGGCAATACTATCATTATGGTAACTCACGAAGACGACATTGCCCACTACGCCCACCGCATAGTGAGATTGAGGGACGGACTGATAGAATCTGACCTTAGAAACAACAATATTACTAATCCGAAAGAAGAAAAAGCAAAATTGGAACTGAGGAAGGCTTCTTACTGAAAGAGAAATCTTTATACTTTTACCCCTACTACTAATATGTCATCTATCTGTCTATGAGGCTCTTCTAACCAATCTTGCATGGTTTTCTCTAAAATTGCCTTTTGTACTTCCATAGGCTTTTGGTGGATACTTAGAAGCAACTCTCTGAGTTTTCGAGTGCCAAATTTTCCATTTTCTCCTACTCCAAATTGGTCTTGGTAGCCATCGGTAAAAAGATAAAATGTGGTGGGTTCATCTATAAAGAGTGTGTGCTTGACAAATCGCTTTTCAGTATGTCGCGGGTGATAGCCCCCTATGGGGATATTGTCCCCTCTGATGTATTTTATTTCGTTGTTTTGAATTAGTACTATGGGGTTTCCCGCCCCTGCAAATTCTAACTTTGGCTTGCCCAGTATCTCTTTATATTCTTCTGGGAATTGGTCTATGGTACAAATGGCGATATCCATTCCATCTTGCACTAAGGTAGTTCCTTGCCTGAGTACTCGCTGTACATCTTTGCGAAGCTCCTCCAAAATAAGTTCAGGCGAAGTAATATTACGAGTATTAACGATTTCATTGAGCAAATCATTCCCTATGAGGCTCATAAAGGCACCAGGTATGCCATGCCCCGTACAATCCACCACCGCTACAATAGCTTTGTAGTGCTTACGTGTTACCCAGTAAAAATCCCCGCTCACTATATCCAAAGGCTTATACATAATGAAGTAATCACTTAGCACTCGGTCTATTTCCTCTGTCGTAGGTAAAATGGCTTGTTGAATACGCTTGGCATAATTAATACTTGCCAAAATATCCTCATTTTTTCGTTCAATAATTTTGTTCTTTCGCTCCAATTCTTCTTGGGATTTGGAAATAGCTTCATTAGCCAATCGCAAGTCCTCACTTTGCTTAATGAGTTCCTCCTGCTGCTTCTTAAATTGAGTTAAAACGAGGTTTAACTGTTCGTTTCTTCTCTCTATCAGTTTGTTGGCTTCTTGAAGTTGGTCATTTGCCAATTTCCGTTCCGTAATATCATTAATCGTAGCAATAAAAGAGGACTTTTCGTAGGCATTGGAAGTAGTAAGGTCTATCCAACGACTATTCCCATAGCCGTCTATTACTTGGATATCAGCCCTAAACGTAATGGTTTTTTTCATTTTCATTTTCCGCATTTGGGCTAATTTCTTTTCCACTTGTGGTCTGAAATCTGGGTGTACGATGTTAATGAGTGGTGTAGTAAAAAGTTTGAACATATCATAACCCAAAATTTTGGTACATTCAGGATTAGCATAGACAATACTTTGCCCATCGTGTATAAAAATACCCGCCGTATTGTACTCTATCAATTTCCTAAATCTTTCTTCACCTACCTGAAGAACCTCATTCATAGAGGAGAGTTCCTCTGCCTTGCGCCGCAATTCTTTTTCTAAATCCTGTTGCCCTGTTAAACTTTTTTTGAGTTCCTCGTTAGTCTGAGTAATTTTATTCAGGAAACCCTCTAATTTCTTAGTAGCTTTATTAAAAATAATAAATACTTGAAAGGCAAGGAGAAATAAAATAAGTAAATGGATAGTAATAGCAACAGACTGAGTATAAAAAGTATAATTGCGTGCTACTTGGTCAAAAATAACCAAGACCGCAATCAAACCTATACTACCCAAATATACAATTGTCAGTTTGCGTATAGACTTATTGATTTTGAAAGTCATGCAATAAATAAAAGAAAAAGCAAGTTGGTGTTTTTTTAGATATATTCCTTTTAAAATAGCAAAAAGTAAGCAAATAGGGTAAATCCGAGATGAAATATAGGAAAAACTTTAAAAAAACAATACAAATCTACTATTCTCTTTTGGCTGATACAAAATTTATGAGCCTTCTATTTATTTTTAAAACATAAATCCTAATTTTGTCAAATCTATACTTTATCCAATGAACTACTATGCGTTTATTGCTACTTGCTTTATTTTTGTCCTACTCGTCGTTTAGCCTTGCCCAGCAAACACAAAACATTGTTGATAGCCTTATCCAAATCCTACCTAACGTTCAGGATACCAATAAAGTCAATGTGCTAAATAATCTCAGCTACGCCATTGCCAATATTAATCCTGAACAATCCAGAGAATATGCTACCCAAGCTATCGCCTTAGCGACACAGATTAACTATCAGCACGGTTACGCAAGCGGTATAGACATTATGGGAACTTACTACGAAAGACTCGGGGACTATGCCAAAGCCTTAGAGTACAAATTTCAAGCATTGCGTATTCATGAGCAAATCAATGACATAGGAGGCATCGCTAAAAGTCTGAACAATATTGGGGTGATTTATTATCGGCAGAAAAACTTTGAACGCTCCTTAGAATACTATGAAAAAGCCTTAGCCATCATGCAAAAGCAGAATAAACCTTATGCCGTTGCGGTGTATTTACTCAATATTGGGGAGATATATCAGGAAAAAGGAGATTATGCCAAAGCTATAGAATACCAAGAAAAATCTATGGAAATCAGCAAGAAAATAGCCAATATGGAAGACTGTATTGCGTTTTCTTTGGGAATCATTGGGAAGTGCTATGCCGCACAAGGCAAATACACCAAAGCCTTGGAAAATATGCGGCAAACTATGCAGATTTTTGAAAGTATTAATGACAAAATTAGCTTGGCAGAATACCTTGTAGAAAGTGGCAATGTATATATTGCTATGAAAAACTATACAGAAGCATCTAAAAACTTTCAAAGGGCTATCCAAATTAGCACAGACATTGGCGATAGCAACTGGCTCAAATACGCACATTTAGGCTTAGCGAAAACTTATGCCGCTCAGAAAAATTTTGAAAAAGCCTACCTACACCAAGTCCAATACGATTCTCTCAAAGACATAGTTTTCAATGAAAACAATGCTAAACGCATAGAGCAAATGCAAACCCTTTACGAATCAGAAAAGAAACAAGCAGAAATAGAGATGCTCAAAAAAGACAAGCTCATCAAAGAAGAAGAAAATAGAATATCAAGACTGGTGAATTATTCTTTTTTAGGCACATTTCTATTCATCAGTGCTTTGACTTTTGCCCTCTATCGGAATAATCGCAATAAGCAAAAAGCCAACCAGTTACTTACTCATAAAAACAATGAAATTAATCTTAAAAATGCAGAGTTAGAACAACAAAAAGAGGAAATTCTTACCCAAAGGGATTTGCTGGAAAATCAAAATGTAGTGCTTCAAACCCAACAAAAAGAATTACAAGAAAGAAATGCAGAAATAGAAAAGCAACGCAACGACATTACCGCTTCTATCTCTTACGCCAAGCGTATCCAGACCGCTATACTACCCGAGATGAACAAGGTAAAGCAGTTCTTGCCTTCCTCTTTTGTCCTCTATAAGCCCAGAGATATTGTCAGCGGCGATTTTTACTACTTTGCCACTCTCCAAGAGGCGGAGGCACTTCACCATGACGGCACACGCCAATTAAGTGAAAAAATTATCTTGGCAGCTGTGGACTGCACAGGTCACGGAGTGCCAGGCGCATTTATGAGCATGATAGGTGATGCCATGCTCAATCAAATCGTGAATATCCAAAGAATTAGCTCGCCAGATAGGATTCTCAACGAACTCCATAAAGGCATCAGGCTTATGCTCAAGCAACAAGAAGGAGAAAATCGCGACGGCATGGATATTTCTATTTGTACCATAGATTTGCAGGCTAAGGTAATGGAGTTTGCTGGGGCGAGAAATGCCATGTATCTCATTCAAAACCAAGAATTAAAAGAAATTAAAGCAGATAGATTTTCTATTGGGGGGTATCAGCAAGAAAAGGAACGTGTTTTCAATAAAAGCATCATCAAATTAGATGTACCTACTACTTTTTATCTCTCCACAGACGGATACAAAGACCAGTTTGGGAGCGAGGAGGGAAAAAAGTTTTCTGCACGCCGTTTCAAAGAGCTACTTTTGCAGATTCATCATTTAGATTCCCAAGAGCAACACAGAATCCTTGAAAGCACCTTCGAGGAATGGAAAGGAAGGGAGCTACAGATAGATGATGTATTGGTGATAGGAGTATCTATTTGACTCTGAACGATTTTAATTTTCATCTATTTGCATATAATTCCAACAACTCTATCGCCGCTTTTACAGAGTGCTGTTTGCCTTCTTTTATGCTATCTTCCTTTTCTTTTATTAATTTCTTGATAAGAAAATGATTATAAAATTGATTTTCTAAGCTCTGTTTGATGACTTCGTGCATCCAAGCGATATTTTGGGCTTGTCTTTTTTGTTGGAAAGAATGATTGCTTTGTAAAAGGCATTGATATTGCATAATTAACTCCCAAATTTCTTGCAAACCCTTGTTTTCCAAAGCAGAGCAAGTCAAAACTTGGGCTTGCCAACCTGTTTCCGAAGGAGGGAACAGATGCAAGGCAGACTGATACTCAGCTTTGGCTAAGTGTGCTTTGGGTGCATTATCGCCATCAGCCTTAGTAATGACCACAGCATCAGCCATTTCCATGATTCCCTTTTTAATTCCTTGTAGCTCATCTCCTGCCCCTGCCAACATCAAAAGCAGGAAAAAATCTACCATATTGCTTACTGCGGTTTCTGACTGCCCTACGCCTACGGTTTCTATCAAAATCACCTCAAATCCTGCCGCTTCGCAAAGCAACATACTTTCTCGCGTTTTTCGGCTTACTCCCCCCAAAGAACTTCCCGCAGGAGAGGGTCTGATAAAAGCCAAAGGATTTCGTCCCAAAGTTTCCATGCGTGTTTTATCTCCCATGATGCTCCCTCCTGTTCGCTGACTGCTCGGGTCTATGGCTAAAACCGCCAATTTTTTGCCTAAACTTGTTACCAAATTACCAAAAGCCTCAATAAAAGTGCTTTTCCCTACGCCTGGCACCCCTGTAATGCCTATGCGAATAGAATTACCCGTCAGAGGTAAAAGGGCTTCAATCAGTTCAGAAGCAAGGGCATTGTCAGAAGCTAATTCGCTCTCTACCAAAGTAATGGCTCTACTTAGCACAAAGCGGTTCTGAGATTTGATACCTTCAATGTATTCTTCTATGGAAAGGCGTTTACGCATGGATTGCTACTTTTTGCCCAATTTCTCTCAGTACCTCAAATAGGTAATCAATGTCTTCGTAAGTACGGCGATGATTGATACAACACACCCTCAAAGCTGTTTTTCCTTTGATTTGTGTACCAGCCAAAAATACTCTCCCATCTTTTTCTATTTCTCTTAAAATTTGCTGATTGAGGTGATTGTAAAAAACTATATCCTCTTTTTTCTTCTCCTTATTCCCCACATACCTAAAACAAACGATAGACATAGGCACAGGAGCAAGCAGTTCAAAATCAGCGCTTTCTTCTATCTTGCTGGCTAAGTATTTGGCTTTCAAAATATCCTGCTCTATAGCTTCGGTCAATTGCTTTACTCCATAAGTTTTTAATGTCATCCAAATTTTCAAAGCCTTGAAGTCTTTGGTGAGTTGGAGGTTGTATTCCATGAGGTCGGTGCGGCTATCATTGCCTATATCAAGCTGTAAGTAGCTGGGAATGAGGCTATAAGTCTGTTTGAGATGATTCCTATTTTTTACATACACACAAGCTGATTCAAAAGGAACGTACAGCCATTTGTGCGGGTTAATTATCATAGAATCCGCTTTTTCCATTCCTTTAAATTGGTATTTGTAGCTTTCCAAAGCCGCTACAAAGCCACCATAAGCGGCATCTATGTGAAACCACAAATCGTATTTTTCACACAAATTTGCTAAAGCCTCTAAGTCATCGGAAGCTCCTGTATTGGTCGTACCCACGATGCCTACTACACAAATAGGCAATAGCCCAGCTTGCTTGTCCGCCACAATCTGCTTTTCCAAAGCATTTGTATCTATTTCAAAATCTTGATTTACAGGAATTTTTCTAAGGTATTTTTTCCCCAGCCCAAGCATATCTACTGCCTTGTCCACGCTGGAATGTCCTTCTTCTGAAACGTAAATAGTCATTGGCGGGCAAGCATACAATCCTTCTTCTGCTATATTTATGGGGGATTTGATTTTGCGAGCAACTGCTAAGGCTAAGAAATTTGCAAAAGCCCCTCCGCTTGTCAGTACTCCTCCTGCATCAGAAGAGTATCCCACCATTTCTGCTATCCACCGCAAGACGATTTTTTCTATTTCTGTATTGGCAGGTGCGCTATGCCACTTCAAATTGTTCTGATTCAGTCCATTGCGTAGCATTTCTGCTAAAATAGCCGCTTGATTTCCGCCTCCTGTGATATAACCGTAGTAATGCGGGTAAATATTTTTGTTTGAATATTGAAAAACCTTATGGGCAATGGTTTGGAGCAAATCGGCTGGGTTTTGAGAAGTCATGGGCAGAGCTTCATCAAAAACAGCTTGGATTTCCTCTGGCGAGGCATTAGGGTAGGTCTTGCCTTTGCCAATATGGGCATACCAAGTTAAGAGAATATCTGAGGCTTGCTGGAGAAGTTGTTGGAACTGCTCTGGCGCAAAGTCTAAGGACATGATAGTTTGGATAGTTATGAATTGTAAAATCTTTGAAAAATAAATTTCTTAATACCCTATTGCCGCACCGTCGGAGCGGTTCAAGTCTGACGCTCCTTCGTACATTCCATTGGGCAGTCGCAAGATAGCATCGACTTTGCCTAAGCCCCCAATATCTTGGATTATGTGTCCCATGCTTTGTAAGCGACTTTTTGTACTGTCAGGAATAGCCTCTTTTTCCATGAGAATCACGTCGGGTTGCCACTGGTGATGAAAACGCTTAGCATTGACTGCCTCTTGCATGGTCATTCCATGCTCTAAGACATTCAAAATCACTTGGAAAACTGTAGTGATGATGGTCGTTCCTCCCGGGGAGCCAACCACCATGAGCAGTTTTCCATTCTTTTCTACTATGCTTGGGGTCATAGAACTTAACATTCTTTTGTTAGGAGCGATGGCATTGGCTTCGCCTCCTATAGCCCCAAACTGATTAGGAACTCCTGCTTTTACGCTAAAATCGTCCATTTCATTGTTGAGGAAAAAACCTCCACCCTCCACCATGACTTTTGAGCCGAAGTAACTATTGAGCGTAGTCGTAATAGAAAAAGCATTGCCTTCCTTGTCAGTTACGGAAAAGTGCGTGGTTTCCACGCTCTCAATCGAGCTTACGTTGCCTTCTTTGATTTCTGCCGAAGGAGTTTTTTGTGTAGGTTTGATGCTGGCGTTTCGTTTTTTATTGTACTCAGGGTTCAGAAGCATTTCTTGGGGAACTTTGTAAAAATCAGGGTCGCCTAAGTGCGTAGCACGGTCAGCATATACCCTACGTTCCAATTCGGTCATGATGTGAATAGTTTGCGAATTGAGCAGTCCCCATTTTTTAATTGGGTAGTTCTCAGCCCCTTGCATCAATTGGAGTAGCGCAATTCCCCCACTTGAAGGCGGTGGCATAGAAATAATCTTGCAGTTTTTGTACTGTGTAGTTACAGGAGTACGCCAAACGGCTTTGTAGTTTTCTAAATCTTGTTTGGTGATGATTCCCCCACCTTTTTCCATTTCTTTGGCAAAAAGTTCGGCTGTTTCTCCTTTGTAAAAGCCATCTCTGCCCTTATCTCTGATGCGTTCTAAAGTTTTTGCCAAGTCTTTGTAATAAATCTTATCACCTTCTTGCCAAGGTCGGTCATCTCTGACTACGTGAATTTTGTAGCGGTTGGTTTTGAGGAACTGTTCTTTGGAGCGATTGAGGTATTCAGCTTCTCGCTTAGTCAATAAAAAACCATTGTTTGCCAAATCAATCGCAGGTTGGATAAGGTCTTTCCAAGCCATTTTGCCTAATTTTTGGTGCATTTGGTACATGGCATCTACTGAACCCGGCACCCCTACGGCTAAGTGTCCTATCAAACTCAAGTCTTTGATAACATTGCCATCTTTGTCCAAAAACATATCTCTATGGGCTTTGGAAGGGGCTTTCTCTCTGCCGTCTATGCTTCCTATTTCTCCATTTTTCAAGCGATAAACTACAAAAGCACTTCCTGCAATATTTCCCGCCACAGGATAGACGACTGCCAAAGCAAAAAAAGTGGCTACCGTAGCATCAGCCGCATTCCCTCCCCTTTTCAAAATTTCTACACCTACCTGTGAGGCAAGAGGATGGGCGGAGGACACCATGCCGTTCTTTGCCAAAGTACCTCGATTTTCCGACTTTTTAGGAAGTGGTTGGCAAGAAAAAATAAGTACAAGTGTGGCAAGAAAATAGATGTATTTTTTTATCATAGTCAAGCAAGATTAGAGCGTGAAAAGAAAATAAAAATAGAACCAAAGTTTTTTAGCAAAGCTGAGTACAAAGTTAAATAAGCAAAGAGTAGATAGAATTCCTCTTTGCTTTATCTAACAGATTAATATTTTTTAAAAGGATACCATTTTTGAGGGCTTTTGTTTGCCTCTACTACTGTTTCTATGAACGCCATTCCTCTAACACCGTCTTCTACTGTAGGGAAATCCATATAGAGTGGGTTAGGTGTTTCCCCCTTCAATCTGCTTCTCAGAGTTCTGGCAAAATTGCGGTATATGCTAGCAAAAGCCTCTAAGTACCCCTCTGGGTGTCCAGGAGGAGGTACTCTGATATGAGCCTTTGTAGCATCATACAAATTTCCTACGCCAGCTCTATATACTTCTTTTGGCTTACCTAAGTGTTTTACTATTAGTGTGTTAGGCTCCTCTTGTCGCCATTCTAAGCCTCCTTTTTCGCCGTAGATGCGGATATTGAGGTTGTTTTCATCACCTACGCATATCTGGCTGGCATGCAAGATTCCCTTTGCCCCATTATCAAAATGCAAAAGTACGTTGCCGTCATCATCAAGTTGCCTGCCCTCCACAAAAATAGTCAAGTCTGCACACAACTCTACGATTTTTAAGCCTGTGATATACTCTGCCAAATTCTCGGCGTGTGTACCTATATCACCCATGCAACCTGCTGCTCCAGAGCGATTAGGGTCAGTACGCCAAGCCGCTTGTTTGTTGTCCACGGGAGTAGCCAGCCAGCCTTGTGGGTATTCTACGATTACTTTGCGAATTTTGCCCAACTCTCCATTTCTGACCATAGCTCTTGCTTGCTTGACCATTGGGTAGCCTGTATAGTTATGGGTAAGTGCAAATAAAAGCCCTGTTTTATTGACCAAATCTCTGAGTTCAAGGGCTTCCTGCATATTAAAAGCCAGAGGCTTGTCGCAAACTACATGAAATCCATTTTCTAATGCCATCTTGGCAGGCGGAAAGTGTACGTGATTAGGCGTAACAATAGAAATAAAATCCATTCGCTCCCCTTCAGGAAGTTCTTTTTCTTTGAGAATCATCTCCTCGAAAGAGCCATATACGCGATTAGCAGGTAGCATAAGTTCCTCCCCAGAGGCTTTTGACCGAGCAGGGTCGCTGCTGAATGCCCCACACACCAATTCTATTTCTCCATCGATTGCGGCAGCAATGCGGTGAATTGCACCTATGAATGCCCCTTGTCCACCACCGACCATGCCCATTCTCATTTTCCTATTCATAATCTTTTACTGTTTAAGGTTGTGATAAATTGTTAGTGATGAGTAATAGGTTGTATTAATTAATAATCCAAAATTAGAGTTTTCTTAGAAAAATACTAAGGATTGTAATTTTTTTTGAGGA
Source organism: Thermoflexibacter ruber (assembly GCF_900113045.1). GTDB lineage: Bacteria > Bacteroidota > Bacteroidia > Cytophagales > Thermoflexibacteraceae > Thermoflexibacter > Thermoflexibacter ruber. The sequence goes on from NZ_FONY01000001.1 coordinate 39,600, forward strand.
ATAAAAAAAAGTAAAATGCTTAACTTTGCCGTAAAATTTGCATAGAGAAAAACTAACTCGCGAACTTTTTACCTAAGAGCCTAAATATACATCTTACATAAATTTTCACTTTTTTGATAAGAAGGCTAATTTCTTTGCATTTGGTTTTCTTGATTGTTTTAATTGAAAAATTTAAAAAAATTTAATCCTATGAAGCAGGCTTTACATTGTTTTTTCTTATTTATTGCATTTACACTTTTATTAGCGAATCCATTATCTGCACAAGGAAAGTTCAATGCACTTCAACTTTTGACAGACATCAAAGTACTCTCCTCTGATGAGTTTCAAGGAAGAAAAGTAGGCAGTTCAGGTAGTAAAAAAGCACAAGAATATATTATTAAGCGATTCTTGGAGTACAAACTCATGCCTTTTGACGGTTATTTTGAGCAAAATTTTGCTTTTACTCCTGCTTTTTCTATCAATTCTACGCCTAATACTAAAATCAATGGCACCAACCTCATTGGCTATATTGAGGGAAAACTGAACAAGGATATGTACATCGTGCTTACGGCTCACTATGACCACTTGGGGATTCGCAATAACGAAATTTACAATGGAGCAGATGATAATGCCTCTGGGGTAGCTGGCTTATTTGCCATTGCTGAGTATTTCCAGAAAAATAAGCCCGACCACTCTATTATTTTTGTGGCGGTAGATGCAGAAGAGATGGGACTGAAAGGGGCATATCATTTTGTAGATAACCCGCCTGTTCCCAAAGAAAAGATAGTGATGAACATTAATATTGATATGATAAGCCGTAACGAAAAAAACGAAATTTATGCTTGCGGGACTTATCACTACCCTTTCTTAAAAAACTACATGAGTAAAAACACGGTCAAACACGAGGTTACTTTAAAATATGGACATGATGTGCCTGAATCTATCAGTGGAGGTGCGCAGGATTGGACTTTTGCCTCTGACCATGGACCTTTTCATAAGGCTAGTATTCCTTTTATCTATTTTGGAGTAGAAGACCACCCCGACTATCACCGACCTACTGACCGATTTGATACTATCAACCAGGTATTTTTTATCAAAGCAACCGAATTGATATTGGATTACGTTATACTTTTTGATAAATATTTGAAAGCAGTTAAAAACGATAAGGTAGGAAAATAGTTTTAAGATTACATAGTAGTATAGTATAAGCATAGAACATTTGATTCACTAAATTGAAAATAAAATGATAGATAGTTATAATCGCTTTCTAACCAAGCAATTAGCATATTTATTTTTCATAAGTTTTATTTTTACATGGGCTTGCCAAACTGCCAAGCCTACTACCCAAGCTACCAATTTTACTACTGATGCCCCCGTTGAAGTCAAGGAAACCCCTTTGATTACAGTAGGCAAAAGTGTAGTTTCTGTAGGAGAGTTCAAATATGTATATGAAAAAAATAACCCCAAAGATGCCAACATCTATTCTGCGGAAAGCATCAAAGAATACTTAGACCTTTTCACTAACTTCAAACTCAAAGTAGAAGAGGCTAAAAACTTGGGTATGGATACTACTAAGGAGTTCATCAATGAATTTACAGAATACAAAAAACAGTTAGCCAAACCATACCTCACGGAAAACAAAGTAACCGATGACTTGGTCAAAGAGGCTTATGAAAGACTAAAAGAAGAAGTACATGCCTCTCACATCTTGATTAAAGTAGAACCTGAAGCAGTCCCTTCCGATACATTGGAGGCTTTCAACAAAATACAAGCTATCCGCCAAAGGTTACTTGCAGGGGAAAATTTTGAAAAATTGGCAATGGAACTCTCAGAAGACCCCTCTGCAAAGCAAAATAAAGGCGATTTAGGCTATTTTACTGCCTTGCAAATGGTGTATCAGTTTGAAGATATGGCTTATAAAACCCCTGTAAATCAGATTTCACCTATTTTTCGTACTCGTTTTGGCTATCATGTAATTAAAGTACACGAACGTCGCCCCTCTAATGGAGAGGTGAAGATTGCCCATATTTTTATCCGAACCGATACAGATTCGGTACAAGCAGCAAATAAAATTATGGAAATAGATAAACGCTTGCAGCAAGGGGAATCTTGGGAAAAACTGTGCCTTCAATACTCCGAAGATACACGAAGTAAGCCTAACAATGGTATCTTAGACCAATGGTTCTCCTCAGGCATGTTAGTCAAACCTCTGGAAGAAGCCTCTTTTGGACTCAGAGAAGTAGGACAGATTTCTAAGCCCGTAAGAAGCCCTTATGGTTGGCACATCATCAAACTTATTGAAAGGAAAGGGCTTGCCCCTTTTTCTGAAATAGAAAATATCTTAAAACAGCGAGTTTCCAAAGATTCACGCTCAGAACTAAATCGTACCTTTTTGGTAAAAAAATTAAGAAAAGAAAATAGATTTGAGGAGAATGAGAAAAATAAAGCCTACGCATTTAGTAAAGCAGATAATTCTTTGATAAATGCAATTTGGAACTTCCAACGCTCTGACGAAAATCTCTCCAAAGTACTTTTCACCATCAATAGAAAACCTTATCGCATCAAAGATTTTTTTGCTTTTGTAGAAAAAGAACAGCAAAACAAGCCCTCACTATCTCCAATGCAATACATGGAACTACTCTATAATCAGTTTGTTGAAACAAGTTTATTGACGGAGGAAGAGGAAAACTTAGAAATCAAATATCCGGAGTTTCGCTATTTGGTCAATGAGTACAAAGAAGGAATGTTACTTTTTAAAATTATGGAAGACCGCGTTTGGGGAAAAGGCATTTCTGACAATCAAGGCTTAGAAAAGTATTTCCAAGAAAATCGCGAAAAATACAAATGGGATACCAGAGTCAGGGCTGCAATCTATACGTCAGAAAGAAAATCAGTGATAGACTCCTTGAAAATAGAGTTGAAAAAAGACTACATAGAAGATGTCAGACAGAAATTTGATGAAACTATTTTTCCCAAAAAAGGGATAACGCTGACCTCTCCTCAGTGGGGTGCACTCACCAAAATCATAGATTTTATGAAAAAAGATACGGCGGCTGTATTAGAAATTAGAGGGTATTACACACAAGGCGAATCCAACGGCATAGTCCAAGAGCGTATAGACCTCATCAAATCTTATTTTACAAGTGTAGGTATTCCAGCGAATAAGATAGCACAAAAGAATTTAGGACTAAGTCAAAATAAAAATGGTGGTTTGCAGTACATCATGTATTCCAGTGCTAAAACAATGCTCTTGTATAAATTTAACCAGTACAACCCTCTTACGCTCCAATACAACGAGGGAGTTTTCCAAAAAGGAGATAATAAAGCATTAGATTTGGTCAAGTGGGAAGTAGGTGAGCATACGGCTTCTGAGGATAACAAATACTACCTTATCATTATCAAAGAAATACAAGCACCTCGTAACAAAGAACTTAGCGAAACAAGAGGAGCGGTAATTTCTGATTATCAGCAGTTTTTAGAAAAAGAACTTATCGCTGAGTTGAGAGCTAAATACAAAGTAAGTATAGATGAGGGAGAGGTAAAGAAACTTCTCAAAAGGCAATAGTTCCCGCAAATGTATTAGACAAAGGAAAAATATCTATAACTTATTCATAATCTATACTTTAATCCCTAAAGACTTCATCAATATTTAGGGATTAAATGTAAATAAATTAGTTCCTCATAGGAGATTTTTCATAGTAAGACATGGCTTCTGGCATCATTGCTTCCAAATCTCTAATCCTTCTATCGTGTGAAGGGTGAGTAGAAAGAAACTCTGGGGGTTGCTGTCCATTGCTGGCACCAGCCATACGTTGCCAAAAGGCAGGGGCTTCTCTGGGATCATATCCTGCCATAGAGGAGAAAATCAATCCAATCTTATCTGCTTCGGACTCATGCTGACGAGAGAAACTAAGCAAACCTAAGTTAGTAACTACCCCTGCGGATTGGAGCAAAATCTGATTGACTAAAGAAGGATTCTTGCTTTGTACAATCGCTCCACCAACAGTAAGCAAGCCATTAGCAAGTAGCGTTTGGCTCATTCTTTCGTTTCCATGCTCAGCTATGGCATGGGCTATTTCATGCCCCATTACGATAGCTAAACCATTTTCATCTCTACAAATAGACATGATGCCCGTATAGACTACTACTTTTCCACCGGGCATGCAAAAGGCATTGACCTGTCTGTCTTCCACCACATTGAACTCCCATCGGAAGTCTTGGATTCTGTCTGACATTCCTTTTTCTGCCATGTAGGCTTCCACTGCTCTTTGAATGCGTGTGCCTACGCCCCGCACCATGTTTACTTGTGCCTGATTGGTGGAAAGTCGGTTTTGAGAAAGGAATTGGTTGTACTGGCTAAAACTCATCGCAAGAAGCTCTGAATCTGGCATAAATTTGAGCTGCCTACGCCCTGTTACAGGGACAGTATTACAATAGCTAAAAGTGAACGCTATTAAAGCAAGAAATATAAATTTTTTCAAAAATTGTTTCATAGTTTTTTTGGGTAGCATTGGTAATGAATAATGAAAACAAATAAAAATAGTAATTTTTAGGTAAAGATTTATATAAAGACAAATAAAATTTTTGGTGGTGAGTTAGATTTGCTAAAAATAATTTTATTGTACCTAAGTTCAGTTTTCCAATGAGGTAATCTTTACCTGATAAGACAAAGATAGGGATTTAAAAATTCCGAGTGATACTATTAAATAAAAAGCAAAAAGCACCCCCCAAAGAGTAAGGTACTTTTTGCTTTTAAACCTCTAAATGACTAAGATTGCTTAATATCCTGGATTCTGTATCAATTTAGCATTACGATTAATCTCATCGCGACTGAGTGGTCTGAAATACATTTTGTCCACCCACCTTCTTCTTTCTATTTCCGTGTTGTCCACTACTGTATAGGTATAATCATACACATTCCTATCGTGTCTATAGGGTACATGTGGTGTAGCACCAGGTTTAAGCCTTGCCCTCACGTTCATTACTTTTATTCCTCTGCCTACGGTTTCCGCTGGGATAAGCCACCTACGTACATCATGATAGCGATGTTCCTCATAAGCCAGTTCTATACGCCTTTCATTGCGGTATCTTTGCTTCAAAGCCTCTCCAGCATCTGTTACTGCGGGCATACCTGCTCTGAACCTGATTTTGTTAAGCCAATTTCTTGCTTCGCCTTCTTCTCCTAATTCTATCAAAGCTTCTACATAGTTGAGAACCATCTCAGTAGTACGAATAAAAGGCCAAGGAATAACTTGGGCATTAGATTGGTTATCAGGAAGGGCAGGATTAGGGTCTATAAATTTTCTTACATAGTAGCTCGTTCTACTTCCGTTCCAGTTTTCTATGGGAGATTCACGGGTATCCACCCCGTTAATAATACCACCTTGACCGTTATCATAGTATCCTGATTGGATTTGATTCATAGGGTCTAAAGCAGCTACGCTACCCGGTCTTGGTTTCCAAGGAGCCCCGTCATACATAATAGAAACATAAAATCTTGGGTCTCTGTTTAGATATGGGGCTTGGCTGTGTGCAGGGTTATTCCAATTGAACTTAGTCCCGTCCATCATTTCATAGTCATCTACTAACTGTTGTATAGGCGTATTTCCTCCCCAGTTGTTGTAACCATTCGGACCGTTGTTGATACCATGTTGCGTACCACCGAGGGGCCACTGACTTTCTGGAGTAAATAAAGCCGAAAGTGTTCTTTGGAATATTAACTCTGCGGCACCTGCGGGGTCTGCCACTGCACTTTTGCCTCCCATAGCTATAGCATTATAGTTGGCTCTACCTTCGGTAGGAGAAACAGGAGCATTCAAGTTGAGTTTGTATCCGCTATGTATATCTAAAACTGCTTTTGCGGCATCTCTTGCGGCTTGCCACCTTGCTCTCCTATCACCACTTGTGTAAGCCAACAGTTCCATATTAGCAAAATTAGCTATACCTGGTGCCTTAGCTCTTAGACTTGCCGCATCGTGCATATCGCTTGCTGCATAAAGCAAGATACGTGCTTTTAAAGCCAATGCTGCTACGCGAGAGGCTCTCCCGGGAGTTTCTGGCTTACCTGTTAGTAATTGAGCCGCTTTGTCTAAGTCGCTAATCATGAATTTCACACATTCATCATAAGTATTGCGCGCGACTGCATAATCTTCGTTTAAGCCGTAAGCCTTCTCAATGATAGGTACGCCACCATAAAAACGCACTAATTGTTGATAGTAATAAGCTCTCAGAAAGTGAACCTCACCCAATAATCTATCTTTCAGTGTTTGATTAGTGAAAGTTGCTTTAGGTAAGTTTTCAATCGCAATATTACACTGCCTAATCGCTCTATACATAGCGTTCCAGCTATATGTATCGCTTGTCCATGCTATATTTGAGGGGCTTTCGTTTCCCTCCGTAAAAGTATTGATGTTTCTACCTGCATGGGTAAACATTGCTTCATCTGTATATGCTGCCAAAGCCTGCTCCTCAAAGCCTCCATATCCTAAAAAAGCATAGGCTCCATTTACAAAGGCTTCAGAAAGCGCACCATCACCCCAAGTAGCACTGCTTGATATCCTGTCCTGAGGTTGTGTTTCCAAGAAGTCAGTTTTACAAGATAGCGTAATCAAAGTAGTTAGGCATATAATGCCAAGTGTTTTTTTGATTTTTTTCATATTTAAAAGAATTTAGAAAGTTACGGTTAAGCCTGTATTGATGATACGAGATAAAGGATAAGATACCCCTCCAGAAGCCTCTGCCTCTGGGTCAAATATTTTGTTCTTTGCAATGGTAAACACGTTCAATCCATTTACAAAAAATCTTACATTAGACAAATGGACTTTATCCACTACTGCTCTGGGCAGTGAGTAACCTAACTCAATATTTTTCAAACGCAGATAGTTTTTACTAAACAAATAATAAGTATTATTGCCAAAATTACCACCTGTAAAATAAGTATCGCCACGACTTGCCAATCTTGGGTGCTGTCCGTTGGGGTTGTCAATAGACCAACGATTGACGTAAAAGTAGTTCAAGAAGTTACCTATGTCCCCTGATTCTGTTTGAATCCTTAATGCCGCTCCTGTTGCTCCTTGGAAAAGCATATTCAGGTCAAAGCCTTTATAGCGAATATCTACTGTTGCACCAAAGTTAAAAGTAGGGGTAATATTTTTGTTTAGTCTTACCATATCATCAGCATTGATTTTGCCATCTCCATTGTAATCTACGAATTTCATGTCACCCGGCAGTAAGCGAGAAGTTACGGCACTATAATCGATTCTGTTAGCATCTATTTCCGCTTGGTCGCGAAATACTCCGTCAGATTGATAAACTAAAAAAGCACCAATGGGTTTTCCTTCTTGTCTTTGCCAATCAGGTGCGCCCGGAACTTCGTCCATGAACACGACTTTATTTCTTGCAAAGCCACCATTCACTCCTACTCTGAATTGTAAATCCTCGAGTGCTTTTCCATTATAGCCTACATTGAACTCAAAACCTCGGTTATCTACTATCCCTGCATTGACAGGAGGCAGTAAAGAGCTAATACCAGAAGAAGCAGGCGTAGAACCTGTTTGTTGAATCAAGATTTGCGACCTTCTGTTGTAGAAGTATTCAAAAGTAAAATCAATTCTGTTTCCAAACAAAGTACCGTCTAATCCTACATTGTAGTTGTTTGCTCTTTCCCAAGTAAAGTTAGGGTTTGCTAAGATTACTTCTCGTAGAGTAGTTGCTAACTCATTGTTGATGGGGTATTGCCCAAAAGTATAAGTAGATAAGAAAGCATATTCTTGGAGTTGTCCATTAAAAACTACTTGGTCATTACCCATTTGCCCATAAGAAGCCCTAAGCTTCAAATAGTCAATTCCGGGTACTTTGAACCACTCCTCACTGGTCATATTCCAGCCAAGCAAGACTCCAGGGAAGAAACCAAACCTGCCAGATTGGGGGAAGATGTAAGAGCCATCGTATCGCCAAACGTATTCTGCCAAATATTTGTCTTTGTAGTTGTATTGGACTCTGCCGTAATACCCCAAACGCGCTCTGTTATAGGCACTTCCACTATTGTCTTGTAAAAGTGCACCTCCTGCAAACAATTGGTCAATGGCAGGAGAAATATAATTCCTTCTATAAGCATAGAAAAAATCTCCCCTAAAAGTTTCCTTTGTTACCCCAGCAAGCACGCTTAAATTGTGGTTATCGCCTAATTTAGTATCATAGGTTAAGATACCTGTCATGTTGGTATTCAATATATTCCCATTGCTCTGACGTAATCTTGGGTCGGTAAAAGTAGAGCGGATAGAGCCTACCAATTTAGGAGTTACGCCATCTGCCTCAAATGTAATCTTATCCCAAGAGTAGAGCATCCAGGGAGTTTGCCATATCTTATTATTGTCCGCTGTTTTATCTACAGAACCAGAGAGGTTGAGTTTCAGTCCTTTTATCCAAGGGTTGGTAATCGTTACTCCACCATTTGCTTGTACAAAATCTCTGGGGTTTTGTTGGTATCCTGTGGCATTGGTAGTAATTACATACGGATTTTGACCATTCTCGATATCAGGACCTGGTAAGCCATTAGGCCAAACCTCTGGTTCAGTAGGACGACCACGCATCAGCATTCTGAAAATAGCCCCTGCACTTTCAGTAGGGTATCTCCTATCTTCCCTACGCACCATGATACCTAAGTTGGCATTGATATACTCATTGACTTTGCTATCTACGTTTAACCTAAAGTTATATTGTTGATATTTAGTCGCTGAGTTCTTATAAATCGCATCTTGGAATACATAACCTAACGAAGCCATGTACCTTACATTTTCCGTTCCCCCAGAAAGTTGTAGATTGTGTCTTGATTGGGGCGCCCATGTCTTAAAGGCATCTCTAAACCAGTCTGTATTGGGGTATCTCCAAGGGTCAGAGCCGTCTGCGTGTTTTCGTACTGCTTCTGGGCTGTAGTTAGCACTTAACGCTCTTATCCCAGGAGTGGGAGATTGGTATGTTCCTGTTTGTTGAATACTTGCCCAAGCTGCGCCCCATTCATTGACAGGAATAGTATTATAGATAGGTAATTCGTTCATAATATTGGCATACTCAAAGGCACTTGCCATTTTCGGAATGGTGGTAGGTTGCGACCAGCCTTGGTTAAAGTCATATACCACTGTTGGTTTCCCTGTTTTCCCTCTTTTGGTAGTAACGATAATTGCACCATTTGCGGCGCGCGCGCCGTAAATCGCCGCCGAAGCATCTTTGAGTACAGAGATGGATTCTATATCTCTGGGATTCAGACGACCTAAGCCCCCATCGCGGTCAGGGATACCGTCAATCACTATCAAAGGGCTACTATTCCCAAGCGTATTAGTCCCTCTGATAGAAACACGCGCACCATCTTGTCCAGGTTCTCCACTGGTTTGGATAACAACTAAGCCGGGTAAGCGACCTGCCAAAGAGTTAGATAAGTCCACTGCTGGCGACTGGATTATTTTTTCCCCTTGCACTGCCGCTACCGCACCTGTAACTGTAACCTTCTTTTGCTCTCCATAAGCTACTACTACTACCTCATCTAAGAAACTCGAGGCAGTAGCTAAAGAAACATTAATAGTAGTTTGATTTCCCACTGTGATTTCTTGTGTCTGATACCCTACAAAAGAGAATATCAATATATCAGAGCCACCGTCTGGTAGAGAAATAGCATAATTCCCATCTACATCTGTCGAAGTACCCGTCTGAGTACCTTTGACCACTACGGTTACTCCCGGTAGGGCGGCACCGCCTTCGGCATCGGTAACTTTTCCACTTACTTTTTTTTGGGCAAAAGCAAAGGAGCTACACAGAAGAAAGAAAAGGAGAATGGGGACAAAACTGCCCGTTGAAGATTTGTTGTTTTTCATTTTCATTAAATTTAAAATAGAAATAAAGTGAAGTTGTAAGGTATAAATCACTAATTTTCAGTTGATATGCAAATCGTTGTGTTAGCCTCGAGTTCGATAACCTAATCGCAAAGGATTGTTCTTTGATTACAAATAACTGAAGCTATGCTTGATGTAAGTATTTCCTAAATAAAGACTTGCTTACGCTATGCAAAATTTTTGATACAAGAAAGCAAAACATTCTGTGAGGTAGAGTGTTTAGAATAAAACAGAGCATAAATAAAAATGCGTGGGACTATTTTTTATGCAATGTAAAATTTTCCTCATAGGCAAAAATATTGATAAAAGTAAGTTTTGTCATATATTTAGACATGCAAGATATATATAATATTGCATTAAAGCAAGATAAAGTTATAACAAAAATTAGCTTTTTTAATAAATTTTATAAAATAATTTAGGCTAAGTTGGAAAGTTGGTGTACCTACCCTCTAAAATACTTGAAAGTCTTAAATCGTCTTTTGCTTTGGCGATAATCCTCAAAAACTAAGCTGCCTAAGCCCTCCAAAGAACTGAAATAAGCATTGCCTCCATTGACTTGGGTAAACTCTCTGACAAATTGTTGGAGATAAGGGTCAGAGGCAATCATAAAAGTAGTGATAGGGATTTTTATCCGCTTGCACTGTGCGGCTAAGTTGAGGGTTTTATTGAGTATCTTACTGTCTAAGCCAAAACTATTCTTATAGTACCGCAATCCTTCTTTGAGGCAGGTAGGTTTACCGTCTGTAATCATAAAAATTTGCTTATTGGCATTTTTCCTGCGTCTGAGCAAGTCCATAGCCAACTCCAGACCTGCTACTGTATTGGTATGGTAAGGTCCTACTTGCAAATAAGGCAAGTCTTTGATTTCTATTTGCCAAGCATCATTCCCAAATACTATGATGTCTAAGGTATCTTTTTTGTAGCGAGTAGTGATGAGTTCAGCCAATGCCATGGCTACCTTCTTGGCGGGGGTAATGCGGTCTTCTCCATAGAGAATCATAGAGTGAGAAATATCAATCATTAAAACAGTAGAAGTTTGTGTTTTGTAGTCTTTCTCCATGATTTGCAAGTCTTCTTCTGTAAGCATAAAATCGCTTACGCCATGATTAATCTGTGCGTTTTTGATAGACTCAGTCATAGAAATTTGGTCGAGGTCATCGCCAAATCTATAAGCCCTCATGTCAGCATTAGGCTCATCGCCCACGCCTGAGTTGGTTGTATTGTGCTTGCCTTGCTTGCCTCTTTTTAGCTTACCAAAAATCTCCTCCAAAGCACTTTTGCGTATCGTTTGCTCTGTTTTTGGGGTAATCTGAATCTCGCCACGCTCCGAATTTTCCTCTATGTAGCCTTTTTCTTTTAGGTCTTCATAAAAATCACCGATTCCGTACTGCTCGTTGGTCAGACCGTAGCGGCGGTCAAGTTCAGTAAGTATGCGCATTGCTTCTGCTGCATCGCCAGAGGTCATATTGAGCAACTGCATAAAAATTTTCATCAAGCTATCAAAAGTAGCTTGTGCATTGCTTTTGGGCGGTTCGTAATCAGAAAATCGGTAGCCAAGCATAATTTTTTTATTTACATTTTGTCATATTTTTTAGAAAACTATTGATACAACAATAAAGTTTTAGACTAAATTCCTTATTCTTCATTCTTCTGCTAATTTTTGCTTACTCATTGCTACAATTTGCTTTACCTGTTCCTCAAAAGTAATAGCCGTAGTATCTATGAGTTGGGCATCTTCCGCTTGTCGAAGTGGGCTATCTTGGCGAGAGGTGTCTATCAAATCTCTTTTTTTCAAATTCTCTATTATTTCTTCTAAATCAACTAATTCTCCTTTTTCTAATAACTCGTCTTGGCGGCGTTTGGCTCGTACTGTCATCTCTGCGGTCATGAAGATTTTGAGTTCTGCTTCGGGAAAGACCACCGTCCCAATGTCCCGACCGTCCATGACTATTCCCTTTTTTTTGCCCATTTTTTGCTGTTGGGCTACTAAAAACCTTCGCACTTGGGAGATAGCACTGACTTCGCTTACTTTGTCAGAAACTGTCATTTGGCGAATCTCTTGCTCTACATTGATGCCGTTCAGGTAAGTATCCGATTTTTGTGTTTTAGGATTGTGGCGAAACTCGATTTCTATTTCTTTGAGGGCATTTTCTATTTCATTGGGATTGGTCAAACTTACAAAATTTTGCAAAAAGTAAAGGGTTACAGCACGGTACATTGCCCCTGTATCTATGTAGCTATATCCTAAAATAGAGGCTACTGCCTTTGCTGTAGAGCTTTTTCCACAAGCGGAGTAACCGTCTATTGCTATGATAATCTTTTTCATTTATTTATTTTTACTAAGCAAATTTATTTTACTTTGCCCTAAAGCACAAGGACAAATGAGTAAATTTAGGAGATATTTCAGGTAAGGTAAATATCTAATCTCAATAGGACTCACTTTCATTAGGGAAATCTTGGGCTTTTACGTCTTTGACATAATTGCTTATGGCTTCACTCATTACCGTATGCAAATCAGCATAACGCCGTAAAAATCTGGGTTTAAACTCTTGGTTAATGCCGAGCATATCATGTAATACCAATACTTGTCCGTCTGTACCAGCCCCTGCCCCTATGCCGATAGTAGGGATAGTCAGTTGCTTAGAAACTTTTTCTGCCAAATTAGCAGGAATTTTCTCTAAGACGATACCAAAGCACCCCAATTTTTGCAAAAGTAGGGCATCTTCTAATAATTTTTGGGCTTCAGCTTCTTCTTTGGCACGCACAGAGTATGTACCAAACTTAAAAATAGACTGTGGCGTAAGTCCTAAATGTCCCATGACAGGAATACCCGCACTCAATACTCTTTCTACTGAGTCTTTAATTTCTGCCCCTCCTTCCATTTTTACGGAATGCGCTCCTGCTTCTTTCATGATACGTATGGCAGACTGTAAGGCTCTTTTAGAGTTGCCTTGATAAGTGCCAAAGGGCAAATCAACCACTACAAAAGCACGACTGACGGCTTTGATGACAGAGGAGGCATGGTAAATCATCTGCTCCAAACTCATGGGCAAAGTAGTTTCATTTCCCGCCATGACATTGGAGGCAGAATCACCGACCAAAATCACATCTATACCTGCCGAGTCGACTATGCGCGCCATGGAGTAGTCATAAGCAGTAAGCATGGCTATTTTTTCTCCACGCAATTTCATTTCTTGAAGCTGGTGTGTGGTAACTTTCTTTATATTGGGACCTTGGTGAACTGACATATTTAAGCAAAATAGATTGGTTGTTTAAATCTCGAATAAAATGTGAATTACTTACTTATGTAATTTTTTATTTTTAGTTATTTGTTGCTAAGCAGGGTTTATCAAGTAACAGCCTAAGAAACAAGGAATAAGCTAATATTCTTGTATGTGTTGTTTAAGTATCAGCTATTAACTAAGCAAAGATGTATAATAATATAAGATTTTTTCCTATTTCTTTTCAATTTTTCATCAAATCATTCTCCTATACAGTGCTAAAACTATTTGAGCGGTATAATAAGTATTTTCAATATACGTTTAAACTAACACGATACACCCCTTTCTTATACTTTCACATTCACATTCATTAATGATAAACTCACATAATCTAAATGAGAATATCCACATTTATATTTCTGGGGAGTACGCTTTTAACAGGAGCGTTGTTATTGGTAGTTACTATACTGTTGTGCTTTATGTTCTTGCAAGATAGCCCTTACTATCCTCTCACCTTGCTCTCTGCTTTAGAAGAATTTATTTTGAGCATTGGCTATAAGTTCACACTTGTTGTAAGTGGCATTGGTGTACTATTCCTTTTGCAAGTCAGGCTGTTGCAGAGAAACTGGGAGTATATTTAGGCTAAAAGCAAGTCTATGACTCTTTTTTCTAAATCGGTGGCTTTGATGCGGACTTTTACTTTGTCCCCTAAGCGATATACTTTTTTGTAACGCGAACCAATCACCGAGTAGCTTTTCTCATCATATTCGTAATAATCTCCCTGTATATCAGCTAACCTGACCATACCCTCGCATTTGGTTTCTGTAATTTCTACATAAATTCCCCATTCTGTAACTCCAGAGATAATACCTTCAAAAACCTGCAAAGGGTGGCTTTGAGAAGCAATAATTTGCATTAGTTCCACTTGCTTGTATTTGATAGAGGCTCTCTCGGCATCTGCCGCTTTTTTTTCTCTATCTGAGCTATGCTTGCATTTTTGTTCTAATTCTATTTGGTTTACGGGTTCTCCTCCTGCTAAATAATGTTCCAATAATCTATGTACCAATATGTCAGGATAACGACGAATAGGCGAGGTAAAATGTGTATAGTGTTTAAAAGCAAGCCCGTAATGAGGCAGAGGTTCTGTTGTATATTTTGCCTTTGCCATAGTGCGAATAGCCAAGCTTTGCAATACGTTTTGCTCTACTTTACCCTCAGAAGCTATTGCCATCTGATTGAGCGACTTAGCTATATTTTTGCCTTCTGTTTCTAAGTGATACCCAAACTGCTTGGCAAAAACTTTCAAATTTTCTAATTTTTCTGCATCAGGGGCATCGTGAGTTCGGAAAACCATAGTATTTTTGATTTTCCCTTTGCGTAGCTTATATACAAACTCTGCCACACGTTTGTTTGCCAAAAGCATAAACTCCTCAATCAACTTGTGGGCTTCTTTGCGAACTTTGGGAACAACCTCCAAAGGTCTGCCCTTCTCATCTAATTTGAATTTCACCTCTACTGTTTCAAAGGAAATGGCTCCACTTCTATAGCGGTTTTTCTGCAAAATAAGGGCTAACTTATTCAAAGTCTGTATCTCTACTGCAAAATCTCCCTTCCCTGTTTCTATGACCTCTTGGGCTTCTTCGTAGGTAAAACGGCGTTGGGAGTTGATAATTGTTTTCCCAAACCACTCCTCGACCAATTTGCCTTGTGGGGTTAGCTCAAAAACCGCAGAGAAAGTCAGTTTGTCCTCATGAGGTCTAAGTGAACAGATGTGATTAGAAAGTTTTTCAGGCAACATGGGTACTACTCTATCTACCAGATACACCGAAGTTCCGCGCTCTAAGGCTTCCCTATCTAAAATTGTATCAGGTTTTACGTAGTGTGTAACATCAGCAATATGCACCCCTACCTCCCAATTCCCATTTTCTAACTGTCTAATGGACAGGGCATCATCAAAATCTTTAGCATCAAAGGGGTCTATAGTAAACGTAGGGATTTTCCTAAAATCACGCCTTTTATGAATCTCCTCGGATGGGATTTCCTCGCTGATTTTATTTGCCATTTTCACAATGCTTTGCGGGAAATCCAAAGGCAAGCCATACTCCGCCATAATAGAGTGCATTTCAGTTTCATGCTCGCCTGCTTTGCCTAAGATTTTGGTAATTTTTCCAATAGGATTTTTGCCCTTCTCGTCCCACTCTGTGATTTGAGCAATGACTTTGTCACCGTGCTTCGCTCCTTTGGTGTCTTGCAGATTGATAAAAATATCATAAAACATCTTCTTGTGGTCTGGCACAACAAAAGCAAAACGCGCAGAAAGTTCTACCCTGCCCACAAACTCTGTTCTTGCTCGTTTAAGTATTTCTACTACTTCGCCTTCAGGTCTATTACTTTTCTTGAACTTATGAACGATTACCTTGACCGTATCTCCGTCCAAAGCTGTGTTCAGGTGTTTGCTACCCACCCAAATATCTCTTTCCTGCCCCTCTACCATGATGTATGCAAAATCTCTGCTTACATAATCTACTACCCCTTCTAATACATCTTCGCTATCTAATCTAATCTGATAGTTGTTATTGACCCTGCTGATACTTCCTTTTTTGGTCAGTTCTTCTAACAAAAACTCTATTAATTCCTTGATTTTTATATGCTTGGCTTGTAACTTTTTGTGAATCTGTTTGAGAGAAAGTTGTTTTTGAGGAGAGGAGTGCAAAAGGGAAAGCAATACATCTTTGACTTTATCTGTTTGAAATTCAACAAATTCTGAGCTTTTCTTTTTTCTTTTTCTTACTCGTTTGCGTTTAGGTTTGGTTGTGTTGTTTTTTTCGTTTTTAGACATAAAAATATAAAAATAGTGTACAATTATGTTTGGTAACAAAAGCAAGCAGTAGAAAGTTTCAACTCTTTCATAACCTACTAAAAATTATACAGAAACTTAGGCTACTTTGTTTAAAATTTATATTTTTGAAAGAAAATAATTAAATTACTGAGATTATTACTACCATACTTTGAAAAAACTTATGCGGCACGATGTAAGTAAATACGATGACATGTTTTTCCAAGCCGACCAAATGATAAAAGACAATCAAATTACACAAGCGGTCAAGACTTTGGAAGAGATTATTGAGGAGAATCCTGAATATGGAAGGGCATATAACCACTTAGGCTGGATATACGAAACTAAGTACAGAAGTTACGAAGACGCAGAGGAGTGCTACAAAAAAGCACTGCAATATGCCCCTGAATACACTCCTGTCTATTTGAACTATGCTTATCTGCTCTCGAATCAAAGCAGATTTTCTGAATTAGAACCTTTATTGGATAAAGCCTTGCGCGTGCCGGGAGCTTACAAACCAAGTATTTATAATGAATACGGAATTATGTACGAACTTATGGAAAAGTTTGACTTAGCTGTAGAGTATTACAAGAAAGCTATTTTTAGCTCTACGGACAATGCTAATATCAAAACTTATCAAGACTCTATAGAACGTGCTAATCAGAAAAAAAGAATGTTAGAGCCTCCTTATCATGGAGGTCGGGCTGGAGAATAAAAAAGAATTTTCTATTGTTATGCTAAAATCTTATTATTTTCATCAAATTTGTCCAAAGTAAAAAAAGGACTATAATTTAGTTTACCCTTGAAAAGTCTTTAAGCCAAACAATAATCATTTTAGTACCATAAACCTAATGCAAAGGTTCGTTATCATCATTTTATTGCTTTTATGTCATCTATCAGCAAAGCCTCAGAATAAAGCGGTGATAGATAGCTTATCCGACTTACTCAAGTCTGCAAAAGATACCAGCAAAGTACTTGTTTTGAACCAATTAGCATGGAATTACAGAAACTCAGACCTCTCTCAAGCGGTTGCCTATGGAGAGCAATCTATAGCACTTGCTCAGTCAATTAAGTACCACAGAGGCTTGGCAGAGGCTTACAACATGCTCGGAGTAGTACAGCGCAATATCGGTAATTATTCTAAGGCTACTGACTTTTACTTCAAGGCTTTACAAGTAGCTGAGCAGTACAACATCACACAGCAAATTTCGTATTCTAACCTCAATCTGGGGGATATTTTCAAATACCAAAAAAATTATGAGCAGGCTGTTCTTTACATAAACAAAGCCATTCAATCCTTTGAAAATATCAAAGACCAGAGAGGAATCGGTTATGGATACATTCGCTTAGGCGAGGTATATCAGGAGCAGGGTTTGTACCAAGAAGCCCTCAAAGCCTATGAAAAATCCTTAGAGGTACGAATAAGCCTAAAAGATAAGTCCGCTATAGAGTCCACTACCAATCGCTTAGGTAACTTGTATGAATTGATGAATGATTATCCACAGGCTATCAAATACTTGACCCAATCTTTGGAAATAGGTTCAGAAATCAATGACCTGAAAAGCATTGCAGGTACGCAAGCAGACTTAAGCAGATTGTATTTCAAACAAGGGGACGATGACAAAGCGATAGAGTATGCAGAACAAAGCCTTGAATTAGGGCAAAAATTGGATACACGTGAAAGTATCAAAAGAGCCAGTCAAGTATTGGCAGAAATTTATGCTAAAAAAGAAAACTACAAAAAAGCCTATTATTACCAAAGCATACTGATGGAGATGAAGGACTCTCTCTTTAATCAGGAAAGTTTTATTAGAATCAATAACTTACAAAAAAACTATGAAACCCAACGAAAGCAAGCAGAAATAGACTTACTCAACAAAGACAAACAAATACAAAATCTAATTTTGAATATACTAATAGGCGGGCTACTGTTGTTTTTATTTCTTGTGTTTGCTTTGTATAGAATTAACCGACATCGCAAAAATGTAAATCAAATTCTCAACAACCAAAATAAAATCATAGAAAAACGCAATGAGGACATTACAGCAAGCATTAACTACGCAAAAAGAATCCAAGATGCTTACCTGCCCTCTTCGGAGCGAATAGCCAAATATTTACCAGAGCATTTTATTTTTTTCAAACCCAGAGATATAGTAAGTGGGGATTTTTATTGGTTTGCTGAGGTAGAAAAGAAAATAGTTTTAGCAGCAGTGGATTGCACAGGGCATGGGGTGCCGGGAGCATTCATGTCTTTGATAGGCAATAATTTGCTCAATCAAATCGTGCTGAACATGGGCGTAACTATGCCAGAGGTGATTCTCTCAGCCATGAATGCAGGGGTAAATGAAGTACTCCAACAAAAGCAAACACAAAACAGAGATAGCATGGACGCAGCCCTCTGTGTAATAGACCTGAAAAACAAAGTATTAGAATTTGCTGGGGCAAAATCTCCCCTGTTATACATACAGAATAATCAACTGTATTTTATCAAAGGAAATAAAAGCACAGTAGGCGACATAGACCGAGAAGAGGTAAAAATTTTTGTCAAACATACGATTGATATTTCCATTCCTACTACATTTTATATTTTTTCTGACGGCTTCCCTGACCAGTTTGGAGGTAGCGAAAATAAAAAGTTTCTTACTAAAAACTTGAAAGAACTACTTTTCAGTATTCACCAACGCCCAATGAAGGAACAGGAAATACTCGTGCAGGCTACTTTCAGAGATTGGATAGGCGACTACTCTCAAATAGATGATGTTACAGTTATTGGAGTAAAAGTCTAATAATCAATATTTTACTAATCTTTGTTGTAAATTCATTTCTTTTTTAAGTTACTTTTACAAATAAAATTTACAAAAAATTCTTTTCAAATTTGGTAGTTATAGAAAAACCTACTACCTTTGCACCACCAAAAACAAAACGCACCGTTCGTCTAGGGGTTAGGACGCATCCCTTTCACGGATGAAACACGGGTTCGATTCCCGTACGGTGTACGAAAATAAGGCTTATTAAGCAATCAAAAAAGTATTAGCATCTCTTTTAGTGCTAATACTTTTTGTTTTAAAATAGTCCGCATATCAGCTAATCTCACTTATTCTAATACAATCGCAAAACTTGCTGAGTAAATCCACATATAGATTTGTACTTTGTTAGAAGGCCATCCGTTTTGAGAAAGATATGACAGGGTAGAACCTACTACACATATCTGATCTCCACTTCCATCTTCCACCGTGTATTTGAACCAATCATTCTGGGCATCATAATCAGTGTATCTCACAGTAAACTCTCTATATCTACCATTAATCCATGATTCCACCCAAAAACGAGGATTACTATTGCCAAGGGCGGTTATTCTAAAAACAGGCTCATTGCCTTCTTGAAAAAGACTCCATTCAGTAGGCCAACCACTCCATTTTTCTAAGCTACTGTTCCAATATTGAACTTTGGCTCTTGACATTTTTAATCTTGGCGGTAACACATTCGCCTCAACATAAGAAGCACTTATAAGCGATAACACAAGTACGCAAACAAACAAATATTTAGCTTTCATAATAAAATAATTTTAGTGAATTGTTTTAATAATTTTAGATTGATTTACAAGAGAATAAACGCAACCATGTCAGCCATGATTAGGGAATTAGTAGGGAATATCAGGAAAGTTATAGAATGAAATACAAATATTTAAAAATATAAGTACTTGATTGCTAATTATCTGTATGCTTTTATGCTATTAGTAGTTAAAGCTGAGGAGAGAAATTCAGGAGTATTAATGCTGATAGGATAATAGAAAATACGTTATCAAATAACTAATTATCAATTAGTTAAAACAATAGTTATTCAAAATTCAGTAGAAAATCCTCTACCAATATCAAATTTTTTTTTACTATAGTTCTTCTATAGACTTCCCTACTAAATAATCAATAACACCCATCATTTTCTTTTTGAGGTTATTAGAGGCAATCGCCAAGTTCTTAATGAACTCTTGCTCAACTGCTTGCTCGTTATCAATCAAGTCGGTAATGGACTTAACGGCTATGAAAGGAATCCGATATAAGTGAGCCACCCAAGCAATAGCGGCGGCTTCCATCTCTTTGACTACGGGAGTTTCTACGTTGATGATGGCTAAGTCCGTGGGGGTAATGTCTAAAGAGTTGCCCGTAGAAACATTGGCTAACTTCATTCCTAATTTTTGGGCTAAGCGGGAAGCATTTAGGCAAGGATAGTTGCCCATGCCATATTTATCAAACCCCGGCAGAGGAATACGTCGGTCGTGGTAGCGAATATATTTATGGCTTACATACACATCTCCTATTTCGCTCCCTCTTTGAGCAAAGCCTCCTGCCGTCCCCGCATTGATAATTAGGTCTGGTCGGAAATGTTGTACTGCTAAAAATGCAGACAAAGTAGCAGGTTGGGTAGCTACACAATCCAACTGGAAATCTCTATCCGTGCCATTTAAGATAATGGTAATGTCTATGCCTTCTTTGTCGATGTGATAGGCTTCCATAGGTAGCTCCTCATCAAAAATTTTAGGCAGTTTGTAAAAATTATATTCTTCTATCAAAGGCTTTGCCTCTTGCTTCATCGCCATGATGATAGCTACTTTTTCAATAGGTTTTGTCATAGTTTGGGATAATAAAAAGTCAAGACAACAAAGAGGGATTGGATTTGAAAAGTAAAAAAAATAGTTTTTCAAATATAGATAAATTGTGTAAACTGCAAAAACTTTCACTTATTTTTGACTATGCAAAAGATTTTTAAAATAGCTTTTATCATTATTTTTATCGGACAGATAGCTGGGAGGTGGTTCTCTTCTCCTTTGTTGGACTATATTTTTAAGCCTTTGATAATGCCCTGCTTAGCTCTATACCTTTATTTTTCTGTGCAGGGAAGACTAAGTAAGTTTATTAAATTTATCATCATAGGATTTGTATTTTCTTGGCTGGGAGATATTGCCCTGATGCTTGAAAAATTCAACAGTCAGTTATTTTTATTAGGTTTAGCCTTCTTTTTGGTCGCACATATCTTTTATATAATTGCGT
The DNA here is from genome assembly GCF_900113045.1 of Thermoflexibacter ruber. GTDB lineage: Bacteria > Bacteroidota > Bacteroidia > Cytophagales > Thermoflexibacteraceae > Thermoflexibacter > Thermoflexibacter ruber. Next base: position 60,565 of record NZ_FONY01000001.1, read on the forward strand.
TCAATACTCATATTCAAAAGCCCTTTTTCCAAGAAAAGCCTCTTTTATTTGTACCACTTTTTTTGTACGGAATAGGCTTTTTTTATTTCCTTTACCCTAATTTACAAGGCTTTACCATTCCTGTACTCCTATATACCATAGTCATTACCGCTATGGCAATTTTTGCTCTGAACAGAAAGAATAATGTTTCTCTTCTGAGTTTCAAGCTAATTTTTAGAGGAGCGTTATTTTTTGTGCTTTCCGATAGTCTAATCGCACTCAACAAGTTCATGTTACAAATTCCCTACAATGGCTTATGGGTAATGCTGACCTACATGGTAGCCCAATACCTCATCGCAGAAGGAAGTAAGCAAAATTGAGATAGATTACTTAGCTAATTTTAAAAAGATTAGTAACTTTGTTAGAAAATAAAGCAGTCTATCGTCTTTCATAAAACACTCAAATTATATCACTCATGGCTAAAAACGTACTCATTACAGGGGGGACAGGTTTAGTGGGACAGAGGCTAAGTGAAATATTACTTGATAAAGGCTATTCCATAAGTTATTTGACCCGCAATAAGAAAAATGCTACTCATCTCCATTCCCCCCAAATCAAACTTTATGAGTGGAATATTAAGAAAAATGAGATAGAGCAAGAAGCTATACAACAAGCAGATTATATCATTCACTTGGCGGGGGCGGGTGTAGCTGATGAGAAATGGACACCACTCCGCAAAAAGGAAATCTTGGAAAGTAGAACGCTGTCCACCCAACTTTTAATAGATAAAATCAACAACGCTCCTAATCAAGTTCAGGCATTTGTAAGTGCAAGTGCCATAGGTTACTATGGACTAGACACGGGCAACGCTTGGCAGTACGAAAATATAGAAAGCCAAGCCAAAGACTTTTTGGCAGAGGTAGTAAAGGCATGGGAAAGCACTATTTTTAAAACGCAAAAAGTCCGTACCGTTGCTATACGCATAGGGGTAGTACTGAGCCAAAAAGGAGGAGCATTAGAGAAAATGGCACAACCAGTTCGCTTTTACACAGGGGCAGCACTGGGCAGTGGCTTACAGTACATTTCTTGGATTCACATTGATGATTTGTGTGAGATATTTGTGAAAGCCTTAGAAGATAGTCAGATGAGCGGCATCTATAATGGAGTAGCTCCTAACCCCGTTACCAATGAAGTGCTAACCAAAACTATCGGGAAGGTTCTAAACCGACCTATTTTGCCTCTCAATGTACCCGCTTTTGCACTAAAACTTGCACTTGGCGAAATGGCGGGAATCGTCTTAGGAGGGAATCGGGTTTCCTCTGAAAAAATAGAAAAAGCAGGTTATCAATTCAAATTTACTAAGATAGAAGAAGCTATTACAGACTTATTGGCATAAAATTATGGAAGATTTATTTATTGGTTATTTCGGCATTGAGCCTTCACTTTATTATTGGCTTGTCCTACCTATTGTTATTTTCTGTGCCAGAGTAACCGATGTTTCTCTCTCTACTCTTCGCGTAATGTTTGTAGCTGGCGGCAGACGGAAAATTGCCCCGCTTTTGGGTTTTTTTGAAGCCATGATTTGGATACTGATGATAGGGCAAATTATGAAAAATTTAGGCAATGTGCTAACATATTTTGGCTATGCGGGCGGTTTTGCTACAGGAACTTTTGTAGGAATGTATATTGAAAACAAATTGGCATTGGGCAAGGTAATTGTAAGAATTATTACTAAAAACGAAGCCGTAGAGTTAGTTAAAATGCTGACTGTGTCTAAGTTTGGCTTTACCAATATCAAAGCAGAGGGCAAATATGGAGATGTAAACGTAATTTTTTCTGTCCTGAAACGCCAAGATTTGCCTGAGTTTGTTGCTTTGATAGACAAACACCACCCCAACGCTTTTTACACAATCGAGAATGTTCGCTATGTACGAGATTTAAAAAATTTGATATGAGGCAGTTCTTCAGAGAATTTTGGCTGGGTATCTCGACTTATTCCTCAGCGATTGACTTTATCAAAAAACATAAGCTAAGAACTTATTTTTTGCTTCCTGCTATTTTCAGTGTCTTGATTTTCATTGGATTAGCCTTTGTGGCTTACTTTTATATAGAAGAACTGATGACTTACTTAGACCGTCTGCTCAACAAGACCTCTCTGGAAGGTTTTTGGTACAAAATAGCCCAATGGATAGTCAATACCTTAGTTTGGTTATTTGCAGGACTTGCCTACCTCAAACTTTATCGCTACCTCATGCTTATCTTGCTTTCTCCTTTTCTGGGCTTGATAGCCAATAAAGTGCAAGACATTTTACACCAACAAGAAGCCCCTTTTGACCTTCCTCAGCTACTCAAAGATGTACTCAGAGGAGTGTTGATTAGCTTACGAAATTTGGTTTGGGAACTACTTTTTACCTCTATTCTCATGTTTTTGAGTCTTGTTGTTCCTTTCCTGTCCCCTTTTACCATAGTACTGATTTTACTAATAGAAAGCTATTATATAGGCTTTTCTATGATAGACTACCGCAACGAGTACAAAAAGATTCCCTTTCGCCAAAGTATTCTCATCGTAAGGAAGCACAGAGGTTTTGCCATCGCTAATGGATTGGTTTTCAACTTACTCATTCTTATTCCTGTGGTAGGTGTGCTTTTCGCTCCTGCCCTGAGTGCGGTAGCCGCAGGCATAGGGATAGAGAAAATAGAACATTAAAAATCGTTAAGAAAATACTTTTGCCAAACGATTTATTTCTAAAATCCGTTTTGTTAAGATAAATTTGAACCTGCATTTTTTAGAGCCAATACAAGTTATGAGAAAAAATATTTTTCTGTATCTCCTTCTTATACTCACTTTCAATGACTTACACGCTCAGCGATTGCCTGAAATGGACAGTGTAGATATGTTATTGACCAATATGGCTATTCAGATAGAATGTACGGCAGGCGTAAATGACTTATACAATTTTAAATTCAGTCGCGCAGAAAGCCAATTTGGCTGGCTCAGACGTAAGTACCCAGAACATCCGCTTCCCTACTTCCTTATGGGTTTGAGCAACTGGTGGAAGATAGTACCTAACATAGACAATGAAAAATACGATGCTAAGTTTTTAGCTTATATGGACTCCTCTATCGCCAAAGCTGAGGCTTTATACGAAAAAAATAATAAAAACCCCGAAGCCGCTTTTTTCCTTGCTGCCGCTTATGGATTCAAAGGAAGGCTTTTTTCTGAAAGAAAGCAGTGGACAAAAGCTACTTTTGCAGGAAAAAATGCCATTAAATACATGGAAAAAGCCATAGATAAAAGCGAACTAAGCATTGAGTTTCTGTTTGGCGATGCCCTTTACAACTACTTTGCAGAATGGATACCTCAGAATTATAAGTTTTTAAAACCCGTGTTATGGTTTTTTAGGAAAGGAGATAGAAAAAAAGGATTGCAACAGTTAGAAAAAGTTGCCAGTGATGCTTTTTACACCAAAACGGAAGCCCAATACTTTTTGATGCGTATTTATCCTGACGAAGAGATGAGTCATAAGGCATTTGAAATGTCTAAATATCTATATAAAACTTTCCCTGACAATGCCTACTTCCATCGCTACTATGCCAGAATGTTGTACCAAAATGGTGAAATGCACGAGTTAGAACCTGTTTCCTTAGATATTATCAGTAAAATTGACTCAAATAGAGTAGGCTACGAGGAGATTAGTGGTCGCTATGCTGCCTTTTTCTTGGGACACATCTACCGCATCAAAGGTGATAAGGAAAAAGCAAAGCATTACTACCAAAGAACCGTACAATTTACAGAGAAAACTAAATCTTTTGATGCAGGCTACTATCACTATGCAATGGCGGAGCTGGCTCACTATGCTGATAAAGAAAAAAATATCTCTTTGGCAAAGCAATATTATGAAAAAATTAAAGAGCATACCGACAAAAATCATATCTTGCATAAGGAAGCTAAAGAATATCTGAAAAAAAACAAAAAAAATAGTTGATTCCCTGTTTTTATGCACATTCCGTTTAATAAGCCTTACCTTTCTGGCAAGGAAATAGAATACATCATAGAGTCTGTTAATTCTTTGAAAATCTCGGGCGACGGGCTATTTACCAAGAAATGTCATCAATTTTTCGAGCAAAAATATGGATTCTCCAAATGCCTACTTACTACCTCTTGCACAGATGCACTGGAAATGGCGGCACTACTCATAGACATTCAGCCCAATGATGAGGTCATCATGCCCTCTTTTACTTTTGTATCCACAGCAAATGCCTTTGTACTGAGAGGAGCAAAAATCATATTTGCTGACAGTCTTGCCTCTCACCCCAATATTGACGCAGACGCTCTCGAGGCTCTCATTACGCCTAAGACTAAAGCTATCGTAGTCGTACACTATGCAGGGGTGGCTTGTGAAATGAACAAAATCAATGAATTAGCCCAAAAATATAATTTGTATGTCATCGAAGATGCCGCCCAAGCCATAGATTCTTTTTATCAAAATAAACCTTTGGGTAGCATTGGACATTTTGGGGCGTTCTCTTTTCACGAAACCAAAAATTTGATTGCTGGCGAGGGAGGCATGCTGACTATCAATGCCCCCCAATTCATAAAAAGAGCTGAAATAATCCGAGAAAAAGGAACAAATCGCTCAGCTTTCTTTCGCGGCGAAGTGGACAAATACAACTGGGTGGACTTAGGTTCGTCTTTTCTTCCTTCGGACATTATTGCCGCTTTTTTGTACGCTCAGTTAGAAAACTTGGAGGACATTCAAAACAAAAGAAAACACATTTGGCAAACCTATTTTTCTCACTTTCAAGAACTCAAAGAAAATTGCCAAGTGGATTTACCTTATATTCCTGATTATGCGACCAATAATGCACATATCTTTTATTTGGTATGCAAGGATATAGAGCAGAGAAACCAACTCATTCAGTTTTGTAAACAACAGGATGTAAACTTAGTTTTTCACTACATTTCTTTGCATAAAAGTCCTTTTTATGTTTCTAAACATGGCTTGCGAGAACTTCCCAATGCGGATAGGTTTTCTGATTGCTTAGTACGTCTGCCTTTATTCTATGAGATGAAGGATAGTCAGTTAGAAAAAGTTGTCCAGTGTGTTATAGATTTTTTTAAGAAGAAATAAAAAGAAGTTCTACCTGTTAAAGCAAGGTAGAACTTCTTTTACTGAATTGCTGTATTTATCTAATTGCTAAGTTTCTAATGGATAAACTTGGACTTATCACCTAATCAATGACTTGCAGATGCTAAACTCTCAGGAGCTTTCTTGCGATATACAGCGTGCAAAGCACCAAAAGCCACTATAAGAATCATAGGTAGAAAAGAAGTATAACGCATGGCAGTTTGTCCCCCCATTTCTCCAAAGACAGAACCCATGATAGGCAATACGATTGAAACAGAAAACATACCAGCCCCACCCATAATTGCCAAGCCAAGCGCACCTGTCTTAGGCATATACTCTGAAACAAAGCCCAGCATAGTAGGCCAGAAAAAGCAAATACCTACTGCAAAAATACCTGCTGCCACAAAAGCCGTCATGCCACTTGCGCTGCTCAGCCAGAAAAGTCCTATCGCAGAGAAAATAGCAGAGAAAAGCAACATACCCGTAGTAGAAAGCCTATGTACCACTTGCCCTGCAAAAGTTCTGCCTATAGCCATGATACCATTGATAAATGCCAATACTAAAATACCTGAAACCCCTGCACCCTGAAGCAAGGCATCTATCCATTGATTGGTGCCTAATTCTGTAGCAGCAGTTAAAAACATACAGAGTACCATGAAAATAAATAAAGGCTTCACACACTCTTTGAACATATCGCCTGTAGATACGCCCATAGCTACGCGTTCAGTTTCAGGGAATTTTTGTTTCCAAAATAAGTACGCATAGATAGCCGCAGGAATCAGCATAGTGAGCATGTGTATTTTCCAACCTAAGCCTATTTCTCTGAACAGAGCTACTACAATACTACCGATTACAATGCCTCCGGGAAACCATACGTGAAAGGCGTTTAGTTTTTCCACTTTCTTGTCAGGATAAAGAGTAGCTACTAAGGGGTTGCAAGCGGCTTCTACTAAACCATTTCCTACCCCTACCAACAAGGTAGAAATAAATAGCGGATAGAAACCTCCTAAAGGTGCAGAAAAAATAGTAAGGATAATTCCCAATACGTGTCCTGCAAAGGCAAACCACAATAACCTACCCATGCCCAAAATGTCGCAAAGTGGTCCTCCAAAAATCATAGCCAAAGTGAATCCCCAAAAAGCAGGAGCAAAGGCAAGACCATACTCGGCTTCTGAAAGATTAAACTCAGCTCTGAAATCGGCATCTCCCAATAGCCCTCCACGAATAGCAAAAGACATGGCTGTAACGATGAGTGCAATTCTACTTGCTAAAAATAAACGATTAGCGTTCACATTCATTTCCATATTTTTATTTCATTTTAAGTTTAGTATGTAAGTAATTTTCAAAATAAAATTTCTCAAATCTAAAACGATTGCAAAATAAAATTCAACAATTTTTTCAAAATATTTGAGCATTTGGCAAAATAATTTTTAAAAATTTACTTTCTTTATCTTCTGCCAATTTGTCATAGAAAAGTAGGGAGGTGCAAGATTTGTGAAAGGCATTGGGAAGTCAAAGAATCTAAACTTTAATTTTATTCAAAAACACATGGAATTAGAAAATCTCGTTGAAAAAATAGGTAGTTTTCCCAGTATTGAAAAAAAGCTGCTTGAGCAACGCAAAATCTTTCTTTGGGGCGTAGTAGATGATAACTCGGCGAAACACGTCATAGACCGACTTTTCTACTTAGAACTCGAGAAGCCCGGAGAAGAAATTACCCTCTATATCAATAGCCCTGGTGGCATGGTTACTTCAGGTTTTGCCATTCACGATTCTATGAAAGCCATTACCTCCCCTGTTTCTACGGTTTGCATGGGTTTAGCCGCCTCTATGGGGTCTATTTTGCTCTCCGCAGGTGCAAAAGGCAAGCGTTTTGTTTATCCTTACGCCCGAGTAATGATTCACCAACCAAGCGGAGGAGCGCAAGGGACAACTTCAGATATAGAAATTGCAACCAAAGAAATATTGAAAATCAAAGAATTAGGTGCAAAAATCTTATCTGAAAACTGTAACCAACCCTATGAGCGAGTGATGAAAGACATGAATCGCGATTATTGGATGAATGCAGAAGAATCTGTTGCTTATGGCATTGTGGATGGCATTTTAACAAAGTTTTAGGTCAATCTAATTTCTCGACTCTGTACCCTAATAACGTTTGTAAGTCTGTGGTCTTATGAACGTTATTTGTTTTCACTATATTCAAAATCGCATATTTAAAACTTTATCAGTATTCATGAAAAAAGTTGATATTTGCCTTTCCCCTAATCTACTGAATTTATACAAATTGGAAGAAAAAATAGTGGTAATAGTAGATATACTCAGAGCTACTTCTTGTATGGTAGCGGGTCTGGCAAGTGGTGTAAAAAGCATTACCCCTGTCGCAAGTTTGGAAGAGTGTACTAACCTAATGGAGCAGGGTTTCATAGGAGCGGGAGAACGCAATGGACACAGAGTAGAAGGATTTGACTTAGGAAATTCACCTTTTGAGTACATGAGTGAGGCAGTCAGAGAGAAGAAAGTTGCTATGACTACCACCAACGGCACGCAAGCCTTAGTGCTTTCCAAAGGAGCAGAGCAAATACTTATCGGTGCGTTCTTAAACCTTTCTTTTTTAGCTAATTATTTAAAAAAGCAAAATAACGATGTACTAATCGTTTGTGCAGGCTGGAAGGGCAAGTTTTGCATAGAAGATACGCTTTTTGCAGGTGCCTTGGCAAAAGAACTTGAAAATGACTTCCACAGCGAAGATGACAGCGTACTGGCGGCCCAAACACTTTATGAAGTAGCTCAAAATGATATGTACAGTTACTTACTCCAATCCTCTCACTACAAACGCCTGAGCCACTTAGAAGGAGGAAAAGATGTAGAATTTTGTATCCAAAAAGACAAATTTGAGGTAATCCCCGTACTGAAAGGGCAGGAAATTGTACTTTGGGAAGGCTAATATTTTTTCATCAATAGTGCCGTCCAGTTATTTTTTACTAAGTGTTTTTGCAAATTTAAGCCAAGTTTTCCCCCTTCTGTTACTATTTGGGGGATTTCATGCTCATAAAACCCACTCAAAAGGAGTAGCCCTCCTTTGAGCAAAAGTTGGCTGTAAATCGGCATTTCAGCAAGCAGAATATTCAAATTGATGTTAGCTAATACTACATCAAAATCACAAGTCTGAATCTGAGCAGCAGTACCATGAAAGACGTAAAACTTACTCAAAGAGAATCCATTGACTTGTATGTTTTCCTTTGCATTGGCTACTGCCCAGTCCTCTACATCACAAGCAATGACTTCTTTTGCTCCTTTTTTTAAAGCCATAATGGAGAGAATACCCGTCCCACAGCCGATGTCAGCTACTTTTTTCCCTTCTAAGTCCAAGTTCATCAGCTGTTCCACACACAAAGCAGTCGTTTCGTGATGACCTGTGCCAAAAGACATTTTAGGATTGATAATAATATCGTACTCAAAGTTTTTATCTAAAGCATGAAAATCTGCTCTAATAACACAATTTTCTCCAATAAAAACAGGCTCGTAGTTCTCTTCCCAAGTCTTATTCCAGTTTTGCTTAGGTTCTCGCTCAAGCTGGTATTCTAATTTAGTGAGTTGCTTATATTTTTCTAAAATAACCTGTGTGGCTTCTTGGTCAAATTTTTCTTCTTCTATGGACGTAAAAAAAACACCCTCGCTTTCTTCCCAAAAGCTATCAAAGCCAATTTCTGCTAATTCAAATTGGAGCAGATCTGCAAAATCTCTATCAATAAAAACTTTGAGTAGGATAAAAAACATGACTTTTCTTTGTGCTAAAAACCTTATTATAACCTTTCAATTATCATGGCAGAAGCCCCACCACCCCCATTGCAAATAGCTGCTAAGCCATATTTACCATTTTTTTGATGCAAGACATTGGTCAAAGTGCCTACTATCCTCGCTCCAGAGCAACCCAGAGGGTGTCCAAGAGCCACAGCTCCCCCAAAAACATTCACTTTGGCAACGTCTATTCCCATAATTTTGTTAAAAGCCAAAGCTACCACAGCAAAAGCCTCATTGACTTCAAAATAATCTATTTGAGCAAGGTTCATTCCTGCTAATTGCAGGGCTTTATTGGCGGCAAGGGTCGGGGCTGTTGTGAACCACTCTGGCTCTTGTGCAGCATCGGCAAAAGCAACTATCCTTGCCAAAGGCTTCACATTGAGTTCTTTAACTTTGTCCTCACTCATCACTACCAAAGCGCATGCTCCATCGTTAATCGTAGAGGCGTTGGCGGCGGTTACTGTCCCATCTTTAGAAAAAACAGGTTTTAGCGTAGGTATTTTGGCAAAATCTACATTTTTATACTCCTCGTCTTCGAGTAGTTGTATAGGCTCGCCTTTGCGTTGAGGCACACTTACGGCTACCATTTCATTTCTGAGCCAAGCGTTTTGTGTAGCCTCAGCAGCGCGCTGATAGGATTGGATAGCGTAGGCGTCCTGCTCCTCTCTGCTAATATCATATTTCTTAGCGGTATTATCTGCTGAGATGCCCATAGCTGTTTTATTATATACATCAGTTAGCCCGTCAAAAGCCAAACCGTCTATTAGCTCAGCATTGCCGTATTTGTAGCCAAAGCGTGCCTTAGGTACGTAGTAAGGCACATTGCTCATGCTTTCCATGCCGCCTGCCACCATGATGTCTGCACCACCCGTCATAATGTTTTGAGTAGCGAGCATAATAGCTTTCATTCCAGAAGCACAAACTTTATTGATAGTAGTGCAAGGAGTATGTTTGCTCAAACCTGCAAATATAGCTGCTTGACGTGCAGGGGCTTGCCCTAAACCTGCCGAGATGACATTGCCCATATAAACTTCATTGACTATATTAGGGTCTATCCCTGCCTTTTCTACCGCTCCTTTGACGGCAATCGCCCCCAATTGGGTAGCGGAAAAACCTGCTAATACACCTCCAAAACTGCCCATTGGCGTTCTTACTGCCGAAACGATATATACGGATTTCATATCATTGTTGATTGGTTAAGTGATTGTAAAAGTTAATATTAAGTACTTGTTAAACAGCTAAAACTAAACGTCTTGCTTAATCCTCTAAGGCATTGGTCAAAAAAGTATTTTTTAGTAATATCCAGAGTAAAAAAACAAGTAAGCCCCACATGAGATAAATTTGATAAAAGTCTTTGGTGTCTTTGAAGCGAGTTTCCTTAATCTCAGCTTTTTCATAACGGTCTATGCGGGCAAAAACCTCTTGAAGGGTCTTGTTATCCTCAGCCCTAAAATATTGTCCATCGCCTATTTGAGCAATCCTTCTGAGGGTAGTTTCGTCCATAGTATTTTCTACGTAGCGAGTACGTCCAAACATATCTGTTCCAAAGGGAACGGGACCTTCCTTACCTACGCCGATAGTATAAAGTTTGCAACTATAAGCATGAGCTAACTCTGCCGCTGTAATAGGGTCTATACTTCCTGCTGTATTTTCACCGTCGCTCAGTAGAATAATCACTTTTGACTTGGCAGAGGATTCTCTCATGCGATTAGTCGCTACTGCTAAGGCACTTCCAATAGCAGTTCCCCGATTCTGCACCATGTCAAAATTTATCTCACTGACATAAGTTTTGAGCAAATTGTAGTCAGTAGTAAGCGGAGCAAGCGAATAAGCATCTCCCGAGAAAACTACTATTCCTATCCTATCTTGGAATCTGCCTTTGATAAAGTTCAATGCCACATTTTTGGCGGCTTCCAGACGATTAGGCTTAAAATCCTCGATTTGCATAGACTCTGAAATGTCTAAGGCTAATATGATGTCTATGCCTTCTGTAAATCTATCTACTTTTTCATCAGTAATTTGAGGACGTGCCAAAGCTACTAAAATCAAGGCTATGAAAATCAGCATAAGCATACTCGGGATATGCCTTAGAAAAGCCACAGGACTTGAAACTACTTCTCTTTCAATCAGTGCTATCTCTAATTTTTGTCGTGATTTGAAGTGCAAGAGCCACCTCATAATGTAGGGCAAGGGGAGCAGCAAAATTCCATACAAGTAGGCAGGGCTCTCCCAAGAAAACTGCTGAATTTGGGAAGGTAAAAACCATTGTAAAGAAAACCACTCAAGCATTTTTCACCTCCTCTATTTTTAGTTGATACGCTTTTTGGGCATATTGGAATAGAAAGTTCAAGGCTGGTTTAATACTTTCGTCAATCATGTTTCCATAAATAGCGCGGTCTAAATGTCTTAGCGAAAGCGTCAAGTCTTTATCATGTATCTTTTCCTCTATTTCTTTTGAGGTATAGGTAGTATAGGGAATATCTTGTAAATTTTCTAAGTAAGACTTCCATATTCCTAAACCCTTTTCAGTCTGCTTATTATCCAAAGTATTTTGCAGATATTTTTCAAATTGGGTAGCAAAACGCTCGTGATTGCGTTTTAAGCGGCTTAAGTAATAAGCCTTTCTGATGCGTTCCCCAAAAATCAGGTATAAAGCCAACGCCAGCACAACCAAAATACCTACTCCAATGATAATATAAGGATAGTTGATTAGCCGCTCAACTGCGTTGTAGTTAGTATTAGAAATGAGTTTGACTGTATCTGAAAGCGTAACTATCAAGGGTTTAATGATTACGCTATCTGTATTGGTGTATATCAAAGTAGTATCCCCATTGGTGAGTACATAGATAGGCAAAGTAAGACTTTGTATAGAATCTGTTTGATAAGTAGCTAATTGGTAAATTGTACTATCAGTGCTAATCTTATCCTTAGTAACGGTAGGGAAGTATCTTTTTTTTATAAACTCAAAAGGAGCATAATTGTATGATGAATCAGGGAAGCGTAATTCCATATTTTCTGGATATTTCACTACCAGTTCGTAATCTATATACTCCCCTACTTTCACTGATATTGGTTTTGCTTTGGCATCGGGCTGGGCAGGGAGAAAACTACCTTTGAGCGTTATCTGCCTTTGGATAGCTTGCTGTTGGGCTGTGTTCTGTGCCTTAGCTGGACAGAGGCATACCCACGCCAAGATACAAACGAGAACAATATGAAATGGTAAAGACATGTTTCTTGCACCAAAATATCTCACAAAACAAGCTAATTAGTAGAATTTTACTTAAAAAATAGATTTTGTACTTTGCAAAGATAAATATTCAGGAAGTTTACAAGACGTACTTAGCAATTTTTAACTTTTACGGTGAAAGGTTCTAAACAAACTTCTGAGCTTCATCTGAATAACACCTAAGAAGGCTTCGTTAAAAATTTTGGTGGACATTTTAGAAACGCCTTTGGTACGGTCTTGGAAAATAATAGGTACTTCTGTAATGCTAAATCCATACTTCCAAGCTAAAAATTTCATCTCTATTTGAAAGGCATAGCCTATGAACTTTATTTGGTCTAACTCAATGGTTTCTAATACTTTGCGATGATAACATTTGAAGCCTGCTGTAGTATCCATGATAGGCATACCCGTAATAAAACGCACATACCAACTTGCAAAATATGACATGAGGACTCTGCCTATAGGCCAATTAATTACTGTAACCCCGTTACTATAGCGCGAACCTATAGCTAAGTCTTTTTTTTCTTGCTTGCAAGTCAAATATAATTGTAATAAATCTACGGGGCGATGCGAAAAATCTGCGTCCATCTCACAAATATACTCATAGCCCATTTGCAAGGCAATCTTAAACCCATGAATGTAAGCCGTACCTAAGCCCAGTTTACCTTGCCGTTCCTCCAATAAGATTCTATTAGGAAATTCTTTTTGCAACTCCTTGACCTTATTGGCAGTCCCATCAGGGGAGCCATCATCTACTATCAAAATATCAAATACGCTATCATTTTTATGTGTTAAGCATAAGACTTCCTTGATAATACCTTCAATATTCTCAATTTCATTATACGTAGGTATAATTACGATGCAGTTTTTCACTTTCAACAAACCTATATTTAATTCTTGCGTTAATAAAAATAATCGCAAAATAAAGAATAGAACTAAACAAACAAAAAGCTATTGCCGAATATGTTTTCAGCAATAGCTTTTTATGATAGTTTTTCAAGTAGTGTTGAGCCTCGTATGTCCACTAATCCCAACGCAATCTTCCATTTACCTCCTCGTCTATTTCATCTTCCAACACTTCTTCTACTTCTTCGTTGGATTTCTCAAACTGCGAGAAGTCGAAATCTGGCATCAAATCTCCCTTTACGTGTGCAATAGTTTCATTCAAAGCCTCTAAAAACTTTGCAAAGTCCTCTTTGTAAAGGAAAATTTTATGTTTCTCGTACACAAAACCATCATCTTTAAAACGTTTTTTGCTTTCTGTGATGGTCAAATAATAATCGTTAGAACGTGTGGACTTCACATCAAAGAAGTACGTTCTTTTTCCTGCCCTTACTCTTTTTGAGTAGATTTCATCTTTTGATTTATTCTCTTCCACGTGTCCAAAATTTAGTTTTACAACGGTAAAATTAGAATATTTATTTATTCCAAAAAAGTGATAGGCTTATAAATTTATTGTTAATTTTTTTTATATTTTTTTAAAAGATTGATTATTTGAAAGATATACTTAAGTGATATAAAAATTATATTTGAAATTAAAGTTTTCACTTACGTAATTAGCCAATAAGTAATTTACTTTTCACATATTTTTAAAGGTTTGTTGATGTAGGAAATTTCCCTTTGCAAAGATAGTTTCCTAATATTGAATCAAACTTAAAACAAATCAAAGATATGAAAAAGGCAATTTTAAATCCTACTTTGTTGGTAGGAGAACAAGCAAAACAAATGGAAGTTTTCATCATTGGTATTGGTGGTCTAACTATCAAAGCAAGTGATGAAGAGGAGGAAACTGAGGAAGCCGAGGAGGTGGACGAGGATTTTGATGAGCAAGAAGAAGATTTAGAAGAGGAAGAGGGAGAAGAAGAAGAGGAAGGTGAAGCAGAATAATTTGCTGAGGCTGTATAAAAGGGTTCTTTAATAATAAAATTTTTATAGTAGCCTCATTATCAAAGAATAAACCTATAGATTTCTAAAATCCTATAGGTTTATTCTTTATTTTTACAACTCTCTAATCCATATATTTCTATAGCTTACAGGGTTGCCGTGGTCTTGAAGGCGAATGCCTCCTTTGCCGTGAGCAATATTTTTAGGTGTGCCGATATACTCTGTTGTACCATGAATGACTGTATTATTTTGAATAAGTACCCCGTTATGGATTACAGTAACTCTTGCAGGAGATTCCAAAGAGCCATTCCAACGAAAGCGAGGCGCAGTATAGATGATGTCGTAGGTTTGCCACTCTCCGGGTTTTCTGCAAGCATTGACCAAAGGGATAGACTGCTTGTAAAGGCTACCTGCTTGACCATTGGAATAAGTGCGGTTTTGGTAAGAATCCAACACTTGCACCTCGTAGCGTTCCTGTAAGAAAATCCCACTATTGCCTCTGCCTTGTCCTTCTCCTTCTACTTTATCTGGGGTTCTCCACTCTATATGTAACTGAAAATCGCCAAAAGTTTGCTTAGTAACTATATCCCCAGTTCCTCTTTCTACCACCATAGCTCCGTCTTTCAGCGTCCATTTAGGTGCGCTTCCGTCTTTGGCACTTACCCAATTGGAAAAATCCTTCCCATCAAAAAGTACAATGGCATCAGAAGGCGGTTTTGTCCCATCGCCTGGGGTTACTACCTTAGGCTCTGGTTCCCATACTTCGGTAGCTTCGGGCTTAGGCTGGTTTTGTTGCTGACCAAAGCAACTTGCTGATAAGCATACGCCACAGGTTAAAATCAGTAGTAAGATATTGATTTTCTTCATTTTCATTGTTTTAAAAGTTTTGTAATAATATAAATTAGAATTATGTTTTGTAAAAATATAAAAGTACACAAACGATTCCAAGTTAGAAATCATATATTTGCAAGCAAAATTTTATTTGGCTTAGTTTTTTGCCTATTTATAATTAGCAATTCACAATGAACGACTTACTGCTCAAATCAGTACAAATTATTGATAAACAAAGCCCTTTCCACTTACAAAGAAAAAATATAGGGCTAAAAAATGGATTCATTACCTCTATTACTGATACAAACGAACTCGTAGAAGCCCATAAAACATTGGATTGTAGCCAAGCCTCCCTCTCTGTGGGTTGGATAGATATGCGTGCTTCTGTGCCTGAACCAGGGTTGGAATACAAAGAAAGCATAGACTCTGCCTGCCAAGCGGCTATGCGTGGAGGCTTTACCGAAGTAGCTGTTTTGCCTGTTAGTCAGCCCCCTATCCAGAGCAAAGAAGCCGTACACTTTTTAATCAAACGCACTGAAAATAAGTTATGTAGCTTTTATCCTATTGCCTCCTCTTCCAAAGACCTCAAAGGCGAGGAGATGACTGAAATGTATGACCTTTTTATCGCAGGGGCAGTCGCTTTTTGTGATGGGACTAATCCAACTACCAACTCTGCTTTGATAGTTAAAATTTTACAATACCTACATCAGTTTGACGGCTTATTTATCAATATGCCTGATGAGAAAAATCTGAGCAAAAATGGCATGATGCACGAAGGAATTAGTAGCACGTATTTAGGAATGAAAGGCATACCTGCTCTTGCAGAGCAAATGGGCATCATCAGGGACTTAGAACTGATGAGCTACGCTGGCGGAAAAATTCATTTTTCAGGTATTTCTACGGAAAGGTCAGTCCAACTCATCAGGGAAGCCAAGGCAAAAGGAATGGCAGTTACTGCGGACATTGCGGCGCATCACTTGGCTTTTACAGACGAAGATTTGAAGGATTTTGATACCAACTTAAAAGTAAAGCCTCCTTTTAGGACAGCCAAAGACATTGAGGCACTTATAGAAGGCTTAAAAGATGGAACGATAGATGCGATTACCTCTGACCACCAGCCACAAGACGAAGAGAGCAAGCGATTGGAGTTTGACATGGCGGAGTTTGGCATCATTGGCTTAGAAACAGCTTTTGCAGTGGCAAATACTTTTAGAAAAGATTTGGATTTAACCCAACTCCTTGAAAAGTTCACTATCAATCCACGAAAGATTTTAAAAATCCAGCAACCTATAATCGCAGTGGGACAAATCGCTAATCTTACGTTGTTTGCTCCTGAACAAACTTGGACGTATCACTTACAAGAGGTTCAATCTCAATCTAAGAACTCCCCTTTTATAGGTAAAGAGTTGAAAGGCAAAGTATTAGGTGTTTTTAATAAACAACGCCAGCAAGTATTTATTTAGATAATATTTACCTCCATACTCAAACAAATCCCAAATTTTTCTACGACAGATTGTTGGATTTGCTCTGCTAAAGATTTGATTTCCTGTCCTGTAGCTCCTCCGTAGTTTACCAAGACTAAAGCTTGGTCTTTGTGCGTCCCTGTATTGCCTATGCGTTTACCTTTCCAACCGCACTGCTCTATGAGCCAGCCCGCAGGTACTTTTACTCTCTGCTCGTCAATAGGATAGCTGGGAATAGAAGGATATTTTTCTTTGAGTTCCTCAAATAGTTGCTTGCTGATTTCTGGATTTTTAAAGAAACTTCCTGCATTACCAATCTGCTCAGGATTAGGGAGTTTACTTTGGCGAATCTTAATGACAGCTTGGCTAATTGCTTTGGCTGAGAGGGTAGTAACGCCCATATCTGCTAAGGTCTGGGCAACCGCTCCATAAGAAATATTAAAATTAGCTTTTTTAGTAAGGCGAAAAGTTACATTGACGATGGCATACTGATTTTTTAATTCATTTTTAAAAATGCTTTCCCGATAGCCAAACTTACATTCTTCCTTAGTAAAAGTTCGCAGCTCTCCATTCGTCATATTTATAGCGACTAAGGAGTCAAATACTTCTTTGATTTCTACCCCATACGCTCCAATATTTTGCATAGGGGCGGCACCTACCGTACCCGGGATTAGCGAAAGATTCTCTACTCCATTCCACCCATTATCAAGGCAGTACAGCACAAACTCGTGCCAATTTTCCCCTGCTCCTACGTTTACCCATACGCTTTCCTCATCTTCCCTAATTTTCTCTATGCCCTTGATACCGATTTTGATAACCAGCCCCTCAAAATCCTGAGTCAGCAAAATATTACTTCCCCCGCCTAAAATAAGTCTATGAATGTTTTTAAAGCCCTTAAAGAAAAGAAGGCTCATTAAATCTTCATTGCTTTGCACCTCAGCAAAAAAGCGGGCTTGGGCTTCTATGCCAAAAGTATTGAAGGCTTGTAAGGAAAAATCTTGTTGGATAGGTAAAGTCATGAAGGTTAAAGTGTTTATTTATCAATCGCTTTTTTCTAAGTCTAATTTTTCAAAATCTATATTCCAGCTATTTATGAAACACAGAATTGCTATTTACAAAAAAGAGATTTTATTGCTCTTACTCATGTCCCGCTCCGAGCAGTTCTCTGAGGTTGTAAATCAAATTATCCCAAAGTTCTCTTAAGTCTTTTTCATTGTTCATTTCGGAATAATCAATGATTTTCAGGAAAGTAGTATCGGTCATTTCGCTATGAGATAGCTTGAATTCCAGATAGGAAGGGTCTTCCGAGTCCTCTGCATTAAGAGGAGAAAAGACATACTTGATGTGGCTATTGGTGCGTGCAGAAACTAACTTAGCGGGGTGGCTTTGCCCATCCCAAACTATGTCAAAGGTCTTATCTTCTAAGGTTTTGACCTCCTCGGCAAACCACTCTGCCAGTCCACTTGCCGTAGAAAGGTAGGGATATATCATTTTTACGCTTGCATGAATTTCATATTCTATTACAAATTTGTACTTACTACTCATATCTCCTTGACGTTTTTTTGGCAATATACTATTTTTTGAAACTGAAAAGGTATTTGATAAAATTTTTCTCCATTGCTTACCTTCATCAGTTTGATTGATTGGTGATGTAAATAGATTAAAAAATTAGTACGTTCTTTCCACTCAATGTATTTAAAATTTAATTTTACCATGTTTTACATTGATTTAGAATACTTTATACAGTAGATACGCAAAAAAATTTATCAGCAAGTAAGCAAATTTTTTGTAGGAAGTCAAAAATTTCCTCTAATTTTAAAGCGTCAAATGCTAATTTTTATTGCTCTTTCATGCACTTCTTTTCAGCAAGATATTTATTTACAATAAATTAACTAACATTGGCTACTACTTATCAACATTCCCCGACTCAGATTGCCATGATAGGCGGTGGCAGTTGGGCGACAGCGATTGTGAAAATGCTATGTGAGAATAATGTGTATGTTCATTGGTGGATGCGTTCTCAAACTGATATAGCACACATCATTCACTATCGGCACAACCCCAGTTACCTGAGTGGAGTAGAAATTAATTTGGAAAAAGTAAATCCTACCTATGACTTGCGGAAAAGCATAGCAGAAGCAGAAATAGTGGTTTTGGCTGTGCCTGCGGCTTTCATTGCAGATGTTTTAAAACGCCTCGCCATAGATGATTTGAAAAATAAAGTCGTAGTTTCTGCTATCAAAGGCATGATTCCCATAGAAAATTCACTCATCACCAAGTATGTAATGAGAAAGTTCAACGTTCCTGCCTCTCATCTTTTAGCCATAGCAGGACCTTGTCATGCGGAGGAGGTTGCCTTAGAAAAACAATCTTACTTGACCATAGGTGGGCAAGACATAGACAAGGCACAGCAGTTTGCCAACCTGCTCAAAGGTCGCTACATCAAAGCAAGTGTAGTTACAGACATAGATGGAGTGGAATACTGTGCTGTAATGAAAAATGTCATTGCACTTGCTTGTGGGATAGCTCATGGTTTGGGCTATGGGGACAACTTTCACGCAGTCTTGGTTTCTAATGCCATGCAGGAAATCAGGCGTTTTCTCGATGTCATAGAGCCGCACCCACGCGACTTGAATGGTTCTGCCTACTTAGGAGATTTGCTGGTAACTACTTATTCGCAATTTAGTCGGAATAGAACTTTTGGAAGCATGATAGGGCGCGGCTACTCCGTCAAGTCTGCCCAATTGGAGATGAAAATGATAGCAGAAGGTTATTATGCTGTAAAAATTATTTACGAAATCAACAAAAAGTATAAGGTGAATATGCCTATTACAAAGGCAGTTTATCATATCTTGTATGAAAAAGCACTGCCTACTGCGGAGTTCCAACTGCTCAAAGATGTGTTAAAGTAGTGTTTCTGAGCAGTCAAATTTGCTAAAATCAATCAAAAGATAGATTTTGAGAGAGAATTTTACTATATTTGAAATAAAAGTTCACAAAGTTGCTCAAATACTTTTGCATCATATTTCTCTGTCTTTCAACTTCTCTCGCCAATGCCCAACTCTCCAACAAGCGTTGCAAATGGCTAATTATCAATTATCAGTTATCAATTAACAATAATCAAACAACCAACAACCTCAAACAATCTCAAACAACCAACAACCAACAACCTCAAACAATCTCAAACAAAATTGTATTTACCCTTGATACCCTCTCCCTCGTCCCTGACAGCATCAAAATCATCAGTATTTTGCCTAAAAAACAGGAAATTAAACTCTCTTATAGCCTGACTACCAATGAGCTTACTTTGGAAGGAGAAAACTTAGCGCTAATAGACTCTATTTTAATTTGTTACAGAGTTTTTCCTTTTTTGTTTAGCAAAACGCATTACAAGCGAAGCCAAACCCTTTACGATTCAGGCTTTTATACTTTAAAAAACAAGGAAAACTTCCAATCTCCTCTTTTGCAACAAGTTCAGGAAAGAGAAGAACTTTTTAGCTATGAAGGACTGAGCAAAAGCGGAAGCCTGACAAGAGGCATTTCCTTTGGGAATCGCCAAGATGTTTTTGTTAATTCTGCCCTGAACCTGCAATTGGACGGAAAAATCTCGCCAGATATTCACTTGACTGCGGTCATGACCGACCAAAATGTACCTTTCCAACCCGAAGGCAATACGCAACAGTTACAAGAGTTTGACCGAGTTTTTATCAAACTTTCTCACAAGGCAGTTTCGCTAAGTGCGGGAGATGTGGTGTTGCAAAACTCGCCGTCCCAATTTTTGCGTTTTTACAAAAACGTCTTGGGTGGCTTGATAGAAACCAACTATGGGGCAGCAGTGGACAGTACCAAAAAGTTAGCAGAACAAAACTTGCCAAAAAATAGGGCTAATAGTAAATTGGGGTTTGCAGTGGCAAAAGGGCAGTTTTATTCCTACCAAGTGCCTATCAATGAGGGAGTTCAAGGTCCTTATCGGCTAAGAGGACAGGGCAATGAACGCTTTATCATCATTATTGCCAACTCGGAAAAAGTCTATGTGGACGGAAGGCTTTTGATGCGGGGATTTAATTATGACTACGTAATTGACTACAATACAGCAGAAATTACTTTTACCCCCAAGGTTATTATTACTCAGTTTACACGTGTGCGTGTTGATTTTGAGTATTCTACACAAAATTATAGCCGCACTATTTTGACTGCGAGTCATCAGCAGGAAATCGGGAAACTCTCCCTTTTTGGCAGTTTTTATAGAGAAAAAGACAATCCTAACAACCCGATTTTAGCCCAATTAGATACGGCTAACAGAAGATTGCTCTCTGAAATTGGAGATGATTTGACTTTGGCTGTCGCCCAAAGTGCGGTTAGAGTTCCTGATTTCCAAGAAGATAGGATTTTATATACAGAAAAAGACACGATACTGAATGGAACGATTAAAAAAATTTATGTGAGGGCAAAAAGAGGAGATAGCCCACTTTATAACGTGAGTTTTTCAGAAGTCGGGCTGGGCAATGGCGATTATGAGATAGGAAGCCCAACTGCCAATGGGCGGGAGTATCAATGGGTTGGGAGTGGACAGGGAAGCTACAGCCCAGTGCGCCAACTGCCCGCCCCTAACCAAAAGCAAATGACCGTCTTAGGCGCAAGTTACCAAGTGCGCCAAAACGAAAAAGTCTTTGTAGAAACCGCTTTGAGCAATCATGACAACAATCTTTTTTCTGCAAAAAGCACCTTACCCAATGAAGGTTGGGCGGTAAAAGTGGGGTACATGGGAGAGAGAGAGTTGTTGGTGAAAACGCCAACAACGGCGAGAACTGCCCTACCCCCTGCCCCCTCCCCGAAGGAGAGGGGGCAGGGGGTAGGGCAGACTATGCTTTCCTACTCCATTGACTACGAATACGATAACTCCTACTTCCGTCCCATAGACCGCTTTCGTTATGTAGAATTTGACAGAGATTGGTCAGCCAATACCGACCTGCCCAATAGCGAACACATTTTGAATGCAAGCATAGGTTTGAAAAAAGACTTTAACAATTTTATTTCCTTAAAACATACAAGGCGAAACAGAGGTACACAAGTCAATGGTTTTCAACAATATATAGATGGAGCTTGGTCTTGGAAGCGTTTTTTTGTGCGAAGTAATTTTTTCTTGATGAAAAACCAGCAAGACAGCGCAAGGGCAGATTGGGTGCGTTGGCTTACAGATATTTCTCACAAAAGCAAGCATTTAGTAACAGGCTACGTTTATTCTATAGACAAAAATGCAGTTCGGCAATCTGCCAATGATTCTATTTTTGCAACTGCGATGAACTTTGATGAGCATAAGTTTTACCTCAAAAATGGGGACTCGACCAAGTGGCAGTATGGAGCAGATTACAGTTTCAGGGAGGACAATACGCCCCAAAATGGAGAGTTGGCAAAGGCTTTTCGTGCCAATACTTTCAATATCAACTTGCGAAGGCAAACGACTTCCCAACTTTTTAACCTCCAATTTACTTATAGAAAATTTGATAACTTGCAGAAGAATAGTACGCCTACTCAAATCCCAGAAGAAACCATTATGAATCGCTTGGATTGGAATTTTGACTTGGGCAAAGGGATAGTGAAATCAGAATTTACTTTGGTGAATGGGACAGGACGAGAATTAAGACGAGAGTTTGTCTATTTGCAAGTAAACCCAGGAACGGGTACACACACTTGGCGAGATGATAATGGTGATGGCGTACAGCAGTTGAATGAGTTTTATTTGGCAATCAATCCAGATGAGAAAAATTATGTCAAATTTTTTACCCCTACTGATGAATATTTGCTTGCCTATACCAACAATTTTAGCTATCGTCTGAACTTCAACCCGCCTCGTACTTGGCTGAAAACCAAAGGCTTCAAAAGGTTTATCAGCAAGTTGAGTAGTGTTACCTCGTGGACTATCAATCGCCGCACTACGGACAGCGACTTGTTGCCTCGCTTTGCCCCTTTTATCAGTGTGGCAGATGAGGGAAAACTTCTTTCTGATTTGGCAAACTTGCGGACTACTTTTTTCTATGACCGCACCGCTACCAAATTTGGGGCGGATTTTACTTTTTTGCAAAATACAAATAAACAACTACTTACCAATGGTTTTGAGGCAAGAAGCCAAAGTGAATTGCAGTTCAATGCCCGCTATAACTTAGCGGCTACTTGGAATGTGCGTTTGCTCTTAGCCGATGAGAGCAAAAGCAACCGTTCAGATTTTTTAGAAAACAGGAACTATGTGATTAAAAATCACAAGTTTAGACCTGAAATTTCATACCAACCTTCTCAAAATCTTCGCTTTACCTTGACTTATTTTTTTCAAAACAAGCAAAACACTTTGGGAGAAACAGGGGAAAAAGCCACTTTGAACGAACTAAGTTTAGAAAGCAGAATTGCCAAAGCGACCAGTAGAACTATCTCTGCAAGAATGAGATACGTCAATATTGCTTACAATGGACAAAGCAACTCTCCTTTGGGGTATGAGATGTTAGAAGCCTTGCAAGTAGGGCAAAACGTGCAGTGGTCAGTGAATTGGCAACAGCGGCTCAGCAATGGCTTGCAACTCATTTTCCAATACGAAGGCAGGAAATCTGAAAGCAATGCAGTGGTGCATATCGGGAGAATGCAGGTGTCAGCTTTGTTTTGAGGGGAAAATAGACTACCCCTACGGGGTTTGAGTATCATAGCATTAGTTGTTTTCTATCAATATGTTATGCCCAAAGGCGTTTATTGTGTAGCCTGCTGGCTATGTGCCATCAAATGAAAAATTAAGTTTTGTGATAAAATCCATGATGAGCCAAAAACTTCTATGAACGAAAATATAGAAATCAAGGTTTCTTTTCGCTAACATTTTTTTTAGAAAAAGTATTTTAATTCATAAAGATTTCCTAATTTTGCGGTTCAAAAAATCAGAGTAAGAAAATGGCAAAGACAAAAACAGATACAGTGCAAACTGAAGTAAAGAAAACAGCAACTTCCAAAGAAAATACTAATTTGGAAATATTTGAAAGTGCGGAGGCTCTGCAAAGTCGTTTGAGCAAGACTGAAGAATTTGCTAAAAACAATCAAAAGCTACTTGCAGGTGTCGGAATAGGGATTGTTGTGATTGTATTGGGTATTATTCTGTATCAGTGGAACATTCAATCTCGCAATGCAGAAGCCCAAAAGGAACTTTTCCCTGCTCAATTTTATTTTGAAAAAGATTCTATCAGAAAAGCATTAAAAGGAGATAACGCCAACACTACCATAGGTTTAGAAGCTATTGCAGAAGAATACGGAAGCACAAAAGCAGGTAAGTTAGCTAACTTCTATATTGGAATAGCCAAACTCAAAGAAGGCAAGTACGATGAGGCAATTGAGGCTTTGGAAAATTTTAATCCGGGAGATTTACTTTTGCAAGCCAGAGTTTACAGTTTGATTGGCGATGCGTATATGGAAAAAAATGACTTCGTTAATGCGATTTCTTACTACAAAAAAGCCTCTAACTACAATCCTAATGAGTACTTTACACCTATCTATATGAGTAAGTTAGCTTTGGCTCAGGAGCAGAACAAAGACTTAGAAGGAGCAAGAGAAACCTACAAACGCATCGTAGATGAGTTTGAACAATCTTCTGAAAAAGCCAATGCACAGAAAAGATTGGCTATGTTAGACCAAAAACTTGGTAAAAAGTAAGTAGATGTAATCAGTTTGCACGCTCTATAAAAGTAGGCTACAAATTCACAAATCATTTCAAATTGGTGGATTTGTAGCTTTTTTATTTACTTTTGCGAAAAACAAAACCACAAGACAGACAAATTCTGACTAATACGATGACTTATTTGCTTTCTATCATTGTTTTTCTTCCTTTATTTTTCTTGCTTATCTTTTGCTTTGTCCCCTCTCAGCAAAGCAAAATTTTTAAAATGGGGAGCGTTGCCGTTACTTTTATTCAGTTTGTGCTTAGCTTAGTTGCCTACTTGGTTTTGCCCAAAGGGGAGCAGGCTTTAATAGGCATTACTGATATGGCTACACTTGGTCTGGTAGAAAAATATACATGGATAGACGTACAGATAGGTCAGTTAGGAAGATTTAAAATAGACTATTTTTTAGGCATCGATGGGCTAAATGCCGCACTTTTTGTACTAAGTACTTTTGTACTTTGGATAGGGTCGGTGAGTTCTTGGGAAATCCAAGAAAAAGAAAAGGGCTATTTTTCTTTGTATATGCTCTTATCTACTTCTGTAACAGGTTGTTTTGTTGCTTTGGATTTCTTCTTATTTTTCCTATTTTTTGAGTTTATGCTCCTGCCTATGTATTTTTTGATAGGCTTATGGGGAGGCAAAAGGAGAGAGTATGCGGCGGTTAAGTTTTTCATTTACACCTTTTTAGGCTCTATCTTTATTTTGATAGTCTTGATAGGCTTATATCTCTCCACACAAAGTTTTGATATGTTAGCCATGACCCAATTAGCCAATTTCAGACCCGATACAGTCTTTCACCCCGCTAATGATTTTACTTTGTTTTCTTTTTCAACAAGAGAGTGGGCGTTTATACTGCTTTTCTTAGGTTTTATCATCAAACTTCCTGCTGTTCCTATGCATACTTGGTTGCCTGATGCTCACGTAGAAGCCCCTACTCCTATCTCAGTGGTTTTAGCAGGAATATTGCTAAAAGTGGGTGGCTATGGACTGATACGTACTGCTTATTGCATTTTTCCTGAGATTGCTTTTCAGTTCTCTTTCTATGTAGCTTTGATTGGTGTTTTGTCTATGCTTTATGGGGCTTTTGTTGCCTTAGGGCAGACTAACCTAAAACGCATGATAGCCTATTCCTCTGTTTCTCACATGGGTTTTATCCTTTTAGGACTTGCCTCCGCCACCGTAGAAGGTATCAATGGAGCGATTTATCAGCTATTTAGCCATGGGATTTTGTCCTCTATGCTTTTCTTGTGTGCGGGAGTAATTTACAGCCGAACTCACCACTTGGAAATGGAAAATTACAGAGGTTTGGCAAGTAAAATGCCCCAATATGCCGTGTTAGTAACGCTTGCTTTTTTTGCTTCTTTGGGCTTACCTACTTTCTCAGGCTTTATTGGGGAACTGATGGTTTTCTTAGGAGCATTTGAGGCAGGTGCAGTAGGAACGCTTCCCCTGTGGTTGCCCATGTTGAGTATTTTTACTTTACTGATAGGGGCAGGTTACTTTCTTTGGACATTGCAAAAAATGTTTTTTGGTAAGTTTTCTGTGAAAGAATCTATCCGAGTAGAGGCTTTGACCGACTTAACTATCAGAGAAAAACTCATGTTGGTTACTTTGGGAGTATTGGCAGTAGTTTTTGGTCTTTTCCCAAGTTTGATTTTAAATGTTAGCAATAGTTCAGTAGAATATTTAGTAAAAATTTTGCAAGCAAAGTAGTATTAATGGACTTTGGCAAAGTCTTATAACCTTACTCCTAAAATCGTAATGTCATCTCGCTGATAAGAGTCATCTATCATGTACTCGCTTAGTTTGGTAAGTAATTCAATATCTTGGAGATGCAATTCTTTTTCTGCAATGTCTTGCAACCATTCTTTTAGTTTTGGAGAGCCTATTTTTTCTTTTGCAGGGTTGTTTTGGTCAGCAAAGCCATCAGTAGTAAGATAAATCATTGCCCCTTTGGGCAGATAAATGGTTTCTTGGGAGAAAGGTAAATAGGCAACGTTTCGTCCACCTCCAAGCGATCTTTTGTTTCCTGCTAAAGTTTCCAACTGTCCATTCACCACGTAATAAAGCGGTCTTTTCGCTCCCGCATAGGTAACTTTGGTTTGATTTTGCCCGTTTTCATCATTTTGTTTTTCTAATAAACAAAGCCCTATGTCCATACCGTCATCATTGACCTTGTTATCTTGTTTGAGAGCTAACCTTATGCCCATGTGTAGCTCCTCCAAAATTTGTGAAGGTTCGTAAATTCTTCTTGATACTATATCATTGAGTAGGGTATTGCCAATGATAGACATAAAGGCACCCGGTACCCCATGCCCTGTGCAATCTACCACTGCCAGAAAGGTTTTATCCTCTATTTGCTTGCACCAATAAAAATCACCTGAAACTATGGCTTGCGGTAAAAAAATTACAAAATAATCTCCTAAGACATTTTTTAGCAAATGGTCATCAGGGAGGATAGCCTGTTGGATTTTCTCGGCGTAGCGGATACTGCTCAAAATGTTCTCATTGTTTTGGGCTATTTTTTTGTTTGCCTCTTGTAAGTTATTGTGATTGGCGTAGTTATCCAAAGCGATAGAAGTAAAGGTACTGAGCGTTTTTAGTATGCTCAAATTTTCTTGGGTGTAAGCGTTTTTCTTATAACTCTGCAAGGTCATTACCCCTATGCACTCTTCTTCTATCATCAGTGGCAAGTAAATCAATGACTTAGGTTGATTTTTGATAGAGGCATTGAGTTTCCCATTTGGAATGTATAGATTATATTCTTTGTCAAAGTCATTGATAAAAATTTCTTTTTTATTCTCGATACACCATAGCGAAAGATGCTGCCCTTCGCTGGTAGAAAAATCATGGTAATAAGTGGTGATTCGCTTTTTTTCTGAAAACCCTTGGAAAACAATTTTCTTAGTCTGTTTATCTATGACCCCTACTCTAAACATATCTACCTCTACTAAGTCAGAAATATTGTCAAAAACCGTTTCTATAAAAAATTCGTGATGTGAGAGGCTGGTAATTTTTTGCCCTATCTCACTGATGACTTGAATATCGTGCAATGCTTTCTCGATTTGATTTCTCTGTTCGGAGATAGCCTTGTTCGCCTCTTCCAAGTATTCATTTTTAGCAATAATATCTTGTTTTTGTGCTAAAATTTCTTCTTGTTTAGTTTGTAACTCCTCGTTGATTTTCAAAATTTCATCTTTTTGTTGAGAAATCTCCAAAGTGCGCTCTTTGACTTGCTCTTCCAATCGCTTGTTTTGCAGTTCTATCTGGTAAACTCTTACTTTGTAAACTCCAAAAACCACTGCTCCAATGACTAATAAAACCAACAGACGAAACCACCAAGTGTCCCAAATAGCTTTTTGAATTTCTACTGCAATTTGGGCAGGAACTTCGCTCCAAACACCATCATTGTTGCTTGCTCTGACTAAAAACGTATATTTCCCGCTCGGCAAGTTGGCATACGTGGCAGTTCTTGCCTTGCTTGGTTTTGTCCAGTCTTGGTCATATCCGTCCAATTTCCACTGATATTCATTTTTTTCACTATGCCGAAAATTTAAAGCGACAAAATCAAAAGTAATCGTATTTTGCTCATGCGTTAAGGAAATTTTTTCGGTAGCTGAGATATGAAATTTTAAAGGAGAATCGGGCGTGCCTACTTCTACCTTTTTCCCATTGATACGCAAATGAGTGAAGTAAACCAGCGGCTTAATCATATTATTTTCTACAGAATCAGGTAAAAAAGCATTGAAGCCCATGTTCCCACCAAAATACATCTTGCCCGCATGGTTCTTAAAAAATGCACCTGTATTAAACTCATTAGACTGTAGGTTGTCGTATTGGTCGTAGTTGTGAAACTGGTTTTCTTCTGTCCAAAAATGAGAAATTCCCATATTGGTACTTAGCCACAAATAACCTTTTTTGTCCTCTAAAATGCCATGAATGATATTGCTGGGCAATCCGTCATTGCGATTAAAATTAGAAAAAATACCCTTTTTTTTGTCCAATTTATCTAAACCACCATGCGTACCTATCCATATATTTCCTTGCTTATCTTCATAAAGGCATTTGATACTATTGTGGCTTAGCGAAAGAGAATCGCCTGCTTGGTTCTTGAATATGGTAAATTGTTCTGTTTTTTTGTCAAATCGGTTTAACCCTCCCCCGCTTGTCCCTATCCACAAGATGCCTTCTCGGTCTTGGAGAATGGCTTGCACGGTGTTATCACTCAAGGAGTTATTTGGATTTTGGGTAATATTTTGGAATATAGTAAAGGTATTTTTTTCAGGATTGTATTTATTTAAGCCTCCTTCCAAAGTCCCTATCCACAAGATGCCCTGCTCATCTTCCCAAAGCGAAAGGATGTGGTTATCGTTAAGCGTTTGCTGTTTGTCGAGGTCTTTTTTAAAAACTTGGAAAGTTCCTCTTTTTTCATCAAAATAATTTAATCCGTTGCTTGTGCCTATCCAAAGTCCACCTTTTTTGCTTGGAAAAATACAGGTAATATAGTCATCACTTAGCGTATTTTTGTTAGCAGGATTATGTTTGAAAACAGTAAATTTCTTATTTTTTAAGTCGTATCTATTCAGTCCTCCCCCTGTCCCAATCCACAAAACGGCATTTTTTTCCTCATAAAAAGCATTGACTATGTTGTTTGATAGAGAGTTGGGATTTTCTGATTCGTGTCTAAAAAGTTCAAACTTATCTCTGCCCTCGTCGTATATGCTTAGTCCTCCGCCTTGCGTACCTACCCAAACCGTACCTGTTTTATCTACAAAGATTTGATTTACCAAATCTCTGCTAAGTGTTTGCGGATTTTTAAAATCATTTTTATACACTTGAAACTTCATTTTAGCAAATTGGGTCGGAGCGTAAATTTTTACTATCCCGCCGCCCAGCGTTCCCAACCAAAGATTTTGCTCGGAGTCTGCTACTATACTTGTAATTTGGTTAAAATCGAGGTCTTCTGTATGATTAGGATAAGGTTTAAAAGTAAAAAATTGATTATCAGGAGTGATAATTCTCAATCCTTTAATAGAGCCAATCCAATAGTTGCCTTTGGTGTCTTGGTAAATACTCTGTATAAACTCGTATTTGAGGGAATCGGGATAAAGCGAGAAAGATTGAAAATCCTTCCTGTCTGGAGTGCATATCATGATGCCTGAGCCGTAGGTGCCTGCCAAAATATTACCAGCTTTGTCTTGAAACAGTGCTTTGACGGTAGCATACTTTTCTATGTCATAAAAAGAGGAGAACTGAAAGTGCGTAAATTTTTTTCTTTCTTTGTCTAAGCGAGAGATGCCTTCTTCTGTCCCCACCCACAAGTAGCCTTCTCTATCTTCTAAAAGGCTATATACTTGGTTATTAATCAGACTTGCCGCAGAGTCTTGGTAGTGCTTGTAGGTGATAAAAGTATAAGTTTTTCGGTCAAAACGATTCAAGCCATTTTGCGTTCCTATCCACAAATTTCCTGCTCGGTCTTCATGAATTGCCCAGATGACATTATTAGAAATGCTTTTCGGGTTTTTAGGGTTGTGCTTAAAATGTGTAAATTCATAGCCGTCATATAGGTTCAATCCATCATGTGTGCCTATCCAAATAAAGCCTTTTGAATCTTGGAAAATGCAAGTAGCATTATTGTTAGAAAGTCCATCTTCTACGGAAAGTTGATAAAACTTGGGTGCTTCTTCCTGAGCCAGTAGCAAGGAGCAAGAGAGCAAAGAAAATATGCAACCCAATAAGTATTTCATTATCAAGCGATAGTGAGTAAAATGTATAATAAAAGTAACCTCCCTAAGAAGGTAGCCTTTGAGTTGGCAGGGTAAAAATACAATAAAACAATCTAAAAATACAAGCTGACAGTAGGCAAAACACTGCCAGCTTGTAAATTTTTTTACAAAGAAATTATAAATTCCCTCTCAACGCCTGCTCTCTCTCAATAGACTCAAAAAGTGCTTTAAAATTTCCTTTGCCAAAAGAGGTAGCTCCTTTGCGTTGGATTATTTCAAAAAACAAAGTAGGTCTATCCACCAAGGGTTTTGTAAAAATTTGCAGTAAATAGCCCTCCTCGTCCCTATCTACTAAGATATTGAGTTTCTTTAATGCCTCTAACTCCTCATCTATCTTTCCTACACGCTCAAAAAGGTCATCATAGTAGGTTTCAGGAACATATAGAAAATCCACCCCTCTATCTCTTAGGCTACTTACCGTACTGATAATGTCATCAGTAGCAATGGCAATGTGCTG
This sequence comes from Thermoflexibacter ruber, assembly GCF_900113045.1. Taxonomy (GTDB): domain Bacteria; phylum Bacteroidota; class Bacteroidia; order Cytophagales; family Thermoflexibacteraceae; genus Thermoflexibacter; species Thermoflexibacter ruber. The sequence continues at coordinate 90,809 of NZ_FONY01000001.1, forward strand.
CACGCCTGCTCCTTCGTAAAACTCCAAATACTCCTCTATTTGAGATTTTCTTTTTCCTTGTGCAGGTTCGTTGATTGGGAATTTGACATACCCTGAGCCATTAGCAACTACTTTGGACATCAAGGCACTGTATTCGGTGGAAATATCTTTATCGTCAAAGGTAATCAGTAGCTTGAATCCCATGACCTTTTCGTAAAATTCTACCCACTTATTCATCTCCCCTAATTGGACGTTGCCTACGCAATGGTCGACGTGCTTCAAACCAATAGGATTGACGTTCATTCTGGATTTGACGGGTATATAGCCCGGCATAAATGCTCCTTTGTAGTGAGTTCTTTCTACGAAAGTATGCAAAGTTTCACCGTAAGTATGAATACTTGCCACTACCACCTCCCCAAATTCGTCTTTGAGGGTATGTGGAGGCATGGCTTCTTTTGCACCGCGACTCATGGCATTATAAAAGGCACTTTCCGCATCATCTACCCACAAAGCCAAAACTTTTACTCCGTCACCATGCTTTTTTACGTGTTCGGCAATAGGCGAATGAGAGTGCAAAGCCCCTGTGAGTACAAATCTCAGCTTGTTTTGTTGGAGTACATACGAAACTTTGTCTTTTACTCCTGTTTCCGGACCGCAATAAGCTACCAATTCAAAGCCAAAAGCACTTTGATAATAGTAGGCGGCTTGTTTAGCATTGCCCACATAAAACTCTATGTGGTCTGTGCCGTTCAAAGGCATAAAATCTTGCGTTGTCATTTGCATTTATTGGTTAGTTTGATTTATGCCGCAATGTACGCAAAATTTTAGATTAAATTAAATAGCCTGCATCATTATTCTATATCTATTTGATTAGCATGACTTTATCAGAAAAAGGATACTGTTCCGTCATCTGCCACTGAGCAAGCACTACGGGAATATTTCCTATGGCATTGAACTGGTCTAAGAAAGTTTTGATTTGAAAGGGCTTGTTTTCTTCTTCTTGTTTTTTTGCAAATTCCATGATAGCATTTTCTATCAAATACTTACCTGTAATGTAGCTTGTTCCATAACCCGGCTGGCGCATGTAAAGGTGTTGCTCAAAAATACGTAGTTCTTTTTCTGTTTTCATCCAGCCTCTTGGTGTGTATTCGGTATGAATGTTTCCTGCCTCTTCCATAGTCATTAGGTTGGCGTGGGCATACAACGAACCCAAGCCACGCGCAGCACGCTGGGCAAGCATGATATAGACGATTTCTTTCACCCTTGGAGCGTCATCGTACAACCCTGCTTGCATAAACATCTCCTCTACCGCAGTCGCAATGCCCTCATTATGAGAATCAAAAATGTTGTATAACAAGGGACTGCGGCGAATTTCGCTTTGATGCGGTTCTTTGTCCATCTGGGCTAACTCAAACCAATGATAAAAGTGTGAGTAAAGAGGACGGGGGTCATAGTGAGCAGTAATCCAAAAGAAATGTCGTTTTTCTTTGGGAATGTATTTTCCCAAATGCGCTCTTAACGCAGGCTCAAAATAAGGTTTCGTACTAAGTATTTCCTCTTTTTCCAAAAATTTTAACAAACTTTGGGCAGATTGTTTAGCTAATTTTTGGTAGGCTTCTGGCGAATCTGCATCGATAAGTTCAGGCAGTTTCCTATTCCGATGCTCTTCCAGTTTCAAGGCAGACCAAGCGCGAGCAAGTTCTCTTTTGAGGAGCATAACTTCCTGCTCCCAAGTAAGTGGTACTAAATGCACATTTTGCTGATACCAAGTGTAGTTCTCTTTTCCGATGCCCGATGCCCCATTTTTTGACTTGGCTTGTGCTTCTAACCAACTTACCAGTGCCTCGGTGGACTGTATCGCTTGATTGATTGTTGCGACCAACTCATTATCTTCTTTGACAGAGGGGAAATTGAGCAGTTCTTGCAAATCTTTACTTTGAGAGCGAATATCCCTAATCCCAGCAATCCATAAATCTTTGGCATTGCCTACTAAGTTTACCTTTGCTTGTTCGTTGAGTGGCGGAATCACTTGCAAGGCTTTGATTAGCTTCTTTTTTTCCTCTTCGCTCAAAGGGAAAGTATAAGTCCAAAGGTCAATAATGGCATGATGAATAGGTCCTTCATGGGCGGGAACATCGCTGCGTTCTGTCCAAACGGACTTGTAGAAAGCAGGGTCTCTTTCCCAAGGTCTAAGTATGCGGTAGTTAAAATCAAAACCGTTCATCTCTGCCTTTACGATGCACCAGTCCACTTTCTGCTCCACTGTCCACTTTGCTGTGTCCATAGACAAAAGTTTGGCTTGCAAGTGTTTGAAAGTAGGCATTCTCTGCTCAAAAGTAGAAACGGTATAATCAGGCGCCCCCTCACGAAGCGGAGGTGTTTCAAAGTTTCTCCATTCCCTAAACAATGCTACCAAATCTTCATATTTGGCTGGGACTAATTGTGGTAGGGCAGTCTGTGGCAAAGTAGATGGCTCGTTGGCACAGCTTTGTAACACCAGATAAAGAAACCACAGCGAAAAAAGTTTGAATAGATGTTTCATGTGCAAATCAGAGATTAGATACTCAAAAGAACATATTTGCATTTATGCGAAAGGCTTACTTTTCAGTTATTTAGCATCGCATAAATGCAATTTTATATTCAGATTAGACTTCTTGCGAAAGTGTTTTTTTATCGCCTTTCCCCTGCCTCTCCTTTTGAGAGGGAAATAGGCGCTTTCGCAAGAACTCTTTTGTAAAAGATTATTTATTTCAAGGCTTCTTTCATAAAGCTACTTACATCGTCTTTCATTTTTATTAGCGAAGGCTTGTGAATATACATCATGTGTCCAGCCTCATAATAAGTCATTTTGATATTGTTTCTCAATGACTTGTCTAAAAAAAGGTGATTCATGGTATAGTCCGTAGCAAAGTAGGGCGTTGCCAAGTCGTAGTATCCATTGCAAACTAATACCTTGAGGTAAGGATTTTTTGATATGGCACTTCGCATCGTTTCTGCTACGTTTAAGTATTGATTTTGTACGTTGTTGTAATTCCAAGGTTGTACTCTGCTGGTCAAGATTTCATAAGGTAAGTCGTTTTCGTATTTCAAAACCCTACGTACATAGTCATTAATCGCCATAGTGTAAGGACCTGAAATCGCTCCCGCCAAACTTGGGTCGTACTCGTTGCGTTCTCCTGCATAGTCATAGTCTTTGCCTTTGATTCTGCTGTCCAGTCTGCCTACGGTTTCGGAGTCCTTGCGTTTGAGTTCCTTGCAAAAGCGTTGGATTTCTATACGCAAGTTGGTTTGCTTGATATACTCAGGTGATAAGCCTGTGTATTTGGCTAACTTATTGGTGATATTAGTTTCTTCTGCCTCAGTGAGCTTTTCTCCTTTCATGAGGGCAAGCGTATATTCGCCCATAGCAAACTGCTCTACCTCAGCTAAGAAGGCTTTTAAGTCTTTGTATTCAGGGCTTACTTTTTTATGATACCAAGCGGTAGCGGCATAGGTAGGCAAAAATAAGATAAAAGGTAGGTCATTCCCTTTTTCAAAACGAGCAGTTTGGAAATTGAGAATGGAAGAAATCAAAACTAAGCCATTGAGATACAAGCCGTGACGGTCTTGCAGATAGCCTGAAAGTCCTGCGGCTCTGGTAGTCCCGTAGCTTTCTCCTGCCAGAAACTTAGGAGAGTTCCAACGCTGAAAACGCGTAGTAAATAATCTGATAAAATCTCCCACAGAGGTAATATCCTCTACATATCCGTGGAACTCTTTTTTATCTACTCCTTCGGCTGGGCGGCTGTAGCCTGTAATCACAGGGTCTATGAAAACCAAATCTGTTTCATCAAGCCAAGTGTATTCGTTATCTACTACCTCGTAAGGCGGTTTAGTCATTTCCCCTTCGTCGGTCATTAGGATTCTCTTCGGTCCTAAAGCCCCCATGTGTAACCATACAGAAGAAGAACCCGGACCTCCATTAAAAGAAAAAGTGATAGGACGGGTGCGGGGGTCAGTAACGCCTTCTTTGGCATAGTAGATAAAGAAAATGTTAGCTTTAGGCTTACCATCTTCCTCACGCATGAGCATATAGCCCGTAGTAGCTTTGTAGTTAATTACTTGACCTTTGACCCTGATACTGTGCGAAGTAACAGAAAGACTTGGCTCTGGTGTGTTTTTGTCAGCTACAGCAGTCTTGGGCTTATCCTGAGCCTCTAACTGCCAAATAATAAATAGATTAAGCAACAAAAAGTATATTTTTCTCATCGGCATATAATTTAGAGTGAATCAAAAATAAAAGTAAAGAATAGTTTTAATTTCGGTGTAATTTTAGGTGAAAATTATTCTAATATAAAGAACTTATCTGTATTTTGTCTGTTTTATCAGCAATAGAGATTTTTCTAATAATTTTAAAACCTTATGAACCATTACGATTATATCATTATTGGAGGAGGGTGCGCAGGATTGAGTTTAGCTTATCAACTGAATCAGAGCAAATTAAAAGACAAAAAAATATTAATCATAGACAAAGAGCAGAAAAACAAAAACGACCGCACTTGGTGTTTTTGGACTGATGAAGCTACTCCTTTTGACCATATTGTTTTTCGTCAATGGAAAATTATAGAATTTCTTAGCGATGATTTTACTCTCCATGCTCCCCTGAAAAACTTTACCTACAAGATGATTCGCGGGATTGATTTTTACCAAGAGTGTTTGCAAAAAATCGCAGCAAATCCCAATATAGAGATAGTAAATGATGAAGTAGTGGATTGGCAGGAAGATAGTGAAAAAGTAATGGTTCAGACTTCTCAACAAGGCTACTCTGCGGACTGGGTATTTGATTCTCGCTTTGACGGAAGGCAGTTTTCTGCGGATATGCCTCACAATCACTACCTTATTCAGCACTTCAAAGGTTGGGTAGTGGAAACTGAGGAGAAAAGTTTTGATACGAGCAGAATTAGAATGTTTGATTTTCGCACTGAGCAGAGCAGAGAGGTACGCTTTTTTTATGTGCTTCCTTTTTCTGAAACGGAAGCCTTAGTCGAATATACCTTATTTTCTAAAAATCTTCTGCCCCATGAAGAATATGATGAGAAATTAAAGGATTATTTCTCCTATCAGCTTAAAATTAGTCAATACCAAATCAAAGAAATTGAATTTGGTACTATTCCTATGACAGATTACAAATTCCAAAGAAAACAAGGCAAAAGAATGATGAAAATTGGGGTAGCAGGAGGCAGAGCCAAACCCTCTACAGGTTATGCTTTTTTGCGGATTCAACAAGACACCGCTGAGATAATCAATTCATTAGTACAAAGCGGACACCCTTTTTATAAAGAAAAAAATGGAAAGCAGTTTGAGATTTACGATGCAATGATTTTGAATATTATGAATCGCAAAGGAGAGAGTATCAAGGAAATTTTTACAGATTTGTTCAGAAATAATCCTATTGAGCGGGTGCTGGCTTTTCTAAATGAAAAAACAAACTTTGTTACCGACTTGCAAATCATGGCTTCCGTGCCACCTATGCCTTTTTTAAAGTCTATACAAAATATTTTTTTGAGTAAAACTTTGGTCAAATAAGCGCTAAGTTAGGCTAATTTTAGAGAGAAGACGATGGTAGTTCCTTTATAGAGCGTGCTTTGTACGTTGATTTTCCCGCCGTTGTTTTCTACGAACTCTTTGCAAAGCAGTAAGCCCAAACCTGTTCCTTTTTCTCCTGAAGTACCGGGTGTGGAGCGGTTAGCAGGCGAAAATAAGTTTTTGAGCTGCTCCTCTGTCATGCCTATCCCTGTATCGCTTACTGCTATTTCTACTTCTTTGCCGTTGATGATATATGAAAAGCTAATACTTCCTTTGATAAAAGAAAACTTAATTGCATTATTTAATAAGTTTCTCAGAATAAGCCTCAACTGATTTTTGTCAGCCAATACAAACATAGGACTATCTATCTGATTGACTATTTGCAAGGCTTTTTGCTTAGCTACTTCTTGGTAAAAGTTAATGGTTTCGGTGATGATTTCACCCAATTCTACTTTTTCTATGTTGGTATTTCCTCCCTTCATCTGCGAAAGCGACCATTGCAGGAGATTGTCCAAAGTGTAAGAAATGCTTTCTATATTTTTCTGCATTTGCTTGGAAACCAATTCTATTTCTTTGGGAGAGAAGGCATTTTCCTTCATCAGTTCCAATGTGCTTTTAAGTGTGTTAAAAGGGCTACGAAGGTCATGCGAGATAATAGAAAATAGCTTATCTTTGGTGGCATTGAGGTTTTTAAGTGCCTCATTTTTAGCATTTAATCTGTCATTGATTTTCTTTCTTTGGTAGTTAGAATAGAACAATACGGCTATAAAAGCCAAAGTAACTCCCAAGCTAAAAATCCATATATTCCTCCAAAGATTTTGATTTTCAATTTCTTGCTGTTTAATAATGTTATCTTTTTGCAAGGATTCTATTTCTGATTGTTTTTTGTCCAATTCAAATTTCTGCTGTAACTGATTGATTATTTTATTTTTATCTTCGCTAAAAAGGCTGTCCATCATGGTCAGAGCCGAGTCTGCATAGAGAAAAGCCTTTTTAAAATCTCCTTTTTTGTAGAAAAGCTCTTTCAAAGTTTGCAGATTGTCTTTAACTTGTGGATTAAAGCCAAATTTTTTATTGAACTCAAGTGCTTTCTGTGCGAAATACTCTGCTGAGTCAAATTTACTCAATTCTGTGTATGTTTTGGCAAGTGCGTTATACGAATAGGCTATTCCCTCGTAGTCTTGTATTTCTTGCTCTACTTTGAGGGCTTGGTACTGAAAAAGATTAGATTTTTGGTATTCACCAATATCATAATACACATCGCCAATATTGTTGAGAGAAACTCCGACACGGTGCTTATCTTGTTGCTTCTCTGCCTCTATTAAGCCTTTCCAAAAATAATCTAAGGCTTTACTAAGCTGTTTTTTTTGATAGTAAATAACCCCAATGTTATTGAGTGTGATAGATAGTTTTGAATTATCATTAATAAAATGGTCTATTTTGAAAGATTGCTCATAGTATTTTAAGGCTTTGTCTATTTCTCCTTTGGCAGAGTAAACCACGCCCAAATTGTTCAAATCTCGGGAGATTCCTGTTTGATTGCCTAACTCTTCATCTATTTTCAAGGCTTGGAGCGTGTATTCTATGGACTTAGGATAATCGCCTATGGTTAGATTAAGACTCCCCCAATGAGCTAAAAATTCTGCTTCTTTTAGAAGATTATGATTTTTTTGGGCTAAAGTTAATCCTTTTTGAATGAATTGGAGGCAGTTGGCAGATGTATGCTGACAGTTTTGCAATAAGCTACTCAGTATTTCTAAGTGCAAGCTATCTGAAAGTTGCTTTTTTTCCAATAAAGCTTGTAAGCTATCCACCTTCTTGCTGTTTTGAGCAAAAGCAAGAAAGAAAGAACATAAAAAAAACAACGACAATATGAAATCCTTTTTGAAATACATGAGTTTAGGTGCGTAGGATTGAGCAGACTTCAAACTTATTGATGAATAAAGATAAAAAAATATAGCCATTTTTATTGAAGCAGGAAAACTTATTTATCAGCCCCAAAAGGTTACATCAATAACCGCTCAATGTCTGCCTGTGTTAGCTGTTTTACAAAACTTTCCTCTGTAGTAATTAGTTCACTTGCTAACTTGATTTTGCCTTGCTGAAGAAGTAAGATTTTTTCTTCAACTGTATTTTTAGTAATAAATTTATAAATAAGTACCTTGTTTTCTTGTCCTATCCTATGCGCTCTGTCTATGGCTTGGGCTTCTACGGCTGGATTCCACCAAGGGTCGAGCAGGAAAACGTAGTCTGCCGCAGTCAGGTTTAGCCCTGTACCTCCTGCTTTCAAAGAAATCAGAAAAACAGGGATACAGGCATTTTTTTGGAATAAGTCCACTTGCTCTTGTCTATCTTTGGTCGCCCCGTCTAAGTAAGCATAACGCACATTCCTTTTTTCTAATTCTTGGCGAATGATGGTAAGATGCTTAACAAATTGGCTGAAGATAAGCACTTTATGCTTTTCGCTCAGAGCAGTTTCCAATTTATGCAGTACATCTCTTAGCTTGCCAGAGTCGCCTTCATAGCCTTCTTCTATCATGCGGGGGTGATTAGCCACTTGACGAAGTTTTGTTAAGCCCTGTAAGACAATGAGTTGGGACTGTGCCAAGCCTTGCTTTTCTATCAGGTCTAAGATTTGGTTGCGGTAGTGCGACTTGATTTCTTCATATTTTTTCTCTTGCAATTCACTCATTTCTGAGTAGTGGATATGCTCCTCTTTGTCTGGCAAGTCTTTGGCTACTTGGGATTTATGCCTTCGCAATACAAAAGGTTTGATGATAGTCTGTAACTTTTGCAATTTGCTCAGGTCTTGGTTTTTTTCTATAGGTTGTAAAAATTCTTTTTGGAAAAAAGACTGACTACCCAGCAAACCTCCATTCACAAAGGACATTTGCGACCACAAGTCCATAGTGCTGTTTTCTATGGGCGTACCTGTAAGCACCAGTCGGAATTTTGATTTTAACTCTCTGACAAGCTGCGAAATAGCAGATTCAGGATTTTTAATCGCTTGGGATTCGTCCAAGATAACATAATGAAAATAAAACTGTTTGAGTATTTCTATATCCAAACGCACTATGCCATAAGAAGTTAAAACAAGGTCATAGTAGTTGAAAATTGCGGTATTTTTAATTCGATTGGTTTTGTTATAGATAAGGATTTTTAGCTTTGGCGTGAACTTGTTTGCTTCCATTTCCCAGTTGTAAAGCAAGGAAGTAGGCATAACGAGCAAAGAAACAGGTTTAGTTTCTCCATTTTTTTCTGCATTTTCTTTTTGTGCTTGAAGGAGAGCTAAGGTTTGTACGGTTTTCCCCAAACCCATGTCATCAGCTAAGCATCCTCCAAAGCGATATTGATTCAAAAACATCAGCCAGTTGAAACCCGCTTTTTGGTAAGGGCGAAGTTCTCCTCTGAAATGCACAGGCAGCTGGCTATCTTCTATTTGCTCAAAATCACGCAGTTGTTCTAATTTTCTGCTCATAGCTACCTGAGCATAGCCTCCCGTCTGAAGCTCTTGCACAAGCGATAAGTGGTGTTTTTTTAAGGTAAAGGCATCTGTTTTTTCATCTATAAAATGCATCAAATCGCCATATTGGGTAAACCACGCTTCTGGAATCACCGCAATTTCTCCATTGGGCAGAGTAAATTCGTACTTGCCGCTTAAAATCAGTTTACGGATTTTTAAGAAAGGAATTTCAAAATCTCCAAAAGTAACTTTGGCATTGATATCGAACCAATCATAATTTTCTTTAATTTCCAAATTGATGTGAGTTTTACCTACAAAATACCTTTTTTCTTCCTTGCCTTGTTGATAAATAACGATTCCTTCTTCTCTGAGCCATGTCTGATGTTCACTAAGCCACTGAAAAGCAAGGGTTTTTTCTAAGGCAACTTTGCCATTTTTTAAGGGTAAACCCTGAGCTATTAAACTAATTTGTATGCCTTCTTCTTTGAGCAGATTTCGCTTAACCCTGTAAAAAGTATAATTTTCCTGATATTTTTCTAACTGCACATTCACAGGGTTTAGGTTATCTGCCTTGAATCTGTATCCCTTGTAATCAAAAATTAATTCAAAAACAATCTTGCCAATGTTGCTTTCTAACTCTCTGTCTCCACCAAAAAGCGAAGTCGTGCTATTCCCTGCCAGCTCATAAAAATATAAAATGGGTTTTAACTCAGTTTCTATCGTTTTGATTTCAAAGCCTTTGGCATATACGTCAAAGCTTTCAATGAGAGGGGTAACAAATTTTTTGTAATAATCTTCTTCTAATTTTCTGGGGACAGCAATAAATTTTTTGTTCAAAAAAGGTTTTAGCTTATGCCCATCTACTTCTTTTTCAAAATGATATAAATGCCCTTTTAGTAATAGCCATGCAGGTTCGCTACAAATAAGCATAGCGTTTTGGTATTGGAACTCCAGTTTTTCTCCTTTGTGCTTAATAGTAGGGAAATAGTGTGTATCTTCCTCATTTCTACGGAAATGGAAAAGCACAGTAGCTTTTTCTTTTTCTATGTGTATTCTTTTGTTAGTGGGGTTGCCGTCATTGCCCATCTCAAAAAGCAACTTCCCTTTGAGCTTTTCTAAAATCAAGGCTCGCTTTCTCTCTAAACTTTGGTGAATGGTATTTTGCAAGACTTTGTCGCCCGTTTTCGCATCATATACTTTGAGGAAAAAGGCATTGGGCAGCATTTTTTTATTGGAATACTGGCGCGTAACTGCATCTTGCTGAATAGAATCCATGAGTTTGATGAGTTCATAATCCGTTTCATTTAGCCCACTTGCAAACTCTGCTGCATTTTGTGAAGAGATGTTTTGGTACTTCAAAGTCAGACGCCTATTGGCATCTAATTGCACCACAAAAGACTCAAAAAGAAAACCTAAAAATTGGTGCTGAAACAGAGAATAAACTATTTGGAATGGTTCTAATGGTGAAACTATCATAATCAGGTATAGATGGATACAATTAAAATACTGTCATACAAGGTATTGCATTTAGTAGAGATGTTAAAAGGAAAGAGATAGAGAAAAAAAAACTATACTCATTCTCCAAAATTGGAGAATTTTCGTAGAAAATGCAAACTACACAAGAGAAAAAACTTTATTTAATCCAAAAGGGCAATGGATATTTCATTTTTTTCTGCCTTGTAGTCAAACTTGCAATCACTATACTTAGGGGCAGAAAAGGTTGGTTTGAAGTTATTGGAAAAGGCATAAGGCTCTTTGGGAATCCCAAACATTCCTGTATTGAGCTTTTTATCTCCATTTTTATCTTGGTAAACGGCGATAGCGTATTCTCCATATTCCAAATCTGTAATGGAAAGCACCACAGTATTTTTCCCTTCAGGTTTGATTTCATAACCCTTGTAAGCGATGTCGCCTTTGGGAAAGTTGTCTTGTGGGCGATATACACCTACCCGAATGGTCGCTTGTGTGTCTTTGACGTTGGTAAAAGTGATTTTCAAAGGTTTGCGTTCTTGCTTGTACGCACAGAGAAACAAAAATAAAGAAAGATAGATGAGATAGTGAAGTGCTTTCATAAGTATTTCAAGATTTAGGCATTATATTATTTGTTATAAACCAATTAAGATAATTTTAGTTCAGAAGTAAGAGTTTCTATGCAAAAGAAAATTTACACAAGTACTTGCTTTTATATCCAATATTTTTCTGTTATTTTAGAACATTAGATTGCTATGTTTTAATGCAAAAATATTGGTTAAGTGCAGTACTGTTGCTGTTATTTATATCTGCTAAGGCACAAGACGTTATCCAAATCAATGGTGAGCAGAAAACCATTGATTTGGGTAAGTACGTGCAGTACTATGAGGATAAAAGCAGAAAGTTAGTATTTAATGAAATTAGACAAGTTACTTTTCAGAAGTTTGCGCAACAGTTTCCTGAGGAGATACTCAATTTAGGAGCAACTGCTTCTGCTGTTTGGATAAAGATAATTCTTGATAAAAAAAGTAAGGAGCGGTATTACTTGCAAATTGATAACACTAATCTTGACAGCGTACTTTTCTATTTTCCAGATGCAGAGGGTAAGTATCAAGTGAAAATGACGGGTAAAAAGTTCCCTTTGACGAGCGAAGATATACCCTCTACGCATTGTATCATCGCTTTGCCAGAAGTCCATAGTGAGCAACCTCAGACTTACTACTTGCGGCTCACCTCAGTCCGCTATATGAACTTAGAAATGCAACTAATATGTACTGACTTATTACCCACTGTGCTGATACAGCGTTATGCCTTAGAGTTATTATATTTTGGTATCATCATTTTAGCTATTATTTACAATTTGTTCATCTATATTTCGCTTAGGGACATCGCTTATCTGTACTATGTCATCTATACTTTTATTATTGCTTTTAATGTCTTTAATACGCGTGGTTACTTGAGCCTTTTTTTCCCTGACTACAGAGAAATTATTAATCAATATACTTATCTTTCCAGTGTTCTATATATTCCCTTTATCACTTTATTTACCATTCATTTTTTACACATCAAGCAATATAGCCAAGTTTTTTATCGCCTCTTACAAGTGCTTCTATGGATTGCTTGCCTGCAAGTCGTACTGACTTTGTTTAGAAAGGGGGATTTTATTTTCCAAAGTACGATTGGCTTTGTAGTTTTTAATATGATGTTTTATGTAACTACGGGAGCTTACTTTTTAGCCCAAAAACAGCCTTATGCAATTTACTACTTCAGTAGCTGGGGAATTTTTACTTTACTAACCATAGTAGGAGTATCTTTTTACATGGATTTTTTGCCATTTTACAGTTTTGTGAAGTACCTATACCCTACGGCTATTGTGTTGGAAACAGTCATTTCTTCTATGGCTATTTTTAATAGAATACAAATACTGAGAAAAAATAATGAGGAGATACAAAAGAAGAATATGGAACTCATCAAAGAGCAAAACCAAGTTTTAGAAGCAAAGGTAAAAGAAAGAACGGCGGAATTAGAAGGGAAAAATAAAGAAATAGAAACACAAAACTACGAACTTGCTGTGCAGAAAGAGGAAATACAAGCCTTTAGCGAGTTTTTGGAGGAAAAAGTCAGCGAGCGCACTCAGGAATTGCAGTTGGTTTTGGAAAATATCGTCAAGCAAAATCAAGACTTAGCACAGTTTTCCTACATCGTTTCGCACAACCTACGCGCACCAGTGGCACGTATTACAGGTTTGGTCAATATCTTTAACTATGAAAACTTTAATGATAATTTCAACAAGGAAATTTTACAAAAGCTTAAAGACACGTCCTTAGACTTAGATACAATCATCAAAGACCTCACCCAAATTGTTTCTATCCGCAATAGCTTGGACAAGACAAAGGAATATGTGGAATTGGACGACATTTTGGACATTAGCAAAGATATGCTTATAGACGAAATACAAAAGTCTAATGCCCAAATTACTTCGGATTTTTATATAGTGAGCAGCCTATATACGGTACGCAGCTACGTACAGGATATTTTTTATCAACTACTTTCCAATGCTATCAAGTACAGAAAAAATGGGCATGAATTAAAAATTCATTGTAGAACTGAATTAATAAATAACTATATTTGCTTGTCTGTTGCTGACAATGGTATAGGCATAGATTTGCAAAATATCGATAAATACAAAATTTTTGGGCTTTACCAACGCATGCACGACCATGTAGAAGGCAAAGGCATGGGACTTTTTTTAGTAAAAACGCAGATAGAATCCCTCAACGGACTGGTAGATGTGCAAAGCCAAGAAGGTGTAGGAAGCGTATTCCAAGTTTACTTCCCTAAGTAAATCAAAGATGATGGTTTTTTTTACAAGTTAAACACATTTATCTTGATGAATATAGCTTTTGTAGGTAACTATGAAGAAAATGCCGTTAATGGAGTCGTTGTTTCTGCTTATATGCAAGCAAAAATACTTGTTAGCTTAGGTCATAAAGTGTATTTTTATTTTCGTTCTCCACGAGCTTTTATAGAAACGAACAAAGATAACATTACGAAGAGAGGTTTTGAGGGACAGACTCTTTTTACCTTTCTCCCCAATATTTATCGTTTTCTCCAACAAAATCCTGATAAAATTGATATTTTTCATATACACAGTGTTTTTATTCCGCTCAATAAACTTTTTGCTTTTTGCTTCAAAAGACTTCATTACAAGTATGTGATTACGCCTCACGGTGGCTATGACCCCAATATCCTCAAAAGAGATTGGCTCAAAAAACAAGTCTATTACTTTTTCTTTGAAAAATCTTTGATTGGCAATGCCAATGCCATTTTTTGTGTTGCCGAAAAGGAAAAATTGAGCATAGAGAAATTGAGTTATAAAGGATTGGTTTTTACTATTCCTAATCCAATTGATTTAGAAAATGATTGGATAGATTCTACCCATTATACTGATTCACAATCACTTCAAGAGAAGTACATTGTGTATATGGGACGTTACGATATGCAACACAAAGGCTTAGATACTCTGCTCAAAATATTTAAAGCAATAGAAGAAAAGCAAGTCAATTTATCACTGCACTTATACGGCATGGGAGAGGATTTAGTAAATTTGAAGTGTATAATTCAAGACTTGCAACTGCGTAAGGTATTTCTCCATAACCCTGCTTTTGGGGAGGAAAAATTAAATGTTTTTCAAAACGCTACCGCTTATATTCAAAATTCGCGATGGGAAGCCTTTGGCATATCTATCTTTGAGGCAGCAAGTGCGGGGCTTCCTTTGATAGTTTCCGAAGGAGTATATATGAAAGATTTTATCTCGAGGCATGGTATAGGCATTGTTTTAGAAAATAACATAGGTAAAGCCGCAGACCAAATCATCAAGTTTTGTGCTGATACAGACAAATTAAAGGAGATTAGCCACAGAATCAGAGGAGTAGTAGAAAATCATATGTCGGCTCGTGTAGTAGGGAAATTATTAGAGCATGCTTATTCAGAAGCAATCAAAAAGTACTGAAAATCAAGTATTTATAAAATTTATAAACAGGTGGATTGAATTTTCCACCTACCTTTCCACCCTCTTTCCGCCTCTCTGCATAGGAATAATCACACACGCCGAGTATATTTTTGCCTCATGTTTCACACAAAAAAGAAAAATAATATGAACACAAAAAATTCAACTTCAGGACTGTTGTTTGGCTTAGCCATTTTTGTCGGATTAATGCCGCTGACATTTACATTTTCCACAGAAAATACACAACTACTGCTGGACACCTCTTTTAAATATGCCGTTTGGGCTGGGCAGACATGTATTTTGATTTTACTACTTCTGACCAAGCACAACCTAAGCAAAAACCAACTTATTGCTTTGGCAGTGCTTTATCTTGTTGTGCCTTTTACCTTTATTTTCAATGAAAGTGGGGCTTATTTTCTAATCCTGAACAAGTACACAAGCTCTATTCTTTCGTGGGCAGTAGCAAGTGTATTAATTGGCAAATTGCTATTTTTACAAAAATTGAAAGAACATTCTAATCTTTAGACTATGTTTAGAAAATAGCGAGCCATTTTTTGAAAAATACGAAAAGGCTGTTCTGAACACCTTAGGCATGGAATCTTGGTAGAAAATACACATGCTCCATTTCTTGAAAAGCCCCTATGGGGCTTTTATTTTTGCCATTTATGAAAAATCAATGCCTTAAATTTCTAAACACTTTATCATTTTTGTAATTTTTTCTTTATTGATAAATTTTTACCCTCCAATTTTTTGAAATTCATGCTTTTTTGGATAACTTGTATAGTTTTTTCCTGAACCTATTACCCAGAAAAATACTATCAACAAAGGAGGAACTCGATATGAGCATCAGAGTCGGAAGGTGGGACTGTCCCGCTTGCGGGCATAAAGCAAATTTAGGACCCTCGACACATTGCGAAAGTTGCGGCGCACCTCGCGACCAAAAGGTAAAGTTTTATCTTTTGGACGATGAGGGCGAGGTAAAAAATGAACAAAAGATTAGGGAGGCTAAATCGGGCGCGGATTGGGAGTGCAACTATTGCGGTGCAGAGAACAAAGCAATTAACTCTGCGTGCAAATCTTGTGGCAATGCACGCGACCACCATGACAAAAATAGGGAGCAGAAAGTCATTTACAACCAAGATAGCGTAGAATACCACGAGGAGCGCTTGCGTAAGCAGTATGCAAGCGAAGAGGAAATGATAGAAGCATTGCTTAAAAAGCACAAAAATTCAGGGCAGGAAGCTAAAAAAAAGTCGTGGAAAGGCACTGTTATCTTTCTGATGTTTGCTGCGATTATTGGTTTCTTGGGCTGGTACTACCTCATTCGTACCGAGAAGTTCACAGTTACAGTCGACAAGCACCTTTGGGTGTATTCTTTGCAAGTGCAGCAGTACAAAAAAGTAACCGAAAGCAGTTTCGACGTACCCGATGGTGCTAAGGTCATAAACAGTGAATTACATTTCCATCACTACGACCAAGTACCCAATGGAACGATAGCAAAAACAAGGCAAGTAAAAGTACAAACAGGGACTAAGAAAGTAAAAGTAGGGGTAAAAGACTTGGGGAATGGTTACTTCGAGGATGTATATAAAGACGAACCCGTATATGGTTATAAGACGGAAACCTACCATGAGGTACAATACAAACAAGTACCCGTCAAGAAGCGTTACTATACCTATGAGGTCATGAAGTGGGTAGATGTGGGCAAACGCGATACCTTGCAAGGTTACGACCTCAACCCGCGTTACCCCGACACTAAACTTCCTAACCAAGAAAACTGGAGAGAGGTAGATAAAATGGAAAACTTCTACCTCGTTGTAAAAGACCATACGGGCAAATCTTACACTACTCCCGTCAATTATCAGTTTTGGAAAAAAATCAAGGACGGCGAGCAGATGGAAGCAAAACGCAACAAAATTGGCAATATGTGGTTAGACGATGAGTAAAAAATCAAAAATAAAAGATAAGTCCATAAAAAGACAAAGGGAATTTTCACTGTTAAAAAGGTAGTTTATAGAAACTAATACATTGATTATCACTTCTTAACACCTCTCTTGAGTGGGGTGCGCCACAGGTCAAATATTTGTTGAAACTTACAAAAATTGAAAGAACATTCTAATCTTTAAAAAGGAAGATGACCGCAAAACGCAAACAAGAATTGCTCATCGCATTGAGTATTTTCTTGGCACTATGCTCTATTGGATTTTCATTTGATGGAACTGCTTTCTTGTGGTTTTGGCAGATGTACCCCATCATTGCTGTATTTCTGCTCTTGTTTGCGTTTTTTGCAGTTAGGTATTGGCTAAAACTCGAAATACAAAAGCAACGGCAAAATATCCTCGCAGCATACACTCAAAACCTTGAAGCCAGAGAGCAAAATAATTTCACTCATTTGCTTTCGCCAAGAGAAATAGAAGTATTAGTACTGATAAAGGAGGGACTGAGCAACAAAGAAATTGCTGAGAAGCTCTTTATTTCTCTTTCTACAGTAAAAACGCATATCAATAACATTTACAAGATTTTGGAAGTAAAAAATAGGCGGGAAGCGATTGAAAAAATGAATGAGAAATGAAAAGGGTGCAAGTTTTTAGCAAGCATTTCTAAATAAGATAGTTAAAAATGTTATTTTGAGATTTTCAGGTATCTTTGAAAGTAAATTACCTTCATAGAATAAAAGCAATACAGAGTGATTTTTAAAGGGGAGAGAAAGTCCGCTTTTTATTTTCTTTAAGCAAATTTACAATATTTATTTACTTTATACATAATTATTAAATTTACTTGTTTCTTTGCATTGCATTTTTGTATCTTTGTGAAAATAAAAATAGTTGAATCGTTACATTTCAAACTATTTGACTTTCAAAACTATTTAACCATTGATTGATAAAAATGCAAGAGGTAATCTATAACGAAGACAGCATCAAATCCTTAGATTGGCGTGAGCATATTCGCTTGCGCCCAGGCATGTATATTGGCAAACTTGGCGACGGCTCGGCGGCAGATGACGGGATTTATGTCTTGGTCAAGGAAATTTTGGATAATAGCATTGACGAACACGCTATGGGCTACGGCAAGCAGATTCGTATAGATATTCACGAAGGGCGAGTTACGGTGCGCGACTACGGGCGTGGGATTCCTTTGGGCAAGGTAATAGACTGCGTGTCAAAGATTAACACAGGAGGAAAGTACGACTCTAAGGCTTTCCAAAAATCAGTGGGCTTGAACGGCGTGGGTACAAAAGCGGTGAATGCCCTTTCTTCTTATTTCAGGGTACAATCTTTTCGCGAGGGAGAAAGCAAAACTGCTGAGTTCCAATTTGGGAACTTGCTCAAAGACCACCCCATAGAAAAAACAACAGAAAAAAACGGCACACTCATCATTTTTGAGCCTGACGATGCCATTTTTAGGAATTATCGCTTTATTCCTGAGTTTCTTGAAGACCAGATTTGGAACTATGCTTTCTTGAACTCAGGTTTGAAAATCTATTTCAATGGCAACGAATACTATTCTGCCAAAGGCTTAGCTGACCTCTTGGGACGAAAAACCAACGAAGACAATCGCCGCTACCCTATTATTCATCTCAAAGGAGAGGACATAGAGGTAGCTATCACACACACCGACCAATACGGCGAGGAGTATTACTCTTTTGTCAATGGACAATACACTACACAAGGAGGTACGCACTTAGCCGCCTTCAAAGAGGCACTTGTCAAGACAGTCAGAGAATTTTATAATAAAAACTATGAGCCTGCCGATGTGCGCATGGGCATTGCCGCCGCAGTAAGTATAAGGGTACAAGAGCCTGTGTTCGAATCGCAAACCAAAACCAAATTAGGCTCTATTAATATCGCTCCCGAGGGACAGTCGATTCGCTCTTTTGTCAATGACTTTTTGAAAAAGCAATTGGACGACTATTTGCATAAAAACCCTCAGACTGCCAAAGCTTTAGAGGAAAGAATCCAACAGTCTGAGAAAGAGCGTAAAGACATCGCAGGCATACAAAAATTAGCCAATGAAAAGGCAAAAAAAGCCAATCTGCACAATAAAAAACTCAGAGATTGCCGTATCCACTATACTGATGTAAAAAATGAAAAACGCTATGAAAGTACGCTTTTCATTACCGAAGGCGACTCGGCAAGTGGTAGTATTACCAAATCCAGAAATGTAGAAACACAAGCCGTATTTAGTTTGAGAGGTAAGCCCTTGAACTGCTTTGGTTTAACTAAAAAAGTGGTCTATGAAAACGACGAGTTCAACCTCTTGCAACACGCCTTAGACATAGAAGATGGCTTAGAAAAGTTGCGTTATAACCGCATTGTGTTGGCGACTGATGCTGATGTGGACGGTATGCACATTCGCTTGCTAATGCTGACTTTTTTCTTGCAATATTTCCCAGATATAGTCCGCAATGGACACTTGTATATCCTTGAAACTCCCCTGTTTAGAGTGAGAAATAAGCAAAAAACTATCTACTGCTACTCAGAAGAAGAAAAACAACAAGCTATTAAAAAGTTAGGAGGGAAGCCAGAGATTACACGCTTTAAAGGATTAGGCGAGATTTCTCCTGATGAATTTGGTAAGTTTATTGGCGAAGATATGCGTTTAGAACCCGTGATGCTCCGAAAAGAAACACATATCAGCAAGCTACTTTCTTATTACATGGGTAAAAATACACCTGAACGTCAGCAGTTTATCATTGAGAACTTGAAAATAGAAAAAGATATAGTAGAAAATGCCCTAACAGAAGTGCCTGTATTGGAAATGGTAGGAGTCTAACAATTACAAAATCGCGCTACTTATGCCCTTGCCTATTGACCAATTTATTGATAATAACTACTTCAACTCTTACTTTGTCGAGTATGAGATGCCTAAGTATTTCCAAGGGGGAGAGCCTGAAACTGCCTTTGAAAATATCAAAGCGATGTACCATGCCTTAGACTTGGCAGACCTTACTGAAGCCCAATTGGAGCAGGAGTTTATCAAAAAAGTCTTAGAAAACTTGGGCTATTCTTTTGCTTATCAAGTTAATAAGAAAGTCTTTGGAAAAAACTACAAGCCTGACTTTGCCCTGTTTGAAAGCGAGGAGATAAAAAATGCACACTACAAAGACGACAAAGCAAGCAATGAGAACATCTTGGCACTTTGTGAGAGCAAGGCGTATCCCGTGGCTTTGGATAATAAAAAAACAAATGAAGACAACCCTCATTTTCAGTTGATTAGGTATTTGAAAGATTTGAATTTGGGCTATGGGTTTTTGACCAATGGGCGTTTGTGGCGTTTTTATGATGTAAAAATTCAAAACAAAGATAAAATTTTTTATCAGATTGATTTACAGTGGATTATAGAAAACAACCAAATAGAAGCCTTCCATTATTTTTATTATATTTTTCATAAAAACTATCTTTTACAACTCGTAAAACCTTTACCAGAAACTCAACAAGCCAACTTTGAGGAACTGAGCAAAGGGTATATCTTGCAAGTAGAAAACGACTTGAAAGAATTGATTTACGGAGATAATTCTATCATAGAGAAAATAGGGCAAAACCTCTTTGCAAAGTATCAACATCAATACTCCATTCGGGAGATTTACGCTAACTCTTTGTTTTTTGCCTTCCGCTTGCTTTTCATTGCCTACTTTGAAAATAAATTTTCTCAGATTCTTTTCGGGCAGCACAAAAACTACAAATACTATTCTCTTCGCAGTATCCTGAAAAAATTAGAAAGTAACAAATTTGATAGTGAAGATTTTGAAGCATGGAATGACCTCAAAACCCTTTTCCAATATTTGGACAAAGGCAATCCTGATTTGAGAATTCCTTTGCTGGACGGGGGATTGTTTGCGGAGGCGAAAGCCCCCTTGCTCGCGATGCCTTTGGTACTCAATAACCAAGAACTCTACCAGATACTCAGCCAACTACTATACCACCAAGACGCAAAGGCGTGGCGCGACTTCAAAACGCTTTCTGTTACTCACATCGGCAATATTTACGAGGGGCTGCTCGAGTCCGAGTTCAGACCTGCCTTTGAGCCTACTTACTACTTGGTCTATCAGCAAGGGAAAAACCTAAGCGAAGGTTACTTTGATAGTTATGATTACCAACGACTTAAAAGCGATAAGAAAGTAAAAATACTTACTGAAAGAACTTATCATCGCAACGAAATCTATCTTTCCAACCAGTCCAATACCCGCAAAACTACGGCTTCGTATTATACGCCTTCTGACATTACCAAATTTATGGTTACAGAAGCGATAGAAAAGGCATTGGTGCAGAAAGAAAGCATTTTGGACATCAGGATAATGGACAATGCTTGCGGGAGCGGACATTTTCTAATTGAATGTTTGTATGTACTTACCGAAAAGGCGATTCAAAGGCTCTTGGAAGGGAAAGACGAAAAGCTAAACCGAACCCTGCAAACAGAGCGGAAAATCATAGAGCAGGGTTTGGTCGGGGTACTCAAAAACATAGAACTTGATGAGTACACACTGCTGAGGCGTATCTTGCTCAAAAAAATCATCTTTGGCGTAGATTTGAACAGCTTTGCTATCGAGCTTACTCGCCTTTCCCTTTGGCTCGATACCTTCATCTTGGGTACGCCTTTGAGCTTCATAGAGCATCACATCAAGCAAGGGAACGCACTGATAGGAGGTACGAAAAAAGAATTGTTTGATAACTTAACCGACCCGCATGACCTTTTTGCTACTCAATTGAGGGATAAAATAAAAAAACTCATAGAGCAGCTTAATGTGCTGAGCGAACTCAAAGACTCTACCGCCCAAGAAATAGAAAAGTCTAAGCAGATTTACAAGGACATAGAGCCTGCCTTGGAGCAACTCAATTTAGCCATCAACTTTCATACGTATCGCCGTTTTGTTCCTATTTTGTTTGACAAAGAAAAAGCAAAGGAAAAGCAAATAGAATTGCAAAACGCATTAACAGGCTTTGAAAAGGCTATTTTCAAAGGAGAGAACCACGCACTAATCCAAGAAATCAGCCAAACAGCCCAAAAGTTTAGTTTCTTTAACTACGAAATAGAATTTGCCGAAGTTTTCCAAAATGGACACGCAGGTTTTGACATGATTATAGGCAATCCGCCTTGGGACAAGACCAAGTTTGACGACAAAGACTTTTTCCCTATGTGGCGCAGTTCGTACCGCACCATGAAACAGTCTGAAAAAGAGGAAGTAAGGATTACCGTCTTGGACTACAAAGGCGTAAAGGAAGAATACGAAGCCAAAAAAGATTTTATTACGCAAAGCAACGAATATTTCAAAGCACACTACCCCTATAATGCAGGCGTAGGCGACAACAACCTATTTCGCTTCTTTATAGAGCATAATTTAAGATTGCTTGCTAAAAATGGCTCTCTCACCTATGTAACGCCTTCTGCATGGATATACGAGGACAGTTCGCTTACGCTCCGCAAGCACATTTTTAAGAATTATCATTTGCATTTTTTCTATCAGTTTGAAAACAGAAAGGGCATTTTCCCTGATGTGGATAGTCGCTATAAATTTGCGATTTTTCAAATTACCATTAGCCCCGCTCAAACCCTCCCCAAAGGAGAGGACTTAGAGGGTAGGCATCTCCCTGTTCGCTTTATGCAAACGGATACAGATATACTCTACCGCAACGGTGGGAAAGATGAAATCCTGCACTACCCTATGGCAGACATTGTAGAGCTTTCTCCTGAGCATTGGGCTTTGTTTGAGGTCAGGACTGCACAAGATTTGGAGATTATCCGCAAGTGTTACCAAAAATTTGAGCCTATTTCTCCTGAATTTATAGATTTTAGGAATGAAATACACATGACTGCCGATAGAGATATTTTCAAAGAAAAGCCCGACGATTTGGTGCTTTACGAAGGCAAAATGATACATCAGTTTGATAGCAAGTTTGGAGAGGCACAGTATTGGGTAAACAAAGAAGATTTTGAGAATAGGCTGATAGACACAGAGATAAGCCGTCTCGTAAGTGATATTTATCCGCAAATTCCCATAAAAAATGGCAAGGATAACCAGCGTGCCTTTGTGATGAAATACTTAGACATGAGCTACGAAGACCTGAGGAAAGCAGTGATTTTTGACACTGAATTTCCAAGATTGGTATTTAGAGGAATAGCAGGAGGTACAAATGAACGCACGCTAATTTCTACAATTTTGCCTCCTCATCAAACCTTTGGACATTCTATGTTTGCGCATATTCCAAAACAGTATGTATTAGAAGGTAAAAATATCAAAGTAAGAGCCATTCCCATAGAACGTGTGCTGTTCGTCAATGCTGTATTCAATGCTTTGGTAGTAGATTTTCTTATTCGTTTTTTGGTGGATATGAATGTAGTCAAGTCTATCGTCATGCGTTTGCCTATTCCTCAGCCAAGTGATGAGGAACTGTTGGAAAATGAGGTGTATCAAAAACTCATCATCAATGCTTGGAAGCTCAACGTGGCGAACAATCCTCAGTTGAAAGAAAGTTTAAACCCGCAAGGTTTTAAAAACCTTGCGGGTTTGAGTGGGGCAGCAATAGAACTTCCCAAAACCGACAAGCAAAAAACCTTTTTGCAGATAGAAATAGACTGTTTGGTCGCTCAGCTTTACGACATTACGCATGAGGAGTTAGCGCACCTGACCAGCCCTACGTATTTCAAAGTGTTGAATGAAAAAAACAAGGCGTATGTGAGTGCTTTGTTAGAAACTTACCAAACCTATCAGCAAGCAAGATGAAAAAACTTTTGCCTTCTTTTTACTTGAACCCTGACGTAGTAGAGGTCGCTAAGCAACTCTTGGGCAAATATCTCTGCACGGATTTTGGAGAGGGGCTGACCATAGGCAAAATCGTAGAAACCGAAGCCTACTGCGGGGCTACCGACAAAGCCTGTCATGCCCATTTCAAAAGGACAAGACGAAATTCTATCATGTTTGCCAGAGGTGGGGTGGCTTATGTATATCTTTGCTATGGGGTACATCACCTTTTCAATGTAGTTACTAACCAAGAAGGTTTAGCCGATGCAGTGCTTATCAGAGGCATAGAACCCATCGAGGGCATAGAGTTGATGTTGAAAAGGCGAGGCTTCTCCCACTTGGCTCATTCGCTCACCGCAGGACCTGGGGCTATGTCCAAAGCCTTAGGCATTACGACCGACTACTACGGCACAGATTTGTGCGGTAACAAGATTTGGATAGCAGACGAAGGGATAGCTATTCCTGAAAATCAAATCATTGCCAGCCCAAGAGTAGGGGTAGCTTATGCGGAAGAAGATGCCCTGCTCCCTTGGCGATTCCGAATCAAAGGCAATCCTTGGAGCAGTAAAGCGAAATAAATTTACGATGCCTCCTTGCCACTATTCGCTTGTCAAATCCGTATCTATATATAGTAATGCTTTTCCTTTTTCAAAACTTTAACCCAATTTTTATCTATGAAAAACCTACAATATGCTTATTATCTGTCTCTCCTGCTCTTTTTAGGCTTGTCCGCCTGTGAGTTTAGAGTTACAGTAAACAATGTTTCCGAGTATGACCCTGTTTATATTAGCAAGAGCGAACTGCCAAACTCGGTGTTCTGGGCTAATACTTCTGTAGATTTGAAAGAAGTAGGGAAGATATACACTAAGGGTAATTTACTATTCATCAATGAATTGTATAAAGGGGTGCATGTTTTTGACAACAGCAATCCTGCCTCTCCTCAAAAGATAGGCTTTTTGCACATTGCGGGAAATGTGGATATTGCGATAAAAAATAACTTTTTGTATGCAGACAATGCCACCGACTTAGTAGTCGTGGATTTGAGCGAACTTCCTAACAAGGTCAGTGTAGTAGCACGCAACGAGGGCGTTTTTCCCCCTATGACTACTGCTCCTGATGGACGCATCGTCAGCAATCCTTTCAAAGATAAAGTCATTATGGCTTGGAAAAAAAGAGCTAAGTAAGAACCACCAAAAAAATTAGAAAACCATGAAAAATTTATATAATAAGTATTTGATAATCATTAGTTTATTTTTAAGCGTATGCTATTTGTGGTCATGCACCAAAGAGGGTTTTAGCGGCGAGGGGAGCAGTACAGGCAAAGGAGGTTCTTTGGCACGCTTTGCCATAGTAGGCAATCACCTCTACACCGTAGATAATACCAGCCTGAGAGTCTTTGACATCAATAACCCACAAAACCCACAATTTATTAAAAGGCAGGATTTAGGTTTTGGCATAGAAACGATTTTTCCCTACCAAGACAAATTGTTTTTAGGAGCGAATGCGGGCATGTATATCATAGACATCTCCTCCCCCCAATTTCCCCAAGTGCTGTCTATTTATCAGCACGTATTGAGTTGCGACCCTGTAGCCGTGCAAAATCAGTGCGCCTACGTAACGCTCAGGGACGGCACAAACTGTCGGCAGGGGCAGAACCTCTTAGAAGTCATAGACATTAGCAATCTGATAAGCCCCAAGTTGTTAGCGACTTATCCAATGGAAAATCCTAAGGGCTTAGGCGTAGATGGCTCGCAACTTTTTGTGTGCGACCAAGGATTGAAAGTATTTGAGATAGATATGTCAAAACCTTGGCAACTCAACCAACGCCAAAAACTCAACATTTCTAATGCGTATGACGTGATTCCTCTGGGAGGCAGGCTACTCCTGATAGGTTCAGATGGTTTGTACCAGTACAGCTACCGAGCCAGCCAGTTGGACTTCATCAGCAAGATTGCAGTAAAAAAATAGTTATTATAGCAAATTTATCTACATTTTCACTTATGAAAAACTTATTTTTTAGTTTAGTGTTTCTGGCGGTAAGATTAAACGCTTACTGCCAAGAGGCTACCTCTGAGAGTAGCCAAGGTATGCTAAACAATGTCATTACCTTTAATCTACTTCCCCTTTTTGCCAATGGCATGGAGTTCAACTATGAGAGATTCATCAAAGAAAGGCAATCTATCCGCTTTACTTTGGGCTATTATTTGGCAGAAAAACCGTACTTCTATACTTCCTTTGACGGGTTCAACGGTTTAAAAGTAGAAATCCAGCCTCGTTTTTATTTTGATGATTTAGTAAGGGGAAAAGGAAGATTGTACGCAAGTCCTTACCTCCAATACAAACACATCAATCTTTATAAAAATATTTCCTATTTGCTTTATGAAGGGAATCCACCCGTTGAAAAGCAAGTAAATGAAAGAGAAAACACCTTTGCAAGCGCAGGGGTAGTAGGCATCTTGGTTGGTTCGCAAAAAGTAGCTCGCCACTCTCGCTATGTACTCGATATTTATTTAGGCACAGGGCTACTGCTCCCCCTCAATGACTACCCAAGAAGCACCCCCTCGCTATTTTTGGTCAATCCTTACGAGCAGGGTTTTTTCTTTAAGACAGGACTATCTATGGGCTTTGCTTTTCATTGAGTAATTATGTAAGTTTGGTGAAAATCTCTCATGAGCTAATTTTAATGCTTTCTGCTATGCAAAAATTTTTAGTGTTTGTTTTTATCATATTGGTTCAGTTTGTCCAAGCACAGTCTATCAATATTCGTTTTTCGAGTGTTTATCAATTAGACCTTTCCGAAACCTCAAAAGCAAGCGTAGTAATTCCTTTGCAATTTGGAGAAATGGACTTCCCCCCACCCTACGAAACGCTCGCTGCAAAATTGGAATCAGCGGACAGTATTTTGATTAGAATGTATTATTCCAAGTATCCACAAACCGCAGACTATCAGGTAAATCAGCAAAAAATGCTCAATGATGGACGAGTAACAAATTTGTTGAAGCACTTACCTATCTTAAAGACAAAATATATTGATTTGGAAGTAATTAGGCAGGAAAACTGCAAGAATGAATCAGAGGCACGTCAGTTATTTCATGGCTTTTTGTTTTTTTATAAGGACAAAGAAAATGCAAATACTAAAACAAAATCCCCAACAGCTAAAGAAACCAAAGAAGAATTTTACAAGCAGTACAAGCACTTCAATATCAAAGAAATAGACAATGAATTTGCAAAGGAAATCAAGCGAATGTCTGTGGGCAGGGACTCAACTACCTATCATATTTTTGAGCGAAATTTTGCAGGTTTAGACAGTATAGTCATTATTGCGGATTGGACTTCGAGCATGTATCCCTATACGCTCCAACTGTTAGTCTGGCAAGTAAAACGCGCTACCAAAGCCAATTATGTAATAGGGTATGTCTTTTTTAACGATGGAGATACTACCCCTGACCGCGAGAAGAAAATAGGAAAAACAGGAGGCATATACGTAAGTAGGTCGGCAGATTTTGCTGAGGCACTTCAAAAAATGGAAGAGTGCAAAAAAAATGGCAATGGAGGAGGAGATATAGAAGAAAATGACGTAGAAGCATTGCTCAAAGCTACAGAGGAGTTCCCTTATGCCAAACATTTCATTATGATTGCTGATAATTTTGGCAAAATCAGAGATATAGAACTTCTGAATAAAATACAAAAACCTATACATGTCATCTTGGCAAGAGTGCCTAAGCCCAATATGATAACCACCGACTACGTCCAAGTTGCACTTCAGACTGGCGGTTCTTTGCATCTGAAAAACGATGACTTTTCTACCCCAGAGCAGTTAAAATCCTTGCTTGTTTGGCTAACACCCAATAACGGAAGCAAACAGAAAAAAAATAAGAAACAAGCAAATCATTAACCAATAATGCTAAGCACTAATCAAAATACTTACCATTTCCCCAATACCTACAAGCCCAAGCAATCCAAGTACTCCAATTAGGTCCTGTACTATGCCCGCCTGCATGTTGGCGAAATGCAATTTCCCCATTGACTAAGGGCGTACCCAAAGGAGGAAATTCTGCACTTTCTAAGCCTTTTTTCCCCAAGAGTTTGTAAACACCTCCAGCATGTACGCCTCCTAAAAACATTCCTTTGGCATCTACCCACTGCCCCTCTACGTGTGGAGAACCAGCACTGATAAACACAGGTCTGGGGGCGCAGAGGGCAACTAATTCGTGAGCATCTACGGGCATATCGTTGGGGGTAAGTATGCTTGCATATTTGATAAAATTACCACAGAACCAGTGATACTCAGCAGAAGAAGCCAGATTCTCTACCTGTTCTCCGAAAACTCTCCTCAAAATTTTGGCACCTCCCGCACCTGACGACCCTATGAAGCCCAAAGAAAAGCGAGGTTCGAAAGCCATAGCTACTAACGCAGCTTTTCCGTACCTTGACAGCCCTTCTATTGCTAAACGCTTTGCATCTACGTCTTTGTCCGTTTCCAAATAGTCTATGGCTCTGCTTGCGCCCCAAGCCCACGCACGCAAGGCACCCCAGTCGTCAGGTTTGCGAGGCTGCCCCTTATTGACCAAGCCAATAATCCCCTCGCTTAGCCCCGCCCCGCTATCCGCTTGAATACTGTTAGGTACAATGACAGCATATCCCCAACCTTTTGATAAAAGTTGTTCTTTCCACGTAGGTTCGCCTGCCGAGCCAAGCCCGATAGGGGTAATTGGAGGCATGTTGCCAAAAGGAGACCTAATAAAACCAAACTCTATCACCACAGGTACTGCCTCTTGCTGCTTAGCGGGTGTAACTAATACCATTTCTATTTCTACCTTGATTGACGGAAAAGCAGCGTTATCCACTACGCCTTTGAGCGTTTTTTCTTTCCCTAAAAAAATACCCACTATTGTATCTTTGACAGCTACGACCTGCCAACTTACCGAGGGAATATTTTGTGGTAAGCGGCCATAGATTTCTCTTTCGAAATCTTCCACAATCTCTGGTCGCCTCTGTTCCCACCAAGTTTTGGCATCTTTTACTTTTTTCCCATTTTTGAGTAGCAAAGGGTCTGGCAAAGTGTACGAATTGACTTTACTTTCTTCTCTATTAGCAGCATTAGGAGCGTCTGGATTGCCAGAGGGCCCGGGACGATTAGGCACGGTAAGTCCCAACTGCTTTCGCATCTGTTCGAAATCTGCTTGCGTTTTTCTTTGCATGCGTGCAAAAAGACTGTCTTGTTCTGGAGTTCGCTGGAATTGGGCTTGGGCAAAGTGAAACAAAAAAATACTTAAACTGACGATACAGATTATGTTTTTCATTTTTATACTCAAAAAATTAAGACAATAAATAAACAAGTTCAATGCACTCAACTATTCCATTTCATAAACTTTTTTCAAATCCTCCATATAATGTTTTACTATCGCAACGTCCTCTTCTGTAGCATATTTTTTGATTTGTTCTAAGTACTGTTGCATACTGTTTTTACTTTGGGAAAGTGAACTATTCATTAGCTCGCGGGCTTGCTCTAACTGTTTTTTAGCCTCTTCGGTCAAATTTGGGTCTTTAAGCGCTTCTTCTAAACTCTTTTCACTTTCACTTTTGGCTTTGTCATAGTCTATATTTTTTATCTCCTCTCCGCTCTGAAAGCTAACCATAGACCAAACTACTTTGGTATGAACAGCTACAAATTCATTGATATTCTTGAACCCTGTTTCCTTTACCAAAGATTCTATCTGACTGTATTGGTAGAGTGAACTGATAGCATTGGCATTGTTATCGATTTCTTGCCCTTTCTCTTTCAAGACCTTGATAGCATTGATGTATTTTTTCATCAAGTCGTCATTCAACTTGATTTTGACTATGGCTTCTTCTGACATCGGATTGTCGGCGATTTCCTCCTGAGCGGCTTCTGTTCCTTCATTTTTGCTACCACAAGAGGCTAATACTAACAAGCATATTAGCAAGAACATGCACATTTGTAAGTTTTTCATAAGTAAAAATATTAGAAGTAGTTAATAATTTATTGTCCAAATGCTACCTTAGCCTCCCTATTGGGAAACTTTACTGCGCTATTCTATCTACCTCTACAAATATATGTTTTTTTGGTGAAATTTTTGTTCTATACAAGTTTAATTTCTACCTAATTTTTACGATTTTGCGACTTTACCCTTTGTCACTTTTATGACTATCCAGAAAACAAATGCTCAAATACAACTGTATCAAAATGAGTACAGCATTTTGAATGAATCTAAGCATCTCCTTGCTCAAAAAGATGTATCGGAAGAGGTGATGAGAAAGGCGTATGCACTGCTGGTTACAAGGTATGAAAGCCTCTTGGAAGAGGTGAGGATTCATACGAAAGTAGGCGATAAGCTACAATCGAAACTCTATGACATGAACGAGGAGTTGGAAGCAGCAAAGGCAAATCTGGAAAAAATAGTAGAAGAACGCACCCAAGAACTCAAACAAGCCAATATAGAACTGCTTGCTATTAACGAAGAATTGGACAGTTTTGTGTATAGAGCCGCACATGACATCAGAGGGCCGTTGGCTACATTGTTAGGTTTGTGCAATTTAGCTAAAATGGAAATTGAAGACACTTATTCTTTATTTTATTTTGACTTAATTTTAAAGACAACCAAGCGTTTAGACAATATCCTCTCAAAATTGATGATTATTAACAAGCTGAAGAATACATTTGTTTCCCCTCAACAGTTTCGTATTCAAACACTTATCAATGAAGTCATCAACCAATATGCCTACAAGAATGAGATTTTTATTGGGGTTCGCTTTGAAGTCTTTGTCGTAGATGATTTTGATTTATATTTAGACAAAAATATCCTTGAAATATTGCTTTACAATCTACTTGAGAATGCCGCCTACACACTGACAACCCCTGTTAATGAGCGAATTGACCCAGAAATAATACAAATTAAAACAGTACTAAAACAAACTCATTTTGAGATTTTTGTGAGCCATAAAGGGCATGAAATTCCTTTGGAAGCGAGTGATAAAATTTTTAATATGTTTTATCGCTACGAACACTCAGAAAATACAGGACTGAAACTTTATACCGCAAAGCGAGCTACTGAAAAGCTCAAAGGACGTATCTGGCTGGTAGATTCTACCAAAGAGCTGACTACTTTTGGGGTTGCCTTACCTTTGAGTTTAGCTATTTGATACCCATTTTTTTTCCTCCTCACTTAGTCCATACAAGTCAAATATCCTCTCATCTATCTCCCTTTCCAATTGGCTGGTGTCTTGCCCTTGCTTTTTCTTAGTTAAAATCTGCTCTACCAAATCAACAAAGAGAACTTGCTCTGCGGCAGAGAGTTGGGGAATAGGGATTTGTTTTAAATAAGTTGGGTTAAGACTTACTTCTGTATGATTCTTCTTATAGTAGAAATTGGCAGTACTTGAATTTAAAACGGCTAAAAGAAATTTTAAATCATAGTCTTGAGTTTTTAGAATAACTCCACAAAGATTATCTTTGTAATAATAGCCTTGATTATCATAAGTTGCTATTATTCTTGTTTTTAATGTAGGATTTCTATGCCTTTGAATTAAAATTTTTTCATTTTCATAAAACTTAGGATGATTAGCTGTATATAACCAACTACCAAACTTAACGTAAAGTCCATTCCAAGTCAGTGAATACTTACCAATACAGTTTCCTCTATCTAAAAAGGGCTTCCAAGTTTCGTCTTGGGGTTCAGTGCTTATGTAAGGATTCAGCAAGCTCTGCTCCCTTTTATTGTAAGGGATAAGCCCTTGACTAATCTCTGTGATAGAACCTAACAAAATAGATTTGGATAATAATTTTTCAATGATTACTTTTTCATTGCTATCTATATGAATATCAAATATATAATTTTTATTTTTAAACCAATCATTCGGATTTTTATAAAAGAGTTTTTTGTAATTAATGATTCTCAAATCCTTTTCTTTTTCGTTAGAAGCATCTGTAATTTTGACTTCTTTTATTGGATTAAAATTGTTCAAGGAAACTATACAAGTATCTACATTTGCTTTGGGGAATACATCTCTTCCAAGATTTGTAATAAACTCAATATGAGTTTTATTGAGTAAAAAATGACGTAACTTGGAGAATGTATCTGTATTAAGCCAAGTATTTGGAACAATCATATTGAGCCAGCCTTCTTTGTATAACAAATGTGTGCCCCGCTCTATGAAAAATACAAATGGGTCTATTTTATATTCACTTGTTTCAAATAATTCGTCAAAAAACTTTTTTAGGCGAGACAGATAATCTCTACTATACGGGGGATTACCCACCACAAAGTCAAAGCCTTCAAAATCACCGTCTTCGTTTAGCACTTCGGGAAACTCAAACCGCCACTCAAAAGCCTTGCCATAGACCGTTTGCAGTTTCTCTTCGTGTTTTTTTCTCAGTGCTTCTACCTCCTGAGTCAATTTCTGGGTATTTTCTATCCAAGTTTCCTGCTCTTTTCTGTCAAAAAACAAGGGCATTTCACCTAACTGTGCTTCTTTTTCTTTGAGCAACTGATAGTCTTTGTCATAGGGGTTTGCCGTAGTAGAAAATAGCTTTTTGATATTGGCTATCTCCTTTTCAGCATTTTGCTTGGTTTGTGGGTCTGTGGTATTTTTGTAGATGATGACCTGTTCCTTGTATTTTTGAGTAGCTAAGCGTAGTTTCTGCCTTGCACCATTGGCTAATTTTTGGTACTTGTCGTCAAGGGCAAAGCGGCTAATGAGCGAATTGCCTACCTTGATATTGATGTCTATGTTGGGCAGGGTCTCGAGTTCGGTGTATCGGAAACCTTTGGGCGTAGGCTCGGCTTGGTAATAGGCATTTTTCAATAACTCTATCCAAAGTCTTAAACGGCAGATTTTGACAGAGTTAGGGTTGATATCCACTCCAAACAAGCAGTTTTCTATCAGTGTTTTTTTCTCATGGAAAAGCGTTTCTTGAATAACTTGGTAATAAGGTTTTTGAGTAAAGTTTTGAGGCGGTTTTCTGTATGCGTGTTCCTCGTTTAACTGCAAGTTTTTAACCCTCAATTCATCATTTTGTATTTCTATTTGCAAAAAGCCTAAAAGCATATTTTCAGGACTTGCAATGATTTGAAGTTCTGATTTACAAGCAATTAATTCGTTCAAAGCAGCAACTAAAAAGTGTCCTGAACCAACTGCGGGGTCGCAAATTTTAATGCTATTAAAAACTTGATTGTATAGCCTTAACCTGTCTGATTTATAATTGTCCTTAGACAAAAACATCTTCAAATCTTCGAAGCTATCTCCTTCAAAACCAATATTTGCCTGTTTGAACTTCTGCACTACGACTTTTCTAATCGTTTCTCTACACATATACATCGTGATAAAACTTGGAGTAAAAAACGAGCCTTCCTTGTAGCCGTTGAGCTGCTCGAAGACCAAGCCCAAGACAGCAGAGTTAATAAGGTCTTTGCTTTCCTCTTGGATTTTATTTTTTTCTGTTTTGGCAAAATCAAAAGCCCCCAAAAAATCAAATAAGTATTCCAATGCCCGCTTTTTACCCGTCAGCCTTTTTCCATTTTTTTTCAGTACAGTTTGACTATAGAGCGGTATCTCCAGTCTATTTTTTAACTGATTGATTTTTAATACTTTTTCTTCTAATTCTATTTCCTCGAACAGAGAACTGTTCAGGTAAGGAATTTCTCCAAATTTCTCGCTGACTACCTTGTTTCGCTCGTGCTTTTTTACTGCTAAAACTTCAAAAAATAGTTCGTGCAGTTCGTCAAAATCTTTGATTTGGGTGGTGTGCAAAAACCTTACCTTGCTCAAATCCACAGGATTAGCACTTTTCCCTTGCTCTTTTTCATTTATCACCTGCTCGTTGATTTTGTAGGTAAGTAGCTGACCTTCTAAAAGTTTTAAAAACAAAATCCGATTGAGCCAAGTGATACAAAGCGAAATCGCAATTTCTTCTAACTGCTCTTGGGGCGTATCTCCGTATTCGCTCAGGTTAGGCAAGTGTTGCCATTTTTTGTCCAAACTTATTATGTAAAGGACATTTTCCATCATACTTCCCTCGCTTCTTTCGCTTTCTTTTTGGATTCGCTTGATAAGTTTCTTGCCCCCTTGCGATTTGTCTATAACCTCCTCCAAGCCCAAAATGTGCAGTAACTCATTGTAAAAAGGCTGATTAAGCGTATTGGCATCGTTGCTCAAAGGGAGTTTGAGCAGGTGAGCAGGAGAAAGCACCTTCCACAGATGCTCAAAAACAAGGTCTTGTTCATCGTCAGGTGGGAGGGCGGCGACTTGCTGGTAGTCTTTGAGGTTAAAATAGGTAACTTTTAGGTTATCATCAACTTGGCTGAGTATTTTAGCCAATTCTGTATAAAAAAAAGGATTGTCCTTGCCTTGTTCTTTTTTGCTTTTGTAAAGTTTTTTTATTTCTGTATTTCTATAAAAAGCCTTGTCAAACCCATTTTCATCAAAAATAAACCACTCATACAAATTAGTGATAATGAGATACTTGATTTCTATATTGTCTTTTTCTTCTCTCTCCTCAAAGTAGTCCAGAATCAACTCATGCAGGGCTTTTGCATTGGGTTTTTCTGCACTAAACATCTCTGCCTTATTGCTTGGCTTTTTTGCTTCTATGATTACCCCTACGGCATCTTTGACCGACTTGCCGTTGTGAATGACCAAATCTTTGCGATTTTTGGTATTTACCTCATAGTCAGTCTTGTAAAAAACAGTTTTCAAAAAATCAGCAGTAATATTTTTAAAGTGTTCCTCCGATTCGTTTTCATCAATCCTGCTAAAAAGCCTGCCCAATTCGCTTTTGAGCAAGTCGATTTCTCGGCGGACTAAGTAATGCGCCTGATAGATTTCACTAATAGATTGCTGAGGAGTAAGGACTTCTACTGTCAAGTGTTAAATGAGTTTGGTTTTTATTTTCAAATTTAGTGAAAAGTTCTTAACACCTGCCAAAGGTTTACTTTTCTTCTTTATTAAACCGTCTGAGCTTTCGTCTTGAAAATTGCTCTATAGTCTTACTTTTCTGAAATGATAATTTTGCATTTTTATTATAAATGTACTAACTTTGATTTGTTTTTATTTTTTCAAGATTTCATCAACACTTTGCAGGTTCAGCCGAGAGGCTGATGAAAAAGGAATCGTGTGCAAATCGCGAGCTGTCCCGCAACTGTAAGTAACACACCAAAGGCTTTTGCCCTTGCGTACCATTGCTCAAAATGTTTTGAGTGAGAAGGTCGGCAGAAGCCGTTACGAGCCAGGAGACTTGCCTACAAAGGATTGACAAATGCCCTCGTGGATTGGGGCGGAGAGTCAGGTCTGATGAGTAGTGTTTCGTATTTTGCCTATACAGGTAAAATGTGTTCCTATTCGTTTATGACTTTTATTCTACATTTCCCAAAACACGAGTGCATTGCGAAGTTTTTGAAAAGTATTTTTCAAACCTTTTAAAAACACAAAAAAGCAATGCAAAATCACAACTTAGGCTATCCGAGGATTGGTAGCCAACGTGAACTTAAAAAAGCCTGCGAAGCCTATTGGACAGGAAAAATCTTGCTAAACGAACTGCTTGAAACTGCCAAAAAAATCAGAACACAAAACTGGCAAACGCAACAAACGGCAGGTATAGAGCTAATTCCTGTCAATGATTTTTCTTTCTACGACCAAGTGCTGGATATGTCCTTGCTCTTAGGCAATATCCCAGACAGGTATCAGCCTCTACGTTCCACCCAATCAAATTTAGATTTGTATTTTGCGATGGCTCGCGGCTATCAGAGAGATGGCTACGACCTTACCGCTATGGAAATGACCAAGTGGTTTGATACCAACTACCATTACATTGTCCCTGAATTTAAAAAAAATCAAA
Organism: Thermoflexibacter ruber; assembly: GCF_900113045.1. Classification (GTDB taxonomy): domain Bacteria; phylum Bacteroidota; class Bacteroidia; order Cytophagales; family Thermoflexibacteraceae; genus Thermoflexibacter; species Thermoflexibacter ruber. The sequence goes on from NZ_FONY01000001.1 coordinate 125,886, forward strand.
CTTTTCAAGTTTTTGGAACAAAAGTTTTTGAGGAATTTGCCGAAGCCAAAAATTTGGGATTTAATGCCAAACCTGTACTGATTGGGGCAGTTTCTTATCTACTTTTAGGAAAAGAGAAAGATAAAGGCTTCTCAAAATTGGATGTGATAGACCAACTACTGCCTGTTTATATTGAAATCTTACAAAAATTGCAGGTACAAGGGGCTGTTTGGGTACAGATAGACGAACCTTATCTGGCTATGGACTTAACAGACAAAGAACGTCAAGTTTTTGTTCAAGTCTATACCGAAATCAAAAAACAAGTGCCTCAGCTTAAAATCATTTTAGCTAATTATTTTGATTGCTATGGCGATAATTTAGCCACTGCCTTACAACTGCCTTTGGAGGTCTTGCACTTAGATTTGGTGCGTTGTCCTTCTCAATTAGACGATATTTTGACACACAAAAATTTAGACTCGCAAATTCTTTCTTTGGGGATAGTTGATGGCAGAAATATTTGGAAAAATGATTTTGAGCAATCTTTACAAGTCATTCAAAAAGCAGTAGATAAGCTGGGTAAGGAAAGAGTCTGGATTGCCCCTTCGTGTTCCTTGCTTCATAGCCCCTATGATTTAGACTTTGAGCAAAAACTTAATCCTGAAATCAAGCAGTGGTTAGCTTTTGCCAAGCAAAAGTTGAATGAGGTAGTTACGCTCACAAAACTTGCTAAAGGCGAAAAAACGCCTGAGTTGGAAAAAGCCCTGCAAGAAAACATACAAGCTCATCAAAATCGTAAAACCTCAACGCTCATTCACAATCCGAAAGTAAAAGAAAGATTGCAAGGAATTTGCGAAGAGGATTTTTCTCGTCAATCGTCATTTGTGGTGCGTCAGGCTTTGCAAAAAAAGCGTTTCAAGCTGCCTTTATTCCCAACTACTACGATAGGCTCATTTCCACAAACTACTGATGTGCGACAGCTTAGGGCAAGATGGAAAAAAGGTGAACTCACACAAGCCCAATACGAAGCCGAGATTGAAAAAGCTACTTTGGAGGCTATTAGTTGGCAGGAAGAGGTGGGCTTAGATGTCTTGGTACACGGTGAATTTGAACGCAATGATATGGTAGAGTACTTTGGCGAACTTTTAGAGGGCTTTGCTTTTACTGAAAATGGCTGGGTGCAAAGTTATGGCAGCCGTTGTGTAAAACCACCAATTATTTTTGGTGATGTAGCACGTAATAAAGACCTTTCGGTGCGTTGGAGTAGTTTTGCCCAGAAACATACAAAAAAACTGATGAAAGGAATGCTTACAGGTCCTGTAACTATTTTGCAGTGGTCTTTTGTTCGCAACGACCAAGCTCGTAAAGAAACTGCCTTCCAAATTGCCCTTGCTATTCGCGACGAGGTCATAGCTTTGGAGCAAGCAGGAATTCAGGTTATTCAGATTGATGAGCCAGCTATACGAGAAGGGCTGCCATTAGGCAAAAAAGATTGGACAACGTACTTGGATTGGGCTGTGAAAGCGTTTCGCCTTGCAGCAAGTGGTGTGAAAGATGAAACACAAATACATACGCATATGTGTTATTCGGAGTTCAACGATATTATAGAGCATATCGCCGCTATGGACGCTGATGTCATCACAATAGAAACATCTCGCTCAGCAATGGAATTGCTCAATGCTTTTACGGCATTCAAGTACCCAAACGAAATTGGTCCCGGTGTATATGACATACACTCGCCTCGCGTGCCAAGCGTAGCCGAAATTAAGCAGTTGCTCAATAAAGCTACCGAAGTTTTGCCTTTAGAAAATATCTGGGTAAATCCTGATTGTGGCTTGAAAACTCGCCGTTGGGAAGAAACAAAACTTGCCCTGCAAAATATGGTACAGGCTGCCCAAGAGTTGCGTGAAGAAGTAAGTGCGGTAAAGGTATAAAAGATGCGCAAATCTCCGTAAGAGTTTTGCTCTTATGGAGATTGCCAAGTTTTAGCAATCATCGAAGGTTTAAATTTTTCAAGAAATGCCACAACACGAAATCAAGGTATGTCCGCGATGCCAAGCCGAATTTGAGTGCAAATTGGGTAGTATCCATTTGTGTCAATGTACAGCTGTTCGGCTTGATGAGAGCGATAGAACTTACATTCGTGAAAAATATGAGGATTGCTTGTGTTTGGCGTGTATGATTGCCTTGAAAAATGAGCGTAAGCAAAAAGCCTTTGAAAGAAAAATTAGGTATTTTTTCAATTTTATGAACTTCAAATAGTCTGAACAATGAGTAAGAAAAACTTAGATAGAATGATGTGTTTAGATGTTTTTCTGATGAGTTTGTCTTTAGAGGAACGTCGGGCTTTACAAGCCTACATATTCTCCAGCACTACATCAAAACATATTTTAGAATGTTTTGATGTAGCTTCGCTTAGTTGGCAAGTGAGGTTAGATGACAATAGAGATAGGCAATATTTACAGAAAATTGCTCTGCAAATGCAATGGCAGAATAATCTTAATGAAATATTGCAAAAGCCCTATGAGGCTCTTGTTCTGACCAATGCCGAGAGAGTAATTTTGTGGGTCAATAAAGGTTTTGAAACAATGACAGGCTATCGGACTTGCGAAGTGCTCGGCAAAAGACCAAGTTTTTTACAAGGAAAAAATACTGACCCAAATACACGTTTGCAATTCAGGCAAAAATTGCAAGAAGGTAAAAACTTTGATTTAACGATTGTCAATTACAGGAAAAATGGGGAGGAGTATTTTTGCAGAGTAGAAATTCACCCATTAACCAGTCCACTTGGTCAAATTTCACATTATTTAGCCTTAGAACAAGAAATATAATGAGCAAAGAAAGCTTAGATTTAGCCCAAAAAATAAAAGCATCTGAAACACGTGTTTTCAAGGTAGTTTTTCCTAATACTACTAACCACTATGATACCCTTTTTGGCGGAATGGCGATGTATCTGATGGACGAGGTTGCCTTTATTACGGCTACCCGTTTTTGTCGAAAAAAAGTTGTTACGGTATCATCAGGTAAGATAGATTTTAAGCAGCCCATTCCTGCCGACACCATAATAGAGTTAATAGGTAAAATAACGAGAGTTGGTAAAACGAGCTTAGATGTAGAGGTAGAGATTATGGTAGAAGAAATGTACAACGATACTCGCAAGCAAGCAATCAAAGGGATTTTTACCTTCGTTGCGATTGACGAGAACAAAAAGCCTGTGTCGGTTTTGTAGAAAGCTAATCTGTGTTTTATCTGTAAAATCAGTATTATCCGTGTTCCATAATTAATAACTACTTACTATGAATAAACCATCTAAGACTGAAAAGTAGTCAAATCATAAAACTCTATTTAAAATTTAACGCAAAAAACAAGGTGGTTTTCAAGATTGCTAAGTAAAAAACGGCATAATTACTTTATTGTGAAATTAATGCTAATTTGCAGTTAAAAAAATGCCTTATTTTCTAATATCTTGAATACCAATACGTACAAATATATTTCCCAAATCAATTCTCCACAAGATTTAAAAAAATACAGCGAAAATGAACTGCCAGCGATTTGTGAAGAACTACGGCAATTCATTATAGATGTGGTTTCAATGTATGGTGGACATTTAGGAGCAAGCTTGGGGACAGTAGAACTTACAGTAGCCCTGCATTATCTTTTTGATACTCCCAAAGACTTGATAGTGTGGGACGTAGGGCATCAAGCCTACGGGCATAAAATTTTGACAGGACGGCGAGATAGTTTCCATACCAATAGACGCTACCAAGGGATTTCAGGTTTTCCTAAGCGGGAAGAAAGTCCTTATGATGCTTTTGGCACGGGACATTCTTCTACTTCTATCTCTGCGGCTCTGGGCATGGCAGTCGCTAATGAAAATACAGACAGGTATCATATTGCAGTGATAGGCGATGGGGCAATGACTGCGGGTATGGTTTACGAAGCTCTTAACAACGCAGGAGCAAAGCGATTTAAGCATGTCAATCTGCTTATTATTCTTAATGACAACGGAATGTCGATAGACCCCAACATAGGAGCCTTGCATGAATACTTACAAAAAGAGGGTGCTATACAGCAAAATAACTTGTTTAAAGCCTTGCAAATTCCTTACATCGGCAAAATCAATGGACATAATTTGCCTGTGCTTTTAGAAACACTAAGAAAAACAAAAGAAAATAAAGGGGTACAACTCCTTCATATACAGACTGTCAAAGGCAAGGGTTATCATGTGGCAGAGGACGACCAAGTAACTTGGCATGCCCCTACTACTTTCAATAAAGTTACAGGGAAAATTCGCAAAACACAAATGACAGTACCAACTCCCCCCAAATACCAAGATGTGTTTGGAGAAACTTTGGTAGAGTTAGCCCAGCAAAACCTTCGTATTGTGGGAGTTACCCCTGCTATGCTCTCTGGCTCTTCTATGCGACTATTGATGCAGACGTTTCCAGAGCGTACTTTTGATGTGGGCATAGCTGAGCAACACGCGGTTACTTTCTCGGCAGGATTAGCTACTCAAGGCAAACTTCCTTTTTGTAATATTTATTCTACTTTTATGCAAAGGGCTTATGACCAAGTGATTCACGATGTTTGTGTGCAAAAATTGAGGGTAATATTTTGCTTGGATAGAGCAGGTCTGGTAGGAGCAGACGGTGCAACGCATCATGGAGTGTTTGACTTAGCATACTTTCGCTGCCTGCCCAATATGATAGTTTCTGCTCCTATGAATGAGATAGAGCTTCGCAACTTACTCTATACAAGCCAATTGGATATTGCGGCGCTGCAAGATAAGGCTTTCAGTATTCGCTACCCCAGAGGGAATGGAGTCGTGCTGGATTGGCGAGTCCCTTTTGAGGCTGTGCCTATTGGTAAAGGAAGACAAGTAGTAGAAGGAGAAAAAATAGCCATATTAAGTATTGGACATATTGGGAATCATGCTTTAAAGGCTTGCAGTTTGCTCAAAGAAAAAGATATATTCCCTTCTTTGTACGACATGCGGTTTGTTAAACCTTTGGACGAGGCACTTTTACATCAAGTTTTTGCTAAGTATAAGTTTATTTTCACCATAGAAGATGGTTGCCTGCACGGTGGTTTTGGCAGTGCTATAGCAGAGTTTATGCTTGATAACCAATACTTTAAGCCTTTGATTCGCATAGGTATTCCTGACCATTTTATAGAACAAGGAGAAATGCAAGAACTCTATGAGGAGTGTGGCTTGACCGCAGAAAAAATAGCCCAAAGAGTAGAGCAAAGCTACAACCTGCTGAGAGTTAATTAGCCTTTTGTAACTATTCAATTTTCAATACATAACCCAAAAAATAAATGAAATGAACCTGAAAGCATTTTTAGATGAAAAAGTAGCACAGTATAACCAGCCAAACTTCATTGAGCATGACCCTATCCAAATTCCACATCTTTTTTCACAAAAGCAAGATATTGAGATTGCAGGTTTGTTTGCGGCAGTATTGGCGTGGGGACAGCGAGTTACTATCATCAAGAAATGCAAAGAGTTGCTTAGCCTCATGGACTACACTCCTTTTGATTTTATCCGAAACCACCAAGCCAACGACCTAAAACCTTTTTTAAAATTCAAGCATCGTACTTTTAATGATATTGATACACTGTACTTTATCCACTTTCTCAAAAATTTTTATGCTGAACATGACTCTTTAGAGAGTGCTTTTTTGTATAAGGAGAAAGTAATGAGTATGAAAGAAGCACTTATCCACTTTCACCGTTTGTTTTTTAGCTTAGAGGACAGTCCTTTACGCACTCGCAAGCATATTTCTACCCCTGAGCGAAAGTCTGCCTGCAAGAGGCTGAACATGTACTTGCGTTGGATGGTCAGAAAAGATAACAAAGGCGTAGATTTTGGGCTATGGGAAAAAATCGCTCCTCAGTATTTGATTTGTCCTTTGGACGTACATGTAGAACGAGTAGCACGCAAACTTCACTTGCTCACACGCCCTCAGACGGACTGGGAAGCAGCCATAGAACTCACAGAAAATTTGAAAAAACTTGACCCTCAAGACCCCGTCAAGTACGATTTTGCACTTTTTGGACTGGGCTTAGAAAAATTTTGATAGTAAATCTTTAGGGTTTTTAGCTAAGTTATATATAAAGGAACATATTTAAAATCACCTATTTATCTTTGTGATAGCTTACCTTAGATTAACTGCTTGAGGGCAATCTCAAAAGCGCGATGCGCTATCAAAGACTTACTATCGCTGACTGACCTAATCTTGCGGAGAGCTTTGCGAATAGTCATAGAAGTATCCTCAAAAATAGCTCCGTCTGTTACCTCAACCTCGTTCCCCATTAGGTAAGCAAAAACTCTTGCCATGCCACAGTTAGCAATAAAGTCAGGAATGAGAGAAATATGTTGGTCTGCATACTTACCTGTTGCACCCATAAAAATTTCTGGGTCTGCAAAAGGTACGTTTGCCCCACAGGCTATCACTTCCAAGCCTACTTTTATCAGTGCATCTATTTGACTACGAGTAACTAAACGGCTCGCAGCCGCAGGGATAAAGATTTCCGCAGGCGTTTCCCAGATTTGCTCATTGACTTTTTCATAAGGCAGCATATTAGGAGCAATCAATTTATTACCGTCTTTGTCTAAGAGCAATTTGGTGATTTCTTGGAAGGAAAAGCCCTCGGGGAGAATCAGTCCGCCTGCTCTATCGATGATACCAACGATTTTAACACCCATTTTGGCTAAGTAAAATCCAGCCGCACTGCCTACATTTCCCCAGCCCTGTATAATAGCACGCTTTCCTGCTAATTTTCCGTCCCAAAGTTCGTAATAATGAGCTACTGACTGAGCTACGCCGTATCCTGTAATCATATCTGCTACAGTGAGTTTCTTGTGCAAAGCAGGAGTGTAATTGGCATCTTCTATGACTTTGGAAACCCCCTGCCTCAACTGTCCCAATTTATTAATTTTTTCGCGGTCTGTGGGATGGAAATGACCATTGACTATGCCCTCTTGTGGGTGCCACAAGCCGTATTCTTCAGTCATGGGGATAACCTCTGCGATTTCATCTACGTTTAGGTCGCCTCCTGTTCCGTAATAGTTTTTGAGCAAAGGCACAACTGCCTTATACCATCTTTTTAATACTGATTTTTTGCGAGGGTCGTTAGGATCAAAATTGATACCTGATTTTGCGCCGCCTATGGGAGGTCCTGATACGGTAAACTTGATTTCCATAGTTTTAGCCAGAGACTCTACTTCTCGTCTGTCAAGCCCTAATCTCATGCGTGTACCTCCCCCTGCCGCACCACCACGCAGGGAATTGATGACTACCCAGCCACAAGCCTCTGTCTCAGAATCTTGCCACTCAAATACAATTTCAGGTTTTTTATTCTCAAACTTTTGTAATAATTCTTCCATTACTTGTAAAATGTGTTTATTGGTTTTTGCGTGCAAAAGTATAAAAAATAAACAGATTGCATACATAAAAAAACCTCATCAGGTTTACAAGACCCGATGAGGCTAAGTTTGAGTACAAAAAAAATTAATCTTGGTCCCAAAATTCATTTTCCAACACTTTTTTGACCAACTCAATCGTATTTCGGACTTTGAGTTTGTTCATGATATTGGCACGGTGGTTTTCTACTGTTCTGTGGCTGATGAATAGTTTATCAGCAATTTCAGGACTGCTCATTCCGTCTAAAATAAGTTTCACGATTTCTTTTTCGCGTTGAGTAAGTTTGGCAGTAGCTTGAGCGGCTTGTTCACTTTTACGAACTTTTTTGACCATGTTGTTCATCATCACCTTAGAAACGGTACTGCTGAAGTACATTTCGCCTTTGGCGACACTTTGTATGGCTTCTACCAACTCATACTTGGAGATGTCTTTGGGCATGTAGCCTGATACCCCTAACTCTATGGCTTTGCGTATGTAAGCCTCTTCTACGTGCATACTTAATACCACTACTTTAATCTCAGGATAGTTAGCCGTTACAGATTTAATAAAGTCAAAGCCGCTCCCATTAGGCATTGACAAATCAGTCATCACTATATTAGGCTTTACATTTTCTAAATGTTTTAAAGCCTCTTTTACGTTAGATGCTTCTGCTACTACTTTAATATCGCTCTCATTGGTCAGTAATTGCTTTATCCCATCTCTGATGATTTGGTGGTCATCAACCAACATTAATTGTATCATCTTATCAAATAAGCTACTTAAAATAAATCAATTAATTCAAAAGGGTTTAATAGTTGTAAGAGTTGGAAAGGAATAACTTAAAGCGACAAAATCATGGAAAATGAATAAAAACCAACTCATAAATTACATTTAGCAAAACATTAACCACAATTAGCAAAATATTCACCATAACTTTAAAATAGATGAAAAAATTGGAAAAATAAGTTTAATTACTTAATTTTTTTAAGTATAATTACCTAATTTTTAGTAGTTAAAGGGTAGATTTTCAAAATGTAAAGACCTTATTATTAAACACTTATCTTATTTATGTTACTTTGTCTAAACAATAGAGAGCTATCTCCAAAACTGAGAAAGCGATAGTTATTTTCCAAAGCCGCTTGGTAAATCTGTTTCCATGCTTCTCCTACAAAGGCGGCTACTAAAAGAATCAATGTAGTGCTTGGCAAGTGGAAGTTGGTAATAAGGGCATCACAAACTTGGAAAGGATAAGTCGGCACTATCATAATTTCTGTTTCTCCACTAATTTTTTCTAATTTATGCCTTTTCATATAGCTAAGCACTTCTTGGAAAGCTTCTTGTCGACTTGGCAATATTTCTACTTCATATCTGTAAGGCATCAACTTAGCAATTTTGAAAGGGGCATCTGGCAGACTCATCAGTTTTACTCCATACCAATACAGGCTTTCCAAAGTTCGCATAGAAGTAGTCCCTACAGCAATAATTTTTTTACTACTGAGGAGGTTTTCCAAATTTTGCCTACTGACTATCATCTGCTCGGCATGCATGGGGTGGTCTATGATTTTTTCGTGTCGGATAGGTTGGAAAGTACCTCCTGCTACGTGCAAGGTTAGGTAATCTAACTTTACCCCTTGTTTTTGTATTTTTTCTAAAAGGTTTTCTGTAAAGTGCAGTCCTGCGGTAGGCGCAGCAACCGCCCCCTCATTTTTGGCATATATTGTTTGATAATTCGTTTTATCGCTTTCTTGTGCTTCTCTTTTTAAATAATGTGGCAAGGGAACTTCACCTATATAAGTAAGAAGCTCGGCAAAGGAAATATGGGGACTGTCCCATTCAAAATTAATGATTTGTTTCTCGTAATCTTCCAATTCGGCTTTCAAGGTAATTTCTTGTCCGTTGATGCTTACTATTCGTTCTAATACAGGTTCATTTTTTAGTCTTTTTAAATTACCTACGGCACATGCCCAAGTGCATTGGTCGGTAGTAAGCATGGCAGAGTGAACCTCGAGGGGAGTAATAGGATTGAGTAAAAAGATTTCCACTACTGCCCCTGTATGCTTTTGAAAGTATAATCGCGCAGGAGTGACTTTGGTATCGTTAAAAAACAAGGTATCCTCCTGTGAAAGATAAGTAGAAATATTTTTAAATTGGTCGTGAACAATTTGAGCTTGTTGATTGTAAATAAGTAACTTAGACTCATCTCTTTTTTCCAAAGGAAATTTAGCGATACGTTCTTCTGGAAGTTCGTAGTAGTAATCAGCAAGATTAATAGCTTCTAAATCAGGTTTCATGAGTATTGTAATAATTTTATGATACTAAAATGCTTTTAATTGTCTAATTTTTCGAGTTCCAAAGCTAAGAGTTTCAAGTCTTGTTTCATCAAGTTGATTTGTGCCTCAATTTGGTCGTGCATATTAGCCCTATTTGTTAGTTGGTCGGCTGTATATTTCCCACCTTTCCCAAAAAATAAGTAATAAACATCTTCCTTCTTTTTTTCTCTTGTATCTGCAATTTGTCCAAAGCCCAGCCATTTGTCCACAAGTTGTTGTCTTAAAGATTTCTCATTTTTATTTTCGTAAGTCAAGTAATACCAAACCGCAGGAGGAAAAATTCTTGAAGTCGCAGGGGCAGTCCAAATATCTTGGAGGGCATTTCTTGGGTGATAAAAATGTACTTTTCTCTTATTTAGTAGAATCAGCATACCTAAAGTGGTTTCTGCCAAACCTGCACCAATTCCAATGAACTCGGGTCGGTTGCTCTCATCACCATTAGCTAATAAAATACCTGCAATTACTGCCCCTGTTGCACCAATAACGACTGCCCCAACGGTGAGTTTGGTTTCCGCTTCATCTTCTTTTTCTTTCAAATAAGTAGCTACTTGGTCGGCTCGCTCCTCTTCACAGTCCATTTCACTTGCCACAGATGAGATTTCAAGAGAAGCTACGTTGATTCTTTGATGTATTTTCTGCGATAGTTCAGTAATTTTTATTCTTTTCTCGAGAGTTGGATTCGTTTGATAGTCTTTTTTTAAGTTTACAAAATCGGTCAAAAGCCCAATAACTCCAATAGCATTTGCATTATTCAAAGAATGAAAAGAAAAGCAATTAGTTAACATTGTATCAATAGCGAGAGTATGAATAGGTTTGGGTAATTCCTCTTTGGTGTAATTGAAAACTGCTTGCTGATTGCAATTACTCTTATCAAGTTGCGAATTAAGCGAGGCATCTTTAAACCCTCCACAGGCGTTCAGAACAAAAATCCATGTAATAATTACTTTCCAAGTGATTGTTTGCTGTTTGGTCAAATTCATTAATTTATTATCATTATGTTTGCTTTTAATGCCTTTCCAAATGATTATTTTGCCTAAAAGACCGCACAAAGTTAGCTAAGTCAGTACAAAGTTATCGTATTTATGGCTTTCTAATTGAATCATTCTTAGCTTTATCTTATTACTTAAAGTGTTTTTTCTACAAGAAAGTTAGCTTAAATTTTGGCAAAGTGAAAAAAGTATTTATTTTTGCTCTCGAAATAAACTGATAGAAAATAGTAAAACCTTTATTTTCTATTGGTTTGCAAACAACAACATAAACCATATTAGCTAAAAATTATCATTTTATTTTTGTGGCGAATTTGTTTTATGTTACAAAATTTGCGTAAATTGTAGCGATTTTTTTTTGAATATCGTTTTTATACGTAATTTTGTTGTTATATTTATTAATAAACTTAAAGAAAAACACTTACAATCCATGAAAAAAGGTTTGAAAAAATTAAGCTTGTTGGTAGCTTTAGCTACTGTTTTTGCTTTTGCATTTAGCAACGCACAAGCACAAGATGCAGCTAAACCTGAGTCAAAATCAAGCTTCCTTATCGGTGTGAAAGGTGGCTTAACTGTAAACAAAATGTTGGTTTCACATGACTGGAGTGCAACTAACTACTATTCAGGCGGTCAGGCATTGGCTTTTGCTCACTTGAACTTCAACAGTTGGGTAGGAACAGCTTTAGAAGTTGGCTTCTCTCAAAGTGGTGCTTCTCGTTTTGCAACTGAAGCTACTAATGGTCCAAGATTGACTGATTACAGATTGAGCAATGTTCAGGCGAACTTATTGACTTACTTCAAGTTGCCTGTGCTTTCTGTATATGAGCCAAAAATCTTTATCGGTCCATCTATGGACGCAAACGTGTATGCAACAGGTAACGTAGAAGGTATGACTGCCGCAGGAAGTCCTTTGAAATACCGTGTTGATGCTACTAATAACTTCAAGTCAATGGACTGGGCTATGATTGTAGGTTTAGGTGTTGATTTCGACATCAAATTTGCTACTTTGATGATAGATGCTCGCTACAGACATGGTATCACTGATGTAAATAACAAATATGGTTTAGGTGACCAATACATCAGTTCTATCGGCATGGGTAACAGTGATGTACGCACAAGAGGCTGGGCTATCAATGTTGGTCTTGGCTTCAAGATAGGTAAGTAATTCAAGGTAATTTACATATAAGAAAAGCCTCAGAATTTTAGGATTCTGAGGCTTTTCTTATATGTAAGTGAGTAAAAACAACTACCCCAGCCAAGACATTTAGAATGATTGAAGTACTTATCAAGTAAAAAATAACAAATAGTTAAGGGAACTAAAAATGAGTTAAATTCATTTTAAAAGATAAATTACATTTCTTTAAGAGAAAACGAGTTTCTCTTTTACAAAAAAAAGGACATATCATTTTATTTGAATATATGATTAGCATTACAGACAAAGCAAGAAATAAGATTGTAGAGATTCGCAACCAAGAAGGAAAAACAGAGAATCATCATATTAGGGTTTCGGTCAAGGGCGGAGGTTGTTCAGGCTTGATGTACGACTTAAATTTTGACGATGCGAGCTTGCCTAACGACAGAGTTTTCGAGGACAAAGGCGTAAAAATCATGGTGGACAAGAAAAGTTTGCTTTATTTGGCAGGCACTACACTTGATTTTTCTGATGGTCTGAATGGCAAGGGTTTTCAATTTATCAATCCTAATGCCTCTCGTACTTGTGGTTGTGGGGAAAGTTTTGCAGTGTGATTCTTTTGTCATTTTTAATACTACTTACTTTATCTTTTTGAATGGAAGTGGTCAGATAGGAAACTATTTGACCATTTTATTTTAATTCCCTATCATTGCAAGCCAATATTTATCTTAATCCTTTTTTGCTATGTTACACCCTCAGACGCAGGCTATTCATACGGGGCATTTTGCTGATGCCTCCAATGCTATTATGCCACCTATTATTCTTTCCACCACTTTTGAACGTGGCGAAGATGGCTTGTCTTTCCCAAGTGGTTACATGTATTCCCGTTACGATAACCCTAATCGTCATGCCTTAGAAGAAAAATTGAACGCATTGGAGGGGGGAACAGAGTGTATTACCTTTGCCTCAGGCTTGGCGGCGGCAATGGCTATTTTTCAAAGTTTAGGCACAGGTAGTCATTTGATTTTGCCTGATGACATCTACTTTGGGGTAAGGAATATTTTGGAAAAGCTATATGCTTCATGGGGCTTGTCTTTTACAGTCGTAGATATGACAAATCTGAAGGAGGTTGAGCGGGCTATTACACCAAAAACTAAACTGATATGGACTGAAACCCCCTCAAACCCTCAACTTAAAATCACTGATTTACAAGCTATTGCAAACATAGCAAAGGCTCACAAACTACTGACCGTATGCGATAATACTTGGGGAACCCCCTATTTCCAACAGCCTTTTGCTATGGGAATAGATATTGTGCATCATTCTACTACTAAGTACTTAGGAGGTCATAGCGATATATTAGGCGGTGCATTAATTTTTAAAGAGCAAAGTGCAGTAACTGAATTTGTCCGAAATTTTCAAAAAATAGGGGGAGCTGTGCCAAGCCCCTTCGAGTGTTGGCTGTTGAGCAGAAGTTTGGCTACTTTTTATGCTCGTATGCCTATCCATGCAAGCAATGCGATGCAACTTGCGACTTACCTATCTCAGCACCCTAAAATAGAAAAAGTAATGTATCCCGGCTTACCAGATAATGAGTACCATGCGCTTGCTCAAAAACAAATGAGAAATGGTTTTGGAGGTATGCTTTCTATCTTGGTCAAAGGAGGACAAACCGCCGCCCTTCAAATAGCCTCTGGAATGAAAATCATCAGACATGCTACAAGTTTGGGCGGAGTAGAAAGCCTCATAGAGCATCGTAAATCCGTAGAGGGCGAACTATCCAAAAGCCCTGAGAATCTTTTGCGAGTTTCCGTAGGCATAGAGCATATTGACGATTTGATAGCAGATTTTGGGCAGGTTTTAGCCAAGATATGAGATAGTGGATTAGCGTTCTCCTACTATCTCACTTACTTTGGAAACCCCATGCTCATTGAAAGCCTCAATCGCAAAGTAGTATTTCTGCCCTACGGTCAAAGCCCTTAGTTCCAAAGTATTAGGCTCATCATTCCAAATCTGGTAAGTTTGGTACAGTTTGTCTTTGGCTATGCCCCAGAGGATATTGTAACCTACGGCATTAGGCACTTTCTCCCAAGCAATGAAGGCATTTCTTTCGTCTGTATCTCGCCTGACAGTTAGTTTTTTAGGCGTTTGAGGTACTTTGCCTGAGCCATTGCCAAAAACTCGGAAGTCGCTGATAGCCAAATTGGGAGAGGCTACATAAATATGTTCGTACTTCACGTAGCGAGCTTTCATAGGTTTTTCTAATTCTATGTAGGCACAGGGACGGTCTTTTTTAGGCTCTTGGGTCAAATCTCTTACTAAATTCCAATTTTTCCCGTCAAGAGAAGTGTAAAGTTTGAATTGGGTATAAACTTTCTCTGGGTCGTTGTCATAGATATTGGATTTGTAATCTGTGTAATTCATCTGTATAGCTTTGACTTCAAAAACTTCTTTCAAATCCATGACCAGTTCTTCTCCAGACTTATTTTGCTTAGCCACCCAAAAAGTGCGAGGGTTTTCATCTGTTAGTTTTTCGGTATGAAAAGTATCTTTGACCGAGGTAGCTGTTACAGGTTTTCTGTATGAGAGCAACATCCAGCCTGTAAAAAGTTCGTCTTTGTTTTCCCATTTTTGAGTTGGTAAATAATGAGGAAAATCTCCAAAACGCGTATTGGCGAACATTTGGTTGTCTTTGTCAAAGCCTGCGGGAAACATCGCAATTCTCCTTTCAAAGTTCCAATTCACTGCTATCCAAGGCGTTCCTGTATTCCAATAGTTCCCGAAGTTGTCTTGGAAAGTATTGCCGTGTCCTGCCCCCGTCATAAAGCCACCCGGTTTGTAGGAAATAGGATTATAGGGAGCGTACTTAAATCCTTCCAAAGGGTCATCACTTACGTAAGTCCCATTCGCATAGACATTGTACTCTGTTCCCGGCGCACCATATTGGAGGAAGTACTTGCCCTTGTGCTTGGTCATCCAAGCTCCTTCGGTAAAAGGACGAATCGTATCCCTATGATTGCGTCCAAATCGTTCCCAGCCATGATTTTTAGGGTCTAAGTAAATTAAGCCTCTGTAATCGTCTTTGTTTTTGTAGGTAAGCCTTCGGTTTTTGTCCAACTCTGCTCCAAAAATTGGGAAAGTATTTGATGAACCCCAGTACATAAACCAACGGTCTGTATCTTCATCATAAAAAAGTGCAGGGTCCCAAGGTCCTATCAAAGGCGGAAGACGTGGCAACCAACGGTTATAAAACAACAACTTGCCTTTTTCAGGTTCTAAGCTGTAAAAAATAGGTCTTTGCTCAAAAGTAGATTGGAAAAGGTAAAGCGTATCTCTGACTGACAAAGCCGCAGGAGCGCACATGTCTTCCATAGGCCACTTGTCAGGAACGATATATCGCCAATTCACTAAGTCTTTGGAGTGCCACCAACCGCCAGAAATAGTAACAAATAGGTAGTACTCCCCTTTGTGGTTAATGATGACAGGGTCTGCCCCTGAGCGATAGGAAATGCTATCATTCAACTGCTCAAAATTGTACTTGTAATCTATGTCCATAGGGTTACAATAGGTTTTTTGTTGTTGAGCCAAAGAGGAAAAATTGATGTATATAAAGCACAAAATGAGTAAAATAGCTTTTATTTTCATATTTACTTTGAGGTTTAAAGTTATCTATATACAAGCAAACTTATTCATTAGTAAAAATAAAAACTTTCATTAGAAGATATACTCAATCAAAAGTGTTTTTGAAATTTTCTTTACTAAAAGTCCCGCTTCTCTGACACTTCCTGTGTAAAACTTATGTAAGCAATGGACTTTCATCTGCCCTTGACTAACACCGTAGGTGTGCTATTTTTGTAGAAAATAATGAATAAAACCGCGTAGCGGTGGCATATTTCACCCCTACGGGCTTAAAGTTAGATGTAGTACTGTTCATTGGCATACTCCACCCAAAGTGTCAGAGAACCAAAGTCCCTTTCTCAGCAAAAGAAAGGGATTGAAAAATCATTTTATTTTGAGTATAAATACAAATTTTCTGCATAATTGTAACTTTTCTCTACCTTTAAGCATTAAGCAAAAAATTAAAAACAGCAATGTAAAAAAGAAGCGCGTGCATCAATCTGAAAAAGAAATCCAAGAAGAACATGACATCATCAAAAAAGCCATTGAACACCCTGAAGTCTTTGGTTTCTTGTATGAAAAGTATTATAAACAGATTTTTTTATTCATTCTTAGACGCATAGACGACAAGGCAACGACCGCTGACCTTGCTTCGCAGGTTTTTCTCAAAGCAATGCTCAACCTGCCTAAGTACAAGTTTCAAGGTCTGCCGTTCTCGGCTTGGCTTTATCGCATTGCTACTAACCAAGTCAATGAGTTTTACAGAGGTTCGCACTTCCAAAGAGTGGTCAGCGTAGAGGACGAGCAGATAAGTAATGTATTCAAAGAAGCAGCTGTCCCCGACAAGGACAAGGCAGAGCTTATCAGCAAGCTATTGGAGGAGTTGGACGAGGACGAAGTGCAGTTATTAGAATTGCGTTTTTTTGAGGACAGACCTTTCAAGGAAGTTGCTTTTATCTTAGACATTACCGAAAATAACGCCAAAGTACGCACATACAGGATTATAGAGAAACTAAAAAAAATAGCAAAGAGGAATTATGAGTTATAAGTTATATAAATTATTAATTATGAGTGAGTTAATTTTATAAACGTTTTTTGAAAATTAGAAATCTTTAATTTATCTAAATTGTTTCTAACCATTTATGGCACACGGATAATACCGATTTTACTGATAAAACACAGATTTTTGAGTAATTCATCAGTGAAAATACGTATCATCTGTAAAATATGTATTCTAAAGTTATTATGCAAAAAAGTTATTCAATTAACTTGCTGATTATAAGCAAGTAAAAACTCTAATGAAATACAAGCTCAACATCAATAAGCCCGAGGTAGAAGACAAAGAAATCGAGGAGTTCAAAAACTTCCATCGGGTTTTGCGGCAGTACAGGGAAAAGCGGCGAAGCAAGTCCTTGCACAATGTCCTGCTCAGACTTAACAAGCAGTTGCCCATCCTCATCATCTCTATCTTGATGGTGTTGCTCATCATCTATTTTAGCAAAATTTTAAAAAAAGTAGAAAAAATAGAACAGAAAAACCTCCCTCAGCAAGAGCAAAAGTATCAGCGCAAATAAAAATCCAAAATTCATTCTTTGAATGATTGATTTTTAAAAATTGAATAGTAATATTGCAGTGTTTTTGTAAGAAGTGGTAAAACCCAACTCCTCGTGGGTAGGTTTATCAGCTTACACAAGCGATAAAATGTTGCGATTAATTCAAACATTTTTGGCTCAAAATTGATATAATAGCAACAAGCAATTAATCAAAATCATATTCACAATGTCAGACGTTATCCGATTAAAAAAGGGCTTCGATATAAACTTGGTCGGCAAAGCAGAGAAAAGACTCATTGATAATATTCATCCTGATACAGTGGCACTTGTGCCTGATGATTTTGTTGGGATGGGACGCCCCAAAGTAGTAGTCCAAGAGGGCGATTTGGTCAAGGCTGGCACGCCGATTTTTTTTGACAAAAGCATGGAAGAGGTCATGTTTACCTCTCCTGTAAGTGGTGAAGTAGTTGAGATTAAGAGAGGTGAGAAGCGTAAACTCTTGGAAGTAAAAATCTTAGCAGATAAGCAGATAGACTACTTGGAGTTTGAACGCTATACAGTTTCTCAGTTAGCAAGCCTTACCAAAGAAGAAATTATGCCTGAGTTGCTCCGAAGTGGTGTTTGGACAAATATTATTCAAAGACCTTACGGCATCATCGCCAATCCTCAGGATACTCCCAAAGCAATATTCATTTCTACCTTCGACTCCAGCCCTTTGGCTCCTGACTATGATTTTATTTTCAAAGGGCAAGAGCAGTTTTTCCAAGCAGGGATTGATGTTTTGAAAAAAATTGTTCCTCATAATTGTAATATCTATTTGGGAATCAATGCCAAAGCAGAAGTATCAAAAATCTTTGGCGGTACTAAAAACGTGATTTTGAAAAAGTTTGAAGGTAAGCACCCTGTAGGCAATGTAGGCGTACAAATTCACCATGTTTCGCCTATCAACAAAGGAGAAATAGTCTGGACATTAAACCCTTACGGCGTAATTCAAATCGGTAAACTCTTTTTAAATGGAGAATATGATGCCTCTAAGATAATTGCACTGGTAGGTTCGGAAGTCAGTTCCCCACAGTATTACAAGACTTTTATTGGGGCAAATATTGAGAAATACGTTAAAGGAAATATTAAAAATGACCACGTTCGTTTTATCTCTGGCAATGTACTGACAGGACATAAGATAGCCTCCAATGGTCATCTTGGTTTTTATGACCACCAAATTACAGTTATCCCAGAAGGTGATAGACCAAGATTTGTACTTTCTGACGGCTGGCTCGCTCCTACAGATAGGTTAAGTTTTCATAGGGCATTTGGCTTGTTATCCTTCTTAAATCCTAATAAGGAGCGCGTATTAGATACAAGTACCAACGGAGAGGAACGCGCCTTTGTGGTTACAGGGACTTACGAAAAAGTACTTCCTATGGATATTTTGCCTATGCACCTTATCAAGGCTATCTTGGCAAATGATTATGATGCAATGGAAGCCTTAGGAATTTATGAGGTTATAGAAGAAGATTTTGCTTTGTGTGAGTTTGTAGATGTTGCTAAGCAAGATTTGCAAGCTATTATTCGAAAGGGAATCAATATGATAAGGGAAAGCTAAAGATTGAATTACGAATTGTGAATTCATTATTCGTTATTTTTCATTCTTATTAATTTAGAAACATTTAGTTATCACAAAGTATTGTATTGCAGTTAGAACAAGTTAGATATGAGTATTTTATCGGTCTTAGTTAAATTCATATCTCATCATTCATAATTTACAATTAAAAATATGAAGTTTTTACATAAAATCTTAGAAAAACAAAGACCTCTCTTTGAAAAAGGAGGGAAGTTTGAGAGGTTTTTCTATCTTTTTGAGGCAGGGGAAACCTTTTTGTTTACTCCTCCGACCACTACTGCCCCCAAGGGTGTGCAGATTAGAGATGCTATTGACTTGAAACGCTTGATGATGACCGTAGTAATTGCGATGCTCCCATGCTTGCTTTTTGGTATGTGGAATGTAGGTCATCAACACGCTTTGGCGTTTGGCAAGGAAATGTCTTTTATGGATAAGTTCCTTTTTGGAGCATGGTATGTAGTGCCGATGATAATTGTTTCTTATGCTTCTGGAGGACTGGTGGAGGTTATTTTTGCCATTATTCGTAAACACCCTATCAATGAAGGGTATTTAGTTACTGGACTATTAGTTCCTTTGATATGTCCCGTTACTATTCCACTTTGGCAAATTGCTTTGGCAAATATCTTTGCGGTGGTACTGGCAAAAGAAGTATTTGGGGGGACAGGCATGAACGTTTTGAATATTGCAATGACTGCCAGAGCCTTTTTATATTTTGCTTATCCTTCTCAAATTTCTGGTGATGTGTGGACTGCTAATGAAAATGGTGAGGTAATAGCACTTGGTACACAAGGTTTAGTAGATGGTTACTCTGGTGCTACTGCTCTTTCTATAGCCTCCTCAGCAGGTACGCAAGGCAAACCTGTATTAGAAGCATTTGCGGCAACTTGGTCAGAAGGTCTTTTTAGCTTTTGGAATCTATTTTGGGGAGCTATTCCCGGTTGTGTAGGAGAAACCTCTACACTTATGGCACTCGTTGGGGCATTGATATTGGTAGGTACAGGAGTAGCAAGCGGTAGAATCATTGTTGGTGTATTTGCAGGTGCTTATGTAATGGGCTGGATATTTAACCTATTGAGTAGTAACACCTTTGCTCAAATCCCCCCCCACTACCATTTAGTTATGGGCGGATTAGCTTTCGGAGCGGTATTCATGGCAACTGACCCTGTGTCAGCCTCCCATACGAACGTGGGCAAGTGGATTTACGGCTTTTTGATTGGAGTGCTTACTGTGATTATTAGAGTAGTAAATCCTGCTTATCCTGAAGGAATTATGTTAGCTGTGCTTTTGATGAATGTATTTGCACCACTAATAGACCACTATGTAATAGAAGCAAACAAAAAACGCAGAGAAAGGAGGTTAGTACGTCGTGAAGCAATCTAACGGATATATTATTGGATTCGCTGTAGCTTGTACCATTATTTTAGGTGCAATGTTATCTTTGTCAGCAGTAGGTTTGCGAGAGAGGCAAGCTGAAGCAAGGGATTTGGATACCAAAAAGCAAATCCTTGGAGCAGTCATGAACTTCAAAGAAGGAGATGACATCAAAAGCATTTATGCTAAGCGCATTAAATCATTGGTAGTCGATGCCAATGGAGATGAAAAGCAGGGGGTAATTGCTGAAAAAGTTGATATTGGCAAGAACTACAAACTTGCCCCAGAAGCCAGAGAATACCCCGTATTCCAGTTTGTTGATGAAAATAATCCTAATGAGGTAGAAGCGTATATTTTACCTATCTATGGTAACGGTCTTTGGGATAGAATCTGGGGGTATTTAGCTCTTTCTTCAGACTTAAATACCATTAAAGGTGTAGTTTTTGACCATAAAGCAGAAACTCCGGGTTTGGGAGCAAGAATTTCGGATAAAGAAATTCAGGAAAGATACGTGAACAAGAAACTCTATGACCAAAGTGGAAATTTTGTATCAGTAACTATGCTAAAATCAGAGAAAGGGAATACTTTAGATGACCACAAAGTAGATGGCATGTCTGGTGCTACCATGACAGCAAATGGAGTAAATAGAATGATTCACAACTATGTTTCTTATTATCAACCTTATCTGAACAAAATAAAGGCAAAGTTAGCTACTCCCAAAGAGATGCCTGTAATGGACACTGGGAAAGTGAATATAGATACAACAGGCTTGGTAGTAGATACAATAGCAACAAATAAAACATCTAAATAATAAGGATTTAGCAAGAAAATAAAAAAACTATCAATATGGCTGAAACAACAGTAGCAAAAGTAAAACCTTCAGAACCATTACTTTCAAAGAGAAGAAAAGCTCTTATTAATGACCCTTTGAATAGTAATAACCCTATCACGGTACAAGTTCTTGGTATCTGTTCTGCATTGGCAGTTACTACCAAAATGGAGCCAACTCTTGTGATGGCAATAGCTGTAACAGTAGTAGTTGCAATGTCTAACTTCATTATTTCTCTTATCAGAAATTTGATTCCAACACGCATACGTATCATTGTGCAGTTAGCGGTGATTGCAACCTTAGTGGCGGTAGTCGACCAAGTATTGAAAGCTTATTTTTACGATGTTTCTAAGCTACTTTCCGTATTTGTAGGTCTAATTATTACTAATTGTATCGTTATGGGTCGTTTGGAAGCGTATGCCATGGGAAATAAGCCTTATGATTCTGTTTTAGATGGGTTGGGCAATGGTTTGGGTTATGCTTGGATTATTTTGACTGTGGCTTTCTTTAGGGAGTTGTTTGGCTCTGGTGCTGTTTTTGGCTTCAAAGTATTTGAGGCAATTGGTATTTCTGAAACAGGCTGGACAGGTGCGGCTTTCCCAACTAATGGTCTGATGACTTCTCCTGTGGGTGCATTTTTGATTTTGGGTATCATTATTTGGGTACAACGTCATTTTAATAAATATACTGAACATTAATTTATTTAGTTATGAATTATGAGTTATAAATTATTCATAACTCATGACTTATAACTCCAAACTTATAACTAATAAGAAGATGGAATTAGTAAATCTTGGTATAAAATCGATATTCATAGAAAATATGGTTTTTGCCTATTTTTTGGGAATGTGCTCATTTTTAGCAGTTTCTAAGAAAGTATCTACAGCAATGGGCTTAGGTGCGGCTGTTATCTTCGTATTGACCATTACCGTACCTTTAAGTTGGGTTTTGCAAGAGTACGTATTGAAAGAAGGTGCTTTAGTATGGCTTAGCCCTGATTTTGCAGAGGTAAACTTAGAATTTTTACAATTCATTACCTTCATCGCTACTATTGCGGCTACGGTACAGTTGGTAGAAATGTTGGTTGAGAAAATCTCGCCTACGCTCTATGGCTCTCTTGGTATTTTCCTTCCTCTGATTGCCGTGAACTGTGCTATCTTAGGTTCTTGCTTGTTTATGGTGCAGAGAGATTATACTTTTGCAGAGTCTGTCGTATTTGGATTTAGCTCAGGCATAGGTTGGTGGTTAGCTATTATTGCTTTGGCGGCTATCAGAGAGCGTTTGAAGTATTCTAATGTTCCTGCACCTTTACGTGGTTTGGGTATCACTATGATTCTTACAGGCTTAATGGGTATCGCCTTCATGTCTTTCATGGGTATTACTTTATAAAAACATAAATAAGCATTAATTTAGTAAAAGACAACGGAGCAATCAAATGATAATTTCTGTTGTCTTTTGTTTTTACTTCCTCACCGCTTTGAAAGTTCCGTTAGCTCGGGTATAGACTAACTCATAGGTTTGGTGAAATTCCTGCCTTTACTTTTTTACCTGCCAAACTCTCAGCCAAGTCGTTTATAAAAGAGATTTATTTTTAAGGAACTAAAACGCAATCTAAGAAACAGACTAAAATAAGTCAATTAGCTTTTTTCTTGTTTCCAGAAAGGGATGTAAGCCAAATAAGGAGAGGCTGACTTAAACTGGACTGCTAATTTGACCTTAAGTATATGTTCTTTGTTTTCAAGATTTTTTATGTTTATATGGGTAATTATTCCTCTTTCTTTTGTTTTAGGATTTTCATAATATCGCCAATGAAGATTATTTTTGAGTGTGTCATTAACACTGACTTGATAAAATTGAGATAAGCAATCTAAATTTTGATGCGAATATTCTTTCCTTCGTTCATAGGTAGTTTTTTTTATAGATTTTTCCTGCTCTTTGCATATTTCTTGCATATTGTCTTCAAATCCGATGGTGTGGACTATAAATATTTGCAGAAAATCGCTTTCTACAGTATAGCTTGGGATAGAAACACGATAAATAAATTTATCTGAGGCATTCCCATTATCTACAAAACGGTCTTCATAGTGCCGCCAATCCATTTCATGCTCTTGGAAGTTAGCATAAGTCAAATATTTTCTTCCTTCACCTATGCCAGCACCTAACCTGTTGAATATAAATAAGAAGGAAGATATAGTCATAAGACTAATGAATATCAAGAGTAATTTCCATTTTTTAATGTTGCCTATTAAGGTATAGTAAATATTTTTATACAAGAAAGATAAGGTTAAGTAATTCATAAATAAATAGATAGGATAGTAAACTTTACTGAACCATTTTATCTTTTTAATATCGCCAAGGCTCAGAAAATCAACTAAATATAAGAAACCAATGCTACTAATAATGATAGCATAGATGTTGCCTATGTAGGGAATATTGATGACAAATGATATAGAAATGAGTGCTACTAAAGCATAAATAGTAAAACTTAGGATAGTAAGGAAATAAAGAAAAGAGATAGAAAAAAGTAGTCTGCATAATTTTTCCAACCGCTTTATACTATCTAAAATGCTTAAATTGTGTTTGATATGTTCTTTGAATTGTTGAGTATATTGTTCATAAATTTGGTTCATGCCCTGCGGATATACTGCGTACAGACCTATCATGCCCGCCCAAATACCTCGTAAAATTAAATGAGTTAAAAACCCTATTAAAAGTCCTTTTGCCCCAAACTCAATTAGCAATGCCAAAGCAGTTGCTCCTATAAAATCTAAATAGCGAGAAACTACGTAGTAGCGTATAATTTCAGAATAATCGGAAAACTGCAATAGTGCGACTAAGAAAAAGCCAGAAATGAGTAGCTCTACTTCCCATGTACGAATTTTTATGTCTTCTAACCATGAAGGTAAGTGCTGGTTATCTTCGTGCAGATTTTCTTCCATTTTTTACTGTAATTTTTGTTTAAGCAATTCTATATTAGGTTTTTCTAAAGAGGTGGGGAAGTCAAAAGCACATTTTTCCGCTTGCTTTTTAAAGTTTTCACTGTCAATGACACTCACCTTACCCTTGTAAATTAAGACTACTTTATTGTTGTCTTGAGGGACATATTTAAAGTTTACCCATAATTTCTGTTCGCTATAGTTTATGATAGCAGTGCCTTCTTTGCCGGTCAGATGATACAACTTAAACTCTCCTTTTATTTCTTGCCCTTGCAAAGTAAAATTAGCCTTGCAAGAAATTGCTTGGTCGTAATTGTAGGGCTTCCCATAAGCATAAATGCCAAATTGCTTAATATCAAAAACTTTTACTTCATTTGTTTGAGTTTTAGTATACGATTTGACAGAAGTAGAGAACTGCTTATTTGTGTTGCCTAATTGTATAGTATAAAAATTTGCATTATCTTCTATCCGTTGGCAAAGTGTAGCAGATTCATCAAAATTAGCAGTGAGTAGGTAATGCCCATCAGGGGAAGTAGTTAGCCCATAAATAGTCGATTCGCTGATAGGTAGTTCTAAAGTGCGTTTGCTCCCTATCTCAAAATAAATGAGTTTGCCTTTACTTTGTGTAACAATCTGTTTGCTATCAGGGGTGAACGTAACGGCATACACAACCCCAGACTCACCAGCAATATTGTAAGAGGCTAATTCCGTTCCTGCAATGTTCCAAAGTTTTACCGTACCATCTTCGCTTCCTGTAGCTATCTGCTTACCTGTAGCATCAAAAGTAACAGAATAAACACCGTATCTATGTCCTCTAAGAATTGCTTTGGAGTTGCCAGCCCAATCCCAAATTTTAGCAGTTTTATCACTACTGCCTGTAATAAAGGTTTGGTTGTCAGGAGATATTTGTAAGGAGTTGATGTAAGAATCATGGGCATTGATAGACTGTAAAAGACTACCATTTTCTGCCCAAATTTTTATGGTTTCATCATAACTCGCAGAAGCGATTTTTTGCCCATCGGCAGAGAACCCTACTCCAGATACAGCATCTTGATGACCTTTGAAAGTTTGCAAAAGCTCGCCTGCTACATTCCAAACTCTTACTGTATTATCGGCACTACCTGTGGCTATTTTATTCCCATCTTTGGAAAAAGCCACTGCTTTTACTTCGTCTGTATGCCCTTGCAGAGTAGCTAAGATTTTTCCTTCTAAATTATACAATTTTGCTGTTCTATCTCCACTGCCTGTAAGTATTTTTTGCCCATCTGGGGAGAAGGCAACTGCATATACTCTGTCTTGATGTGCTTTAATATTTAGGATTTTTTGATAGTTCCCTCTTGGGACAAAGCTAAACCTGTCCCATATTTCTTCCAATACCCATTTATTTTTAGGGTTCAAGGGGTTATTACTATTGTCCTCACCCATAAAAATCCACACTGAGTCAGCATATTGGGAGAGTTCAGGGAATTTTCCTATATTGAATTTGAATTGGAAGTTCGCCTCAGCCTTTTCATCTGCTTTTATGAGTTGCCAACGTGTGATTTTTTGTTTATTTCCTTTGGCATATAGGCTGTAGTAGGGAGTACGGGATAAAATGCTCATTGTTTTGATAGAATCACTACTGATTCCTGCAAGTTGATAATAACCATATCCTTTTTCTTTTACTGTTTTTGTAAGCATAGCAATTGCTACTTCTTTGCCATTGTCAATTTCGAGATTTTCATTAGTTTCCGTGGTTGCTTTTGTTAAAAACATAGCTACAGACTCGAAGGCTTGGTCTTGATTGCCTAAAAAATCAATGAGCTGACTGACGAGAGTTTCTTCCGCATTGTCTGCTTGGTAGTAATAGAGTTTTGCCTTACCAGCAAAAGGTTGCCCATTTTTTGTTAGGGTGTTTTTTCTGATTAAGATAGATGTTTGCTCTGTAGTACGCAAGGTAGTATCTTCATTAGCAGCAAAAAGTTTTTGAGCTGCCTCTTGTAGAGATGGGTCTGGAATACCCTCTATAATTTCTTGCATCTCCTCACTACCACATACTTGTAATAGCAGAGAAAGGAAAGTAAGTGTTAAAAATGCTTTTAGTCGTTTCATTTGAACCTAATATTATTCTCTACCAATCGTTGGTTTTTGTCATATAGCTATTAATGACATGGGCTATTACATTGATAGTTTCTATAGTTGCTTGCTTTACTTGCACATTTTTGTTGTTTAACTTACCTTTTTCATTGTATAAGTGCTTGTTAGTGATTATCTGCTCAGGATAGTAACGCTTTTTGTTACTGTCTGTATAATAAATATCACTGATTTCATAGCGGTATTTATTTTCCTTTACATCTATTTTTAGGGTGTACCAAATTTTATATTTCGCATTGTCTTTGAGGTAGTCAGTGGCGGCAGTTCCACCGCTTAGAAGGTCTAAAACTACCCCACTTATGATAGCCCCCGTGCTTGGATTGACATTAAAAGGCTCAAAAGTTGTACCGACTAACTTGCCCTCTTCCTTATCCTCTATTTCTAAAATACCTTTCATGGTACCGTATAATTTGAGGAAGCATTCTTTACCGCGCAGGAATAGTGCATTTTTAGTTATACTTTGCATTTCCACTACACCTACAAAACTTACTTTACCTGTTTCCCTGTCCAAAGGCACAGCATCGTTGATTTTAAAATATTCCTTTACTCTGGCTTTCTTGATAGAGGTATCTTCCTCTTTCTCTCCTTTAGCTTTTGCCCTATTATCATTATTTTTAGGCTTTCTTTCATCTGTTTCCTCTTCCTCTTCTCCTAATGCCCTACCTTTGGTTTTGATAATAGCAACAAAAGGTTGTAAAATTTTAATTTGGTCTTTAAGAGGTTTATTAAGCGCATTTTTGCCATTAGGTAGGTCGAAAGTACTTGGTAATTCTTCTATCAAATCTCTAACATATTTTATTTTAATCGCATAGCCCACATTGTCCGCAGAGGGAATACCTGCATTGGTAATACCAACTAAGTTGCCTTCTTTGTCAAATAGAGGTCCGCCACTATTACCAGGTTGGATAGGAGCAGATATTTGATATGTAGTTTTATCGTCTTTGTAGCCAGATATGGAACTAATAGTACCATTGGTGGTTTTTACGGCTTTGCCCATCATATCTGCCAAGGGATACCCCATTGCAAAAACATCTTCTCCTGCGTCCATAGGTTGGGCTTTCAGTGTATAAGGGATATTCTGGAAGGGTTTAAACTTGGGGTCATCTATCTGCAAAATTGCTAAATCGTGTGTTTTATCTGTTTCTATTAACTTCACTTTATACGATTTACGTGAGCCATCAGGTTGTAGTAAATCTACTTCCATTTCTTCTGCCCCTTCTATTACGTGGTAGTTTGTAGTAATATGACCTTGCTTTGAGATGATAATGCCAGAACCATTACCTTCCCAATTCCCTGCCAGCGTAGTACCTTTCACTATGGGCTTACTTTCTTTTTTCTTTTCTTCTTGAGGTTTAAAGTAGGGTTGCTTAACTTTCAAGTATTTTGCAATAATTTCTGTCCCTTTGCCACTTACATAGAAACCAAAATTATTACCGTAGAGAGGTAAGCTTTCTTCTATCATTTTCACTTGCAGTCCATTGATAAAGAAAAAGGTGCTTTCTTTGAGTTTAAAAATTTTGATAACATTCTCTTCCCCTTCTCTATCATTAATAATACCTTTTTTAGGGAGTTTACGCCAGCTACTAATGTTAGCATTAATGCCTTCATATCTTCTTACTATAGCATACTCATCGCTTGAAATATTGAGTAAGAACATATAGTAGTTATCTGGATTTCGCAATCCAAAAATCAAACCTACTTCAGAGCTACCTTTAATCTCTTTGCTTTTGATACGTGCCTCTACTGTATAGTTTACTTCTTGGCTTTCCAAGGGGAAGTTTGCCCACCTCGTAATAACACTTGCTTTGCTATTCGTTTTTATTAAGTAACCCGTTTCTTCTAAATCGTTTAGTATTTGTGAGCTACCCTCAGCTACAGTACCTATTGCCCAGTTATTTTTATTATCAGTAAATGCTTCTTCTGCAATAAGCTCTCCCTTCCCGTATTCGTCATACTCTACGTAACGCTTGTCCATGAGTATATTATTTTTGAATACAGCCTCATATCTGAGCTTGCCAGTGTCATAATATTCTTTGTACTCGCCATCATAAACCCCCTCTTTATAATCTACTTCTTTTTGCTTCCTGCCATTTGGATAGTACCAAGTACATTTACCGTCCAAGATATTTAATTTATCGTCAAGGCTATCTACCTTAGTAAACCTACCTTCCCATTGCAATTCTCCGTTTATTTGATAGTCTTTCACTACACCTTCAGGCTGTCCCTCTTTGCTGTAGCCAATTTCTCGATAATAAGCTGCTCCTTTTTTGTCTTTTAATCTATTCCAATCCATGTCAAAATATTCTCTAACCTTCCTCACCTCAGAACTTGTAGTTTTTACTTTCCTTTCATCTTTCTCTTTATTAAAGTTGAGAGTTTTGTTAGGAGAATCTGTATCTTTTTGGTGGTCATAGTCTTTCACTTCTGCCTTTTTCTCTGTGGGCTTGTAGGGCTTTTTATTGGGCTTTTCATAAACGATTTTCTCAAATTCTTCAAAACTCATCATATTGATAGGAGTACGTTCCCCATGATTTGTATAGGAAATTACACGCCTATTTTCATCAATAAGCGTGATATTTACCTTTACTACATTCCCATTTTTCTTATAAATCTTATCTTGGGAAAAAACACCATATATAGATAAAAAAGCATATAAAAAACAAATTAGAGGTTTCATAGTATATCTAAAATAAAAGATGATGAACGAATCAAGCAAATTTAACTGAGAGAGATAATATTAAGTAGCACAATGCCTAACACAAAAAATAACAACACCAATAAACTAAATATAAAACCTGTCCATGCCCAGCCTTTCCCCTTATAGTCTTTGCGAGAACCTGTTTTGCCAAAACCAATGATTGCCGTTGTCATGCCTATGACGCTAAGGACTAACCCAGCCAAAGGAAATAAAAGCACCAGCAGTACACTTAATAAACCTGCGCCAAACGAAGTAATACCCGACCAGTGCATAGGTCTATCATCTTGTTTTTTTAGCTTATGAGCAACTAGCCTAAGTGCTAACTTCTCTTTCAAGGTCAAGGGAGCATTTTTTTGTTGAATAGCTAAATTTTTAAGTACATCATAGCTTAGCTGCTTGTTTACCAAACTACTATCTACTTTATATGGAGATGTTGCTGAGGCAAATACAAAACCTAAAAGGCATAGTGAAAATAAAAAAAGTAATTTTTTCATAATTTTTTAATTTTTTAAAAGTGAAAATAAATGATAGATAGTAAATGCCTAAGAGTATTTTTTGCCAAAATATTTATTCTATTAATCCTAATTCACCCGTAATCCTAATTCACCTGTTCATAACTCTCTCGCTGAATATTATGTATGCTTGCGACTATCAAATAACTTTTCTGTCCTTAATTCTTAATCCCTTCAAAAATTAACTCACTATACACAATCGAGCTTATGCAAATTGGCGTATTGCAAGGACAGGTACAACTTCCAACATCATCAAGAAATCTTACTCTAATAGTAGCACCAGAAATAGTTACTTTGTAGTTACCTCTTTTCCCTTCTATTTCATCTGGATTGTTATTACTTCTACGCATTATTACATTGGGCATTGTCCTCGGTGGTACGGAATTACTTGTAGAATTTACCTGAACGTTTACAGTAGTATCATTGACCGCTACTAAAATTGCTGTTGCATTACTTGAAATGTAGGTTACAGGTGGCGCACATATACCACTGCAAAAACTTGCATTATACCTTGTTCCCCCTGTATAATTACCACTAATTAACTTGGCTACACTGGCTTCTGGTTCAACAACATCACTACTTTTATTGCAAGCATACAAAGCCAAGAGTATCAGCCCGAGACTTGCTCTATTACTTAAAAAAAAACGAAAGAATTTTGAATTTTTCATAGTCCTAAACAGATTTAAAATAAAATAATTTTGAAAGTTTAAAAGCAACAAAACTGATTGAGAGATTTCTACATTTGCCGAATTTTACGAGCAATATCTTTAGTAAAAGCAATAAGATAATATTGTGATGCGTATTCGCACCCAATAGCTTATTAAAAGTCTTTAAAATCAATGATTTATTACAAAGTTAAGAAATGTAAAAATAGGAAGCAAACCGCCTAAATTTTGCGACTCTCCAAGTGGTGATGAGTGAGTCGTTTTGAGAGATGAACGGATATTTTAAGGCAATAAACCGCCTAAAATTTTTTTGCTTATTGAGCAAACAAAGCCTTTTTTAGGTTATTCAGGTAAGTTCTACCAATATGCAATCGCTCTCCATTACTAAGTAGCAGTTGCATATCACCAGTAAGAAAAGTTCTGATTTCGTTCAAATTTACCACAGTATCGCGGTGTATTTGAACGAATTGGTAATTAGCAAGTGCTTCTGCCATGTTTTTGAGGGTACGTGTATAATTTTTGGTTTTTCCGTCAGCAAAGCATACTTTTATGTTCCCTTGCTCTGCTTGGCAGTAAATGATTTCTTTAGCATCAGCGAAGTCGAACCCCCTGGCATGGGGCAGAGAAACTGGCTGCGAAGCAGATAATTTACTATTGAGGGTCTGCAAAGCAACCACAAGGCGTTCTTGGTTCATTAGTTCTCCGCTCCTCTGGATAGCTTTCTGTATAGCAAGTTTCAGGTCGTCTAAGCCTACAGGTTTGAGCAAATACTCTAAGGCACTGACTTTGAAGGCTTGGACAGCATATTCTTGGAAGGCGGTCGTAAAAACGATATGAAAATCAAGTTTTGGCAAAGCCTGTAAAAACTGAAATCCATCCATTTGTGGCATTTCAACATCTAAAAAAACAAGGTCAGGCGTTTTGCGCTCTATCGCTTTTAGCCCCTCCTCAGCTGAGGTACAGGTGCCTTGAAGGTGTACTTCTGGGCAGTGCTGAATTAATAAATTTTTTAAATGCTCTCTACAATGTTTTTCATCATCAATGATAATAGCGGATAACAACATACAATTTTGAAAGTTTAAGTAGCATATTTTTTTAGTCTTCTGGATTGATTCCTAATGCTTTGAGTTTTTCAGCAAGTTTATCAGCACGCTGTTTTTCTGCGTCAGCACGCTGTTTTTCTGCGTCAGCACGCTGTTTTTCTGCATTAGTACGTTGCTTTTCTAACAAAGTGCTTTCTACGCCTGTGAGCAACAAATTGCCACTGCTATCTGTCCAGCGCAACCACTCGTCTTCTCTCTCTTCGTATTTGCCTCGCCAAAGTGTAAGTCCCAAACCTATACGCTCTAAAAATTGATTTTCTTTGTGATAGTAATAACCTCCTCTGTTTTCATAAATATTAAGCACTTGCTTGTTAATAAAAAGCAAGGGGTCAAGCACCACATAGTAAGGAATCCCAATGTTGGCATAAATATCAAACTTTTTGCCGCCTTCATTGCCTACCGCATTGGAAACTATCTCTATCACAACGTCAGGGTTTTTCCCAATCTGCCAAATCATATACACTCGATTTGCCTTTTCCCATATATCAGGCGGGTAGTTCACGTCTAAACTCACAAACATATCAGGTACTACGGCAGGTTTGTTAATACCATAATAAATCCCTACATTAGCAGAAGCAACAAAAGGGCGGTCGCCAAAAGGCATAGAGGCAAAAAGCGCATCTACCAAAAGGCGTTGCTGCTTTTCTGAAAATATATTGTCCACAGGCGTATCGTCTTCGGTTACGAGATGTTCTACGTTTGGCGGTTCTATGACAAAATCTACTACGGTCATGTTTTCCATCTCAAATTTATTTTTTTACGAAAATAATCATTTCTCTTGAAAATAGTACAATAATCAATACGGAATTTTTAACACTACCCTTGTGCCTGCTGGCTTGCCTTGCTCATCTACCAAGTCTGTGATTTCCAAAGGACTAACCAACTCATTGTCAAATAAATCTCTTATTCTTTTTT
Source organism: Thermoflexibacter ruber (assembly GCF_900113045.1). Taxonomy (GTDB): domain Bacteria; phylum Bacteroidota; class Bacteroidia; order Cytophagales; family Thermoflexibacteraceae; genus Thermoflexibacter; species Thermoflexibacter ruber. The sequence goes on from NZ_FONY01000001.1 coordinate 157,670, forward strand.
CGGTGAGTGCCAGCCCTACCGATTGGCGCTTGTGGTGGAATTTCCCATTTAGTTCGCCAGCTTTTTGTCTCCCTATCCCGTTGTCTTCTACCAAGATATGTAAAAGTTCATTCCTCGAGAATATTTCCAATGCCAATTTCCCTCTTTTATTTATATTCCTTAGCCCGTGCAGAATGGAATTTTCTACAAAAGGTTGCAAAAGCAAAGGAGGAATCTCTACACTTTCCAAGTCTATATTTTCTTTGTTAATTACGTCATAATCAAAGCTATTATCAAATCTGCGCTGGTTCATTCGTACATAAACTTCTAAAAAGTCACATTCTTCTTTGAGAGAAATTATTTTTTTACCTGAATGATAAAGCAAAAGGCGATATAGTCTATTCAAGTCGTTCATTGCCTCTGTAGCCTCTTGTGCATCTCCTTTATTGATATAATTATTTATCATTATCATACAGTTAGCTAAAAAGTGTGTATCTATGCGAGCAGAATGTAGCCTCTGATTAACTTCTTGAAAATCGTTTTGTAAAACGCTATAGGCTTCTTTCATTTTTTCCTTTTCTTTTTTGTATGCCTCTTCTTTCCTGATTTCTTTAATTCTGTATTGGTAAATGCCATAGATAGTCCCTGATATAGTAATGATTATCAGTGAAATAAACCACCAAGTTGCCCACCAAGGAGGCAGAATTGTAATGCTTATGCTTGTACCTTCTTCATTCCATATTCCATCGTTATTACTTGCTTTTACTTTTAAGGTGTAAGTATTAGGTTTTAAACCCGCAATGCTAACGGTACTTTTGTTCCCAAGAGGAATCCAATTTTTGTTAAGTCCGTCTATTTTGTAGGCATATTGGTTTTTGTCAGGACGAATGAAGTTAAGAGCTGCAAAATCAAAAGAAAGGAAGTTTTGCTCATGTGTGAGTGTAATATGCTTTTTATACATAATTGCAGTATCCAAGCGATATTCTTGCTCAAATAACTTGAATGAAGTGAAAAATATAGCAGGAGCGAGGTTATTTTCCTGAACACTGTCAGGATGAAACTTACAAAAGCCTTTAGAGCCACCAAAATAGATATAACCATTTTTGTCCACAAAATGGGCATTTCTAACATGAGTTTGGTCTGCTCCTACTGCTCCGTCTAATACATCATAGCAATTGATACGAATATTCTTATTTTTGCGAATACTCACTTTACATATACCTGCGGAAGTAGCTAACCAAAGCCTGTCTTTTTTATCGATAACTATGCTGTAAATCATACTGGTGGGCAAGCCATCTTTTTCTGAAATGGAGGAAAATTTGGTCTGATTTTTCTCTTTGAAATACAGACCTTCTGAAGTAGCAACCCATAGTGTGCCCTGCGAATCGAATGCCAAGTTATAAATATTTTCATCTGCAAGTCCATTCGTTTTATCAGGCTCGAGAAGATAGTGCGTAAACTTTTCTGTCTTTTTATCAAAAGAAAAAATACCTCGATTGATTGCACCTTTTCCTATCCAAAGCAAACCATTAGAATCCTCGATAATGGGTGAGTTTTTATCTAACTTTTGTTCTTGCTCTTTTAAGTCTTTAAAAACCTTCCACTTTTTAAAAGAATTATTTTGCCACCTAAAAAGACCCGCATTCCCTCCAAAATAAAAAACTCCTTCTTTATCTTCGTAAATGCTTGCTAAAGTGCCTTCAAAAAACTCTGATTCAATCTGGGGGATTAAGCTATTTACTTCGCTAACAAATTTTTCCCTCTTTTTATCAAAATAACGCACACAATGAGCCGTTGCCACCCATATATTACCCTTGCTATCTTCGGCAAAGCCTGCAATTAAATTTGTGCAAAGCACACCTTGTGTATTTTCTTTTGTATAATTTGTATATGTTTGACTATTTCCATTATAAACACTAATCCCTTTTCCATACGTTCCTATCCATAATAAACCTTCACTATCCTCAAAAATAGCGGCAATGGCTTGGTTAGGTAGTTGATTAGGTATAAATGGGGAATGTTGGAATAGCTGAAAAGACGCTTTGCCTTTTTGGCGATTGTCGGAGTAATTTAGCCCACTTTGGTAAGTACCAATCCAAATATTACCACTTCTATCTTCACAAAAACCACCTGTGGAGTTATTGGAAAGCGAATAGGGATTACGCGCATCTTTTTCATAATTCGTAAAACGTTTATTTTGAGGATTATAGACAGAAACACCTTCTTCTGCATTCAGAAACCAAATAAGCCCATGTTTATCTTGGCGGATTTTATTCGTTGCTCTTCCTTTAAATCCTTGATTATCTGTGGAATCCGCATGAAAAATCCGTACTTTTTCTCTTTCTCTGCTTGGCGGAATTAGGTAAACTCCACCTCCATTCGAACTTGCCCACAAATTGCCCTCTTTGTCCTCATAAAGTTCAATAAAAGCATTGTCTTTCCCTCTGTAACGATAAGGTTGCAAGAGAAAATCCCCCTTTTCCCTATCAAAAATGAACAAACCTTGCGCTGTTCCTATCCAAAGTGTTTTGTTTTTGTCTAAACACATTGCCCAAATGCTGTTAGGTTTACTGGCATCTTGCGGGTTGGGTGTTTTGTAGTTTGTAAATTGTGCTTTCTTGCGGTCAAAAGCAGTCAATCCATCTTTTGTTCCTAACCAAATTATTCCGTTTTCGTCTTCTAAAATTTCTCTTATATCATTATCAATCAAAGAATTAGAATTATTTTTTTGATGATAATACGTTTTAAACTGATTTGTTTTTTTGTTCAAAACGGTCAATCCATTTTTTGTTCCAAACCAAAGTAAACCATCTGCGGTTTCATGGATATGCCAAATGTAATTATTGGAAATAGATAAACTATCTTCTGGGTTGTGTTTATAATTTTTAAAATTTTTCCCATCAAAACGACTTAGCCCATTTCTTGTCCCTATCCATATAAAACCTTCACTATCTGTAAAGAGTGATTTGATTTCATTGGATACCAAGCCGTTGTCGGTAGTAAAATGATTGAACTTAACAGTAGGAGATTGAGCAAAAGTAGAAAGGCTCAATATAAATGCAAATGATGTATATAGAAACCGCATTTGAAAGCAAAGTGATTATTGAAAGTTTTAATATCATTTGAATTAGTTGGCATAGCTGGTTTCCTAATATAAATATCTAATTTTTTTTACTTCTCTTTACTTTCTCACTGCTTTGAAAGTTCCGTTAGCTCGGGTATATACTAACTCATAGATTTGGTGAAACTTACCATCTTCACTTATTCCTGCATCTTCTTTAAAACCTATGAAGATAGTAGTGCCTTGTTGAGGAACTTTTACCCACATTCCCAAAGAAGCATCTTTGTCAGACAGCACTATTTTAGACTCAGCCTTAGTTAATGCCTCTTTGATTTCTTCTCTGGTAGCTTTGGGCAGGTATTTGTCCGTTTTGTCCACCAGATTCCCATTTTCTAACTCGTAAAATGTAGGTAAATCTGTTTCACAAGCAGGTCCGCAAGCAAAAGAAGCTATGACAGCAAACTTATTTCCTTGTGTAGGAATATAATAAGCCATTTCCTCAAAGCCTTCTGCATAAGGTAAATCATATCTAAGAAAGCCATTTTTAATGTCTTTGACGGTAATATTTTTATTGTTTTGGAAAGGCGTTTCATCGGTTATCTTGCCTTTGCGAAGTTCGGCTTTGTAGGCTTTCATTCTGGCGTTAAAAAAATCCATCACAGATGTTTGAGCAACGCTTGAAGTAAATACAAACAAAGTGAAAAATAAAGAAAAAATAATAGTTCTCATGGTGGTGTGCTACATTAGATTTTTGATATTTTAAATTTTTAACTTATGGATAGCCTATCTTTTATCCAGTCGTTCATAGTGGATAGTACTTGTTCTTTCACAATTTCATTGTGCAGTTCGTGTTTCATGGCTTCCCAAAGTTGGAAAGTGAGATAGTTGGCTGGTACTTGCTTAGCAAACTCTTGGGTGGCTTGGTGCGAAGTGATATTATCTCCTGTTCCGTGCATCAGCAAGAGTGGTAAATTAAACTCTTTGGCATGGGCTATAGCGAATAGCCCCGCTTTGGTGATTTCTACAAACATTTTGGCAGAAATAGAACGATGCACTAAGGGGTCAGCAAGATAAGCCTGTCCTATAGCAGGGTCATGAGATAATTCTTGTGCATTCAGTTCACTTTTATCTTTGAAAGCAGGATATATTTTTGCCATGAGCGTGCCTAACCAAAGTTTGAATGCAGGGGGATTAAACGCTAATTTGAGCCAAGGGCTTGTGATGACTGCCCCTTGCAAAAAATTAGGCTGATAGCGAATCACAAAATTAGCTACTATATTCCCCCCCATGCTATGTCCGTATAGGAATAGGGGCAGTCCATTAAATTTTTCTTTAACAAGGGCAATAAACTCGCTGACATTGGTTAGTAAAGCCTCATAGTTGGGTGTATGCCCGCGTTGTCCTTCTGATTTGCCGTGTCCTCTTTGGTCAAAACCAATGAATCCATACCCTTGTTTGTTCATGTATTGGGCTACGTGTTCGTATCTGCCTATATGCTCAGCAAAGCCATGAACCGTGCATATCATCGCTTTGGGTGTAATAGCAGCAGGAAGCCAACACTTACCATAGATTTTTAAATCATCTGTACTTTGCCAATCAAAATCAAAAGTTTCCATTGATAAATACAAGGCTATGTTTTTAATTTTTCTTCTAACTGTTTTATTTTGACCAAAAGTTCTTCTTTTTCTTGCTTGGATTCCATTTCCCTACGAAACATCTCCTCTTGGGTTGCCTGCAATTCTTCATAATTTTGTCGCATTTCTTCCTCTTGGCTTCTTAGGCTTTCCATCATGTATTGGGATTCTTGCAAGAGTTTTTTGGTGTTTTCATTAAACTTTGCTACGGAAACAGCCGCTGCCAGCGATTCTACTATTTTCAAGATAAATTCTCTTTCTGTATCTGAAAATTGATTAAAAGAGGCTATTTCCAAAATTCCTTGTATTTCCTCATTGAATTTCAAAGGAACGATAAACAAACAGTTAGGCAAGGCATCGCCGAGTCCCGAGCCAATGCGTATATAATTATCAGGTATTTTCTTCAGATATATTTCTTCTCCTTCTTGCCAAGTCTGCCCTACCAAACCTTCCCCGCGGTAAATGCGTTGCTTAGCATATTTCCTTCGTTTATAAGCATAACAAGCACTCAACTCTAAGCAAGGTTCTTTACCTTCATCTTCTTCTATCAAAAATACTGCACCTTGGTTGGCATTGATATATTTGATGAGTTCCGACAAAACCTGAAAAGTAAGTTCGTGAATGTGATTGGCGTTCAGCCTAATGATTTCGTTGAACTTTGTTATACCTTCATTTATCCAACGCCTTTTGGTTTCCTGCTCGTTAGCTTCTTTAAGGTCATTTCTCATCTCTACTAAAGCCTTTCCTAATTCATCGTTGGCACTGACTTCCAGTGTTGCACCAAAATTACCTTTCCCTACTTCTTTGGCAAAATGAGACGCTTTATTTAGACGTTCTATCAGGCTGTTCATCGCAATAAAAATTTGCCCATACTCGTCTTTTTGAGTAACCTCCTCTTTGAGAACAGATTTGCCTTCTGATAAAGCACTAAGTTTGGTCAATATTTTTTTAGTAGGTTTCGTACTGAAATTGTTAGCAAGCAAGACAATAGCAAAATTGCAAATCAGAATAGAAAAGATAGCCCCAATAATCAATAAGTTCCTTAAAGCAGACAATGGCTTGTCCAACAAATCCATTTCAGGAATAACTATAGCTACAAACATATTGAAAGAAGGGTAAAATTGGAAATATTTATATTTGACTACTTCATTTTGGTCGGTATAAATATACTTGTGCTGCCCCGTCATATTAGTTGTCATGAAATCAAACATCTCCTTGCTTATTTGTTTCAAATCCATGCCTATAGCCTTAGGGCTGGGGTGGAATAGAATGACCCCGTTTTCATTTATCAGATAAGCAAAGCCTTTCTCAAGGTAGCCTTTTTGAATAATATTTTTTTTGATTCCCTCGTCATCTTGAAGTACATCATAGGCATACAAGGCTAACTTTGATTCTTTGTTTGTTTTCAAGGGTTTACAAGCGACAGTGATAATTTTTTTAGAAATCGTCCCGATAGATGTACCCAAATAGGAAGCATCATTATTCAGTGCCTCTACAATAGGTTTTTGCAAAGTAACAGAACCAACCGTTCTTACGTTATTAAAAGCAGGAATCTTCGAGGATACAATACTGGTATAACCTACGGCGGGTATAAACTGTTCTATGGCTAACATCGTACCTGTAATAGTCTGAAAATCATCTGCTAACAAAGTATCTGAATGGAGAGTTCTTTCTCCTATGTATAATTCCTTGACCTTGACGTTTTGCCTTTTTTCTGTAGCAGGGTCTATATAAAAAAAGTTAATCAACGAATCCCCTTCTCGAATCCCTCCTTGCTCTTGAATCATTTTTTCTGCGACAAATAACGCTTGTTTTACTTTATTTTCTTGTGATTTTCTCTGTTCGTCTATGATACTTACTAAATCGCTCAAATGGGTAAAAAAACGTGCATCTGCATCTTCTATGATTTTAGCCTTTTGATTGTAATAAATAACAATAATAAGTATAGCAAACACCGTACTGAGCGAAAGTGCGGTAATGAGAGAAAACTTGGTTGCTAAGTTTAAATCCTTAAATGCTTTCATTGATTCAAAAAAAATTAATAAAGCAGACTCTTTTTTGATGCTTTCCAAACAGTTTTGACGATAAGGGAGTGCAAATGTAAAGTTAAATGAAAAAAATTAAGTTTTTCTACTACAAAGATAAATTTTTAACTTGCAGAAAATGTGCTATTCCTTAACGAATTGCGCTTGAAATCAACAAAAGTTTGATATTCTAAACTTCTAAATTGTTACATTTGTAGAAAAGAGCGTATAAAATACTCAAAGCAAGACATAAAATACATAACTAAAAACTTATTACTAACTCAATGCAAAGATACAATATCCTTTGGGCTGATGACGAGATAGAACTTTTGAAGCCCCACATTCTTTTTCTTTCTAAAAAAGGCTATGACATTACGGCAGTGAATAGCGGTGCTGATGCTGTAGAAAAAGTAGAAGAAAATATTTATGACCTTGTTTTTTTAGATGAAAATATGCCGGGCATGAGTGGCTTAGAAGCCTTAGCTCAAATCAAGGCTTTGCGTCCACACCTGCCCGTAGTGATGATTACCAAAAACGAGGAGGAGAGAATCATGGAAGAAGCTATCGGGGCAAAGATTGCTGACTACTTGATAAAACCTGTCAATCCCAATCAAATTTTACTGTCTGCCAAAAAAATCTTAGAACAAAAACGCATCATTACAGAAAAAACCAACCAAAACTATCAGCAAGATTTCCGAAATATCAGCATGGCTTTTAGCGATGCCATGAACCATGAGGAATGGGCAGAAGTATATAAAAAATTGGTTTATTGGGAATTAGAGATAGAAAATACCGAACACCAAAGCATGTTTGATGTACTACAAATGCAAAAAGTAGAAGCTAACGTCAATTTTGCTAAGTTCATAGAAGACCACTACGAAGACTGGCTCAACGATGCGGATACTGACAAACCCATCCTCTCTCATCAATTACTCAGAAAAAAGGTTTTCCCACTGATTAATGAAAACCCTTTGTTTTTAATCGTTATAGATAACCTTCGTTACGACCAATGGAAAGTTTTAGAGCCTATTATTAGCGAATACTTTAATGTAAAAGAAGAAAGCACTTACTATTCTATTCTTCCCACTACTACCGCCTATGCCCGCAATGCTCTTTTCTCTGGGCTGATGCCATCAGAAATGGAGCGTTTGCAACCAGATTTGTGGTTAGGGGAAGATGACGAAGGCTCAAAAAATAACCATGAGAAAGAATTTTTACAAAAAAATCTCCAAAGAAATAAATTAGCTAATATCAAAATGAGTTACAACAAGGTAATTCATATAAGTCAAGGAAAAACGGTATTGGACAATTTGAATAACCTTTACCATAATCAACTCAATGCGATTGTGTATAATTTTGTAGATATGCTTTCTCATGCACGTACTGATACAGAAATGATTAGAGAACTCGCTCCTGATGAAGCAGCGTATCGCTCTTTGACTAAGTCTTGGTTTGTCCACTCTCCACTTTGGGATTTGTTGAGAAAATTAGCAGAAAAAAATAGTAGAGTAATTATCACTACCGACCACGGAACTATCAGAACTACAAGACCTTACAAGATAGTAGGTGATAAAAATACTAATACGAATTTACGCTATAAACAAGGAAAAAACTTAGACTATGATGACAAGTATGTGTTTGAGTGTCGCAGACCTGAACGCTTTTTCCTTCCAAAAGTCAATGTATCAACTACTTACGTATTTGCTACTGAAGATTATTTCTTTGCTTATCCAAACAACTATAATCATTACGTCAAGTATTATAAAGATACTTTCCAGCATGGAGGCGTCTCTTTGGAGGAAGTCATCATTCCTTTTGTAGAACTTAGTGCAAAATAAAGCAAGTGGAGAAACTCAAAAACTATATTAACGGGAAACTCATTTTACCTATTTCTCGGCAGTACATTGAGAATGTAAACCCAGCTACTGGCGAGGTGTATTCCTTGATACCTAATTCTGATGAAAGGGACTTGGCTTTGGCAGTGGAAGCGGCAAAAGGTGCTTTCACATCATGGGCAAGCACTTCTCAACAGGAGCGTTCCAAGCTATTAGTACAAATAGCCACTTTGATAGAAAAATACAGCGAAAAGTTGGCATTGGCAGAGAGCATAGACAACGGTAAGCCCCTAAGTTTGGCAAAAACAATGGATATTCCCAGAGCTGCTGCCAACTTTCATTTCTACGGCACAGCTATCTTGCACGAATTTTCTGAATCTCATTTTACTAATCCCATTGCGATTAATTACACGCTCAGGAAACCACTCGGCATTGTAGGCTGTATTTCCCCTTGGAACCTACCTTTGTATTTGTTTACTTGGAAAATAGCCCCCGCCTTAGCCACAGGAAATTGTGTGATTGCCAAACCTTCGGAAATTACTCCTATGACGGCTTACTTGCTTTCCCAAATTTGCATAGAGGCAGGCTTGCCCAAAGGAGTGCTAAATATAGTGCATGGATACGGACACAAAATAGGACAAGCCATAGCCGAACACCCGGAAATTCCAGCGATTTCCTTTACAGGAGGCACAGCTACAGGAAAAAAAATTGCTTTGGCTGGAGCGTCCCTTTTCAAAAAAATTTCCTTAGAGTTAGGAGGGAAAAACCCAAACATCATTTTCGCCGATGCGAATTTTGAAAACGCTTTGGCTACTTCTTTGCGTTCTTCTTTTGCCAACCAAGGGCAGATTTGCCTTTGCGGTTCACGCATTTTGATACAAAAATCTATTTATGAGCAGTTTAGAGATGAGTTTGTAAAAAAAGTAAAGCAACTCAATGTAGGCGATCCCTTAGAGGAAAGTACAGACTTAGGGGCTGTAGTTTCCAAAGCACACCAAGAAAAAGTGCTGTCTTACATTGCTTTAGCCCAAGAAGAAGGAGGAGAAATCTTGACAGGAGGCAAGGCAATCAGTCTATCAGGTCGTTGTAAAAATGGTTTTTTCATAGCACCTACTGTTATTGAAGGGCTTTCTGCCGATTGTCGTACTAACCAAGAAGAAATTTTCGGACCTGTAGTTACGCTGATTCCTTTTGGGAGCAGAGAAGAAGCCGTCGCCTTAGCCAACTGTACGCCCTATGGCTTGGCGGCGATGATTTGGACGGAAAACTTGACTACTGCTCACTATGTAGCCCATCACTTGCAAAGTGGCATCATTTGGATAAATTGTTGGCTATTAAGAGATTTGCGAACTCCATTTGGAGGAATGAAAAACTCAGGGTTGGGGCGCGAGGGCGGATTTGAAGCCCTGCGATTTTTTACGGAAGAAAAAAATATTTGTATCAAATTATGACGAAAAAAATACTCATTGTAGATGAAATGCACTCCTCTCTACTACCCATGCTACAAGAAATAGGTTTCCAAGCAGATTATCAGCCTAAAATCACCAAAGAAGAGGTTTTAGCAAGTATCGGAGAGTACGAAGGGATAGTAGTAAGGGGTAAGTTGAAAATAGATAAGCCATTTTTAGAAAAAGCCCAGCGATTGCGTTTTATTGCCAGAGCAGGCGCAGGTTTAGACCAGATAGACATAGAAGAAACCCAAAAGAGAAACATTGCCCTGCTGAATGCACCCGAAGGCAATAGAGATGCTGTAGCAGAACACTGTGTAGGAATGTTGCTTTGTTTATTCAATAAAATCAACTTGGCAGACAAGCAGGTTCGTAACTTGGTTTGGGATAGAGAAGGCAATCGAGGCATAGAACTCATGGGCAAAACCGTAGGCATCATGGGCTATGGCAACATGGGTCGAGCTTTTGCTCAAAGGTTAGTGGGTTTTGGTTGTCGGGTTTTAGCGTATGACCTTTGCGATGAGAAAGTTACAGATAGCTTTGTAATTAAATCTTCTTTAGCCCAAATCCAAGCAGAAGCAGACATCTTTAGCTTGCATATTCCTTTGACCCCAGAGAATAAGCAAATTTTTACGGCTATTTTTTTTGATAACTTTCAGAAAAATATTTTTATCATCAATACTGCCAGAGGAGAACTCCTTGATTTACAGGTATTAAAAGAAAAATTACGCTCAGGGAAAATTAGAGGTGCTTGCTTAGACGTATTGGAAAATGAAAAATTAGCTACTATGACAGAAAAACAAAAAGAAGCTTTTGAAGTCCTTAAAACAATGGACAATATTCTTTTCACTCCACATGTAGCAGGCTGGACAGTAGAATCTTATATTAGGATTAATGAGGTGTTGGTGGAAAAGATAAGACGTTTAGATTTGTGAAAAAGTTTCTCCAAATCGCATAAGTACATCAACAATGCTAAACGTTCTTAGTAGAAAAATCCTACAAGATTGCAAAAACCTTGTAGGATTTCAATGCACTTAAAACTTGTGAGTTAAGAAAGCCATACTCCTATTCCTTACACCAAGCTCACCAATGCTCTTTTCAGATACACCTTTGCTAAGTGCTTGCGGTAGCCTTCATCAGCAAAGTGGTCAGAAAGGATATTGACACTCTCGGCGGCAATAGCAGCGGCTGACATGATGCTCGCTTCGTCTGTTTTTTGACCTTTCAAGGCATTCTCTACCGCAGTATCTCGGAAAGCCATGTCGGAAACACCCGTAAAAGCTACTTTTACATCATCAAATACGCCATTGACCTTTGCTACTACTGCACAGCCTACTATGGCAAAGCGAGAAGCAGGTTGCATGAACTTGAGGTAAGTAGTCTTTGTACCTGCGGGAGGGATAGGAACACGAATCTGAGTAATGATTTCTCCTTCCTCTAAGGCAGTGGTATAAAAGCCTGTGAAGAAATCACTTGCCTTAATGCTGCGTTTTCCACCTCCTCCAGCTACTACTATGGTCGCTTCGGTTGCTAGCATAGAAGCAGGCCAGTCGGCAGCAGGGTCAGCATGAGCCAAACTCCCCCCCAGCGTGCCTGCATTGCGAACTTGCACGTCCCCAATGAGTTCTGCTGCTTGGGAGAGGATAGGCAAGTACTTTCTTACCAAGTCATTGGTCATAATTTCATAGTGCGTAGTCATAGCTCCTATTACTAACTCATTGCCTTCCTGAGAAATACCTTTGAGTTCGGGAATACGACTAATGTCAATCAACTTTGTAGGGCGATTGAGGCGCAATTTGAGAGCAGGAATAAGGCTGTGCCCTCCTGCTAATAGTTTTGCATTGTCGTCTTCTTGCAGTAAAACTATCGCCTCGTCTATACTTTTTGCTTTGATATATTCAAATTCTGATGGAATCATGTCTTTAATTACTAATTAATAATTTTTTAATTACTAATCACTAATTAGAAATTACTAAATCAAAATTCATCATTAGTAATTCATCATTAGTAATTGCTCATTTCCCATGTATTGCTTTCCACACTCTCTGTGGCGTAAGTGGCATTTTGATGTCTTTGATGTTGAAAGGAGCAAGGGCATCAAGTACTGCATTGACTACCGCAGGGGCAGAGCCAATTGTTCCTGCTTCTCCTGCACCTTTTACTCCCAAAGGATTATGAGGACAGGGCGTTATGGTTCTGTCCACCTCAAAAGAAGGCACATCATCAGCTCTTGGCATGGTGTAGTCCATGTATGAGCCTGTGAGCAGCTGACCGTTGTCATCGTAAATAGCCTCCTCAAAAAGTGCCTGTCCAATGCCTTGTACTACGCCACCATGTATCTGTCCCTCTACTATCATAGGATTAATAATGTTTCCTACGTCATCACAAGCCACAAAGCGTTTCAAATTAACTTTTCCTGTTTCTATATCCACCTCTACCACTGCAATATGCGCCCCATAAGGATAGGTAAAGTTAGCAGGGTCGTAGAAACTTGAAAAGTCCAATCCTGGTTCTAAACCTTGTGGGTAGTCATGTGGTACATAAGCCGTTAAGGCAATATCTCCAAAGCCAATAGATTTATCTGTACCTTTGACTGTCCACTTTCCGCCTGCATACTCGAGGTCATCAACCGAAGCCTCTAATTTGTGGGCGGCGATTTTCGCTCCTTTTTCCAAAACTTTGTCAATGCTTTTTACAATGGCACTGCCTCCTACTGCCAAAGAACGAGAGCCATACGTTCCCATGCCAAAAGCTACAGAATCAGAATCTCCGTGTACGATTTCCACATCGCTCATGCTGATTCCGAGTTTGTCTGCCACTACTTGTGCAAAGGTGGTTTCATGTCCTTGTCCGTGAGAGTGCGAGCCTGTGTAAACGCTGACCTTGCCTGTGGGCTGGATTCGGACTTGGGCAGACTCAAATAGCCCTGCTCTTGCACCCAACGAGCCTACTACTGCTGATGGAGCTATGCCACAAGCCTCTATGTAAGTAGAAATGCCAATCCCTAAGTATTTTCCATTTTTACGAGCCTCCTCTTGCTCTTTCCTAAAATTCTTGTAATCCACCATTTCTAAGGCTCTTTCTAATACTGCAGGATAGTTCCCACTGTCGTATTGCAAAGCTACTTGGGTCTGATACCCTGGTTGGTTTACTCCGTCAAAAGGAGGGATAAAGTTTTTAAAACGCAACTCGGCAGGGTCTATGCCTAACTCTCTTGCGCCATTTTCTACTAATCTTTCCAAGAGATAAGTCGCTTCGGGACGACCTGCACCTCTATACGCATCTACTGCGGTGGTGTGCGTAAATGCCCCTGTAACCTCTACGTGAATCGCAGGGGTAGTGTAAAGTCCTTGCAAAAGCGTTCCATGCAAATAAGTAGGCACGCAAGTAGAGAAAGTAGAAAGATAAGCCCCTAAGTTGGCGGCAGTTCTGACTCTTAGAGCCATAATTTTTCCGTCTTTGTCAAAGCCCATTTCTGCTCTGGTAACGTGGTCGCGTCCATGCGCATCAGTAATAAAACTTTCGCTGCGTTCCGCTGTCCACTTTACTGGGCGACCGATTTGCTTAGATGCCCAAGTAACTAAGGCTTCCTCTACGTAATGGAAAATTTTGCTACCAAAACCTCCCCCTACGTCTGGGGCGATTACCCTAACCTTATGTTCAGGCAGACCAAGCACAAAAGCACACATCAAGAGCCTGATTAAGTGAGGGTTTTGAGAAGAAGTATAGAGCGTATATCTATCATTGGTTTCGTCATAGTCGCCAATAGCGGCACGAGGTTCTATGGCATTGGGTACAAGGCGTTGATTGACAAACTCTAAACTTGTTACGTGATGTGCCTTAGCCATATAATCATCTGTTTTTTGTCTATCGCCCAATTCCCACACATAACATTTATTGTCAGGAGCAATGTCATGAACTACGGGCGCACCTTTTTGAATGGCTTTATAGGGGTCAGTTACGCAGGGGAGTTCCTCATATTCAATCTCTACCATTTCTGCGGCATCTTTTGCCAATGCTCTGCTTTCTGCGATGATTATTGCTACAGAGTCCCCAACGTGCAAAACTTTATCTTTGACCAAAAGCGGGTGAGGAGGCTCTTTCATCGTTTCTCCTGTATTAAAATTCACCTGCCAGCCACAAGGTACACCGTTTACCCCTGATTTGGCGATGTCCTCTCCTGTAAAAATAGCCACTATACCCTCCATAGCTAAGGCTTGAGAAGTGTCCAATTTCAAAATCTTAGCATGAGCATACGGGCTACGAATAATGTAAGCATAAGTCATGTTAGGCAATACAATATCATCTGTATATTTGCCCTTTCCTGTGATAAAACGCTTGTCTTCAACACGTTTTACAGCTTGTCCTATCAAACTACACATGAGCCACCTCCTTTTCTTTCATTTTTGTTGCGGCGTACTGAATAGCTTTTACAATGTTGTGATAACCTGTGCAACGACAAAAATTACCCTCCAAGGCATGCCTAATTTCAGTTTCGGTAGGTTCAGGATTCTTATTGAGCAAGTCCACTGCGGTCATAATCATACCAGGTGTGCAAAAACCACACTGCAAGCCATGCTCTTCACGAAAACCCTCTTGGATAGGGTGCAGTTCGCCATTTTGAGCAAGTCCTTCTACTGTGGTAATAGAGCAACCGTCAGCTTGCGCCGCCAGCATAGTGCAAGATTTAACAGCCTTGCCGTCTAAAATGACTGTACAAGCACCACAACTGCTTGTATCACAACCAATATGCGTACCTGTCAGTCGCAATTGGTCGCGGAGATAATACACGAGTAGCTGCCGAGCCTCAACAGTACTTCTGTGTTTTTTTCCGTTTACTTCTACTTGAATGGATAGATTCATATTTACTATGTTATGATATGAGTTGTTAGTAATTAAGTGAGTTTCTTTAGAAATGATAAGGTTGAAAGAAGAAACTTGCAAAGAAAATTATGCTTGTAAGTTATAAAGATTTTATTGGATTTAAAAAAGGTGAATAGGGAAATTTTTATCTTTAATAGCTTATTTTGAATGAATCTAAATAAGACAACTTAATATTTTCTTTTTGAAAATTCCAATTTTAACTTTACCTTGCTTTCAATAAATCCTTTTAGAAAAATGAGAATATTTATGAATAGAAAAATGCAAAATCTGGAATCAGAACGGGCTGGAATCTGGAATCAAAGTAATTTGGAGGCTGGAATAAAATATAATTATCAATTAACAATAAACAGTCATCAATTAATTATTAACCAACAACAACCGGCAATAAACAACCAACAATCAACCATTTCAATCTACTTCAAACTTTGTGCTTTAGTGATTTTTGTACTATTAAGTTTCACTGCTTACAGCCAAAAAGTACTGAGCAATATTCTCTATGATTCCACTTTTTTGCAAGGAATGAAATATCGCTTAGTCGGACCTTATCGCGGAGGCAGAGTTACCGCAGTTACAGGGGTGGCAAATGAAATCATGACCTATTACTTTGGCGGCACAGGTGGGGGCGTTTGGAAAACGACAGATGGCGGAATTTCTTGGAAAAATATCTCAGATAACTACTTTGCTTGCGCTCCTATTGGAGCAGTGGAAGTCGCACCTTCGGACAATAATGTAGTTTATGTAGGCACAGGCTCAGCGGCGATTCGGGGGAATGTTACCATAGGTTGCGGAATGTATAAGTCCACTGACGCAGGAAATTCATGGAAACCTATCGGTTTAGATAAAGCTGGGCAAATCGGAAGAATTGCCATTCACCCACAAAATCCTGATTTAGTATATGCTGCTGCCTTAGGAAATCCTTTTGCCAAGAATAAGGAAAGGGGTGTTTTTAGAAGCAAGGACGGCGGAAAGTCTTGGGAAAAAGTCTTGTTTCTTAACGACTCGACAGGTTGTGTGGATTTGGTGATTGATGTGAAAAATCCTCGCGTGCTGTATGCAGGAATGTGGAGAGCGGAACGAAAATCTTGGAATATGATAGATGGAGGGCATACAGGAGGGCTTTACAAAAGCACTGACGGAGGCGATACTTGGAAAAAATTGGGAGGTGGTTTCCCTGATTCGGGTTTGCTGGGCAGAATTGGCGTAGCCGTTTCCCCTGTGAATCCCAATAGAGTTTGGGCTATCATAGAAACTGCAGAAGAAACCAAAGGGGGGGTGTATCGTTCTGATGATGCGGGAGAAACTTGGCAGAGAGTAAACAGAGAACACAAGTTGCGTCAGCGAGCTTGGTACTACAACAATATTTATGCAGATACAAAAAATGAAAATGCGGTATATGTTTGCAACGTGGACTTTTTCAAAAGCATAGACGGAGGAGTTTCTTTTTATGAAATAGATACGCCTCACGGAGACAATCATGCCCTTTGGATTAATCCCAATTTCCCTGAATACATGATTCAAGGTAACGATGGAGGAGCAAATGTTTCTTTTAATGGAGGTCGTACCTGGTCGAGCATCTACAACCAACCTACGGCAGAAATGTACCGAGTTACGGTAGATAACCAATTCCCTTATCGTATCTACGGAGCGCAACAGGACAACACTACTATTTCCGTTCCGAGCCGCAACAATGGTGGTTTAACTCCCTATCAGCATTGGTACGCGGTAGCAGGGGGCGAAAGTGGGCATATTGCCGTCGACCCTCGCAATCCTAAAATTGTCTATTCAGGCAATTACATTGGTTTGATAGACCGTATAGACCTCGAGAAAGGGCATGAAAGGAATGTAGTCGCCTATCCACAAATGCACGATGGCGTAGCCCCAAAAGACATCAAATATCGCTTTCAATGGAACGCACCGATTCGCCTTTCCCCTCACAATCCTGATGTGCTTTACCACTGCTCGCAGTACGTTCACAAGTCCATAGACGCAGGACAAACTTGGCAGGTCATCAGTCCAGATTTGACGACCAATAACCAAAAGTATCAAAACCTACCCGGTGAACCTATCCAGCACGACCACACAGGCGTAGAACTTTTTACTACCATTTTTGCTTTTGAGGAATCGCCTATTGAAAAAGACGTGCTTTGGGTGGGGAGCGATGATGGTCTGGTGCATATTTCTATGAATGGAGGGAAAAATTGGCAAAATATCACTCCACCTTTTATGCCCAAAGATGCTACGGTGAATATGATAGAAGTTTCCAACCATGCCAAAGGTCGTGCTTTTTTGGCGGTGCATAAGTACAGGGAAAACAATTTCCAACCTTACATTTTCCTCACAGAGGACTACGGAAAAACTTGGAAACAACTCACTGACGGCAAAAATGGAATCCCTGAAAATCACTTTGTAAGGGTGGTAAGAGAGGATAAGGACAAAAAAGGCTTGCTCTATGCAGGCACAGAGTACGGGATGTATATTTCTTTTAATGAAGGCAAAACTTGGCAATCTTTCCAACTGAATTTGCCTATAACCCCTATTACCGACTTGGCAGTGCATCAAAAAGACTTAGTAGTAGCAACACAAGGGCGTTCTTTTTGGATTTTAGACGATTTAAGTCCTTTGCACCAATTTTCAGAAAGCCTAAAACAAGCCAAAGTCCAACTTTTTAAACCAAGAACTGCCTACAAAGCCCAATTTAGCGAAAGAAGAGGTGCTAACTTCCCTGAACCCGCTCCCAATGGGGCTATCCTTTATTTTTACTTAACAAAAGGCTATGAAAGCAATGTCAGGATAGAAATTTTAGATAAAAACGAACAGATGGTGAAAGTTTTTGCTACCAAAGCTGACCGAGAGAAGAAAGAGCAGAACATAAGTGCAGTAGCGGGAATGAACCGCTTAGTATGGAACTTGAAAGGGACTGCCCCTGACATAATAGAGGGTTCATTTTTCTCCTTAGCCGATGTAGGGGGAATTAACCTGCCCACAGGAAAATACCAAGTGCGACTGACAGCAGGAGAAATTGTACAGAAGCAAGAATTAGAAGTTTTGAAAAATCCTAATTGGACAGTAACAGATGAGGACTTACAAGCCCAATATACCTTAGCCAAAGAAATAAAAAGCAAGTTATCAGAGTGCCACCAAGCTATCCGAAGGCTCAGAGATGTGCGTTACCAACTTACTGATGTATCCAAAAGAGCGATAAAAGCAGGTTTCAGCAAAGAAATAGAAACACAAGCCAACGAAATTATCAAAAAACTCAATGCCTTAGAGGAGGAACTTATCCAAACACGTAGCGAAAGCGGGCAAGACCCTGTGAACTACCCTCCTAAGTTAGACGACCAAATTGCCTACCTTTACAGCGTAGTGAACTACCAAGATGCCAAACCCACGCAAGGCTGTTATGAGCGTTTGGAGGATTTAACAAAGGAACTGGCAGTGCATTTAGACCAACTGAAAGTACTGCTAAGTACAGGACTAAAATCGTTTAATGAGCTTCTCAGCAAAGAAGGAGTCAATCAGGTAATTGCCCCGAGAAGGTAAGCTAAAAATAAATCAAGTAGGTACGAGTTCCCTGACTCGTACTTACCTAATTCAAAAAACTATTTTTTCTTTAACTCTTGCCATTGGAGGTAAGTCGCTGACCGCCACAGCCATTCTAAAATCCCATAGTGAAACCTACTGAGCCACCAACGGCTAAATACTATCTGCATAGCATAAATTCCCAAAGCCATGAGCAGCAAAGACGCATTGCCCAACTTTCCAATGAGATTTAAACCGTATCCATAGAAAATAAAAGTTCCAATAACAGCTTGCATTACATAAGTGGTTAAACCCATTCTTCCCACAGGATACAAGCAAAGCAAGATTTTTTCCCACTTTACTTTTTGAAAAAGTAAAATAACCCCTGTAATGTAGAGAAAAGGCAAAGTAACATTCGCCGCATCAAAAATAGTCCCTCCTAAAAGCATTAACCAAGGGGCTGGGGGTGGATTGCCTCGATAAATCCCCATGACTATCGCTACAATAAGTAAACTCACCACAATAGACCACGCACAATATTTGAAAATTCGCCTTACCAAAGGCAAATGCTCAACTAAATTTTCAAAAATCCTCTTTCTCCCTACATACAATCCCAGAATAAATAAGCCCATAGTCAGCCAAATTCTTCCTGAACCTATCTGAAAATTGATTTTATCGTCTAATTCTCCCAATAGATTTTGCTTGGCGATAGCCCACCAACTTCCCGTTTTTATCAAGTCAAAATATGCTTTATTTGCTTTTTGATAATCTTCTACCTCAGTCTGTGGGGCAGGGTTAGATTCTTGACTTTGCATAGTTTGTGCTTGTGAAGAACTTACAAAAATAGATTTGCCTACTTCTATGCTTCTCTCTACAAAACCAACTACATTGAGTACAAGGGCTAAGGAAAGGATTAATAAGATTTTATCATTGAAATATTGGCAAATAAGCAATACTAAACCCAAAATAGCGTATAGCATCAAAATATCGCCACGATAAAACGCCTGGTGAACCGCTCCTATACCCAGTAGGATTACTAATCGCCAGAGAAACCTTCCTGTATATTTTTTGCCTTTTTCCTTCGCTTGATTCATCTGAATAGCGAAACTTAGCCCGAAAAGGAAGGAAAAAATAGGGAAAAATTTGCCTATAATAAAAATACCCATGAAAATTGATATACCCATATCCAAAGGAGTATTCTTGGCAAAAATAGAACTGTCGCCTGCATAGTATTGCTCTACTACATGCACGATGATAATACCAAGCAAGGCAAAGCCACGCAAAACATCTATGATTTTGATTCTTTCTACAGATGTTATTTGAGGAGAAGGTGCGATAGCTATGGAATTAACAGCAGTCATTTTCATAAAGAGATATAAGTTTAAGTTTTTATATAAATTAATTTTTGACAATGATGTAAGATTAAATAGAAAGGTTGCTCGGCGTGAAAAAAAATTAGCTTATCGTCAATAACTTTTTCGCAAATTCAATACCGCTTTTTTAAATCTTTGATATAGAGCAACTTACAATTATCATTAAAAATAAAATATCCGAAAACGAACATCATTGATGCCATTTTCGGACATAGATTTTGCAATCGCTTGTTTTGTTTGGTCAGCAAAAAGCGGTGGTGCTTTCAAATGTATGATAATTTTACGTGTTAAAAAAATCTGTTTTCATCGGTACAATCTGTGTCATCAGTGTTCCAAAAATAATACGGATTGGGCTGATAAACACAGATTTTTATTCAACAAATACTTTTCTCATCAAATTGATAACAGGTAGATAAAATACCATCATACAATTGGAATCATCGCCCAGATTTTTTGAGTAATTCATCAGTGAAAATCTGTCTAATCTGCAAAATCTGTGTTCTAAAATTATTATCTAAAAAAGCCATCTACTTAACTAATTGATTAAGAACAAATAAAAATTTAGTTACTACAAAAATATTACCTGTCTGGGGTAATGTAATAGTACAAAAGCACCAAAAGTGCGCTAAGCACATCAAAAAAATCAGTGATATGCTGTACTTTAGACGCACTATCCCTATCTCTAATTGATACAGAACTATGAGTTCAAGGTACAGTTCGTATTGATAATGCTATTATTTTTCTATTTGTGCATTTATCAAAGCAAGCAAATTGTCCACATGGCTTTGATTGACGAAGGTTTGCCCGATAACTACTCTTAACGTAAAAATTCCTCTGAGTTTAGTATGGGTTAAAAAGACCTTACCTGAAGCATTCAGATTGTCCATGATTTTTTTGTTGATGACTTCTAATACTTGCTCATCTTGGACATGGGCAGGCTTGTATCGGAAACAAACAAGGTTCAGAGAGATAGGTGCAATGAGTTCAAAATCAGGGTTTTTAAATAATTGCTCTGCAAAATAATTTGCCAGTTGGAGGTGGGTGCGCAGGATATTTTGCAAGCCCTCCACACCATAAGTCCTCAGTACAAACCATAGTTTTAAAGCCCTAAATCTTCTGCCTAACTGTATGCCCCAGTCCCTATAATTGTTCACTACTTGGTCGTTTTTTGTTTTGAGGTATTCAGGCAAAATCTCAAAAGTACGAATCAGATTTCCCTTGTCCTTGACATAAAAAGCCGTACAATCAAAATTAGTCAAAAGCCATTTATGTGGGTTAAACAAGTAGCTATCAGCTAATTCTACTCCGTCTATCATGTATCTTTTCTCGGGCAAAATCATGGCATTACCTGCATAAGCCGCATCTACGTGTAGCCAAATCTGGTACTTTTTACAAACCTCTCCAATTTTTCTCAATGGGTCTATGGCTGTGGAGCTTGTAGAGCCTATAGTAGCCGTTACAAAAAGAGGTGTAAGCCCCAGTGCTAAGTCCTTTTTAATGGCTTCTTCTAACTGCTCTGGGAGCATCGCAAAAGCCTCGTCAGTAGGTATTTTTCTCAGGTTTTCCTTGCCCAGACCTGCTATTTTTATATCTTTTTCTATGGAGGAGTGTGTTTCCTCAGAGCAGTACGCAGTGAATCGTGGCGAGTTGGCAAAGCCTTTTTCATTGATTTGGTAGTTGGTGTATCTCTCTCTGGCACACAACAAGGCACAGAGCGTTGCCGTAGAAGCTGTATCTTGGATAACCCCATGAAAATCAGCAGGTATTTCGCACATTTGAGCCAGCCATTCCATCATTCTTTCCTCTAACTCTGCGGCAGAAGGAGAAGTTTGCCAAATCATGCACTGCGCCCCCATAGTTGCTATGAGCATCTCCGCCAATACAGAGGGCGGACTGGCATTGGCATTAAAGTAAGCAAAAAAAGAAGGGTGCTGCCAGTGGGTCATTCCTTTCATAATCACTTGTTGGAAATCTGCAAAAATACTTTCAAAACTTTCTCCTCTTTGTGGGGGATTTTCAGGAATCTGCTCGTAAATTTCTTTGGGTTTTACTTGGGCTAAAACAGGGTACTGTTCTATATGTTCATAGTAATCTGCCATCCAGTCTGCTACCTGATGAGCATATTTGCGGAAATTACTGATATTCATTGGCTTCTATAGCTTTTATTTTTCCAACTCTATTATCATAGCACTTTGGGCGGGAAGGTTGATTTCTTGGAGGTCTGCCAA
The DNA here is from genome assembly GCF_900113045.1 of Thermoflexibacter ruber. Taxonomy (GTDB): domain Bacteria; phylum Bacteroidota; class Bacteroidia; order Cytophagales; family Thermoflexibacteraceae; genus Thermoflexibacter; species Thermoflexibacter ruber. The sequence goes on from NZ_FONY01000001.1 coordinate 179,655, forward strand.
AGTTTGCCCTGAAATAATCTCTTTCCCTTTGTTTATGCCTTTCAGAAATTCCTCAAAACGTTTGGTATTCAACTTCTTACTTTCTTTCCCTGTATGGATAATGACCATGACTTTTTCCTGCTCATTGTGCCTGAGATACACATACGTATCATTGTCAGGAATAAAGTGCGTGAGTTTTCCCGTATGAATGACTTTTTTATTTTTACGCCAGTTGGCTAATTTTTTTAAATAATTCAAAGCCTCGCTCTGAGCGGAAGTAAGTCCCTCATTTTTAAATACATTCACCTTATCTCCTGCCCAACCTCCTGCAAAATCCTGCCTGACATAGCCATGCTCGGGTCCGCCTGTCATCAGCACCTCTGTACCATAGTAGAGTTGCGGTACGCCTCTCATGGTCATCAGCAAAGCCAAACCCATTTTGTATTTATTCAAATCTTCGCCTACCACTGTATAAAAGCGGGTTAAATCATGATTATCCAAAAAAATTACATTTTCCATTGGGTTTTCATACAAAAAATCCTCCGCCAAAGTATGATATACCCTTGACAAGCCATTATTCCAACCATTAGGCTCGTTCAATGCTGCATTAATCGCCTCATACAAAGGAAAATCCGTAATGCTTGGCAGATGAGAAATGTGCCTATCCCTATTTTTTGTCCCTTTGAGCCAATAAGATTCCATTGGAACGGAATGAATCCAAACTTCGCCTACTATGTTAAAAGTCGGGTACTCGTCCAATAAGGTCTTCGCCCAAGTTGCCATGAACTCTTTGTCGTTATAAGGGTAAGTATCCATGCGGATTCCGTCTATGCCTGCATATTCTATCCACCATAAACTATTTTGAATCAGATACTTGGCAAACAAGGGATTGGTTTGATTGATGTCAGGCATAGTGGTATCGAACCAGCCTTTTTCCATGAGCATTTTGTCATTTTCCGAAGCATGGGGGTCAGAAGCAGTTGCCAAGCGGTAGTTTGACCTTGTAAAGCTATCAAATTGGTGAATCCAAGAGGCTTCGGGCAGGTCTTTCATCAGCCAGTGGTGCAAGCCGATATGATTAGCAACCATGTCTTGAATGACTTTTAAGCCTAACAGGTGTGCTTGATTGATAAAATCCAAGTAGGCTTGATTTCCTCCAAATCGCTTGTCGACATTATAGAGGTCGGTAATCGCATAGCCATGATAAGAGGACTGAGGCATATCATTTTCCAAAACAGGATTGAGCCAAAGGGCAGTTACGCCTAAGTCTTTGAGATAAGATAAGTTATTAGTAATTCCCTGTAAATCACCGCCATGCCTTCCATAAAGTTCATTCCTATTTGCCCTCTCCAACATTCCCTCTACATTGTCGTTTTCAGGCACAGCATTGGCAAAGCGGTCAGGCATGATGAGGTAAATCAAATCAGAAGCATCAAAACCCTGTATTCTATTCTTGTCTTTGGATTTTTCGTTAAGTTTGTAATTGATTGTTTTTGTTTGACTTCCCTGAGAAAAGACAATGGGCAGTGTACCTGCTTTTTTCCCCACAGTCAAATTCAAAAAAAGATAATTGGGATTACTTACTTTTCTCACCTCTTTTAATATGGCTAAGCTATTTCCTAACTTGACATTGGCTTTGGCAATATCTTTCCCATGTACTAAAATCTGCACTTCTGGGTTTTTCATGCCCACATACCAATTAGGTGGCTCTATATGAGCAATTTCTATTTGGGCAAAGGCAGAAAAGCAAACCCAAAAAGCAAGACAAAGCAAATATATTTTTTTCATTTTCAAATCGTTAAAAATAAGTCCTTACCTCATTTTTAATAAATCGCAAGGCATGCCCTGTGATGTCATCTTGATTATCTATTACTCTGGCAAATATTTTCTTGACCAACTGCAAAGCCGGTTCATCTTTTTGCAATTCCGAAGCAGCATCATTGATGAGAGCGAGTAGGTTTTCTACTGCATCTTTGATGTGTTGCCAAGCCTCATCGCTCATATAAATCTGCTGAGAAAGATTATGGTTAAATTCTTGCCTAATCTCAAACAAAAGTATCTCCTGCAACTCCCCCACGTTATACGCATTGTCATTAAGCCTGATAAGCAGGTTGTTAGGTGTCATTCTTTCCAAAAACAAAGACATTCGCTCATATGCTTGCAGACGCAAAGGCAAAACGGTTTCTACATTTTTCGCTTTAAGTTTAATAAGCTGATTGTCAAAATCTTTACTTAAAAAAGACTTTACAGTGAGGTACATTCCGTACAAAACCAGAGAAGAAGGCAGGATAATTTTTACTAAATCAAGCAATAGCTCCATGGTCAAATAATTTTTTTAAGAATTTTGGATTCAAAGTTATAGATAAGATTGTAAATTCAAAACATTAGACAGAGTTTACTATCATAATAACAAAAACTTAAAAAGGTACAAGGTAGGGAAGAATAAAAAAATTTAGATAATATTTGACAGAGGCGGGAGAAGTAATTTAGGCATTCCGCTACAAAAACTTGTATTTTTTTCTTTTCATTCGTATCTTTGAAAAAGTGAATTTTCTACATAGAATAGAAAAACTTAATGGAAATCATTAATTATCCTATTAAACCCGAGAAAGAAAAAGCATGGCATTACAAAAGCCATCCATATTTTACTAAGCAAGCACATAATGTTGTTTCTGCTTATATAGAGCATTATTCTAAAAAAGGAGATACAATTCTTGACCCTTTTGGAGGCACAGGAGTAACAGCGATTGAGGCTTTAAGGCTAAGAAGAAAAGCAATCGTAATAGACACGAACCCTTTAGCTTGTTTTTTAGCAAAACAAACATGCTGGAAAGTAGATACAAACAAATTAGCTACTACTTTTTCTGATTTAGAACATAAAGTAAAAAATGATATTGAAAACTATTCTATGCTTTCTGATTCTGAGGCTCGGAAAGAGTTAGAGATAAAAAAATTTTGGTTTCCTAAAAATGTAAAATTAGGAAAAAGCAGTAATACGACTTATGTAGAAGACCTTTTTACCCCTCGACAACTACTCATCTATGCTTACTTATTGGAAGAGATAAAGAAAATCAGTGATATAGAAATGCAAGAAATGATGAAATACGTTTTTTCATCAACTATGGCAAAAGTAAATTTGACTTATTTGGATAATCCTAATCGAGGTGCAAACGGAGGCGGTCCCGCTATTTTTGGAGCTTATGATTACTGGATTCCTTCCAAAATAGTTGAGTTACCTGTTTGGAGGAACTTTACTAAAAAATTTGAATATATTTTGAAAGGGAAAAAAAAGTGGAATGATTTACTTAATGGCTATGAGGCAAATGAGAACTTACAAGTAATTCATGGTTCTGCTTTGGAAATTTCTAAATATATTCCTCTTGATAGCGTAGATTATGTCTATACTGACCCACCTTATGGTCATAATATTGCTTACTTGGATTTATCAACTATGTGGAATGCTTGGCTGTTTCCAGAAATTATTGATAAGCAATTAAATATACTTTTAGAACAAGAATGTATAGAAGGAGGCTCACTACAAAAAACACAAGCTACTTACGAAGAACTTTTCACAAAAAGTTTTGAAGAAATTGGTAAAGTCCTGAAAAAAGATGGCTGGTTGAGTTGCGTTTTTGCTCATAAAAAATTTGAGTTTTGGAATACTATTGTTGAAGCCTGCGAAAATAATGGTATGGAACTAAAAGGCTCTGTTTATCAACCACAAAGTAATGGCTCTTTGAATTATAAGAAAAATCCTGCTAATGTCTTATGCAGTCAGCGTATTGGAAATTTTAAAAAAACATTTGTAAAGCCAGTCAGGCAAAAGCCTGATGATTTGCAAAAATTTATTTTAAATGAAGTAGAAAGGGCTTGCTTAGAAATGAATGGAGCAACTTTGGATATGATTTATAACAGAGTAGTGGATAAACTGACTGATAACTTGTTAAATATTGAGGCAAAAAAGAGAAGTTATACAAGTAGCAACAAGCTAAATAATTTATTAGAAAGCCAAGATAATATTTTTTATGATAGTGCCTCTAATCTTTATTATGTACGTGGTAGGAAAGATGAAGATGAGATAAGAAGACAATATTATGCAAATAAAGATGAGTTACGCATTTATTTGCGAGAGTTACTCATTAAAAACAAGGCAATGACTATAGATGAAATACACAAGGAACTTTTTGATATTTTTGCAGAAGATAAAAAATTTCCAATAGAAAAAGATTTGCCTATCTTGCTCAATGAAATCGCTTTTCAAAGCACAAAGACAGGCAATTGGATGCTCAAGCAAAGTTCCCCTATTACGCTGGACTTTGGCAAAGCAATAGAAAAAAAGAGGCTTCTCAAAATCAAATCCAATAAGCATACTCATAGCGAAATTATTTTTCGTTTGGTAGAAATTGGCAAGTATTTGGGGTTCCAAACTTGGATAGGCAAAAGAGAACAGATAAGTGATAGCTTCCAAGGAATCAAGTTCTCTGAAATTTCTTTACCTACTTTTCCGATTATGCAAAATATCACAGAGTCTCAAAAAAGTAAAATACAACAAATAGATGTGATTTGGATAGACAAATTGGGATTTCCTCGCTATGCTTTTGAGATAGAAGAAAGCACCACCATAATAAGCGGTTTTGAGCGATTTATGAATTTATTAGACGTACAGCATGATATAGCCCAAAAACTATTTATTGTTGCTCCTAAGTCAAGAGAAAAGAAATTAAATGATGTATTTAGAAATTCGACTTACATAAGGCATCCCATTTATTTAGAAAACAAAGTTCAATATCTGTTCAAAGAAGACCTTATCAATTTCTATGATAATCATACAGATAAAGACTTTACTGAAAATGACTTGAAAATATTATTCGGTAGTGTACAAATTTGATTTTATACTCAAAATAAAATGGTTGTTTTCCGCAACCTTAATCCCTTTCTCCTGTTAAGAAAGGGACTTTCCAGTAAAGAAAATTTCCAAACCACTTTTGATTGAATATAATAAGCATTAAAAAACGCCTTTCTCCATCACAAATTTTGGCAAAGGCAAAAGCCACTCTTTTGTAAACATTTTCCTAAATTGCAGAAATAAATATAAAAGTATCCAAAACTTTTGCAAACAAATGCAAAAACTTTTGCAACGAAAATATAAGGATAAAACGTATTGGCACTGCTGATGTAACTTTCTGAAAAATGTATAACGACTTAGGTTATGAATAAAAAATATTTGCTCGCTTTTGCGTTCTTATTTGTCTTTCTACTTTGCTTTCTTCCCTTTACAAGCTATGCTACGCACATTGTTGGTGGAGAATTGGAAATGACACATATTTCAATGAACAATTATCGCTTTCGATTGATTTTGTATTTTGATGCGGTCAATGGAAATCCTGGTGCCTTAGACCAAAATGTAAACGTGCATACTTTTGCTAAGACAGGAAACAGGTTTGTGCGAAGCTATTTGTTGCCTCTGACTTCCAATACCTTAGTGAACTATACTAATCCTGCTTGTGCCGTAGGCAGTCTGGTTACAAGGCGAATTGTTTATGAACGTACCTTCACTTTGAATCCGAATGAGTACGCTGACCAAGGTGGCTATTACGCTGTTTGGGAGCGTTGTTGCAGGAATGGGGTAATAGATAACATCGTCAATCCGGGGGGAGCTGGACAGGCTTTTTATATGGAGTTTCCCCCCCTAATCCGAAATGGTCAGCGATTTCTCAATTCCTCTCCTCAACTTTTCCCTCCTTTAAGTGATTATGCTTGCGTGAACCAGCCTTTTTTCTTCAATTTTACTGGTACTGACCCTGATGGAGACCGCTTGGAGTATTCTCTGAAAGCTCCTACCAATGGTTTTAGCAGCGTACAAAACCCCTTGCCACCTAATCCGATTGCCGGACCTTATCCCTCAGTGCGTTTCATCAGTGGGATTGGTGTAAATAATATGATTCCGGGCAATCCCCCTTTGAGCATAGATGCTACGGGTATTATTAGGCTAAATGCCTCTCGTACAGGACTTTTTGTCTTTGCTGTTTCTGTCAAAGAGTTTAGAAACGGCGTGCAAATAGGCGAAGTAGTCAGAGAGTTCCAATTGATGGTCTTGGACTGTCGCACAGCCAACCCGCCTGTGGGACGCATTGCCGACCCTGCTAATCCAGCTCGCTTTTTGACGGATAGAGATACGATTAAGTTCAAACAAGGAGAGGCTAATAGATGCACTAACTTGCGAATCACAGACATAGACCCTAATACCGTTATCAAACTAAGAACCCTTGATGTCAGAGGAACTGGCGCAGGCATTACGCTTTCCGCTATGGGGGGAAATATTCCCAATGCCAATAGTGCCTTAAATATTCAGGTCTGCGCTCCTGAGTGTCCCCTGCCTAATGGAGGGCTGTATTCTACTGATATTATCATAGAAGACAATAGCTGTGCCGTTCCCCTTTTGGATACAGTGAGAATCAACATGTTAATAGAACCTAAAAAGCAAGACCCTCCCATCATTACTACGAGTTTGGCAAAATACGATTCTTTGAAAAAGGAATACACCATAGAAATAGAACAAGGAGAACCCATTAATTTTGAAGCGATTGCCAGAGATTTGCAAAACGAACAAATTAACCTGACCGTGCAAGGTTTAATAGCAGGCATGAACTTCCCTAATAGTTTATCAGGAGGCTCACCCTTGCGGGGCAGTTTCTCTTGGACTCCGCCTTGTAACCTGCTCCAACCCAATGAGGACGAGAGAGAATTTGTTTTGACTTTCAACTCTACCAAAAAACCGAAATGCGAGCAGGAAATCAAAAGCACTACCACAGTGAGGATTATTGTCAAAAAGAAAAAGCAAAACAACCCTGCTGTTCTCTCTGCCAATTTAGTCTTTGACCCTGTGCGGCAGATGTATGTAGATACGGTTTTTATAGGGCAAACGACCACCTTTACCGTCAGAGGCACTGACCAAGACAAGAACGACAGTTTGGCGCTGAGTGCCAAAGGGGTAGGATTTGACATGGCAAGCGTAAGAGCCAATTTCCCTACTCGTGGAGGTATTTCTTCTGTTAGCCAAATGTTTTCTTGGCAACCACCTTGCGACATTTTCCAAAATAGCAATTTGGACAGCAAGGAATTTATTTTTGACCTCAATCTCAAAGAATACAATCGCTGCAAAATTTTACTTGCCGATTCCATAGTCAAAGTAGCGATTTTAGTACAAAGAAAAGAAAACCAAAAACCCATAGTAACGCCCGAAATCCAGTACGATGCCGCCAGACAAGTCTATGTGGCAGAGGCTTTTGTGGGAGATAGATTGAACTTTTTTGTCAGAGGTGATGACCCCGAGAAGGACAGCATCACCATGACTTACCAACTGCTTGGCGGAGGGAATGCGCAGGCTTTGGGCATGAGTTACCCTACGCTCTCAGGCAGACCGATTTTGCGAAATAGGTTTAATTGGCAGATTCCCTGCGATGCCCTCAAAGATACGATTAATCCGCAGGAATATACCTTACTTTTTTTAGTGAGAGATAAAGACTTTTGCGGGCAGGCGAAAACAGATACTGCCAAAGTAATCCTCACCGTCAAACCAAGAACTACGCCTAATCGCCCTCCGAGAGTAAGTACGAACTTGCCTTTTGATGAAAAAGAAAAGGTATATGTGGATACCGTTTACATAGGTAATAGTATCAATTTCAATGTATTGGCAAGTGATGTGGACAGGGATTCGGTGGTGATAGAAGGTTTGCCCGAAGGTTTCCGCTTTTCAGATTTCCGCATGGTATTCAGAGATACTTCGGGTATAGCACCGCTCACCGCTCCTTTCCGTTGGCGAACTACTTGCGATATGCTCAACTTGGCTTTGGGCGAGTTTCAGAAAGAATTTTTGATTACTTTTAAAACCAGAGATTTTCGTCTGTGCCAAAGAACTTTTAGGGATTCTGTCAAAGTAAAATTGGTTTTAATTTACCGTGCCGCTAACAATCGACAGCCTAAAATCAGTACTGACCTCGTTCAAAATCCTAATACCTTTGTCTATTTCAAGGAAGTAATTGTTGGAGAAACAATTAGATTTAATCTGTTAGGAGAAGATGCCGATAGGGACAGCGTAATCATAACGGGCAAAGGAATTGGCTTCAATTTCAAAGACGTAGGTATCCAATTCAACGATACGAAGGGAGTCGCTCCGCTTGTTGTGCCTTTTACTTGGCAGACAGCCTGTGCCCTTTTACAAGGGAAATTTGATGCACCCAAAGACTTTGATATGATTTTTAGCATCAATGACTTACGCCCTTGCAACCTCAATAAATACGATTCTATTAGGGTAAAAATTAGGATTTATCCAAGACCTAATCCCAATCCACCTAAGTTAGTTGCAGATTTGAACTATGACCAAGCAAAGCGTGAGTACTTTGCCAGCGTAGCCCCTCGACAAAGTTTGAATTTCAGACTGACAGGAACAGACCCAGACAGGGACATCATCAGCATTACAGGAAATGGCATTGGCTATGATTTCAAGGATTTTAATATGCAATTTACACCAGTAACAGGCACTTCTCCGCAAACCACTACCTTCAGCTGGGATACGGATTGCGATATGTTGGCAAGGCGAAGTGAGTACCCTATGCAGTTCATTGTCAAAGACCAAAACTCTTGTGGCGTGGAAAAAGCGGATACAATTCGGGTAAGGGTCATTTTAGAGGATTTTTCCGAAGATGTCAATTTCCAACCTCCTAACGTTTTTACGCCTAATGGCGATGGGAAAAATGATACTTACACCATTCCAAACCTGCCTCCTGATACTTGTAACGATGAGTTTGAGAAAATAGAAATCTATAATCGCTGGGGAACCTTGGTATTTAGTAGTACAGACCGCAATTTTGCATGGACTGGGGGAGATTTTCCTGCGGGAGTATATTTTTATCATTTGTTTTACAAGAAAAAAACTTTCAAAGGTACAGTAACTATGTTGAGAGGAAATTAATGTATTTTTGTTTAATCAAACAAAATCCAAGCTCAAAGTATTTTCAATCTTTATGAAAAAATTTATTCTTATCTCTCTTATTTTCATCAATATAGTCCTATTGGCGGCTATCCTTTTGCCTATCATCTATGCAGATGAAATCAAGGCAAAAATTACGGAAGAAATCAATAAAAATATCAACGCCAAGGTATATTTTAAGGATTTTAGCTTAGGCATTTTTAGGGATTTCCCCAACCTAACTGCCTCTTTGGACGATTTTGGCGTAGTGAATCTTGCTCCTTTTGAGGGCGATACCTTACTTGCTGCCAAGAGTTTTGGCATGGGCATCGACTTTTGGAGTTTGTTTGGAGAACAGTTTAGGATAAATGGTATTTTGCTCAACCAACCTAAAATCAAGATTAAGGTCTTAAAAAATGGTGATGCCAACTACAATATTGCCAAAGAAACCACTGAAACAGAAGCAGATACCGCTCAGTCTTCTTTTTCTGCCAAAATTGACCATTGGCAAATCAAAGATGGCTTTTTTGTCTATGATGATGCAGTATATCAGACCTTTATGGAGATGAAAGGCTTGAATCATGAAGGAAAGGGCGACTTTGAAACGGACTTGTTTGACTTGGGCTTGAAACTGAAAATTGAGAGTTTTACTGCAAGCTACGAGAAAACTAACTATATGAATAAGAAGCAGATAGAGGTAAAAATGACTTTGGGGGCGGACATGAAAAACATGAAATTTACCTTTAAAGATAACGAATCGCGCATCAATGACTTCGTTTTCGCTTTCTATGGTTGGTTTCAAATGTTGGAGAATGGCTATGACATGGATATCAGTTTGAATGCCAAACAAACTGATTTTAGAACTTTATTGTCCTTGATACCAAGCATTTATACAGAAAATTTCAAAAGTATCAAAACACAAGGCAAGGCAGTTTTTGAAGGCTATGTCAAGGGTATTTATAATGACAAGCGTTTCCCTATCTATAACCTTCGTTTGCAGGCTTTTGATGCGATGTTTCAGTACCCAAGCCTGCCTATGCCTGTTACCAATATCAATGTAGATATGGAAATAGACAATAAAGAGGGGGTATTGGAAAAAAATGTGGTGGACATTCGCAAGTTTAGCATGGATTTGGGGGCAAACCCTATCAGCGGAAAACTGAGAATCAAAGGCTTAACCAAATATAATCTTTCCGCAGACGTAAAAGCAACAGTGAATTTGGCTGAAATGACGCAGGTTTTTCCGATTCAAGGGACTACCCTCAAAGGGTTGTTTGACTTGCGACTTGTAGCCAACGGGGACTATGACGAAAAGCTCAAATCTATTCCCAAAATAGACGCTCAAATGAGTTTGAAAGACGGTTATGTGAAGTCAGAAAGCTATCCTGTCCCCATAGAAAATATGAATATTCAGGCACTTGCCAAAAATGAAACAGGCAAAATGCAAGATACTTATGTGAATTTGCAGAAATCAGCTATTCTCTTGGAAGGCAAACCTTTTGAGGCGAAAGGTACGTTTAAAAATTTTGATGATTTGGAATACGACTTGACTGCTAATGGAGAAATAGATTTAGAAAAAATTACTAAAGTCTTTCCATTAGAAAATATGACTGTCAAAGGCAATATCAAAGCAGACTTGGCAACCAAAGGCAAACTCTCTGATGCTCAGGCACAACGCTATGATAAACTGCCTACAAGCGGAAAAATGGAAATCAAAAATTTGGTTTATACCAGCCCTTCCGTAGCCCAACCTGTTAAAATAGATGAGGGCGTCATGACTTTTACCCCACAAAAAATTATCTTGGAAAAATACAAAGGCTACATGGGCAAAAGTGATGTGAGCATGACAGGAGAACTTAGCAACTACATTGCTTTTATTTTGAAAAAAGACGGTATTCTCAAAGGAAATTTGAACCTTACTTCCCAAAAATTAGATGCCAATGAGTGGATAAGCGATGAAAGCAAACCTGATACAGCCCAGTCGCCTCCTTTGGAAGTCATAGAAGTTCCTAAAAACATAGACTTTACTTTTAATGCCAATGTGGGAGAAATCCTATATTCCAGCTACAAAATGACAGACAATAAGGGTTTAGTTACCGTGAAAGATGGCATATTAAAATTGGATAATTTCAATTTCTCCATGCTTGGTGGCAAATTCATGACCAGAGGGACTTATGACCCTCGCAACTTGGCACACCCACTTTTTGATTTTGGCTTCGCTATCAAGGACTTAGGTATCCCTAATGCCTTTGCTAATTTTACTACGGTCAAGACTTTTGCTCCTATCGCCAATGGTGCGTCGGGCTTTTTTTCCACCGATTTGAACCTCAAAGGCGAGTTAAAAAACGACCTCATGCCCAATTTGGCTACTCTCACAGGCTCAGGACTAATACAAATAGCAGAGTTAGGACTAAAACAATCGGGATTGTTAGAAAAAATAGGTCAGTTTACTAAACTCAATAATTTGGCTGGGCAAGTTAAAGACTTACTTTTGAAAGCCCAGTTTGTCAATGGGAAAATGTTTGTCGACCCTTTTGATGTCAAACTCAATGATTACAAGGCAAATATCGCAGGAAGCATTGGCTTTGATGGAGCGATAGACTACTTCCTCAAATTGGACGTACCTAAAAACCAGATGGCGGCAGAACTCAGCCAAAAGTTAGACGCAATCACAGGGGGTACTCAGTCGCAAAACCAAACCGTACAAGTAAACCTAAGAATTTCAGGAACTTACAATAATCCGCAGTTCAAGTTGGAAAAAGGTGGCACAGCAGAAGCTATCAAACAAGAGATAGCTCAAAAGATAGCCCAAGAAAAAGAAGTAGCCAAAGAAGTAGCAAGGGAAACAGTGAGAGATGTTGCCAAAGATGCTTTTAATCAGTTGCTTACAGGGGGAAATAGGAATGACAGCACTGCATTAGGCGACAGCACCAAGAAAAGCGGTACAGTCCTCCAAAACATAGGCGAAACTTCCAAAGACAAGGTAAAAGATGCAGCAAACAAGCTACTCAACCGCTTTGGCATAGGCAAGAAAAAAGAGGAAGTAAAGGCGGATTCGGTGAAGAATTAAGGGTGAATGAAGAAATGATACTTATTCAGAAAACTTGGTTTGGAGAAGCAAGTAGAAGTTTTGGGGCAACTGCCAGCTACTTTCATTTTTTTTCTTATATTTGCTTACCAAAAATAAGGAATTTATGGCTATCATCATAGAAACACGTAGCTTTGAAAAGTTCACAGATGAAGAACTCTATGCTTTTTGCATGGCAAACAAAGACTTGCGTATAGAAAGAAACTCAAAAGGACAGTTAGAAATTATGCCACCCACAGGATTAGAAACAAGTTTTCACAATAACGAGCTTGGTAGAAGGCTTGGTAATTGGAACTATGAAAAGAAATTAGGCTTTGTAAGCGAATCTAATGGGGGCTATATTCTTGCTAATGGAGCGATGCGTGTACCTGACATCGCTTGGATAAGCAAAGAAAGGTGGGCTACAGTACCTACTGAAGACCGAAAGAAGTTTGCCCATGTCTGTCCTGATTTTGTGATAGAGTTGCTTTCAGAATCAGATAGCTTGAAAGAGGCAAAGGAAAAAATGGAGGAATGGCGAGCAAATGGTTGTCGCTTAGGCTGGCTCATCAATACGAAAGACAGAAATGTATTTATTTACAGGGAAAACGGCGAAATTATTATCCAATCTTTTGAGCAAAAACTTTCAGGAGAGGGAGTATTGGTAGATTTTGAATTGGATTTAAAAGAGATTTTTACCACACAATAAGCCAAGCGGTTTAGGAAAGCCAAGCGAAAGTTTCCACTGCTTCCGAACTTTTAAGGTTTTGAAAAAACTTTTCATGTTTGGTTATAATGAACCTCAACGCAATTTATTTTTTGTAAAATATTACTTGACGTTTTACTTATATTTGTTTACAAACTCTACGACCTTCTGATTAAAAAGCGTTTTTTCTTCAATGTATGGACTATGTGCCGAGTTTTCAAAAATGAAAATGGATTTATCTGATGTGGGTGTTCCTATATGGATAAAGGCATCATCTGAGAGTTCTACTGGAATGGCTCCATCGTGCCTACCCCACAATATCAAAGAGGGAATCTTAATCTTAGCAAGATTAATGTAGGGTTGTAAAAAACTTTCAAGGGACTGTTGGTGAATGTAATGATTATTTGATAGAAAATCAAAACCGGTTGAGCACGAAAAAAATATATTGTTCAGATTGGCATAATTATATGTTTTGCTGTACCAATAACCGCCACACTTCTGAACATACTTAGCATGTTGGTCGGTATGAGGATAATGCAATAAATCGTTGGTGGTCTTAGAAGCATAAAAATCTAAGACTGATTGCCAGTCAGAGTTGGGGTTTTGCTGGATTTGTTGTCTGGCATAATTTATCACAAATTGGCTTGATTTAGAAAAACTTAGCGGAACATTATGCAGCCCATCTATCTCAACCCAACCTTTTATGTTATTAAAATTCTTATCAGAGGCATAGGTCAAATAAGAAACTCCCAAGCCCCCACCCCAGCTATGCCCCATCAAGAATATTTTGGGCTGATGGTATAAATGATTCAAAAGTGCAAAAACTTTGTCAATATCTTGGTGATACTGGGGTATATTGATGCTATTTTTAGGGGCATTTCCTTGTGAAATTCCAGAGCCTCTCTGCTCCCAATACACTACAGCATACTTGCTTTCAATATCACTGAAAAATCCCCCAAACTCATCATAAAATGCACTTGCCCCAGGACCTCCGTGAAGGAACAAAATGAAAACTCCCGAGTTTACATTTCCTTTTACGTATAATGGCATATCCGAACCATTACTTCGCAGCATAAATCTATCTTGATTGCAACTTTGCATACAAAAAAGTAACGCAAAGCCAATTATTGCTTTTTTCATCTTTTTAGATTAAGCGTTAAGCCCGACTGTATGTAAGGGTTGATTAGAAATTTAGTATTAAAAGGATACATATAGTATGCCCCTAAGTTCAGATACCAAGATGTTATTTTACTTTTTCTATTCCAGTAGTATTTACCAAATCCTAAGGCATAATTTGGAGCGAAATAGTTTGCACCTGCCAGCGGAATGTGCTTCACTTGTCCTTTGTTATCTACTTCAAAAACTTTTGTGTCATAAAATGTTCTTAGGTATCCAAGCCCAACGACAAGTTCTAAGTAGATTCCTTTTTTAAAAACCAACTGATAAGCCATTTCACTACTAAATAACAAGCCTAAGTGGTTGTTTTTGTGATAGTAGAGGGTAAATTTATTTTTTGATAAAAACCGTGAGTGTAACTTTAAATGTAAGGTATCGATTTTATTTGTTTTATGAAAACGATAGTTTACCCCCAAAGAAATACCCGCATGGGTAAGATTTCTTCCAAAGTATGATATATCATACATAGGTTTGTTTTCCTGCCCAAAACAAATCAATGGACATAAAACAATAAGGAAAAGATAAACTGCTCTTGTCATGACCGTGCCTTTAAAAAAAATAGTCAATCAATAGAAAAGACTTGGCAAAGGCGGGGTTACAGCCCTATTGATTCCCTGCAATTTGTTGGTTTAGCCTCTCAAACTTACTAATAATTTCATTTAATTTATGCTGTTGTTTTTTAATTTGTTTAGGTCTGAAATAAAACCAATTGAATAAAATCCAAAGTACTGTGAGTCCGTACACTGCCAAAGCCCAAGCGATACTCATTTTGCTTGCATATTCGTACATATACAAAGCGATACCTAATGACAACAAGACGAAATAAGAGTTCAATATGGTGGTTTGCATAAATTGTTGTTTTTTCTTTATGGCTAATAATGCTTCTAAGTATTCTTTATTGCTTATTTCTGTGGTAGTTATATTAAAAACAGGCTTGTTTTTGTTGTTGGCAAACATATAAATTGCCATCGCCAAAACTATCAATACAATTCCTATTTTGGTAGTAAGCATCGCAGGCTGATAGTACACCCAAATAAAAATAATGAATGCGGAAGTTGCCACTAATAATATGTTCGAGAATATTATTTTTCTAATATTTTCTTTCTTAAACGCCTCCATTTTTAATAGCAATTCTTCTTTGTCGGGTTCTGCTACTTTTTGCTTTGCCCACAAGTCCTTGAAGTTTATATCGTTGTCCATATTTCTTTTAATTTTTGTGCTAACTTTTCTTTGATTCTATGTATTTTCACTCTAACGTTACCTTCTGAAAGCCCAACAATTTGGGCTATCTCAGCCTGTTTTACGTCTTCCAATTCTAATGAAATAATAATACGCTCTATCTCAGGAAGTTCGGAGATACATTGGTATAAAAACTGAATATGCGATTCCATACTTTCGCTATTATCTTCCTGTAAATGAGTAGGTAATTTCACTTTTTGTGTGCGATTTTGTTTTTCTATTTGTCGCAAACAATTATTGCTTGCTATTCTAAAAATCCAAGTACCTATGGCAGATTCATTTCTAAAATGGGGCAGCTGTTGCCACACAATAACAAAGGTGTCTTGTGTTAAATCTTTCGCCAAGTCAAAGTCGTTTACATAGCCCATGCACAAGCGAAATATTTTCTGCCAATAGGTACTATAAATATGGTCGAAATTCATCTTATTTCATTGTTATAAAAGTTTTTAGTTGGCTCAAATACCAATCTTTATCGTCATACATAATAAAGTGTAAACCTTTATTGGCATATTGCAGATTGGCTGTTTTTAGGTTTTTGTATTGAGCGTCTATTTGGGGCTTGATATTGACAAAATACGATTCTAACAAAATTAAAGAGGGACATTTAATCGCTTTTATCTTTTCCCGCAAGTCGACGTTGTAAAAATCGCAATACATAGTGGCAAAAGTTTTTTTGTCTGATTGCACACTCCATCGCACCACCAAATCTTGCTTAGTAGTATCGGCAACTAATTGAGGAATAGATTGTTTTTGTATTTGGTAAAACTGCTCGTCAGTTAAACCCTCCATTTGACTAATCATTGGCGAACAGTCATTGTTTTCCTTAGAAATGAAATCTGGATTGGAAAGTGCTTGTAAGCAAGGCAAGGCATCAACTACAATCAATTTACTAAGCAAGTCAGGAAAATCCGAAGCAATAGCCATTGCCAAACCACCGCCCATGCTGTGTCCGACAAGAATAGGTTTATCAATTTTATTGTCTTTGATAAACTGAACGATACTGCTTGCCCAATTTTTAAAACTTGCGTTGGCTTGCGGTTTTACGCCTGCAAAACCTGCCATCGTTACGGTGTAACAAGTGTACTCATTTTCAAACTCTTTTTTAGTTTCGCTCCACACTTCTCCTGAGCAGGCAAAACCCGGAATAAAAATAATAGCTTTTTTTCCTTTTCCACTTTTGTTAGACTCAAAAGTATAATTATTTGTTTGCCCAAACCCATTGATAGTCAAAGCAAAAAATAAGAAAGCGAAGGTAATTTTTACTGCGTTCATCTTGACTAATTTTTAATTTTTCTAATTTTTTGTCTTTTAGATACGCAGGCGACTAATTTGTTACAAAAGTTGCAAACTTTTTTCTAAATATTACTTTTGCTTTGATTTGCAATGTGCTTATGAAGTTTTTTGGAGTCTATTTTCACTTTGAGGTACAGCACAATTACAAGGACTTAGAATGCAGTAGTGCCTTTCAAAACATTGATTGGCGAAATTTTCCTCCAAGATGTTAAAAAATGCAGTAAATAAATAGGCTACTCAGCCGTAGCCAAGACTTCAAAACCTTGACTAACATTTATTTAGTAAGGATTCTGTACCAAACTACCCTAACAAAAACATCTTCTTTTTTAGAGTTATTGTTATCAAATTCTTAAACAAATTTTACCCGACTTGGTTATATATGGTATTACAACTTGAGGGCTTAAATAAACACAATCAAATTTTATTTATGCGTTTTATTCTTTTTGTTTTTATAGTATCTGCATCACAAGCACTAGCTCAACAAAATCTTTTCAATATACCATCTGGAGACATAACTGCTCGAAATAAGACTTTCTATCAACACCAAATTAATGTATATCCAAATAAATTGGAGTCAAAAGGGCATTTTGTCTATGGCTTGGGAAAAGGCTGGGATATTGGTGCAAACATAGTTGGGAAAGAGTTTAATTTCTATCCAGATTGGGAGTTTAACTACAACGACAACCCCCAATTAGGGGCTTTGTTTCCTTATCTCATGTTTACAGCTCAGAAGCAGTTTAATCTCAGCGAAAAATTTGATTTAAACTTTGGTACACAAACTGGCTTTAACTTAAGTAGGAAAATCTCGAATAAAGAGTTAGCATTTTTTAACTATATGCTTGGGGTGTACTATTTTATGGGTAAAAAAAGCCGTGTGGTAGGTGGGCTGTACCATACCAACGATTTTTTTGTAGGAGAAGGAAACAACGCTGGTGTAATGTTAGGCTATGAGGTGAAACTTTCTAAGAGATTTTACTTGATGGGGGACTGGATAAGTGGGAATAATATCCACTCAGTAGCAGTGATTGGTGGCATGTATAATGCCTCCAGAAGGATACAGTTATGCTCTGGCTTGCTTATACCCAACCCGGAAAATCCAAACCCCTTAGGTATTGTTTTGGAGATAAATATTTTAGGTTGGGACTTAGATTTGGATTAGATTTAGCAATAGTTCGTGCAAGTCATCTATCTGTTTAGCAAGGTCTTCATATTTTTAAAATCTGTTTTTGTAATATTTAGTTGTACTCAAAATCAAATGATTTTTCAATCCCTTTCTTTTGTTAAGAAAGGGACTTTGGCTCTCTGACACTTTTTCCAATGAACAATACTACATGTAACTTTAAGCCTGTAGGACTATTATCTTAGTAAAAAAGAGTAAACCCAACCCACCCACAGTAACGCCGTAGGTGTGAAATATGCCACCGCTACGCGGTTTTATTCATTATTTTCTAAAAAAATAGCACACCTTCGGTGTTAGTCAAAGGCAGATGAAAGTCCAATGCTTACATAAGTTTTACAAAGGAAGTGTCAGAGAAACGGGACTTTGTAGTAAAGAAAATTTCAAAAATACTTTTGATTGAGTATAATAAAAAGTATGCAAAAAGTAAAGATTGGACAACCTTACTTGCATTCTTAGGATAAGCACTAAGTATTTCATAATGAACTCAGTAGAAGCTCAAAGTTCTTGCTGAGTTTTTTTTAATGAAAACAAAAAAATAGCCTCTCAGATTATTCTCTTTCTTTTAAACCACAGATAAATTATCCCTGATATTACTACCATCGTCCCTAAGGTCAAAAAATAACCATTTTGCCATTTGAGTTCAGGCATATTTTCAAAGTTCATTCCGTATATTCCTACGACAAATGTTAAAGGTAGAAAAAAAGCCGAGAATATGGTCAGCAATTTCATCACGTCATTGCTTTTTTGAGCATTTACAGAATGATAGGTATTCAGCAAGTTGTTTGCATTTTCTAACACCTCGTCGTAGTTCAAAATCAGGCTTAGCAGGCGGTCTTTGATGTCTTGCAATGCTGTTTTGCTATCTTCACTTACTTCAATCTGATTGACAACACTCTGAAATAATTGCAATAGTTTTTTGGTGATGCGAGTTTGTGTTTTGAGAAAATATAAATCCTCGAGGGATACTTTTGAGTAATCTTTTAAGAAAATCGTTTTTTCAAAGTCCTCTATTTTTTTATCTAATTCATTGAGAGGCGGCTGATAAGTTTCTACCATTTTATGAATCAAGTAAAGTAAAAGGTCTTCTGCCTTTGTAAACTCTTTATGTAGGTTATTTAAGAAATCAAAAGGCTTTCTATGAATAGAAATTAGCTTATCTTTATTGTAAAAGAAAGCTATTTTGTTAGATAGCTCATTAATAGTAGTGGCACCTTGCTCAATAGTGGAGGTAAATGCCCGCAAAATTAAAAAATTGTAAGTGTCTTGCTTTTCAAACTTTGGCAAGTGCCCAGCTTCTAAGCTGTCCTTGATTTGGAAAACATCTAAGTTGTGTTCCTCTGCAATTCTATTCAGACTTGCTCTATCTGGTTGCCAAATGTCTGTCCATACAAAATTTGTAAATTTCTCGACTTTTTGAATGCTATTTTGCATTGGGGCTTTTGATAGTTCTTTATAAATACTTGCTTTTGGGGTTATGGAATAATCCAATGGAAAAATAAACACTTATCTCCACAAATAAAAACATTTCATGGCTTACTTTCCTCTGGTGGTGGTGGCTCATCATCAAACTTTGATTCTTCTTTGCTGTCTTCCTCTGGAAAATAGGCTTTTTCTTTTTGAATATCTCTGACTCTCTTTCGCTCCTCTCTTTCTTCTTTGTCTTTATTGATTCTTGCTTGCTTGCCTTGTAAGACTGCTTTGACTGCTTCCGTATCCAACTCTCCTTCTAAGACCATGATTCTAAGCTGATTGTATAGATAGGAAATAAATAAGAGCAAGCCACCAATAAAAATCAGGGAAATAATACGAGAAAACATACTGATATTTCTAAAATCAAGTACAAAGAACTTCACCAAAATAGCCGTGAAAAGCACCAAAGACATCATGCGCAAAGCCTGAATCTTATATCTCATTCCCGCATACATCATTCCAAAGGAGATTACTCCCCAGAGAATAGGATAAAGCAAGCGATGAGTATCTTCCAAGAGTTCGCCCATGCTTTCAGGATTAGCAGCATCATAGCCCAATAGTACCACAAGGTGGTCTAACTCTGCACTGAGGTGAAAAATCATGACTGCACTCACTACCCATAGCAAAGAAGCAAACTCTGAGTTGCTCTCTTTGGTTTTTTTATAGACACTTACTAAAAGTAAATACATAGCGACAAAGGCAATCCCTATGTTGATGTAGTGTGTCATGAAGTGACTAAGCGGGGTAGCAGGGTCGCCTTCCAAATATCTATTTCTTAGTTCTATAGTGCTTGAGTGTCCATACAATAGATAAGACACTATCAAAATCACCATCAAATACTCTGCGTAGGTCTGTACCTTGCTAACGCTGTTGCGGTCTGCCCAAAGCCAAAATAGCATGACAAAAAAGCCATTATAAATGCCAATAATCAGGCGAGTCAGGTCTTTGTTGGTAAAAGGGTGATAGTTCAGTTCTATTGCTCCTGTGGCATAGACAATAGCAATCAGCAAACCTCCCAAAATACCTGTGTAAGTTTCAGCAGTGAAAGTAAGCAACATACTTCCTTTGGCTTTCTGTAACAAAATCGCAATAGAAATGCCTATGCCTACTACTGTAAAGAAACTTCCATACACTGCATCATTAAAGAAGGCTACTACATCTATATTGGCATTGAAATAGTAAGTCCTTGACCATACGGTAAATAGCATGATAAGGGAAAGAGCAAAAATAACCGCACTTGCATCGGCAAAAAGTTGGATTCGACTTCTATAAGCCAGCCACAAAAGTGCAACTGCCTCCAGCCCCCAAAACATATTTAACTGCAAAGGTGTATCCGCAAATACAAGTGGCGACAAGGAAACCAACCCTAAGGCTATAAAAAGTGAATAAGTCATCAACTTCTCATCATGACGCGGGTGAGGTTTGATAAAGACCACCAATAAACCATAGAATAAGCCCAAAGCCAAGCAAAATACGCCAAAATATTCTTTGACTAAGCTCATGTGGCTGAGCCAATGATAAATAGAATAACAATATAAAACTGCATTGATAAAAAAGAAATTATAATCCAAACTGCTCAGTTTGACTTCTCCTTTAGCGATGTAAGGTCTAAGGCTGCGGGTAATGGTCATTGCCAAGAATTGTAAGAAAAACAAGGTAGCAAAAATCACCCCTCCTGTGAAAACATCTTCTCCTGTCCGCTCCGTAAAATTCATCCACGAATCAAAGAAAAGGAGCGTAAAAACAAAAACTAAGTTATTGATAATATGCCACCTTTTTATATAGGCTATACCCATGATAAGCAAGTTAATAACAAAAATGTAAATAAAGAAAGCTACATAATCTTCGTTAGCTTTGACTAAAAATGGAGTGCTGTATGCCCCCAGCAATGCCACAATTGCCAAGATGTACCGATTGTGATAGACAGCAAAGAATAAGGCTAAGGCTGTAATGAGAATTTTTGCTGTAAAAGCAATAAATTGAGGGAACAGGTCATAGTCCCGATAGGCTAAATAAGAAGTATAATACAAAATCGTAACCGTAGAAGTTACAAAGAGCATACTCAGGTTAGGATTCTCATCTCTGAGTTGGTGGGCAAAAAAGCCAAAAATACCCGCAAAAATTAGCCCCATAAGTAACCTATTCCCTTCCGCCAAGTAACCTGTTTCTACTCCTTGATTAATCAAGAAAATTACGCCCAAAGTAAGAATAACCATACCTACTTTGTTAATGATATTTTCGTAGATATATTCTTCTGTGTCTTTATTAGTTTGGGCTAATATCTTTCTTGCAATTTCTCTTTTATTTTTTTCATCTAAATTCTCAATATCTATTTCTTCTTGGGTCTCATCTTCCTCATAAAAGGCTTTGAGATATACTTTTTTGTATTCTTTTCCTGTAATTTTATCAAAATCTATGGTAGGATATTCTGGGTCTTCTAATTTATTTTTCTTCTTAGTATGTCTTAGCGTATGCCCAAAAGGATAATGACTCAGGTCTAATTCCTCATCGTCTTGTATAGAAAAAGCACTCTTATCCAACAATAACTTGTATTGCGGGTCGTCGTCCATATTTTTAAAGGAATCGTCTTTGCTAATTCTTTTCCTATGCTCAGCTACTTCCCTTTTAAAATCTTCAATCCTTTTTGCTAAATCCTCAACTTCATTAATTCCTGCTTTGGACTTGTTTTTTTCTTCTAATTCCTCATCATTATCTTTAATGTCCATGGTCAATTGGTAAATTTAGACTACCAAAAATAGCAATTTTTTTTGTTTTACAATTATAAATCAACTTTTTATTTTAGTACCTTTAAAGTATTACTTTAAATCCTAAACACTAAGATAGAAAAATCTTTTGGCGTTTCCAACAAAACAATTCTTTTCCTATCTTTACCGTTTAAAACTTTGATAATAACTTTTGCATGATTTATCTCACAGAAAATAAGATAGATGTAAACTACTTGCTTGATTTTGTCCAACACGAAGAGGCAGGAGCTGTAGATATATTCATCGGCACGGTACGCAGTAAAACCTCTGATAAGAAGGTAGTGCGTCTGGAATACGAAGCCTACGATACTATGGCGATTAAAAAGATACAAGAGATTGTCAGTCAAGCAACTCAGCAATGGAATATACTCAAATATGCTGTAGTACATCGCAAAGGTATATTGCAAATCGGGGAGGCGGCGGTAGTCATTGCCGTAGCTACTCCTCACAGACAAGCGGCATTTGAGGCTTGCAAATACATCATAGATACCATCAAAGCAAACGTACCGATTTGGAAAAAAGAGGTCTATGAGAACGGCGAAATATGGGTAGCAGCGCATCCTTAGAATAAATAAAAACCTTAAAATAAACAACATATATGGCATTAGTGGAAATGGTCATGCCCAAAATGGGCGAAAGTGTCATGGAAGGCACGATTTTGAATTGGTTAAAAAAAGTAGGTGATAAAATAGAGCAAGATGAGCCTGTTTTAGAAGTAGCCACCGACAAGGTAGATACTGAAATTCCAGCAACTCATGCAGGCATTCTGACCGAAATATTGGCACAGGTTGGCGAGGTAGTCCCTATTGGCAAGCCTATCGCTCTGATTCAGACAGAAGGCAAGGCAGAAACCTCCCCTACCCTACCCTCTCATGCGGAGGAGAAGCATAAAATCTTGGCAGAAAGCATGATATTAGACGAGCCAATGACTTCAGAAAACCTTGCCCAACTGCTTACAGCCCCTGTGGAGGGTCGATTCTACTCTCCTCTGGTGATGAGCATTGCAAAGGAAGAAGGCATTAGTAGCGAAGAACTTAGTCGTATTGTTGGCACAGGCAAAGAAGGCAGAGTAACCAAAAATGACATTCTCAAATACGTAGAGGCAAAGAAAAAATCTCCTCAGCCAAGTCTTCCCAAACAAGAACCTACCGTTCAGAAAACACCTGTAGTAGAAACAGTAAAGCCACAAGTAGAAGTAGTTAAGCCTGTGGCTCCCGCAGCTTCTTACTCAGGAAATGTGGACATTATCGAGATGGACCGAATGAGGAAGATGATAGCCCAACGCATGGTGGACTCCAAGCGTATTTCCCCGCATGTAACTTCTTTTGTGGAGGCAGATGTAACCAACATCGTCAATTGGAAAAATGCCCATGCCAAGCTACTCAAAGAAAGAGAGGGAGTAAGCCTAACCTACACGCCTATTTTCATCATGGCAGTTGTTAAAGCACTGAAAGACTATCCTTTGGTCAATTCTTCTATAGACGGCGATAACATCATCGTCAAGAAAGACATCAATATCGGGCTGGCTGTAGCCTTGCCAAGTGGCAACCTGATAGTTCCTGTTATCAAAAATGCAGACCAACTCAATCTACTTGGTTTGACCAAGCAGGTCAATGACTTGGCAAAAAGAGCAAGAGAAAACAAACTTACCCCTGACGAGCTTTCTGGGGGGACATATACAGTCTCGAACATAGGCTCTTTTGGCAATGTCATGGGAACGCCTATCATCTTGCAACCCCAAGTGGCTATCTTGTCTTTGGGAACGATTCAGAAAAAGCCTGCGGTCATAGAAACCGAGTACGGCGATGTCATTGCTATCCGCCAAATGATGTTCCTTTCGCACTCTTACGACCATAGAATTATTGACGGGGCTTTGGGTGGCTCATTTGTCCGTAGGGTGGCAGATTATTTAGAAAAGTTTGATGTGAAACAAAGTATCTGATTTTGAAAAAGTAAAACAAAAAGAGGGTGTCCGAAAGTCGAAACACCCTTTTTTTTATATTTTCAACCCAAAATCCATAAGATTATAGAAAAAAGTTGTAAGATTACAAACATTTAATAAACCTAATTATATAAATATGATAAAAAGCATTTTATCCTTGCTACTTTTTGGGATAATAGCTACGACAGCCTGTACTTCCGAAAAAGTAAATGCTACCCTTGCCGCTATTCTCTACGAAGGAGGTGGAACTTGGAAAGTAACTTATGCCAAATTTGGTGATGAGGAAGCTCCAAGAGGAATGTACGACCGCTTCACTATTCAGTTTAGAAACAACGGCACTTATGTAGTTGTCAATCCTGATGGCTCTGTCATTTTTACTCCTTCCCTTTTAGGAAATTGGAAGGAAGGAAGCAATAACACTATTATCTTTGACGGAACAGTTATCGTTAGAGAATTGAAAAACCTTCGTACCGCTAACAAACTCGTCTTTGAGTGGGAAGTAAATATTCCCGGTAAAGTAACTACTACCTACCGCATCGAACTCATCAAAGCATAATTTACATACTTTAAACTTTATAAATTAAATGAGAAAGATATTCTACTTTTTTATCTTGCTAATAGGCTTTTTCTCTTTGCCTATTTATGGTCAAAATCGAGGCTTGAACTTTGATGGCGTTGATGACAGGGTAGTCATTCCAAATATCAACTGGTCAAGCAAAGGTTGTCCTATTACAGTCGAGTTTTGGAACAGAGTAGATGCAGGCAAAGTTTCTACTTCCTTCATGTTAGGTAGTAACTCTACTCATCGCATCAGTTCTCATACACCTTGGATAGATAATATTTTGTATTGGGATTATGGTAATACTGTTGGCAATGGACGCATTACAGCTGATTATACCCCTTATTTAGGCAAGTGGACTCACGTAGCCTTAGTTTCAGAGGGGAATAATGGAAATTTCAGAGGTATTTATCTTGATGGTGTTTTAGTAGCTTCTATCAATAGTTCTGATGGACCTGATGTGGATTTGAATGGGTTAATTTTAGGCTCTGATGGCATCGGAGGAGGAGTATTTCATAGGGGTTCCATAGACGAGTTCAGGATATGGACTAAAGTAAGAACACAAGCAGAAATCATGGCAACCATGAACTGCGAACTGCGAGGAGATGAAAGCAATTTGGCAGTTTATTACAACTTTAACCAAGGAACTGCTGGGGGGACCAACACCACAGTAAGCACTTTATTAAGTAATGCTACTGCTTCTGGAATGACATTTAATGGTTTTTTACAAAATTTTGCCCTTACAGGAGCTACTTCCAATTGGGTAAGTAGTGCTACAAATGGTGTAAGTGGTACTTGTAATACTACTGCCGTACCTACTGCTATGACTGGCAATCGCGCTTTGGATTTTGATGGATTCAATGATTTTGTCAGTGTTGGTAATATGAATTTATCAGGTAATCAGATAACACTTGAAACTTGGGTTAATGCTAAACAATTCCAAACTTTCTTCCCATTTATTTCCTCTTTAATCGGTGTAGAAACAAGTCTTGGGAATGCTGCACTTATTCGCTTAGGCGATGCGGCACTACCTAATAATAGGCCGCAATTTGCTTTGTCTATCAATGGCAACTATCAAAGATTAGATGGAAATACCGTGCTAAACACAGGACAGTGGTATCATATCGCCGCCACTTACGATGGGGCAGTGATGCGCTTGTATGTCAATGGAAATTTAGATGCCCAACTCGCTATTGCAGGCAGTATTACTGCCAACGGTCCTTTTGATATTGGCTTTACAAGTATAGCACCAGGTCAGCGTTACCTGAATGGGTTATTAGACGAAGTAAGAGTATGGAATTATGCTCGCTGCGAAACAGATATAAAAAGCACTATAAATTGTGAACTAAGTGGTAATGAACCAGGGCTACTAAGCTACTACAATTTTAATCAAGGAATAGCAGGAGGTATAAACATCAGTAGAACAACACTTACCAATAATGCAACTTCTGGGGTGGTTTTCAATGGCACACTTAACAATTTCAGTCTGCTCTCTTCATGTGCTTCTAATTGGGTAATGAGTGGTAACGGTGTAAGTGGAAACTGCAACTTTAGACCTGCTACTTTGAATAATTTGATATTAAGCAATAATGCTATTCAAGAGAACAACGCAGTAAATAGTATAATTGGTACGCTAAGTATTCCTACTGAGAATCCTTGTATTCAAGCTACAAGCTATACACTCGTTGCTGGTCAGTTGGATAACAACTTTTTTAATATCAATAATAATCAACTGAGAGCCTCTACGTCCTTTGATTTTGAGGCAAGAAATAGATACAATGTATTGGTGCGTACTTTTGGTTCATTTGGCTCTTATGATAGAATATTTAACATTCATATTACCAATGTAATAGATGCTAATGAGGTCATTTTAGAACCAGAAATTTCTGCCAAAGCGGGTAGCAAAGAAGTTATTTTGACATGGCAGAATGTTCCTTCTGCCAATCAATACGAGGTTTTCATGTATTCTAATGGTGCAGCCCAAAGATTAGTAGGCACTACCACCAATAACTCTTTCGTTGTGAGTGGCTTAGAAAATGGTGTTACGTATTATTTTCGTGTAGTAGCTCTGTTAACAAACTTCAATATACGTAGCGGTTTTTCCAACACTGTTTCTGCCCGCCCGTCTATCATCTTAGGCATCGAAGAAGAAACTTCAAACAATATATTTAAACTCTATCCTAATCCAAATAATGGTAGTTTTGGTATTGCCATTTCCGAATTGAAAGGGAAAAATGCTCAAATCAGTGTGTTAGACCTCAGTGGTAGAGTAGTCTATCAGAAGACTTTGCAACAGGTAGATGGTAGTCTGGAAACCGAATTAAATGTAAATTTGGCTGGTGGCATGTACCTCTTACAGGTAAGTACAGAAAAGGAAAATCTAAGAAGAAAATTAGTAATAGAACAATAAGTTCTAACAGCAAATTTTGTACGCCTGTATGATTTGACAAAATCTTACGGGCGTATTTCGTTTACACTTAATAAAATATAGATGATATTTTGCTTTTCATCTTTCAAATATAAAGTGATTTGAATAAGTTTGAAGTCTAAAAATAGCTTAGGTAATTTCAATCTTATCATACATCATGGAAATTTTCTCATACGAAACCCTAAAAAATCTTTCCTACCAAGTTTTCCTCAAAATGGGTTGTCCCACCGAGCATGCAGAATTAGCCGCTGAGGCATTGGTTGCCGCAGATTTGCGAGGTATTGATTCTCATGGAGTGGCAAGGCTTTCTGGTTATGTACGCTTATGGGAAGCAGGGCGAATCAATGCTCGTCCTCATATCCAAATAGTGCATGAAACCCCCTCTACCGCTACCCTTGACGGCGATGCTGGCTTGGGTTTGGTCATCGCTTCCAAAGCCATAGAAATAGCCGTAGAAAAGGCAAGAATAGCAGGGACAGGCTGGGTGGCGGTGCGAAACTCCAATCATTTTGGGATTGCAGGCTACCATACGCTAAAAGCAGTCAAAAATGATATGATAGGCATTGCCATGACCAATGCAAGTCCTTTGGTCGCCCCTACTTTTGCTGTGGAAAGAATGTTAGGCACTAATCCAATAGCAGTAGCCATTCCTGCCTTGCATCAGCCTCCTTTTGTAGCAGATTTTGCTACTACTACCGCCGCTAATGGGAAGTTAGAAATCTTACAACGCAAAAACCAAGAGGCTCCTTTGGGCTGGATTCAAGATAAAAAAGGGCAGCCATCTTCCAATCCTCATGAACTCAAACATGGTGGGGCTTTATTGCCTTTGGGAAGTGATAGGGAGCATGGTAGTCATAAAGGCTACTGCTTAGGAGCGATTGTAGATATTTTTTCTGCGGTTTTCTCTGGAGCAAATTACGGACCTTGGGCGCCTCCCTTTGTTAGTTTTTTGCCCTTGCCGTCTGACCCTGTAGGGCTGGGTTTAGGACACTTCTTAGGGGCTATGCGTATAGATGCTTTCCGTCCTGCTGAGGAATTTAAGGCTAATATGGACAAATGGATAAATCGCTTCAGAGCAACTAAACCAGCTGATGGCTATGACAAAGTACTTATCCCCGGCGACCCTGAACGAGAAATGGAAACTGAAAGACTGGAAAATGGCATTCCAGTTGTCGAGTCTGTAGTAACGGATTTGCGAGATTTGGCAGAAAGAATGGGCATAGAAAAAATAGTAACTATTTAGGTACTTGCAAAACTAAGAAAAAGTTTGTATATTTCTGCCATGAAATTATGGTGGAACTTTCAAATGTATGATAATTTTATGTGTTAAAAAAATCCGTTTTCATCGGTACAATCTGTGTCATCAGTGTTCCCAAATAGAACACCGATAATACGGATTGGGCTGATAAACACAGATTTTTATTCAACAAATACTTTTCTCATCAAATTGAGAACAGGTAGATAAAATACCATCATACAATTGGAATCATCACCCATTTTTTATTTTACAAATCTAATAAAAAATAAAACACTTTATAAATTTTTATACCCTTTCTTACATTCTCTCTGGCACTTCTACCCCTATCAGCCCCATAGCCGTTTTAATAGCCTTTGCAGTTTCGGCAGAGAGGGCTAAGCGCATACTTTTACTCGCCTCATCAGGTTCATTGAACACAGAAAGTTCGTTGTAAAACTTGCTGTATGCTTTGGAAAGCGTATAAGCAAAATCTGCCATCACCGAAGGGGCATATTCCTCTGCTGCCTCTTTGATTTTTTTAGGCAAAGAAGCAATGAGTTTAATCAGTTCTATTTCGACTTGGTGTAGTTTGATAGCTTGTTGGGCATTAGGAATGTTAGCTAAGTTGTAATCGATATTGAGTACTTCTGCGCGTCTTAGCAGAGAGCAGATACGAGCATGAATGTATTGGATATAAACCCCTGTATCTCCTTGAAAGTCAATAGATTCCTCTGGATTAAAGAGCATGGTTTTCTTTGGGTCGACTCTGAGCAAGTAGTATTTGAGCGCACCCAAAGCCAACATTCTATACAAATTTTTGGCTTCTTCTGCTGAAAAATCATCTATTTTCCCTAACTCTTTGGTGCGAGTTTCTGCAATGCTTATCATTTCTTCTATCAAATCATCAGCATCTACTACCGTGCCTTCTCTCGATTTCATTTTTCCCGAAGGCAACTCGACCATGCCATAAGAGAGGTGATACATTCCATCGGCATAGTTTCGCCCTAATTTTTTCAGAATGGTAAACAGTACTTTAAAATGATAATCTTGCTCATTGCCAACCACATAAATAGATTTTTCCATAGGGAAGTCTGCATACTTGTAATCGGCAGTTCCTAAATCTTGGGTAATATAGACCGAAGTTCCGTCAGCCCGCAAGACCAATTTTTCGTCTAACCCTTCCTCTTTCAAGTCAATCCAGACGGATCCATTTTCCTTCTTAAAGAAAATACCTTTTTCCAAACCTTCCTCTACCACATTTTTCCCAAGTAGATAAGTGTTTGATTCATAATAGATTTTGTCAAAACTCACCCCCATCATTTTATAGGTTGCTTCAAAACCCTCGTACACCCAGCCATTCATTTTTTTCCACAAATCCACTGTTTCTTTGTCGCCCTCCTCCCATTTTCTGAGCATTTCCTGTGCTTCAAGAATTAAAGGCGTATTTTTTCCTGCTTTCTCTTTGAGTTTTTCTATGTCCTCATTGGGAGTTTCAGCTTGATAATGAGCTACTAACTGCTCTATTTGCTTTTTATTTTCTTTATCAAAAATTACATAGTAATTCCCTACTAAGTGGTCGCCTTTGATGCCTGCACTTTGGGGAGTTTCTCCTTGCCCAAATTTTTTGTAGGCAAGCATAGACTTGCAAATATGTATTCCTCTGTCATTCACCAAGTTAGTTTTCATGACCTCGTATCCACTTGCTTTGAGGATTTCGGCGACTGAGTAACCCAAAAAGTTGTTTCTTAAATGCCCTAAGTGCAAGGGTTTGTTGGTGTTAGGAGAAGAATACTCTACCATGACCTTAGTGCCGTGAAAGGGGGCTTTGCCATAGTCTTTGGTATGGGTAATGCTTGCTAAGGTCTGTAACCAAAAACTTTCAGAAAGTTTTAAGTTCAAGAAGCCCTTAATGACGTTATAGTTAGCAATCAATTCGCTGTTATTTTTTGCATACTCGCCTAAGGCTTCTCCTATCTCCTCTGGCTTTCTTTTCAAAGATTTGGTAAGTGCAAAAGTTACTAAGGTGAAATCCCCTTCAAATTCTTTTTTGGTAGGTTGTATCGTAAGTTCCTCTGGTGCAATTTCTTGATGAAAGGTTGCTTTGATTCCCTTTGCGATTAACTGAGCGATGTCCAATTCTATATTCATGTCTATACTAAGCTAAAATCTGTTTGCTAAAAACTAAAAAAAAACATACACTTTAAAAGCGTATGTTTTCCTTGCAAATTTAGGGGTATTTGTGAGAAAAAGATGTAGGGAAGTATAAAGTTTTGTGCCTACATCTTTTCTATCCGCATGGCAAAGCCTCCTCCTTTTGCCATTTTTATTTTCATTTGAGTAGTTTTTGTAACAGACCTGATATTCTTTTGGTAGTCCTCGCCTACTCTATCGGCATTTACTCCGTCTGTAAAGATAATGGCTTTATATACTCCCTCTCCTAAAAAATTGAAATTCAATGTTATCTCTTTACCCTCCCAGTTAGCTATGCCACCTACATACCAGACCTCGTTTTGCTTCCTTGCGATGACTGCGTATTCGCCTACTTTGCCGTCTAAGGCAACGGTCTGCTCATAAGTAGTAGGTACAGAAGCAATAAAATCTAAACTTTCTCTCTCTTTTAAGTATTCCGTAGGGGAGTCTGAAAGCATAAGCAAGGGAGCTTCTAAGACTACATACAAGCCTAACTGATGACAGCGTGTGCCTTGACTCATAGGGCGAGAGAAAAGTGTTTTAAAGTCTTTTTTCTGGGCATTGTGCATAGCACCGGGCGTGTAGTCCATGTAACCTGCTAACATTCTGATAAAAGGAAGCTGAGCGGCGTGGTCGGGGGTAGTACCGTCTTGGGCAAATTTGTTATACTCTAAGCCTCTTACGCCTTCGTGGTTAATGATGTTAGGATAAGCCCGATTCATGCCCGTAGGTTTAGTTGCTCCATGAAAATTGACTAAGATTTTCCTTTTGGCACATTCCTCTGCAATTCTCTGGTAAAAATTCATGGTTTTTTGGTCGTCCCTGTCCATAAAATCCACTTTTAAGCCCTTGACTCCCCACTTCTCGAATAAGGGCATGACCTCTGCCAGCTGCTTGTCCAAGACGTGCCAAACACACCAAAGGAATATGCCCACATTTTTTGCCTTGCCATACTTGACCAATTCTTCTACATTGATGTCGTTTTTTAGCTTGGTCAAATCGAACTGCTCAGACCAACCTTCGTCCAAATTGACATACTCTATGCCATTAGCTGCCGCAAAGTCAATAAAGTAACGATAAGTCGCCATGTTGATACCGCTTTGGAAAGGGACATGATAGACGTTGTTGTCGTTCCACCAATCCCATGCTACTTTACCTGTTTTTACCCAAGAAAAATCTTGGGAGGCAGGGCGAGATAGCTTGTAAACCAAGTCGCTGTCAAGTAGTTGCTTATCCTCATCTGCAATGAATAAAATTCGCCAAGGGAAAGTACGCGTACCTTGCACATCAGCAAGGTAGTCGGCAGTTTCTACTACCTTTATTCCAAAATTGTTATGCCCCCCTATTTCTTCTTTGGTAGGGTAGGCTGGGAAAACTCCTAATAAAGAGTGGCTTACATTTTTATTTTTACCCAAATACACGGCTGGATAGTCGTACAAATCGGCTTCTGTGATGCCTATTTTTACACCGTTGCTTAGATTGACAAGTAAAGGAAGGTAGCTAAACTTGTCGTTAGGAATTTCAGAGATTTTTACTTGGTCGTAGAACTGCTCGTAAGATGACCAAAAAGTATTTAACAGCGAGGCATTTAGCAAGGCATCTTCTTTCAAGTTGAGAGAAAACTCCTCATTTTTTACCTTGATTTTATTTTTGAACTTAGTAGTAAATTGGTAAGCAATACCTTCGCTATATGCTCTGAAATTTAGCCCAAAATCTCCAAAATCTAACTGTAACTCATTGGCTTTGTCCTCTATGAGGCTTCGCTTGTAAGCTATGGTTTTGATGCTTTGGTTAATGGCTTGATTTTTAGAATTTTTTAGCTTAGGTTTTGTGCCTAACACTGTTCCGTTGTCCAAAGTCATGGAAACAGACGAAGGAGCGGTAATTTCCTGCCCTTTGATAGCTACCGTATAAGTGATTTTTTCACCTATTTCTACCTTGACTGTCAATCGATTATCAGGTGAATTTAGGGTAAAAGATTGTTGAGCAAAACCTTCCACTGCCACGAAAAGAACACATAAAATAGTAAAAAATAAGTTTTTCATTTTTATTTAGTTTTTTTATGTTCATTCAATCAATTTTCTATCTCTAAGCCAGCCTTCCATTTCCCTGTCCCACGCTTCTACGTGTCCTCTATTTTTCTTTGACAGGCTAAAGCCATGTCCTCCTTTTTCGTAGATGTGCAACTCAGCGGGGACTTTGTTTTTTTGCAATTCTCTGTAAAAAACAATGCCATGCTCGGGATTGAGAGAGTCGTCGCTTGCGTACACAATAAAAGTAGGAGGCGTTTCGCTGGTTACTTGCTTATCAAGGCAATACTCGTCTATCAGCAGTTCGTTTGCCTCTTTGCCAAGTAGTTTATCCTGTATTCCTTTGAGCCTATCTGTGCCTATGCGAAAGGAGATAAGAGGATAAATGAGTATCATAAAGTTAGGTCTTACACTAAGCGTATTGTCTGTAATTTCGCCTACTTGCTTCTGAAAACGCGTACCTACAGTGGCTGCTAAGTGTCCCCCTGCGGAGAAGCCCATGATACCTACTTTGTTAGTGTCCAAGTTCCACTTTTTAGCATTTTTCCTAATGATTCTTAGGGCTTGTTGGGCATCTTGGAGCGGTCTAATGTGCTTTTCAGTCATCAACCTTTCGTCAGGAAGGCGATTTTTAAGCACAAAAGCAGTGACGCCTCTTTCTATGAACCACTTAGCAAGTTGATGTCCTTCATGGTCTATGGCAAGTACATAATAACCACCTCCAGGGCAAATTAGCACTGATGCCCCGTTAGGCTTTTGAGGGCGATATACAAACAGTTTGGGTTGCTGAATATCGGTGGTAATAGTTACGCCGTCGTTGGGATTGACCGTTACCTTTTCTGGAATATTCAAAGGAATTGCTCCGGGTACACCATCTGGGTACAGCAACAAGGAATCCTGCTGGGCATAAACTATCAGACTTGTACCTACCCATAAGACAAGGAATAATATTTTTTTCATAAAAATCTCATTTTAAGGTGATTAGATTTTTACCCATGCTTGTTTCTTATGACTTTCTACAATGCGTTCGCAAAGTATCATTTCTCTTAATCCATCTTTAAAAGTAGGGAAAAGAGGATGCGCGGGTTGCTTGCCTTCTTTGATAGCTTTATAAACTTCTTTGAAAAGTTGTTTAGAAGTATCAGGGAATCCCTCGTTATGCCCTCCTGGGAAGGAAACTAATTCTCTGCTTTCTTGGTACATGAGCGAAGGGTCGCGCATAAGTACACCGTTGTAAGTTTCTCGCTTGCCTATCCACATTTCATTAGGCATTTCAGAACACCAAGCAAAGGTTTGTTTTCCTCCCGCTATCTCCAAACTTGCCCTATTTTTACGTCCTGCGGAAACTTGGCTTACTGTTACTACGCCCTTATTGCCGTTGTTGAAACGCAAGAGTACAGTAGCATAATCTTCTGTATTGATGGGTACTTCGGCGTAATCCTCTGGCTGAAGCATTTTTCCTGAGTAAGTTTCTATGGGTTTGAGTGGCTTTTTGCGTATTTTATGAACAGTATTAAAGTCTGCCATGACTTCCACTATCTCTAAACCCGTGATGTACTCCACTAAGTCGATAAGGTGCGAACCGATGTCAGCAATTGCCCTTGAGTCGCCTGACTTATCGGGTTCTAATCGCCAGTTATAGTCGGTATCGTAGTAAAGCCAATCTTGCAAATAAGAACCGATGACCGAATATACTTCTCCCAAATCTCCCTTCTCTCGCATGGTTTTCATCTGGCGGATAAGCGGATAGTAGCGCAAATTGAAGTGAATCGCATTGACTAAACCTGTTTTTTCTGCTATAGCTACCAAGTCTTCCGCTTCTTTGATAGTCATAGAAAGTGGCTTTTCGCAGACTACATTTTTTCCCGCTTCTAAGGCTTTTTTTGCCATTTCATAATGCAAAAAATTAGGTGTGCAAATATGTACGCAGTCGAGGTCATCTTTTAGCAACTCATCGTAGTTAGCGTATGCTTTTTCTACTCCTAACTGCTCGGCTTTCTGCTTGGCTATTTCTGGGGTTACGTCAGTCAGTCCAACTACTTCTACGTCAGGGAGTCTTCTTAGGGCTTCGATGTGTGCAGGACCTATAAAACCTGTTCCTGCTACGGCAACTTTCAATTTTTTCATTTTCGCTTTACTTTAAGTTTTTTTTGATTGGTAATAAGTTTAGTTTTCTTACAAATATTATGATTTTTTAGAAAAAATATAATCAAAAGCAGTTTATTTTAAGAAAAAGAAAAACAACAATTATAAAAATAGCACTATACATCAAAAATCAGAAAGGAAAATAATTTTCAAATTCAAAGTAGAAAATTTTAAAAAAGATACTATTTTCATCTACCTTTAAGCCAAGTTTTGTAATTTTAATTTTTTTGTGTAACACTAAATAACTAATTGAAAATGAAAAATGAAAGACGTTTATTCCTTAGACAAATGATGGGCTATACAGGCTCTGCTCTTATTTTGCCTACTTTCTTGTCTGCCTGCGGTAGCGGCACACAAGCCAATAATGAAGAGAACTCAAAAGATACAACAGCAAATCAAACGACTATGGAAACAGCCAATAAGCCCCTTTTCTTTAAGATTTCTTTGGCAGAGTGGTCTTTGCATAAGATGCTCTTTGACAAAAAGTTAGACAATTTAGACTTTCCCGCTAAGGCAAAAAATGATTTTGGGATAGATGCTGTGGAGTATGTCAATCAGTTTTTCAAAGACAAAGCCAAAGATACCGCTTATTTGACGGAACTGAAAAAACGCACTGGTGACCTCGGCGTTACTAACGTACTGATTATGATTGATGGAGAAGGCTTTTTAGGCTCAACAGATGCCAAAGAGCGCATGAAAGCAGTAGAAAATCACTACCAGTGGGTAGAAGCGGCGAAATTCTTAGGCTGTCATTCTATTCGCGTGAACGCTTACGGCAAAGGCACCGCCGAGGAGGTTTCTAAGGCGGCAATAGATGGCTTAGGCAAATTGAGCGAATTTGCTGAAAAAGTAGGCATCAATGTCATTGTAGAAAATCATGGAAGCTACTCTTCTGATGGTGCTTGGTTAGCCAATGTCATGAAATCTGTTGGAAAAGCTAACTGTGGTACGCTCCCCGACTTTGGTAATTTTTGTATGAAATACAAAAATGATGACTGGAAGCAGGGCTGTGAGAATATGTATGACCGCTACAAGGGCGTAGAAGAAATGATGCCTTTTGCCAAAGGAGTGAGTGCTAAGTCCAATGTTTTTGATGCAGAAGGGAATGAGGCAAATATGGACTACCGCAGACTGCTCCAAATCGTGAAAAATGCAGGTTATACGGGTCATATAGGTATAGAATACGAAGGTAACGAACTTTCAGAAGAAGAAGGAGTAAGAGCAACTAAGAAATTATTGGAAAAAGTAGGTGCCGAGCTAAGCTAATATTTCATATTACAACCAATAAGTTTGATAGAAACCTCTTATTGGTTGTAATTTTTTATAAAATCATTTTCTCAATGGGTACAACCAGAATGCCCTCCGCGCCTGCAGCTCTCAATGCCTCTATGACATTCCAAAAATCGTTTTCATTGATAACAGAGTGCATAGAAACCCAGTCTTTGTCAGCTAATTCCATGAGGGAAGGGCTACGCATTCCCGGGATAAGTTTTTTGATTTCTTCCACTTTGCTTTTAGGAGCGTTCAAGAGAATATACTTATTCTTTCTTGCATTTTGCACTGATTTTATCCTGAAAAGGAGTTTGTCCAATAGATTTGTCTTACTTTCTGATAAGTTTTTTTGCCTGATAAGCACCGCTTCAGATTTAAGCACTACTTCCACCTCTTTTAAACCATTGGTAAACAAAGTACTTCCTGAACTCACTAAGTCGCAAATTGCCTCTGCCAAACCTATACTTGGAGCAATCTCTACCGAGCCACTAATTTCGTGAATATCAGCCGAAACTTGATTGGCTTCTAAAAAATGCCGCAAGATACGGGGATAAGAAGTAGCTATACTCTTTCCTTCTAAACCTTTAATGCCTTTGTATTCCTCATTTTTGGGAATAGCGATAGAAAGACGGCATTTACTAAATCCTAAGCGGTGGACTACCTCTGTGTCTTTGCTTTTCTCTAACATGACGTTTTCCCCTACTATTCCTATATCCGCCACACCATCAGCTACATAGCCCGGAATATCATCATCTCTCAACAGTAAAAATTCTGCGGGAAAGTTAGTTGCTTGTGCTTTGAGCTGTCCAATCCCATTTTGGAAGTCGATGCCACATTCTTTGATAAGGGCAAAAGAGTCCTCGCTGAGTCTTCCTGACTTCTGAACAGCGATTCTAAGTATGTCATTCATTCTTTTAAAGTTTTACCTTAGGTTTTTCAGACTGCAAAAGTAAGACTTAAAACAGAAAACCAATCCTTGCTTTTTAATTAAATAGAAAAATTACTAAATTGCATAGTAATAAAGTAGGGTAATCAAACTTTTAATTTTGTCATTATGATACTTACTAAAACATATACTTTGGAAGACTATGCGTTGTTCTGCGAAAGAATGAATGATTTTGGCTTGTTTGAATATGTAGATGGGCTAATCGTTCCTGTACAAAGCATGAAAGCCGTAGATGATAGCCTCATTGACTATGTGCTTAGCAAAGATTTTGAAGAAAAAGAAATAACTACTATATTTGAAATGCCTACACAAAAACACGACCGAATAGTTACCAATTTGTATGGTAATTTGTTCATAATCACAAAACGACTTGGACTAATAATTTATTCCCAAGCTACCACTGTGGCCATTCCTGAACTCAATAGAGGAAGAAATCCAGATATTATTTTGATAAGTGAAAAAGAAGAAAAACGCAATAAACTACATCAAATCCTCAATCCTTTGGCTATTTTTGAGGTACTTTCTAAGTCCACCCAAGCCAAAGACAAATCTGACAAACTCACAGAGTATCAGCAAATAGAGAGCTTACAAGCCTACATTATTATCTCCCAATTTGAAGTACAAATTAATGTTTTCCAACGCCTTGCAAAAAACAAGTGGGAGCAGGAAATTTTAAATAACTTAGAGGATACTTTTACACTAAAATTTATAAACACAGAAATTAAACTAAAAGATATTTACGAAGGCGTTGTATTTGAACAAACCAATGAAGAAACCAAAGCATAGAAAAACAGTTGCTTACCTTACTCTTGTTCATCTTCTTTTTCTTTCTTGTCAGCCCTCTTTCCAAGAAAATGTAGTTTTGTGGGAAGCCGTTTACCCTGTTACTACCGCTTACTCCTCGCCAAGAACCATAGACTTGAATAAAGACGGCATTTTAGACATCGTAGTAGGTACAGGGAGCGGTGAATGGATTTATACTGATGTGGGAGTATTAGCCCTTGACGGAAAAACAGGGAAAAGACTTTGGCATCAGCCTGCACGCAATCAGGTAGTTGGCTCTGCGATTTTTTATGATATTACAGGGGACGGAGTACCAGAAGTATTCATTGGGGGACGCTCCGCCGAACTCAAAGCTATCAATGGAGCAACAGGCGAGCTAATTTGGGAATTTCTGCAAACAGATGATGCCCACGTTCCCAAAAACTTAGGCTGGTTCAATTTTACCACTCCCCAACTCATTCCTGACCAAAATGCAGACGGATACAAAGACTTGCTCATAGCCAACGGGGGAGATGCTACACTGAGGGCGGATAATCCTAACCGACCTGTGGGCAAATTACTAATTATCAGTAGTAAAGATAAAAAAATTATTGCCCAAGCCGATATGCCAGACGGCAAAGAAACTTACCTTTCCCCTCTCATTTTTGATGTAGAAAAAGATAATCCCACTATTATTTTTGGTACAGGTGGAGAAACTATTGCTGGGCATTTGTACAAAACTACACTAAAAGACCTCTTAAATAATGATATATCAAAAGCAGAGGTACTTTTCAAAACTAATCAAAAAGGGGTGATTGCTCCACCTGTTTTAGTAGATATTACTCAAGACGGGGTATTGGACATCGTGCAAAATTTGGTAGAGGGAAAAACCATTGCGATTGACGGTAAAACCAATCAGTTGCTTTGGCAAGTAAGTCTTGAAGGCACAGAAGCCTATAATCAACCTGCTGTGGGCTTTTTCAACGAAGACGATATACCTGACTTTTTCATCAATTTTAGCATTGGCACTTGGCCCTCTTTCAAAAATATCATCAAAACAGCAGTTATTGACGGAAAAACAGGAAAATTTATTTATCAAGTAGATTTGCAAGGCAATGGCTTTTCTTTTACTTCCCCTCTTTCCATAGACCTAAATAATGACGGATTTTCAGAGGTATTGCTGACTTTTAACCAACAAAACGAAGAGAATTTACCTGTTACTAAGTTAGTTTGCATAGAGGTTAAAAATCAGCAAACTATCCCCTTGGATTTGCTCAAAGGAACGAATTGGGCATCAACGCCTTGGGTAGGAGATATGGACAATAACGGCAAGACCGACATTATTTATTTGGCAGGAGCGGTAGAAAAAGAACATGACCCAGAAAGTGCATTTTACAGTATTCCTCTCAGATTCAACATTAGACGGGTAGAACTAAGCCATTTGAAACCTGAAAATATTTTGTGGGGAAGCTACATGGGCAGGCAATACAACGGAATTTTTAAAGAAAAAAGAAAAATAAACCAATGAACTCTGATTCTTTTGACTTTGCAGAACGATTGATACAATGGTATGAGCAGAATAAACGCAACCTGCCTTGGAGAGATACCAACAATCCGTACTTCATTTGGCTTTCAGAAGTTATTTTACAGCAAACACGTGTCAATCAAGGACTTCCCTATTATTTAAAATTCATAGAAACCTTCCCTACCATCCAAGACATGGCAGATGCGAAGGAGCAGGAAGTATTAAGACTATGGCAAGGGTTGGGCTACTACTCCCGCGCTCGCAATATGCATTACAGTGCCAAAATGGTGGTAGAAAAATGGAACGGTCTGTTCCCCACTTCTTACCAAGAAATTCTCCAACTCAAAGGCGTAGGCAACTATACCGCCGCAGCTATTGCTTCTTTTGCCTTTGGGGAGGATGTCGCCGTAGTAGATGGCAATGTATTCAGGGTATTGGCGCGTATTTTTGGCATAGAGGAGGACATTAGCAGTCATAAAGGGCAAAAGATTTTTAATGAATTGGCAAATGCACTGTTGCCCAAAGGTAAAAGTGCGGTCTATAACCAAGCAATCATGGAGTTTGGGGCAGTGTATTGCAAACCCACTTCGCCTGACTGCCCTCATTGTATTTTTGCGGACAAATGCCTTGCATTTGCTCAAAAAAAGCAAGAAACCTTGCCCATAAAAATCAAAAAAATCAAAACTAAATACCGCAATTTCAATTATTTAGTTTTTGAATTTGAAAATAAGCTCATGATGAAAATGAGAAAAGAAGGTGATATTTGGCAAGGTTTGTACGACTTTACCTTGTTAGAAGAAAACGAACTCAATCATATACATTTCCCATTGATGACAAGTATCTATGAGCATTTGGGAGAGGTGGGTTTGCTGAGTATGCGAAGCGGACAAGCCTTAGACAATCAAGATGAGATGCTCAAAGCAATCACGATTC
This sequence comes from Thermoflexibacter ruber, assembly GCF_900113045.1. Taxonomy (GTDB): domain Bacteria; phylum Bacteroidota; class Bacteroidia; order Cytophagales; family Thermoflexibacteraceae; genus Thermoflexibacter; species Thermoflexibacter ruber. The sequence goes on from NZ_FONY01000001.1 coordinate 219,467, forward strand.
AGCGAGAATCAAAACCTTACAAGCATATCTTGACTCACCAGCAAATCTCAGCGAAGTTCATTCATTTAAAACTTCATTCACAAGAAGTTGCAAAAGTTTTAAGAGAGGAGAATAATTTGCAACTTTACACCTTAGCAGAGATAAACCACCTTCCTAAACCTATCCTGATAGTAAATTATTTGAAGGAAAATTTTTAAATATATAAGATTTACGTATATTTAACACTTGTTAAGTGGAAAGATTATTTTAATTTTGTTGGTTAAAATTTACTCAAAAAAAAGATATGGTAAACAAAGTAATTCTTTTGGGCAATTTGGGCAAAGACCCCATAGTGAGAAGGACTGAAAATGGGGTAGCGGTAGCTACTTTTTCTTTGGCAACCTCCGAACGCTACAAAGACAAGGACGGAAATCCACAGGAAAAAACAGAATGGCATAACATCGTGCTTTGGAGAGGCTTAGCCGAAGTAGCAGAAAAATATTTGCACAAAGGCGATAAGGTGTATATCGAGGGCAAACTTACTACCAGAAGCTACGAGCAGGACGGAATAAAAAAATACGTTACTGAAGTAGTAGCAGATACGATGAATATGCTTACGCCCAAAGGGGGTAGTGGAGGCAGTAGCAACATCCCTCCTCCACCTATGGAAGAACCTCCTTATGCGATTAAAACACCAGTGGGAAGTACGGTAAATGAGGAAATCCCCCCTGCTACTGAACCTGACGACTTGCCTTTTTAGTAAAAACTAAGTTTTAACACTATTTTGGACGATTTTCATATAAATATCTTAGCAGACCTACTCACCATGTCGCCCAGCGAAATGATGGTGGTATTGCCTATTGGAATCATAGTGATTATTTTACTGCTTGGTGCTTCAGGCTTTATGTCTGGCTCCGAGTTGAGTTTTTTTTCTCTGACCCCCCAACAGCTCCTCCAATGCCGCAATAGCGAAAACAAAGCCGAGAGAAATATTGCTAATCTACTAAGTAATCCAAATAAGTTATTAGCTACTATACTAATAATGAATAACTTAGTTAATGTAAGTATTGCAACTATTTCTAACTACCTCATGCTTGGAGTAATAGATGAACACGAAGGACAAGGACTGGAAATTTTTATTCTAACAATTATCATCACTGTACTTATTGTCTTTTTTGGCGAGGTGATGCCCAAAGTAATAGCAGGGCAAAAAGCTTTTATAGTAGCCCGCATTGCTGCCAGTCCTATGAACTTTCTTAACAAAGTACTTAGTCCTTTTTCATGGATTCTAATGCAAATGGGAGTGCTAATAGAAAAAATTGTTAAGAAAAAAGGCTACCAAGTATCTGTAGATGAACTGCATGAGGCATTAGAAATGACTACCAATAGCGAAGAGACTACCTCTGAAGAAAAAGAAATTCTCAAAGGAATTGTCAATTTCGGGACTATCTCCGCCAAGCAAATTATGCAAGCACGCATAGACATCAGTGCTTTTGATATAGAAATGAACTTTCACCAACTTATAGAGGCTATTAATCATACAGGTTATTCTCGCGTGCCTGTGTATAGAGAAAATTTAGACAAAATTGAGGGTATTCTTTATATCAAAGATGTCTTGCCTTACATAGAGGAAAATGAGGACTTTGATTGGCGTACACTTATTCGCAGAGATACCTATTTTATCCCTCAAAACAAAAAAATAGACGACCTCATGCGAGATTTCCAAGCAAGGCGCGTTCACATGGCAATCGTAGTAGATGAGTACGGCGGCACTCGTGGATTGATTACTTTAGAGGACATTATAGAAGAAATCATTGGCGATATCAATGATGAGTTCGACACACACGACTTAGCTTTTAATAAAGTGGATAGTTCCAACTATACCTTTGACGGCAAAACTTCTATCAATGACCTCTGCAAAATCCTTAATGTAGAACCTAACTATTTCAACGAAGTCAAAGGAGAAAGCGAATCTTTAGCGGGATTACTATTAGAACTTTCTGGTCGTATGCCTCGCGTTGGGGAGAAAAAACGCTATCGCAAATTTATTTTTACCGTCATAGCAACAGATAAAAAACGCATTAAGACGGTAAAGATTACTTTGAAAGACACAAAAGCATAAAAGTAATGCAGATTTCTTAACTTTGTGGCATGAAATACGATTACCTTACTTCCGAGTCAATTAATCAATTTATAGACAGGGCATTGCAAGAAGACGTGGGCGAAGGAGACCATTCTTCACTTTCTGCCGTCCCCGCTCATGCTGTCCGCAAGGCTCGCTTGTTGGTCAAAGAAGACTGTGTATTAGCAGGAGTAACTTTGGCAGAGCGTATTTTCAAGAGAGTAAACCCTGAATTACAGCTAAACATTGCTATTTCAGACGGAACTGAGGTAAAAAAGGGGGAAGTAGCTTTTGTAGTCGCAGGGAAAGCCCAATCCATTTTGACGGCAGAAAGATTAGTGTTAAACTGCATGCAGCGCATGAGTGCTATTGCGACCCAAACCCGAAAAGCCGTTAATGCTTTAGCTGGGACAAAAACCAAGGTCTTAGACACACGCAAAACCACACCGAACTTTCGCCTAATGGAAAAATGGGCAGTGAAAATAGGAGGGGGAGAAAACCATAGATTTGGCTTGTTCGACATGATAATGCTCAAAGACAACCACATAGACTATGCGGGAGGAGTGAGCAACGCTATCAAAGCCGCCATCGCTTACAAGGAAAAAATAGGAAAAGACCTACGCATAGAAGTAGAAACCCGCAACTTAGAAGAAGTCAGAGAAGCCATGCAAGTAGGCAGGATAGAAGTAATTATGCTGGACAATATGTCTTTGGAAATGATGAAAGAAGCTGTAAAGCTCATCGATGGCAAATACCTGACAGAGGCTTCGGGAGGTTTGCAGTTAGCAGACCTGCCAGCTGTTGCCGCTTGCGGAGTCGACTTTATTTCTATGGGTGCGCTGACTCACTCTGCCAAAGCCGTAGATTTGAGTTTGAAAGCATTTTGATAAGATTCAATAGAATGAATTGGTTGCAACAATGAAAGGTAAGGTAGCTTAATAAATCGCAATATTGTCCAATTCTGATAGCTAAATATAAACCACGAGCAATTAACTTAAAAGTGAAACAAAAATTTGCGTAATTCAGTTATAAGTGAATAAATTTGCAATAGAAATATGGTATGATGAAGGAAACATTTGTACATTCTATACCGTCAGGTGGATTACGAATGAAGACGATGCACCATCAGAAACTGACAGATTTTTTGACACCTATGCTGCATCAGGAAATCCACTCGAGGAGAAGGCATTACAATTATTCCGATTGATAACTGAAAGTATTGGTAATAGATATGGCGCAACCGACGACTTTTTTGACAGAGCAGAAAATAAGGCACAAGCATTACCACCCAAACCCAAAGGATGGGTAGAAGAAATAAAAGACTTAGGTATCAATTTTCCGCTTAGACTATTTTGTTACCGCATAAGTGAACAAATCGTTGTTCTTTTCAATGGAGGTATTAAAGATGCTGATTCAGTACAGGAAAGTAAAAATTTAAGTGTAAAGTTTTATGAAGCACAAACCTTTGTCAAAAAAATTGAAGAAGCACTGCAATTGGATATGATTGAAATATCAAGTGATGAAAGGTATTTGCAAAACTTTGATGGAACAACAGACATAATACTATAAGACAATGAGAAGCCAAACAGTAGATAGGTTGTTGAAAAACACTCCCAAAGATGTAGAAATCTTTGTAGATTGGTATGCAGACTTAGTAGTCCGCATCAATCAGCTATTGCGTGAAAATAAAATCACAAAAAAGGAATTAGCAGAAAAACTTGATAAAAAGCCATCTGAAGTTTCTAAATGGTTGAATGGAGAGCATAATTTCACACTACGTTCACTGGCAAAATTATCGGCTGAGCTTGGTGAACCATTATTAGAAGTTCCTAAGCGAAAAAACCAAGCCTCATTTATCAATGGCTATAGCCGTAGCCTACATACCTTTGTTGTCTATAAAAAAATCGCATCTGTAGAGCCATTAAAAATTATTAAGCTTCAACAGACTGATGAATTAAATCTATTGAGCAATGTTGGATAACAATCATATATTTGACCCTGAAAACATCACTATCGTTGAGTTTAAGATAGTAAAAAGTCAGGTAGAGGTACCTGAAGATTTTGACGCAGAAAAAGTAGAAGGACATTATTTAGATAATTCTTTACAATTAGGTTTTAACATCGATGAGAAACTTGTAAAAACAGATTTTACGATTGAAATAAGAACGAAAAGTAAAGGTCAAAACCCTAAAGAAGCCACTGGAAATTTTCATTTGGTTTTCATTTACCACGTTGAAAACTTACAGGAGCTGGCAAAGCTCGACACAAATAATTTGATTGAACTACACCCAGATTTAGCCAATGCTCTCTCCTCTGTAACCTATTCTACTGCACGAGGAATTCTTTTGACAAGGTTTCAAGGAACGGCACTACAAAATTTTGTATTACCTATTATCAATCCAACTAAACTTCTTTACAATAAATAAAAATGATAAAAATATTCATTATTAGTAGCTACGCAAAATTAATTTATATTATAATTATTTACGCAAATTACTAATTATCAATCACTTGCATTGGTTCGTAATTTATAACTTATAATTCATAACTACTTCAAACTTTAAAACTCATAAATTTTACAAAATGGTTATTAAAACAAAAAAATACGGACTTCCTAAAAAGCAATATATCAATATGTGCTTAAAAAGCGTACTGAAGGAATTTTGGTGGGTGTGGTTTGTGCCTTTGGCTATTATGCTTTTGCCTATTTTCATCAGTGGGGCTTTTTGGTGGTGCTTTTCTATTACCATACTGCTCGTCGTACTTTACTTGGGTTTTTGGTACATACAATTTACCGCCATTACCCAATTAGACCAGTATAAAATGCTCTTTGAGAAATTTTCTTATGAGATAGATAGCCGCCAAATACTCATGAAAATCAATACCAAAGAAGGCAGCCAGATTACTTGGGACAAAATCAAAAAAGCAGAAAAAACCAAAGATGCTTTTATTTTGACTATTTCCAGAGCGCAGTTCATTCATCTTCCTTTTGACCTATTCAAAGGCGAACTCGAGCTCAAGTTCATGGACACCCTGCTCAGACGCAAGGGTTTGATTACCACTCCTATCAAAGGAAAAGAGCAAGCAACAGAAGAAAACAAAGTGGAAGGAAAGAAATAAAGCGTTCAAAAATGGTAAGCATATATTCACAAAGTAATCCTTAATAAAAACAACAATAGATAGCTTATTTACAGACCAAACGACAGTAAAGAAAATTCAAGAAAAACTACCTAAACTTTTTCAAATAGCAGAGTTGGAAACTATGAGAGGGGGGAAAGTAGGCATGGAAGTTGGTTCTTTAAGAGAAAGAATATTGGTTGCCTTGCTCATTTATAAGTTTGGGGAACAGAATGTAAAAACAGATATTCCTATCACAGAACCAGAAGCTGATGTTTATGTGTTTGATAAACCTTTTTCTATCAAAACATTATCTAATTCATTAAATGGATTAAAATTGGTTTGGACGGTAGATGCTGAAAGTGCTGTTAAATTTAGCACGGAATATGTGCCAAGTTGTGATATGATTTTTGAACATATTTATTGGGAAAGGCAGGGAGGATTGTATTGCATTCCTAAAAGTGTACAGTTAGAGATATTTGAGCAAATGGGTAGGGCAGAATACATCAAATTACCCAAAGCAGGTACAAATCCAAGAGGAGTAGAAATGAGAGGAAAAGCACTGAAATTTTTAGTAAAACATAGCGAAACACTAAAAATATCCATAAATTGGCAAAAAGGACGCATTGAGTTTGATGCTTTTGAACGCTGGATTGAACTTTGGGACAATGAAGAATAAACAAGACCTTATTCGGAAAGCCTGCCAAGGTTTTAGTCAGGCTTTTCTGATAGAAATTATTTGGGGAAAAGAACAAGTTAATTCCTCTTATCGTTCTATGATTAGTAAACGACTAAACGGTAAAGTTGATTTTGGTATATTAGAAATAGAGAAATTAGAGCGTTTTTTTCAACAGAAGAAAGAAGAGTTTGAGCAAATTTTAAATAGCTAAATTTTCTAAAAGAAATATTTGTTTCTTTTAGAAACATTTTCTTGTTTTGTAAAACAAACTAAAATTTATTTTTATGAAGAAAGTAGAATTTTGCTCTATGAATCTAAAAACCAAATTAAAGGTTAATTTTAAGATTAATGATACTGAACTGTGGGAAGTTCTGTATGTATTTCATCAATGGTATCATAAACCCAAAAAAAGTTTTCAGCAAATGCTTTCTGAAAACGAAATCATTAGTAAAAATACCTCAGAGAAAAGTATTGATTTTATATGTGGAATAGTACAGGACATGATTGATAGCTTTTATAAACCTTCAAAGAAAAGAAGTTTGCTTAGTAGCAAAGTTTTTACGAACAAAAGAATCTACATTCGGTATTCTTATCAATTAAGACAGGTGATTACACTAAGTTTAAACTAATGAAAAATCATAATGGTTCATCAACAAGTAGTTTTGGTACAGGTTCGCGGATTAATCATAATTCAGAACAGTTTTATAAATCAAAATTATATATAGAAGTAAGTCCAACTATTAAACTCTCTACAGAGGAGAATCTATTACCAAAAATATACGAAAATAAAATCATTTTGGGTAACGCTGAGAATATGCAGGAATTACCTGACAACTGTATTCATTTAATGATAAGCTCTCCGCCCTATAACGTTACCAAAGAATATGATGAAGATTTATCTTTATCAGAATATTTAGAAATGCTATATAAAGTATTCAAAGAAACATACAGAGTATTAATAAATGGAGGGCGTGCTTGTATCAATGTAGCTAACTTGGGAAGGAAACCTTATATTCCCTTATCTGACCATATTTCACAAATGATGATAAAAATGGGGTTCAATATGCGTGGCGAAATTATTTGGCAGAAGGGGGCAGGGGCAGGAGTCTCGATGGCGTGGGGCAGTTGGATGTCTGCTTCTAATCCTGTTTTGCGAGATACACACGAATATATTTTAATATTTTCCAAAGGCGATTACAAAAGGGATAGCAAAGATAAGAAAAGCACCATTGCCAAAGAGCAATTTATGGAATGGACAAAATCTGTTTGGACAATGAACCCTGAAAGCGCAAAAAAGATAGGACACCCTGCACCTTTTCCTGAAGAATTGCCTCATAGATTGATACAGCTATTATCATTCGAGAATGATGTTATCTTAGACCCCTTTATGGGCAGTGGTACGAGTGCAGTATCAGCCCTCAAAAATAACCGTAAATTTGTAGGTTATGAAATATCAGAGGAATACGTCAAGTTGGCAGAAAATAGAATACTACCGTATCTAAACCAAACAAAATTAGAATTTTCAGAAGAAGAAAATAAGTAAAGCCTTGCAGACGATACGAGATGTTGGAAGGGTTTAGAAGAAGATAAGTAGATAAAATTTTTCCTCTCGCTTATGACGAGAGGAAAATAAAAAAATTACTTTTTGTATTTCTTGTTGAACTTTTCTACTCTACCTGCCGCCGCTACATAGTTAGCCTTGCTACCTGTATAAAATGGGTGTGAAGCAGAGCTTACTTCTACTTTCACCAATGGATAGGTCTTACCGTCTTCTAAGGTAATAGTGTCCTTAGTTTCTACGGTAGAGCGAGTAATAAAGCTAAAATTACTTGATGTATCTAAGAATACGACCTCTCTGTAATTTGGATGAATATCTTTTTTCATGACTATGAGAATTTGTTACCCCTTGAAACTTTTAAATCAGGGTGCAAAATTAGTCTTTTCTGCCTACATATCAAATTTATTAGCAAAAGTTTTTTGTTTTGCCTATAATTTTAGTGCATTTTTGAAAAATAATTATCTTACTTTTGCCTAATATGCTGATAGCATACAATCTGAATAAATTAATTTGATATGAAAACTACTTACGGGCTACCTAAGAAAAGAGAGGAAGTTATCCAAGAATTGCAAACAGCCTTTGCTAATCAAAATCTTGATGATGCAGAGTATGAAAGCCGCTTGAATGAGGCTCTTGCCGCCAAATCTATCGAGGATTTAGAAGTGATAGTATTTGATTTCCCTTTGGAAGTCAAGCATAAGCTATTTCCCAAAGAGTTAGCTCCTGCTCCTTCGCAGGAAGTAACGTCTTCCAGCTCTTCCTTGCCGAGTTCCTCTTTGCAAAGCATCAATAGCTACAGGGTTATATTGGGAGATGATAAGCGTCAAATCGCATTGTTAGATGCCTCTACCCAACATTTCATTACTATTCTGGGAAATCAAAAAATAGACCTCCGAAAAAGCGTCTTACAGGGTAATCACCTAAAAATCAATGTAGAGAATTTGCTTGGTAGTACCATCATAGACCTAAGAAATGAAAATTTAGAAGGTAAGCACATAGATATTTGGGTAGGAGGAATGTTAGGGGACATCAAAATATTTATTCCCAAAGGCGGTTCTATCCAGCGAGAAGCCCAAATGTTTGCAGGAAATTTTACTGTCAAAGATAAGCGAAAAAACTGGCTGAGTATGCTTACAGGTAACAATCAGGAAGAAAAACCACTCACTTCATTCACTTTGACTATTCGCGGTAGCTATTGGCTTGGCAATGTGGAGATTGCTTACTAATGTATTTGCAATCAGTTTAACGCTGCCCTTATTATCTTAATTGATGGCTCTCAAAAACTACCTATTCACTAATTTGAAACACAGATTTTACGGGTTAGACAGTTTTTTACAACTTAGGTTTGTCGTTTATCTGTATCATCTAGTATAATTTGTGTTCTTTTCTGGAGAATCCCATCCTCTATACATTCAGTTTCTCCTTATCTAAAAAGAATAATTACTTCAAAAAAATGCCATTTTGGTCGTAAAAATTAGATTTTTTTGAAAAAATCATTATTTTTTTGATAAAAATTTGAAAATAATACAACTTTTTCTCAAATTTGACTAAAATTTTTAATCAAACATACAAAAACCTCAAAAATATGGCTAAACTACGATTTATTGCCTTAGAGCAAGCACAAAAACGAACACCCGTTACTGTTACACCTCCCTCAAAAAAAGTATCAGACTATTATGGTATGAATGTATTTGGCGAGGAGGCTATGAAAGCGAACCTTTCGGCGGATACCTTCAAAAAACTCAAAGACGCAATAGAAAAAGGAGACTCTATTGATGACAACGTAGCCGATGCAGTAGCTTCTGCGATGAAGGTTTGGGCGATTGAAAAAGGAGCAACACACTTTACACACTGGTTCCAGCCCCTTTCTGGCGTAACCGCAGAAAAACACGATGCTTTTTTTGATGTAGCAGGGTCAGGTAAAGTCATTGAAAAATTCAAAGGTAGTGCCTTAGTTCGTCAAGAACCCGATGCCTCTTCCTTCCCAAGTGGTGGCATCAGAAATACTTTTGAAGCAAGAGGTTATACTGCTTGGGACCCTACCTCTCCTGCTTTTATCATAGACTTAGGCGCAACAAAAACACTTTGTATCCCTACTGTTTTTGTTTCCTACACTGGCGAAGCCCTCGACAACAAAGCACCCTTGCTCAAAGCCCTATCCTTTATTGATAGAGCAGCAACCGCAGTCATTAAAGAATATTTTGACAAAGATGTAACTAAGGTAATCGCTACGCTTGGTATAGAACAAGAATATTTTTTGGTGGATAGAGCCTTGTACAATGCAAGACCTGACTTAGTACTTGCAGGACGTACCCTTTTCGGACACTCTCCCGCCAAAGGGCAACAGCTCGAAGACCACTATTTTGGCTCTATTCCTGTAAGAGTAAGGGATTTCATGGCAGATTTCGAGATTGAGGCTTTAAAGTTAGGTATCCCATTGAGAACGCGCCACAATGAAGTTGCCCCAAGTCAATTCGAGTGCGCCCCTACTTTCGAGGAGGTAAATTTAGCCAATGACCACAACCAACTTATCATGGACATCATGGACAAGGTCGCTGAGCGTCATGGTTTAAAAGCCTTATTGCACGAAAAACCCTTTGCAGGCATCAATGGTAGCGGGAAACATAATAACTGGGCATTAGCAACCAATACAGGGGTAAATCTTTTCGCTCCAAGTAGCAAAGCAAAAGAAAACCTCCAATTCTTAGTGTTCTTTGTCAATACTATCAAAGCTGTTTATGAAAATGCAGACCTTTTGCGGGCAAGCATTGCCTCAGCAGGTAACGACTTCCGCTTAGGTGCAAATGAAGCACCTCCTGCCATTATGTCTGTGTTCATTGGCAAGCAAATGACAGAAGTGTTAGACGAGTTAGAACACAACGGCAATATCAAGATAGACAAAGGCGACAATATGTATATGAAGTTAGGTATTGACAAGATTCCCCCCATTTTGTTAGATAATACTGACCGTAACCGTACTTCTCCTTTTGCTTTTACAGGAAATAAGTTCGAGTTCAGAGCCGTAGGCTCTTCGGCAAACTGTGCTATCCCAATGACAGTATTGAATACCATTGTTGCTGACCAATTAGTACAATTCAAGAAAGAAGTAGATGCTAAAATTGCCAAAGACGTGAAGAAAGAATTGGCAATCGTAGAGGTACTTAGGGATTATATCAAGTCTTCTAAGAAAATCCGCTTCGAGGGCAACGGTTACAGCGAAGAATGGGTAAAAGAAGCTGAAAAACGCAAACTTTCCAATATCAAGACTACCCCTCATGCCTTGCAGGCTTATTTAAGCAAAAGTGCCAAAAAAGTGCTGGTAGATAACGGCATAGTAAGCGAAAGAGAACTCCATGCAAGAGTAGAAATCATGCACGACCAATATACGCTCAAAACTCAGATAGAATCTCGTGCTTTGGGTAACTTTGCCATGAATCAAATTATTCCTGCGGCGGTAGCTTATCAGAATAAACTGATTAACAATGCGGAAGGTTTACAAGACATTGGCTTAGAAGAAGAAGCTAAGTACTTCATAGATGTCATCAAGACTATTTCGCACCATATCTTGACTATCAAGAAAAATGTAGATGATATGGTAGAAGCCCGCAAAGCCGCCAATGAATTGGAAGGACATGAAAAATCAGTGGCTTACTGCGAAAAAGTAAAACCTTTCTTTGAGGTAATTCGCTACCACACTGATAAGTTAGAACTCATTGTAGATAATGACGAATGGCCTTTAGTGAAATACAGAGAGTTACTTTTTGTAAAGTAATCTAAGCCCTTATAGTCAAAGAAGCCTATCTAAACCCCTAAGGATTTTGAAAATTCTTAGGGGTTAATAATGTATGTGCCTCTCTTGTTGATAAGCCAGTATTGTTTTTAGCCTGCCGAAGCGTAAGAAGGTCATTGATACTTGTTTTTATAGGAAGTTTCAAGATTTTAAGGAAAAGGTCTGTGAGTTTTTTACTCATATTGCCCAGTATAAGCAGGAATTAGACAGGCTAATTTCTTGGAATTTTAAAACCAAAACCAATTTTTATTGAGTATAAATGGATAAAGACATTTGATTACAAAAATGGCAATGGGAACGGATTAGGGTATATAGAAAATCCAACCCCCAATTTTCAAAATAATAAGTTTTTGAATATCAGTACAAAAAAGGAACAAGACATAACAATTATTACTGTTTTAGTGAGCATAATATTTTTCAAGGTTGCCTCTATTTTGCCATTCGGCACTGCATAGAAGCCACATGGCTCAACGACCGCGACCAATTTTTATATCCTAACGACGGCTGACAACAAGACACCGAATTTCAAAATGATTGCTTGGCTTTTACCCTTTTTCATAGTCAGAACAGAATTTCTTGCAAAGAAGGGACAGACCATTGGATACCCTTCACAGAAGCAGAAGTCAATGCGCGCGAGCGGTTTGATAGCAATTTTATGGTCAAGTTCATTCAGGGAAAGTTAAAGCCTAACGGCAACGGCACTTTGTATGAACCTACCAAAGTGCGCACTGCACCACTCACTTTTTCAGATGAAGCCCAAACCGTTTTTGAGGCTGGGCGAGCATTGTGGAAATACTATCACAGCAAGCCTAATATAAAAGTGAACGCTTCGCTGTATGATATTAAGGAGTATTTTCAGGGCAGAAATGAAAAAGGCAAGATGAATAACAGAAGCCAAGATGAAACTTACAACAAACTCATAGCCGATTTGAGAGATAAATTAGATAGCCTTGCCCAAAAAATATAACCCAAAGTATAGGAATACGGCTTTTTGAGAAAATGACACAATAAAGTTCCGCCAAATTTCATTCTTGCTCTATTTTAAGATAATAACCATAGCCGATACGCGTATGGATAAGTTTAGGCTCAAAGCCCTTATCTATCTTGTTCCGCAAAAAGCTGATATAGACTTCTATGGTATTGGTGCCTGTTTCGAAGTTGATGTCCCAGACCTGCTCGGCAATAGTTTGCTTAGAAAGGACACGCCCTTTTGCCAAAGCCAAAAGTTCTAAAAGTTTATATTCTTTCAGAGTTAAGTTAATGGTCTGTCCTGCCCTACTGACGTGCATTTGAGTTAAGTTGATTTCCAAATCTGCAATCTTGATAATTTCATCTTGGGCGAGGTCGTTTTTAGAACGCCTAAGCAAAGATTTGATGCGGGCAAGCAACTCATCAAAGTGAAAAGGTTTTACTAAGTAATCGTCAGCTCCAAAATTAAAAGCCTCCACTTTGTCCTGTACCGCTCCGTAAGCTGTCAGCATTAAAATAGGAGTTGTTTTATCTTCTGCTCTAATTCTTTTGCAAACTTCTAATCCATTGACGGAGGGTACATTAATGTCTAAAAGAAATATATCATAGTGAAATTTTGCTCTTTCTCGTAAAAAAACTTCGCCATTGTGCATGACTTCGCAGTGAAAGTGCTGATTTTCTAAGAATTGCTTAATCTGAGCCGCCATGACTAAATCATCTTCCAACAAAAGAATAGAAACCATACGCCATTATTTAAAAAAACAAGCTATTTTTGCATTTGTAATAAATATCTATTTTTCACGAAATATAGGCAAAATAAGTTTTAAACTATTGCGCTTAGTAAGTAGTTTACCTGATATTATCAAATATCATAAGCTAATGCAAGAAATAAATAAGGAAAATCAGGAAGTTCGCCCAATAGACATAGAGCAAATAGACTTGGAAAAACTCAGAGAAAAAGTTACAGAAGAACCAAGTATGCTTCCGTATGCTCATACAGTTGGCGGGGCAGTCATCAAACCTGAAGACCAAGGAAAAATCAAGGCAAATGCTTTGGAAGCCATGTATCAGCAAACTGATATGCAAATGGAGCAGATTTATAAGCAGATGCAACTTTTGGCAGAGCAAGCTAAAAATATAAACACGCGCAAAACCATTTCAGAGCGAATCTATCAGGCAGAGATTCGCTTTGAGCCTTTGATAGGACGCACCTACTATCTTTATGAACGACATGGTAAAAGTGATGTACTTTCACTCATAGCCCCTAACGAGTGGGGAAAGAGCAAAAAATATGATAAGTGTATTGCCGCTATTCGCTTGTTAGCAGACCATACTTGGGAAATATTAGACATGCCATAGAGTTTTGAACGAGTCAGGTAAGTATTTTTATTGTGTATAGTATATTTTTTTTCAAAAAAAAGCCTTAAATTACATCATTTTCCTAAATAATGACGTTCTTAGCATTGAAATACGATGCCCTTTATTTTTGATTTCTACATGAAGTTATACCTATGAGAATACATACTTCGACAACTAACGTACTGACCATACACTTTGGAAGCTATATGCCTCACGTTTGGTTTATTGTGGGCTTTTCTTTAAGCGTATTAGAAGCGACTTTGTTGTTTTTCAATACAGTAGGGTCTTTGCAGTTTCTTATCATTTTACTTTCTATCTCTGTAACCTTGATTATTACTGTACTCTTAGCAAGTATGAACGAGCATTTTAAAATGTTCTTAGACAAAGAAAAACAAATGCTTATCATCGCCCAACGCAAATCACAAGTAGTCATTCCCTACGATAACTTCAAAGCTATTTGGATAAATAGAGTAAGCAACCCTAACTTAGAAGGAGAAACCCTCATACAAGTAAACATACTCAGACACAAGGCATCTTCCTTAGAGATTTATCATGGAAAAAGTTATAATGAACTCAAATCCAATATAGAAACGCTCATTACTTTTCTTCCCTTGCCTATTTATGTTACAAGTATAGATGACGCTCAAAAAGAGCCTTTCTTAGGGCAGTTTGCGTCCATCAAGAATGTTTTTTTAGATATATCACCAGAGGTAAAACTCAAAGTTACCATTCCAGAAAAACAGTACAGCCCTATGCGAATCTCTAACCGCAGAGTGCATAATATCAGCATATTTGCCAATGACCAAGCTATTTGGTTGGAATGGAATGTACTAAAATGGAGTTCCATCATTGCCATTTTGCTAAGCATATTTGTTTGTATCACTTTCATTTACGCCTCTATCAAATTTTTTGCTCGCACAAGTCTATTAGGCTATATTCCTGTAATGATTGGGATAGCATTGTTGTGCTTTGCTATTTATTCGCTCCTTTATTACTATTTGAGTCGACAGGTGATTTTTATAGACTCTGAAAAAATGATTTATAGGAAAACTCTTTTCTCTTCCCAAGAAGAAGTCATAATCCCTATCAAAGAAATTAAGCGTTCACAAGGAAATCTGATTAATCAATATAAGCCCTTGCATATCAAGATGGAATCTTCGCTCCAGATTCCTGAATACCAAAACTCCGCAGGAGAACTTTTCTACACGGCTAATCCCTTTTCTTGGGAACACAAGGAAATAGACCTCCAAGCCCTCTCTATTGCAGAGCGTTTCCTGTTAGAAGATGTCGTTTTAGAAATGGTAGAAAGCAATGCCAAAGACCAAGCTGAATTAGACGCTTCTAACGAAGACGAACAGGAAGAAATCACCTTTATTAAAAAGCAAGGGTAAGTGCAAACAAGAGCAATCAAGCAGATTAGAACGGGCTATATATCAGACATAAATATTTTATAAAACTTATCAAAATATTTTAAATAAATATTGATTTTTAATTTAATATTTATTTACTTTGTAGCGAAGTAAAAAGGGGATTACCTAAATAAAAAGGGGTTAATCCTAACAGGGTTAAATTCGGGAAGGCGATATACCAGAAGGGTCTATACGCTCCAAAGTATATTAGATTTTGCTGTCTGATGTACAGTTGAAGTTTCTAAGTCTTATTAAGGCTTAGAAACTTTTTTTATTATATTTGCCATATCAATTTTTCAATCCTTTATCATTCATGGCAGAATCAATTTATATTGACCACTCTTTGACTAAAAAAGAAAAATATGAGGATTTATTACCTCAAATTCAGGCACTCATAGAAGGAGAAACCGACCTCATTGCCAACCTTGCTAATGTCTGTGCGGCACTCAAATATGGCATGGATTTTTTCTGGGTAGGCTTCTACTTGGTGAAAGGCCAGCAACTTGTCTTAGGACCTTTCCAAGGGACTGTCGCCTGCACACGCATAGATTTTGACAAGGGAGTATGCGGTGCTTGTTACCAACAAAAGGAAACTATTATAGTTCCTGACGTAGAGGCTTTCCCCGGACATATTGCCTGTAGCTCCTTATCTCGCTCTGAGATAGTTGTCCCTATTGTCAAAGATAATCAAGTGATTATGGTTTTGGACGTAGATAGTACTCAACTCAATGATTATGATGCAATAGATAAAACCTATCTGGAAAAAATTGCAAGCATAATAGAGGAAAAAATAATACAGTTTTAAGAAATATTTGTATAAATTTTATACGATATTTGAGCAATATTGCTGAGTGAATACTTAAACAAAAGTAATATTTTTGCCTAAAAATTGTTAATTTTTTATTTGTAAGTTTCTTGTTATTAATAAGTTAGTAGTTTTTCTTATAGTATTTACTCATTTTAAGTATGCTTTTTGCTAAACTTAATTTGGTGCAAATATTGCCTTTTTACATTCTTGACTCTATGTTATATCTCAATAAATCTTTTTTTATGAAATCCACAAAAATTTACCTTTCTATCTTTTTTATACTCATAGGTATAGGGAGTGCTTTTGCCCAAGATGGCGTAGATAAATATGTGCAAGCTGATAGAGCGCGTAAAGCAAAAAAATATGACATTGCTCTCCAACTCTATCAAGACGCTATCAAATTAGAACCTACCGCTTCAAGGTATTACTATGATATGGGTTTATGCTACAGGGCAATGGGAGATATAGACAATGCTATCAAATCTTTTGAAAAAGCGGCAAGCCTCAAGACTGACTATGCAGAAGCCTATAAAACCTTAGCTGTTATTTATGAAAAAGCCAAAAAAGATTACATGCAGGCAGCGTATTATTATAAAAAAGCAGCTGAGTATGATACAGACCCCAAAACCAAGTTAGAAAGCATTAACAGAGTCATTGCTATTATGAATGCTAACCAGAAATTTGATTCTATCCCTGCCCTTTTGGAACAAGCTAAGAAGTTAGACCCTACCAATGGCGATATTATGTACATGGAAATCAGAAATTTAAACAAATTAGGTCAGTATGAGGCAGCCATAGAAAAGTCAAAATTTATGCTTGCTAATTTCGCCAAGTACAAAGGTCGTAATGAAGCTGGGCAAATGGCTACTTTGAAACCACCAAGAGATTTAGATAGATTTAACTATGAAATAGGTTATGCTTATAACAAACAAGCAAAATTTGATAGCTCCCTGATTTTCTTGAAAAAGGCAGATTTTGGCAAGTTCAAAAAGAGAGTATCTGTCTTGTTGCCAAGATACCAATATGAGATTGCGCTTGCCTATTTTGATATTTTTAACTATGATAAAGCCCAGGAAGCTATCAATAGAGCATTGGCAATGGATTCTAAATACAAAGAGCCTCAAGAGTTAGCGATTAGAATTACAGGAATGAAGGCGTCCGTAAAGGGAAAGCAACAGGGGATTAAACTTTTAGAAGACTCTGTAAAAATAAATAAAGATGAAAAGAAGAGAGCAGACGTGTATTGCCGCTTGTGCAAATTACAATTTGAAACATTTGATTTTGAAGGTGCTGCCCTCTCTGCCAATGAATGTTTGAAGTTTTTCCCTGAAAGATTACAAGTTACTTTGTGGAAGGCAATCGCACAGTATAGGACGGGTAAGTTCAATGAGGCTGCGGCTGATTTACAAAATGTTACTGAGTCAGAAGACCTTAATGCTGACTTGAAAGCACGTTTTGCTTTTGCCTTAGGTATTATTATGAAAGAAGCCGCCAAATCTCCACAAGGCGACCCCGCTTCACAGAACTTTTTTGCTATGGAAAACTTCAAAATTGCCTTGAAAAGTAATAGGTATATGCACGCCGCTCGCTTAGAAATGGAAGGAGTACCCGGCTTTGACAAAATCCTTGCCGAGGAAGAATTGCAAGAGATGGGCGGTGGGGCTATGATGGAGGAATAAGACATTTAAAATATAGCATTATCAAATGACAGTCTTTACAGGGGGCTGTCATTTTTCATTGAAGTACTATGATTATCAATCCGGAAATAGAAAAATATGCAGAGAAGTATTCCACTCCTGAGCATGAGATACTTCAAAGGTTAAACCGCGAAACTCATGCAAAGATACTGCATGCAAGGATGTTGTCTGGACATCTACAAGGCAATATGTTAGCTGTCTTTTCAAAAATGCTACAGCCTCAAAGAATCTTAGAAATAGGGACTTTTACAGGCTATTCTGCTCTTTGTTTGGCACAAGGACTGGCAGAGGGAGGTCTGCTTTACACCCTTGATATTAATGAAGAATTAGAAGAAATGGTGCAAAAGTATATCAAAGAAACTGGTTTGGAAAGTAAAATCAAACTGCTGATAGGCGATGCCATGCAACTCATTCCTACGCTTGACGAGATATTTGACTTGGTTTTCATAGATGCAGACAAAATAAATTATGCTCACTATTACGACCTTGTTTTTGAAAAAGTACGCAAAGGTGGTTTTATCATCGCTGACAATGTGCTCTGGTATGGAAAAGTGCTTGGCGAAAAGCAAGACAAAGACACAAAAGCAATCCATGATTTTAATGAGAAAATACAGAAAGATAATAGGGTGAGTAATACGCTTTTGCCTCTTAGGGACGGATTAATGATTATACAAAAATTATAGTCCCGTGATTTAGGTATATTTCTACTCAAATAAATAACAATTAAGTGTTTCGTAAACTCTTTGTTTTCTTTTTATTACTTTACTCTGTCATACTTTGGCTATCCAACCTACTCTGGTATCAATACGAAAATTTTAGTCAATTTCATTGGTTTGATGATTGGCAGGAATGGAAACAAATGGATAAATTGGGGCATTTGTTTTCTGCTTTCCATTTGAGTAGCCTTCTCTGCACCATAGTAGGTTATCTGCTCAAAAAGAAAACTCAGCCACTGCCTCTGCCTCAGCATGATTTAGTTCTTTTTAGTAGCCTCATTAGTTTTTTGCTAATCTCTTCCATAGAAATCTTAGACGGCTTCGCACCTACCTACGGTGCAAGTATTTATGACCTCATAGCCAATGCCTTAGGTGCGATATTGTTTAGTGTACAAAAAATCTACCTCAGCAAGTTTTTTGTACTGCCTAAGTTTTCTTTTCACTTTACAAAATTTGCCACAGAAAGACCGAATGTATTAGGAGATAATAAGCTATTGCAAATCTTCAAAGATTACAACGGGCAGACCTATTGGTACTCCTTACCCTTTTTCTCTTTCTTTGGCAAAAAGCACTTACCAAAATGGGTGAGCTATATTCATCTTGCTATTGGATACAGTGCTGAGGAAATGATTTTTGGGAGAGCGTATCAAAATGAAGCAATAGGATTGTTTCCTCTTAGACGGTACTTCATTTCTTTTGACCTGCATTTGCCTGCATTTTCATCTAAATACACCCTTATTAATTCTTTCATTTTTTTACTCAATGCTATTAAATTACCTCTGCCTACGCTGGAGTGGAACGACAGAGATGGCTTTGTATGGCATTGGATATACTTTTAAGGTAATATTCTTATAGCTGTGATATTGGCAATCCCTTTTTAATCTACAAGCACTTGATACACTTTAAAACTTAGTTGATTGTTAGGAACATCTAAATATCTAAAATAGATACCTTCCTTGCTTATGAGCGGAACGCTTCGCTTATCATTTACCATGTCAAAGGGAAAATCTACCTCTCCCAATTTGGTGAAAGCGTCATTGAGAACGATGAGCGAATACTTAGCTTTATCCTTATCGGCGTTGGCGTACTTAGCGATTCTGTAATAGAGGTTTCTGTATTTATCATAAATAACCTCTTTGTAAAAAGGTGTATTTCTCATATAGCTAATTTTTACCTCTAAATCTTCCCAAGAAGCGAGAGGTTTGATGGTATCTATGCGGATTGAATTGGCTTTATACAATTTTGTACTTATCAAAGTATCTTGGATTACTAAGAACGAAGAGGCGGGAAAAGAATAAACTATCTCCCCATTTTTCCCTAAACACCATTCTAAATTTTCTCTCCACAAATGCCCTTGATAGGATTGGGGGTATTGAATAGGAGCAAACGTAGTTTCTCCATTTATCAAGTTAGTTTTACTAATAAACTTGTGTGGTACAGAGAAATAATCCCGATTCCTTGGATAGTCAAATAAATTAATCGTAGCATATAGATACTCCGCTGATATGTAAGTCGGCATTAAGTGAGGATAGAAAAGTATTTTACCATCTTCGGCTACTTGTTTGATTTGACTGTATTCTTTGATAATATTCCCAGTTTTATCCATCAAAGAAGGGAACTTCCCCCACTCTCCTTCTATCTGATAACATAGAATGATTGAGTCTTTGCTTACTGGGAAATGGCTGTAAGGGAAGTTTTGCTTTGATTGGAAACTGATACTTTGTTTTTTCAAAGACGGTAGTTCTACAAACTCTAAGGAATGAGAATGGTAAGAAATGTATGAAATAAATTCTTGCTTGCCTATATAAGCTAATAAGGGGAAGGAGATGTTGGTACTATTTATAGGAATATTTATCTGATGCAGAAATTTTAGAGAAACTGTTGGTTTCTGTTGTTCGGCACAGATACAGAGAAAACTAAGGAAAATATACAAGAAAATAGTTATGCTTATCATCAGTAGTAAGACCAATTAAATATATATATTCTCATAAATGAGAACGGGTTGCTTTACAATTACTTATAAGCATATAAAAGTAAAAGGTCACTAAAGATAAATCAATAACCTTTTACGTAAAATATTTTGACTAATTACAATTAGGGTCGGGTAGGCAATTGGCATCACAACCACAGAGACCGTTGCAGCTACAAATTCCATAAGGACCGAAGCAAGGAACATCATCTCCACCAATGAGGGTACACATACAAATTACACTACTGTAAAAACACGCATGGTTGGATTGACGACCTTCTATTTCTGATGGGAAAATACTCAAAAAGCTTATTAGCAGCACTTTGCAAATTATATTCTTCATAATTTATCCTGCTAATTCTGATTTTTTCGCTTACTTAATGTTGCTTGGAATGGTTTAGCTTTTTCGTCAGTAATAAATTTAACTATGTATCTGCCGCCATCTTTTGTCTTATACGACCAGCCATTATAGTATTTATCATTTACAAAGTTAGTTGCTAACTTTATACCTTTTTCATCATAGAGTTCTACTAAAATACCTTTATAATTTAAGTTTTCATTCACCAAACGCATCATGTAGCTACTGTTTGCATCTAAGGAAATCTCCACTGCTTTCAAAGAAACTTCTTTTTCTTTCTTAAAATTACCTTACGCTGATTCATCATTTACCATAGAGAAATTTTGAATTTTCTCATAACCATCTAACACTGCATAATTCATATAAGGGTTAGAAACTACTTTTCTTACATATTCTTGTTTTTGATAACAAGATTGCACTATCAGTAACACCCAAATATACTTAGTAAAAAAATCAAGTTTAATTTTCATACTCATTAAAAGTTTAATATAACAATAATAATGATAATAAGCATAAGCAAATAATCAACATAGAATATTTTATTACATTAGCTCTTTTACCAATATTTATAACTTATTGATTATAAATAGCTTAAATATAGATGATATATTTTAAACAAAAATAGCAAATTGTTACAAATCAAAATATACCCTCATCAATAAAGCTAAAAAAAAACTATGGTCGGTAAAAATAATATGGTCTAAGACAGGTATTTCCAGAAACTTTCCTGCTTCTTTGAGTTTTTGAGTAAGTTGGAGGTCTTTTACATCTGACAGATTTCACAAACCTGCCAGATGTAAAAGATAAATATAGAGCAAACAAAATCAAGCGTTCAATACGATGTCTTTCAAGGTATTGACCCATCTAGGGTGAGTATTCAGGCTTTCTACCATTTGCCAATGCTTGCCTCCTTTTTCCTCAAAAAGTTCTTTGTACTCCTCCCCTACTTCTATGGTAGTTTCTAAGCAATCCGCCACAAAAGAAGGAGTAAAAACTAAGATATTTTTTTTGCCTTCTCTGACCAACCGCTCAATCGTGGCATCAGTATAGGGCTGTATCCAAGGGTCGCTGCCTAAGCGAGATTGGAAAGAAATGGAATAATCTTTTTCTTCTAAGCCCAAAGCCTTTGCCAGCTGGCGAGAGGTTTCTACACACTGAGCGCGATAGCAGAGGCGATTTTCTTCTGAATAAATATCACAACAGCCATTGGTTAGGCAACGTGCATCTGCTTTTTTGAGCTGTCGCTGAGGCAAGCCATGATAGGTAAAAATAAAATGGTCAAAAGTATGTTCCTTCATGTATTTTCTACCCAACTCTGCAAAGGTCGCAATCATTTCAGGGTGAGCGGGGTAGCTGTCAATCATGACTAATTGAGGCATGAGTTGCCACTTGCTCACTACTCGCATGACTTCCTGATGCACCGAACCCGTAGTAGCTGAGGCATACTGAGGGAAAAGAGGTAGTACAATGATTTTTTTGATAGCCTGATGGTTGAGTTTTTCTAAGGCAGAAGCAATGCTTGGATTTTGATAACGCATACCCAAGGAAACCACATAATCCTCTCCTAAAGCTTTCTGCAATAAGTCAGCCAACTCCTCTCCATAAAACAGCAAAGGCGAACCTCTGTCAGTCCACAATTCTCGGTATGTTTTAGCAGATTTGGGAGCGCGAAAGGGAGCAATGATGCCATTGACCAAGAAAAAACGTCCAATAGGATTAATGTCTATGACTCTACCGTCCATGAGAAACTGACGCAAATATTTTCTTACGTCAGGAACGGAAGGGCTATCAGGGGTGCCAAGATTTACTAATAAAATGCCTGTTTTGAGTTTCATGAATTTTAAGTAATACTATTCATTAAGAGATAATTACCAACAAGATTTATGTTGTTATAGATTTAGGGCTTACGTTTTTCATGTGATAACACATGAAAAATAGCTTTCTGCGCTCTTTCACGTGTTATCACGTGAAAGACAAAGTCCTAAGATTAAAAAGATAAACTTTCTACAAGTAAGATTTCACTCCTTCGGAGTTCCTCAGAACAATCACTTTTGTTGCTACAAATATAGCACACCTTCGGTGTTTGGTAGCTCAATTACCCCATCATATTTTTGTAGTAAATAAGCCCATTATCCATAAGAACCCCAGAGGGGTGGTGTCTTTTTATAGCAAATAAGCCAAGTAAATTTGTATGTTTTGCTTATTGACAAGGTATATTATTGATAGATAACACTTAAATAAGAGATATCAAGTTTCTTACCTTACCAGATAACACAAAAAAGTAAATAAGGTTATGAAAAAATCGCCTGCAAAGGTGCAAAAAAGTAAGACAGAACAAAAGAATAACTTTTACCACTTAAAAGATTTTTGTTTTCACAATCTCTTCAAGGCTGTTTTTGCTTTATGGTCAAGGCTATTTTTGTATTCGTGCTGAGGATAGGTCAGTACTTTTTTGAAGTAACTCACTGCCAAGTTCTTATCCTTAAAAACATCGCGATAAAGATAAGCAAGTTGCAAGGCAGCATTAGGAGCAAAATAATACGGTAAATTTCCCGATAGAGCTATAGTTTTTTGGTAAAAATGGCAAGCATCTTCGTATTTGCCTTGTTTATCTAAAATTCTTGCTTTTCTGTAAAGCAATTCTATTTTATCTTTTTGATTGCTAAGTTCTTTTTCAGAAATTTGCTGTACTGCTTGCCAAGCCTTTTCATAAAAACCGCCATCAGTGAGTAAGCGGGCTTTCATCAAAGCCTTGTGTGGCAGATTTCTCTGCTTAGCAAAATTTTCTGCATTTTTGTCTAACTCTATTTGGGTCTGCCCTTTGCTTAGGCAAGAATCTAAGTATCTGCTTGCTTGAGGTTTATCACTGAGCCAATCTGATAAAAACAATCTGTAATACGCATTTTTTACATAGTTTTTGCCCTGATAGTGAGCAAGAAAAAGTTTATAAAAATGGTTTGCTTGCTCATAACTCCCTGATAACAAGCAAATTTCACCATTCAAATAATCAAAAAATGGGGAATAAATGAAGCCAGAATCGCTGGCTGGTAGCATAAGTAATTTATCGCCTCCTTGTAGTTTACCTGCTTTCATACTTACTAAGGCATGGACGAAACGAGTAAGTAAACTATTTTTACTTGTATTGCTCACTGCTATACCTACCTGTATAGCTTGTGCTGGCTCATTGAGTACGTAGGTTTGTACTAACATGAGCAATAGTTGGGTTTCTAAGGAAAAAATCGTATTAGCTTCAGCTAAGGATTGCATATCTGCCAAACCTTGCTTAATATTTCCCTCTAAACCAAAAAGTTGTAAAAACCATTGGTATTTTTCAGGAACGCTTCCCAAAACTACACGCAGTAGCCCCAAAGACTTCTTAGTAGGTAAAAAGTCAGGATAGAGTTGCTCATTCTCTTCCAATAAGTGATAAGCACGCTTGATAGACCACGCTGCCGCAAGGTTTTCCCCCCACATAAGTTTGACAATAGCCCATTGTATTTTGACTTCTGCTTGCAAAAAGCGATGATAAGCAGATTTTCTGTTCCATTTCTTGATTTGATTCAAAGTAATTTCTTCTTGTTCTTTTTTGGCTTGGAATAGGGAATCATGCTGAGAAGTAAGTAGCTGTAAAACAAGTATGTAGTTTTTCAAATAAGCATCTATGGCATCTTTTTTATTTTCTTTGGCAAGCATAACCTCAGCAGTTTTGAGTTTAAGGTTCAAAATTTCTTGGTAGGCAAGAGATTGATGAGGTGAAAATTGGGCATAGGTATAGGAGGGAGTGCCTACCCAGAGTATCCATATCAGCGCAAGATAAGTAACCATACCAAGTTTCATGCTCGATTCAGGTCAAAATCTGTGCTAAAAGTTATCTGTCCTTTGCTATTGATTTGTTTTGTAATATCTGCCCTAATTTCGCTCATAAAAAATATGTCCTTGCTTGACCACCAAAGGCATAGGCAAGTTATTGCTGTATAGCTGCCCCGTGCCTAATCCTTGTGGGATAGTAGGAGCATACGATGCAGTAAACTGGCAGATAGCATTCAAGCCAATATTTGCCTCTAAGGCAGAAGTAATCCACCAGCCAATACCTTGTTTCTCAGCAATTTCAATCCATTCTGCACTTTCCACAAAACCACCCAAAAGCGTAGGTTTTACAATAATATATTGAGGCTGAGTAGCTTGCAGCAAAGTCATTTTTTTTTCTAAGGTCTCTATCCCTATCAGTTCCTCATCAAGGGCTATCGGCAAGGGCGTATTCCTACAAAGATGATACATAGCCTCTATTTGCCCTGCTTTGATAGGTTGCTCAATAGAGTGTAGGTCATATTTGGCTAATTGATGAAGTTTTTTTAATGCGTCTTGTGGAAAAAAAGCCCCATTAGCATCTACGCGCAGCGTAATGGTTTCCGCAGAAAAACGCTTCCTAATAGATTTGAGTATGTCCAACTCTGTTTGAAAATCTATTGCTCCTATTTTCATTTTGAGGCAGGTAAACCCTTGACTAAGTTTATCTTCTATCTGTTGCTTCATGAAGTCCTCTTTACCCATCCAGATTAATCCATTGATAGGAATAGGTCTGCCTTCATTGAAAAAGCTATTGTCATAAATTTTGCGATGCCCCCCCAAAAAAAGGTCTTTCAGTGCAGTTTCCACTGCAAATCGCAAACTTGGCAGTCGGATAGTATTTTCTCTTAGCCAAATATCACTTACTTCCGATATAGCCTGAAACTTTTGGTTTTCAAATACTTGTATAAAATATTGGATACATTCCTCAAAATCAGTACGGTCATCTACACTTAGCCCTTTGAGAGGACTTGCTTCTCCCCAGCCTTGTATTTGGGGGTTGTTTTCCTCAAAAATTTGTATAAAAAATGCCGTTCTTTCTGTCAGCACTCCTCGCGATGTACCCGCCTCAAAGCGAAAGAAAAGCTGATGTGGGAAATAGGTGATTTTCAAAGACATAGTTTTTTATCAAACTCTTTGCAACTTGATTGGGTAAGTTCTTCCTGAATTCCACTGAGCAACATAAATACTTTCCTCATCGTCTATGCAGACATCGTGAGGGTAAGTAAATAGCTTGGAGGTTTGTGGAATAGCTCGTAATTCACCATTTTTATAAATAGGCTCTGCCCCTCCTGGACAGGAAACTACCTTATCATTTTTATCAATAATGCCTACGAAGCCTAATCCATTGTTATCCCATTTGTCATTGGATTTGAGTGCAGCAAAGTAAATGTTCTCTCCTTTGATAACAGCCCGACAGTTCCACAGATTACCCAAAGGAATAGTGCTGATGTATTTGCCGTCTAAACTAAATCGCTTGAATTGATGCTTTTGTCGGTCTGTAATGAGCAAGGTAGGATTATTTTTATTGCGATTGTCCAATGTAATCCCATGACACTCAGTGAATTTATCATTTTCCATTCCACGTCCTCCAAACACTTGGATAAGTTCTCCTTTATAATTGTAACGACTGATGTACTGCTCTCCGTAGCCATCTGCCACATAAAAGTCCCCATTAGACGCAACGGCAATTTCCGTAGGCTTATAATAAGCACCATCGTATTTATACACATTTGCGTCCTTAGGATAGCCTATTTTGAAAATGATTTGCCCTTCTAAGGTAGTTTTAAATATCTGTCTGCGGTCGTGGTCGGTGATGTAGAGAAACTCCTCCCCATTCTCATTGCTTAGCGTCAGTCCATGCGCTCCGGGAAACTCTGTTCCCCACTTGGAAAGCAATTTGCCTGATTTATTGTAAATGATGGTATTATTTTTCACCTCATTGGTAAGCAAAATAAGCCTTCCCTTGCTGTCTTGTACCATTTCATGGCAGTCTTTGACGGGCGTATCATTGTCCAAAATTCCCCAATCTTTCACTACTTTGTAGCGGTACTGTCCATGTCCAAGTATGGTATCTTCTTTGGCTTTCCCAAAATTGATATATGGAAAGGCTAAACCTACAGCGGTAGCAGTGGTAGATTTAACCAGAAAGTCTCGTCTATTCATTTTCATCTTTAATTTTCATCAAAAATAAAAAAATTTAGCGAATAGAAGTAGCAGGAAAAATTTTCTTTGAAAGGATTGATATTTACTTCCTTTGTATTTTAAAAAATACCCTCTAATTTCGTATTTTCATATACAAATCAAATTCGCTTACATTTATAATTAAAGACATGTCTGATAAAACTGATAAAACCATACAGAAACGCAAAGATGCCTTGGATTACCATGCCTTAGACCGTCCGGGAAAAATCGAGGTAGTGCCTATCAAAGCTACAAAAACGCAGAGAGATTTGGCGTTGGCTTACTCCCCAGGAGTAGCTGAGCCTTGCTTGGAAATTGCTAAAAATGTGGAAGATGTGTATAAATATACTGCCAAAGGAAACTTAGTCGCTGTGATTTCCAATGGAACGGCGGTATTGGGTCTGGGGGACATTGGGGCAGAGGCATCTAAGCCTGTCATGGAAGGAAAGGGAATCTTATTTAAAATTTTTGCAGGGATAGATGTATTTGATATTGAGGTAGGTACAAAAAATGTGGAGGAGTTTATTGCCGTAGTCAAAGCCTTAGAGCCTACCTTTGGAGGAGTAAACTTAGAGGACATCAAAGCCCCCGACTGTTTTGAGATAGAGGAAAGATTGAAAAAGGAAATGCAAATCCCTGTCATGCACGATGACCAGCACGGAACAGCAATTATCTCCTCTGCGGCTTTGCTCAATGCCTTAGAAATCGTAAATAAAAAAATTGACCAAATCAGAGTGGTCGTTTCTGGGGCAGGCGCCTCTGCAATCGCATGTACAAAACTTTACATAGAGTTAGGTGTAAAAGCAGAAAATATCATTATGTGCGACAGCAAAGGAGTGATTCACTCTGGACGTACCGATTTAGATAAATATAAACAAGTTTTTGCTCATGACACCCCTTTACGCACCTTAGAAGAAGCTATCAAAGGAGCGGATTTGTTTTTAGGACTCTCTAAAGCTGATGTTTTTACGCCAGAGATGCTTTTAAGCATGGCAGATAACCCAATAGTATTTGCCTTGGCAAACCCTAATCCCGAAATTGCCTACGATTTAGCCATTGCTACGCGCAAAGATGTCATCATGGCGACAGGTCGCTCTGACCACCCTAATCAAGTGAACAACGTGCTTGGCTTTCCTTTCATTTTCAGAGGTGCCTTGGACGTAAGGGCAAAAGAAATCAACGAAGCAATGAAGTTAGCAGCAGTCAAGGCAATAGCCGAGTTGGCTACTAAGCCCGTTCCTGATATAGTAAATGTGGCTTACAACCAAAAAAACTTAACATTTGGCAGAGAATACATTATTCCTAAACCGCTTGACCCTCGCCTGCTCACTACGGTAGCCCCTGCGGTAGCCAAAGCCGCCATAGAAAGTGGAGTAGCACGTAAAGTCATTAATGATTGGGAGGAGTATGAAAAAGAACTTCGCCTTCGCATGGGAAGTAATGAGAATATTATCAGAGTATTAGTAAGTAAGGCAAAGCAAGACCCTCAAAAAGTCATTTTTGTAGAGGCAGAGAACTACAAAGTACTAAAAGCGGCACAGATAGTTCAAGATGAAGGAATTGCCAAACCTATTTTGCTTGGTAATATAGAAAAAATACGCCAAGTAATGAAAGAATACAGCATAGACTTAGGCAATGCACCTATCATAGACCCTTTGAGCGAGGACTCCTTGCCTATGATAGAAAAGTATGCGGAAATTCTCTTTGAAAAAAGAAAAAGAAGGGGCTTTAACCTGTATGAAGCTAAGAGAGCCGTTAGAGAACGCATTTACTATGGATTGATGATGTTGGAAACAGGAGAAGCCGATGCAGTAGTTTCTGGCTTAGAAAGAAAGTACGAAGCCACTGTTCGTCCTGCTATACAAACTATTGGAGCAGAGCCAAATACCAAAATCTCTGGAATGTATATGATGCTTACCAAAAATGAGCCTCTTTTCTTAGCAGATACTACGGTCATTCAAAATCCTACGGCTGACGAATTGGTAGGTATCGCCTATTTGGCAGCTCAGGCGGTGCAGCAGTACAATATCCAACCGCGTATTGCTTTTCTTGCGTATTCTAACTTCGGTTCTTCTGATGATGCTGAGCCAAGAACGGTGAGAGAAGCGGTACGCAAATTCAAGGAAAAATATCCACATATCATTGCTGACGGAGAAATTCAAGCCAATGTAGCTTTGAATCCTGAGATACTTTCAGAAAACTATCCTTTTTCTGACCTGATGAAAGGACGACCTAATATCTTGGTATTCCCTAATTTAGCTTCTGGAAACATCGCCTACAAGCTATTACAAGAACTGAAAACAGCCGAGGCAGTAGGTCCCATTCTCTTAGGCATGAAAAAACCTGTTCACGTCTTGCAGTTAGGGAGTTCGGTAAGGGAAATTGTGAATATGGTAACAATAGCGGTGGTAGATGCACAGGAAAAGAAGAAAAAAAAAGAGTAGAATTGATAAAGCGAATGTCGCCCTTTTCAGGGAAACATTCGCTTTTTAGATATAAAAACAAATTATTTCAATTTTTCTAAGGCTACTTTCATTCGGCGGATTGCCTCTTTCAAGTTCTCATCAGAGGCGGCACTGGAAATACGGATACAATTAGGTGCGCCAAAACCTCCGCCATCTACCAAAGATACATGTGCCTCATTGAGCAGGTAAATGCACAAGTCATAGCTATCTTTGATGTAATAGTTTTCATAACTCTTTCCAAAATAATCACTTACATCAGGGAAAATATAAAAAGCACCCTCAGGAACGTTGGCTTTAATGCCTTTGATTTCTTTGAGCAGGTCTATCACCAAGTCCCTACGTCTGCGGTAAGCCTCTGACATTTTTTTGGTTTCTGCCATATCGCCTGTTAGGGCTGCCAAAGCCGCTTTTTGTGTAATAGAGTTCGCCCCAGAGGTTACCTGTCCTTGCATCTTGTCGCAAGCATCAGCTATCCATTTGGGAGCAGCGATATACCCCATTCGCCAGCCTGTCATAGCAAAACCTTTGGAGAAACCATTGACGGTAATGGTTCTATCTTTGACTATATCCAAAGAACCTATGCTAAAATGCTCGCCTGAGAAGTTGATGTATTCATAAATCTCATCAGCAATGATAAAAATATGGTCATACTCGGCAACTACTTCTGCAATAGCAGTCAATTCCTCTCTGGAAAATACCGCTCCTGTGGGGTTGCAAGGCGAGGAGAACAAAATAGCTTTCGTTTTGGGCGTAATTGCGGCTCTTACTTGCGCTGCACTAACTTTGAACTGCTTTTCCAAAGAACCATGCACCAACACAGGTACACCCTCTGCCATCTTGACCATTTCATAATAGGACACCCAATAAGGTGCAAAGATGATGACCTCATCGCCCGGATTGACCAAAGCCATCAAAGTATTGACCAAAGACTGCTTTGCGCCTGTGGAAACCACAATATTTTCTGCTTTGACATCTAAGTTATTATCGCGTTTAAGTTTTTCTGCAATGGCTTTGCGAAGTTCTGGAATACCTGAAACGGGGGTGTAAAAGGTAAAACCCTCATCTATGGCTTTTTTGGCAGCCTCTCTGATGTGTTGTGGAGTAACAAAATCAGGCTCTCCGAGATTGAGACTGATAACGTCAATGCCTTTGGCTTTCAGTTCGCGTGCTTTTTTAGCCATTTCTAAGGTTTGCGACTCTGCCATCGCATTGATTCTTTCTGAAAGTGCAGGAATGATTGCTTTTCTTTCTTCTACTAAGACTTCATTCATTTGATTTACAATTTACTTAAAACACGATAAAAGTATGTAAAGCGTAGTTTATTTGGTTGGTAATGCCTATTCTCTTTCATCAATTTGAAAGGAGTGCAAAGTTAAAAAATTAAGACAAAAGAAGGAAAGCCACCAACAAATTTTGATATTTAGTTGGTGGCTTTTTTTGCCAGTCAAATTTTCTCATTAAAAATAGCAACTTATTTTTTCAAATAACTTTCCGTTGCTCCCAAATAGCTGGGTTTTAAGCCTCCTGTGTCCACCACTATTTTTTGCAAAACTAAGCCTGAATCTACCAACCAAATTTTGAGGGTATGTTGTCCTGCCTTGCCTAAGTTGTGCTTTGACATTCCGATATTAATATTGTCCGCTACCCATTTTTCCCATGCTTTTTCAGACTTATCCTTGTGTAAATTAATGACTTGCACAGGCTCATCATCAAAGGAAACCCCATAGCGCAAGCCTTCCACATTCCCGTTGGGGAAGTTCAAAGTGGGGGAGAAAAATGCTTGTACGCTTACCTCTGAGGCTGAGGAAAAATGAATAACGTACTCCAAACGCGGGCTATCTCCTGCTGGCGTTTGGCTGGGGGCAGTTACAGGCAAGCTCGTTACTCCTGAAAGTGTCCTGCCTAAGCTGGGAATAACTTTCCAAGTAATGCCATTTTTTCCTACTGCCTTGCTAAAATGCTCCGCTTCCATAGACACGTAACCATGACTTTTCTACAAAGCCTTTAAAATCAGCAGGAAGTGTTATATTTTCTAAGTTTAGTTTGATAGGAATGATTTTTCCTCTGGCATCTTTTACTTTAATTGTTGCTTCCGTTTTACCCAAAGGTACTTTCTCCCAATCTATATTTACCCAGACCCTTTGTTCTTTTTCTATCATTCCTTTTGCAAAAGACAGTCTTACCCAACTATTTTCTGTTTCTATGCTACACTCAAAAGGCTTTTGTCCTCTATTAAAGACCTCAAAATAAAAGGCTTCCCTTTTCAAAGAATGAAAAGTAGGCAAAACAATGTCTTTATGGGGATTTGTCCAAAACTTTTCTGAGCCTTCCATAGCAATCGCCATTTCTGCATTTTCACTGCTTGGGTGAATAATTTTTACGTCAGGCATCACATTGTTAGGGGGTTGTTGCCAATAGGTATAGCCAATATGGGTTTGACTCATAAAATGATTCCACTTGCCGTTGGCTACGTTTTTATGATAGAAATTGGAAATTTCTGCATCTTTTTCAAACAGTTTTCTTGCTTTGTCGGCTAAGTCATTGGTAGCGAGCCTACCTTGCTGGGCGTAAAGGCGATTTTTAGCCACCGTCAAGTACAACTCGTTGAGGTTTGCACAGGCTTTGATAGGGTGCAACACCAACTGAAAAAAAGCATCTTTCTGCTGGGCAGGTATGAAATTGTAAAGGAACTCTGCTCGCCTTGCCAAGCCATTGTATTCTTCTACTACGGTTTCTGCTTCTTTGTAGTAAAAAAGGCTGTAAGTATCAGGAGATAAAAGCTCGGGTTTGCGTCTGCCGTTGTATTTGGTATATTTGGTAAGCATTTCGGCAATTTCCTTAGCATATTGATTGCCAAACTGTTGCGAAGCCCACCATTCTGTATATTTTTGTAAGTCTTCTGCTTGGATTTTGGTAGGATTCCAAGCATAATCTAAAAAGAAAGAAATCGGAAATTCCATAGGTTTGATGTCGCCTACATTGACTATCCAAATCTGTCTTGCTTTGTACTGATATGCTAAGTGCATTTGTTCCCAAACTCTGGCGATTGGGTTGGTATTCAACCACTTATAGTTTCTAGGTCCCCCTACATAGTCAAAATGGTAGTAAATGCCGTATCCTCCTTTTCTTGGCTTTTCAGCAAGGTTGGGGAGTTTGCAGATATTTCCCCAGTTGTCATCACAAAGCAAAAGCGTAATGTCATCATCTACTCTCATGCCCTTGTCGTAATAGTCTTGGACTTCCTTGTACAAAGCCCAAACTTGGGGCGTTTCTTCGGCTTTTTTCCCTGTAACCTCCTGAATAATTTGGCGTTGGTCTTTTACAATTTTCTCTAATAGTGCGATTTGTGTTCCTTCGGTCATGGGTTCATCTCCGTCCCCTCTCATGCCTACCGTTACCAAACTTTCGTAATTGCCCATTCTTTGCAGACTTTTTCGCCAAAAATCTCTTAATACTGAATCATTTACTGTGTAGTTCCACTTGCCTGAGCCGTAACGCCTCCATTCGTCATGCGCCCGCATCATCGGCTCGTGGTGCGAAGTGCCGATAACTACTCCATACTCATCAGCCAATTTGGGGTTCAAAGGGTCATCATCATAAAAAGCATTTCCCCACATAGCAGGCCACAAAAAGTTGCCTTTAAGCCTCAAAATCAATTCAAAAACATTTTCATACATTTTGCTTTTGAAGCCACCAAATTTTTCCCAAGCCCAGCCTGAAAATGCAGGGGCTTCATCATTGATAAAAATGCCTCTGTACTTGACGTGAGGCTCTCCTGCGGAAAATTTCCCTGCTTTTACAAATAAGTTGTTTTGCTGTTTGACAGGTACATCTGCCCACCAATACCAAGGCGACACACCGATTTGGGCAGAAAGGTCATAAATGCCAAAAATTGTCCCTCTTTTGTCGCTCCCCACAATTACCAAAGCCTTTTCTACGTCTTTGAATGGCTTTTCAATGGTTTGAATGAGGAAAGTTTCCCACTTCCCTTGAATTTCTTTGACATTGAGTTTGCCACTTTTTACCAAATCGTCTATTGCCTTGTTTTTCCCCAAAGTCCCTACTAAAACGATATTTTTTTCTTTAAAATCCGTGTTTTGAGCAAAATTAGGCTCAGTTCCTGTAACTTTTTTGAGGTCGCTTTGCAAGTTTTTTAAGGCTCTGACTACTCCAGCAAACTCCTCTTTATCAGTGTATAAAGATGCTGTTTTCCCTTCTATTGCTAAAGGAAAATAACCTTTTCCATTTTCAAAAGCAATGTAAGAAGGAGCGGCAGTAGGAGATTGTGCGTTTGCCCAATGGATAAGAAAAAAGAATAAAAAGGCAATAATTTTGATTTGGTTTTTCATTTTCAATTGGATTTTAAATAAAGGGAAAAACTTTGGTAAAGTTTTGAGGCTTTACCAAAGTTAGTAGAAAAAGAAATCTGTTTGTTTGTATAGCTGGTTAGAAATCTGTTTGTTAGTTAGTGAGTAAATATGAAGAACGAATTTTCAGTAATTATCTTTTTTGTAGCCCATCTAATACACCTCCGTAAGCCTGCTTTTTGGAGAAATCTGCTCTGTAAAGCAAGGGGTAGTCCCTACCGTTGTTATAGAGCCAGCTTGTATTGTCGCTAATGCCCCAGATAGTAATTCCTGCTCTTTGGGCGGGAGGTACGTGTTTGATATAAGATTTAACTACATAATTATACATTTGAGCTTGGTAGCCTTCCATATAAGTATCAAAAATAAAGCTACCTTTATTGGTGGGGTTAATCCTCACGTCCAACTCAGAAACCCTGATTTTCAAGCCTGTAGCGGCTAATTTTTGGAACATGGCATCAATGCCCGCATGAGAGCTATTCCAAAATATGTGCATTTGCGTACCAATGCCATCTACCTTTGCGCCTTTTCTTTTGAGTTCGCCTACGAAAGCTATCAAAGAATCTAACTTTCTTGGGCTGGACTCAAGATTGTAGTCGTTGATATATAAGTCGGCATTGGGGTCGGCAGCTCTGGCATAGTTAAAAGCTTTTAAAGCATAATCTCTCCCTAAATAATGTGACCAAACTAATACGTCGCTTGGCGTAGTAGAGGTATTGTTGTTGTTGCGAATGTTTCCGTCTTCGGTAAATAACTCATTGACTACGTCCCACGCCTTTACTTTGTTTTTGTAGCGAGTTACTATTTGCGTGATGAAGTTGTTGAGAGCTTGGTCTAAGCGAGTAACAATTTGCGCACCAGATGGCGCCACTACTGCTTCGCTAAAGTTCACATCATCAATTAAATAGGTATTAGCCGCCTGCCCCATATCAAATAGGATACGTGTTTGAGGCGAGTTGGCGGTAATTGTCCAGTTTACTTGCTGCCAAGCAGTGCCTATGGTTTGGTCGCCTTGGTATTGAGGTTCTCCTCCCCCACTTGTTTGGGTGGAAAGTCTGATAGAACCACCTGCGCTCAAGGCTCTCACCCAATAAGAAACAGTGTACTGTCTTCCTACTATGGTAGGAACTAAGTCGCTTGCTACTTGTACTCTCCATTGATTACCTGGGTAGGCTGTAGGGTTTATGACCTTCATAGACCTTGTGCCTGTTCTTACTTCGTTTCCTGTGCCTACGGTAATAGTAGCAGACCCCGCAGGATTACCAGAGTTGAAGGTTGCCCAGTTGTTAAAGTTGGTCGCTCCTCCCAGTTCAAAACCACCGTTTTGTATTAGGTTTACTGTGGCAGGAATCACAATACCAGAAAAGTTTTTCAAGTAGCTGGCATTTTGATTTTGATGCCAGCCTAAGGTATGTCCAAAAATCTCTAAGTTGTCAGAAGCCTGCACCAAAGCATCGGTATTCGTAAAATTCATCGTGCCGTCATCTCTCACTATCGCCCCGTGCTTCATGTGGTAGCTGAAAGTTACCCCGTCAAAATCTCTCTGAGCCACTTCTCTATACTGTTGGTTATTAATCATCGGTGTAAAATCAATAGCTACACCAATAGGGAAATCTGCGGCATCTTTCAAAGGCGTAGTACTTTCAGGAAAGTTACTCTTATTTAAGATTCCTGTTTCTACCTCCTTTTTGCAAGCTGATAGTAAAATTGCCATTACCAATAAAGGCAATTTCAAATTTTTCATTATTTTTTTCATAATTACTTGAATTTTAATTGTTTAGTGGTTAATAGCCCGGATTTTGATAAATCGATGCATTAGGTACGGTCAAAGCATCTAATTGACTTCTTGGAATAGGTCTTAGCACATGAAAATCTTTGATATTTGCTGCTCCGTCAGGATTGAAGGCTTTTACTCTTTCTAAGAGTTTGCCTCTTATTGCCAAGTCAGGCCATCTGTTGCTTTCTCCACAGAGTTCTCTTGTACGTTCGTCTAAGATATAATCCAAGTTCATCTGAGCCGGCGACACACGAATCGCATTATAGCGAGCTTCTACTTGAGCGTTGGTCAGCCCTGGACGGAAAGCGGCTCTTCTTTTGAGCACATTGATAAAGTTGGCAGCTTCGTTAGTTCGTCCAAGCTGAACCGCCGCTTCTGCTGCTAATAAATAAACTTCTGAAAGTTTTATCACTGGGAAAGGACGACCTCCTGTATCGTTAGGAGTTAGTTTATCAGGGTCTTCGTACTTGCTCAGACCTGGATAGATATTTTGAGCAAAAGAACCTCCTATCAGATAAAATTCTCTGGGTGCTATGACCCTGTAAGGCTTCAAACGACCTCCAGTAGGGGAAGTAAGCGCGTTCAAAGAGTCTGCAATTCTATTGGTTTTTGCTAAGACAAATCCTGTATCTATATTGGCTCTGAAGCCACCACCATCTTGGGTAGCTAACCAAACCATGCGAAAAGAGCCATCAAAGCGACTATCATTTTCTTTGTCAGCAAAAGCCACGTTATACAACCAAGGTGTAGGGCAGAAACGTCTAATAGGACGACCGTATAGTAAATTTCTTGTGGCACAGGGCTGAGTAGCTGAGTTTACCAAAGGAGCCCTCACTGCCGTGTAGTCAGGGTTAAAATCATTGGCAGCATCTACTCCTTTGCCTCCTCCAATACCCGTTGGGTTGCCTACTTCGTTGGCATTATTATTACCGGGTATTCTTTCTACCGAAAAGATAATTTCTAAGTTATAATCATTTCTTGGTCTATGCACATCAGCAAAGTTAGGGAGCAGAGTTGTACCATACCTTGCTTGGTTGTTTATTACTTCTGTGGCAGCGGTAAAAGCATTTTCAAAGTCGGTGGCTTGCTTTGCAGAAGAATAAGCTCTATGAATATACGCTTTTGCCAATAATGCAAATGCTGCTGCTTTGGAAAGTCTGAAAGCATTGGCAGGTCGCCTATCAGGAAGATTTTTGGTTGCAAAAGTTAAGTCATCTATGATAGCCTGATAGTTTTTTGTGAGTACCTCTGCCAAAGGTAAACGGTTCATATCTTGGAAAGCCACTTGGTTAAATTTCAACTCTCCACTGCCTAAGTCCAAAGGTACTGCCCCAAAGTGTTGTACCAAGTTGAGATAGTACAAAGCCCTCAGAAAGCGAATCTCTGCCAAACCAATGTTCTTTTCTGATTCGCTCATAGGTACTTGTGCTGCAAATTCTACCAAGCCATTTGCCAAGTTGATATTAAAATAGCTTCTATTCCAAGGAGTTAGGATTTGACCATTGCCTAAGTCTAAAGTGTAGTTCCCCATAGTAACAATGTCTTGCGTTCCTCCCGCTCCTGTGCGAGGTTGGTCAGCGTAAGTCCATTCATCAGTACCTACTGTACCTAAAGTAACTGCTCCTTCGGGTCCGTATAAGAACCTTAACCCTGAATAGAGTGCAACAATTCCACTTTGAAAGCCAGAAGGTGTTTTAAAGTACTCAGGTGTAAAAACCGTAAAAGGTTTTTCAATGAGTTTATTTTCACAACTTGAAAAAGTAGCTACATTTATCAAAGCTAAAAAGCCAATGATTTTATATAATTTCTTCATTTTCATACGAATTTATAAGATTTAGAGTGAGATGTTTAAGCCAAAAGTAAATGTTCTTGCGGGAGGTGTGCTTGCACTGATAGTAACTACCCCATTTGCTCCGCCGCGAATATTACCGGGATTAGAAACCCCTTGATTTCCTGTTCCTGTACCTTCAGGGTCTATGCCTGTCTGTCTAAAATAGGGAGAAAACAAGATAGCTGCATTATCTATAGTGAAATAGGTGCGAACTGACCGCATACCAAATCTACTGAGTATGCTCTTGTCAAAGGTATAACCAAAGTTGATGCTTCTAATTTTGACAAAACTTGCATCGTAGTAACCCAAAGTTGTCCATTCTGTACTCACCGTTCTGTTAGCCCCAGGCATAGGGAACCAGTTACTTGGGTTAGTTGGTGTCCAATAGTCGACCTTGATGCCATTTCTTCTTCCGTCTAAGTTGGTCAAGTAGGCGGCATCTGGCTGGTGAATCTGGCTAATGAGTAAACCGCCAAATCTTGCATAGAATACTGTTGAGAAGTCAAAACCTTTGTAGGTAATACGGTGAGTCATACCCCC
Source organism: Thermoflexibacter ruber (assembly GCF_900113045.1). Classification (GTDB taxonomy): domain Bacteria; phylum Bacteroidota; class Bacteroidia; order Cytophagales; family Thermoflexibacteraceae; genus Thermoflexibacter; species Thermoflexibacter ruber. The sequence continues at coordinate 257,004 of NZ_FONY01000001.1, forward strand.
TTGCAACTTGGCATCAGCGTTACCAATGATATGCCTATCAAAATCGTTGATTACTCCATCAGGCACACCATCGCGTCCACTATAATCCAAGAGTTTAATTTGTCCGGGTCTTGCCCCATATCGCGCCGCTTCTGCCGCCTCGTCTATCTGCCAAATACCTAATTTTTTAAAGTCGTAGATAGAAGTCATAGAATAACCTACGTGTAACTGATTGGCAATATCTCTTTGTACATTGTTGCTCAGTTTCAAGATTCTATTCCTATTAGTGAAAAGGTTGATGTCCATACTCCAAGTAAATCCATTGTCCAAACGAACATTCACACTTGAGATACTAAACTCAAAGCCCTTGTTTTCCATTTCCCCAATATTGGTTTGGAAGTTACCCGTAACCCCAGAAGTAGCCGGGAGGCTGACTCCGTAAATAATCCTATCTGTTTTTTGGTGGTAATACTCAATAGAGCCTGTGATTCTGTTTTCCCAAATTCCAAAATCAACCCCTACGTTAGTTGTTTTTGAGAACTCCCAAGAAAGGTTTGCATTGGGCAGGGCAGAAACTTGATAGCCACTCAAAATCGTATTGCCGAAATTGTAAGAGATAATATTTCCCGGTGCTTGTAAACCGTTATTATTAGATACTAAACCCAGAGAGGAATAAATCCCTACGGATTGGTTAGAAGTTACTCCGTAACCTGCTCTGAGCTTGAGGTTGGTCAAGAGTTTAATATCTTGCATAAAGTCCTCATTGGTAATATTCCAACCTGCGGAAACTGCACCATAGTTAAACCACTTATTACCCACTGCCAAGCGAGATGAGCCGTCCCTTCTGCCTGTTACTGTAAGCAGGTATTTATCATCATACGCATAGTTCAACCTCCCCATGTAGGAAATAATAGCCGACCTGCTTTCTCCCCCACCCAAGGCAGTATTAGACGAGTTGATTGGTGTGGAGAGGGCTAAATTGTAGAACTGCACAAAGTTATCAGTGATAGAGTCTTTCCTTACAGAAGTATTATAAAATTGCCCTTCTTGGATACTATACAATCCCGTGAAGTTTACTCTGTGCTTTTGTGCGATGGTTTTATCATAAATCAATAAGTTCTCTAAGGTATAGCCCCATGCTTGAGAGTTATTTACAAAAGCAGTATTTCCTCTTTGAGGTCTGAAATAACTTGGATTAGAAGCTAAGTCAGAGGCTTGGAACTGCGCACTTTCTTGTTGTTCATAAGACAGACCTAAGTTTAGTCTATATTTTAAGCCTTCAAAAAATTCATACTCGCCATACAAGCTATTGAAAGTCCTCAATCTTCTTACCCTGTCCACCCAGTTGTTATTGTTTTCTTTGAGATAAAGTGGATTGTAAGTAACATTGTCCAGAATATTACCAGAAGGCACTTTATAAATCCTATCTAAGGAGTCGCGTGAAGGCATCAAAGGGCTCAAAGAAAGAATAGGGTACATCGTCCCCCCTACTACGAACTGAGAACCATTGGTAATGTTCAAGCTATTGATAGAGCTAATCCCTACGCTAATCCTTTTGCCTATCTTGCTATCTATAGCCGTTCTTAGGTTAAATCGCGTAAAGTCTTGACCGGGTAAGAGGGCTGTTTCCTTAAAATAGCCCGCTCCTAAGGAGAAAGTATTGGCTTTGGTTCCCCCTGAAATGGTCAAATTGTGGTCTGTACGGTACGCTCCTTGGTACATGAGGTCTTGCCAATCGGTAGTCCTACCTGTTTGGATAGATTTAAGCTCCTCAGGCATGTAACCTTCTGCCCATGGCGAGATATTCCTCATAGCTTGGTACTCTGCGGCACTAAACAAAGGATACTTGTTGGCTACTGTACCTATACCGTGATAGCCGTTGTAAAAAACCTTAGTATCTCCTGTTTCCCCTTTTTTGGAAGTAATCAAAAGAATCCCATTTGCACCCCTTGAGCCGTAAATAGCTGTAGCCGAGGCATCTTTTAGTACCTCAATAGAAGCCACGTCATTGGGGTTAATGTCGTTCAAACTTCCGTCAAAAGGAATACCGTCCAATACTATCAAAGGTTCATTGGAGCCAGAGATAGAGCGAGTTCCCCTAATTCGAATCTGCGCCCCTGCCCCAGGACGAGTACCGGTACGCTGAATTTCCAAACCTGCCGCTCTACCTTGCAGTGCTTGCTGTAAGTTAGCCACAGGTACTTCGCGCAAAGCTGTTTCTGATACCGAAGTAATAGCACCAGTAACGTCTGCTTTTTTCTGCGTACCATAACCTACGACTACTACTTCAGAAAGTGTTTTCATGTCCAGCATCAACTGAACATTGATAGTAGTCTGATTACCAACTACAATCTCTTGTGTAGTGTAGCCTATAAAACTAAAAATAAGTACAGAGTTGGCATCTACTCCTGCAAAGGCATATTTCCCATCGCTGTCGGTGGTCGTACCTTTATTTGTGCCTTTCAGAACAATGTTTACGCCCGGTAGTCCTTCACCAGTTTCGCTGGTTACTCTACCTGATACTTGGTTGGTTTGTGCTAAGCTACTATTCATGCTAAGTAGAAGAAAGGCAAATGCGATAATTGCAAATTTCCATCTCCATAATCCAAGCGATAGTAACTCATAAGCCTTTTTGGGTATGAAGTTTTTCATTTTCATAAGAGTTAATTAATTGAATAAATGGTTCGATACGATGCTAAGGGTTACTTATTCTTTCAAGTGGTTCTGGTCGAGTAAAAAGTTTATTTTTTAGGCTGATAATTTTTTGTTGTAGTTTTTTTTAACAAACAATAATTAAAATATTGAAAATGAGATACAAAAAGCGACACTATAGACTCATAGGTCATTTTGAACATAAATATAGCAAAAGATTTACAACAAATGCAACCGATTGCATAAATATTTTTTATATTTACGTAAAAAATTTTTTAAACACTATGAGGTTTTTACTAATCTAAACAAGTAATATTGTTAAATAAAAGTATTATTTTGAATAAACAAACTTCAAAATGTTTAAAATTAGCCTAAAAAAAGCGATATTTTTTTAAACCGATTGCATAAAAAATGCAATTTTTTGAAAAATTCAAAGAGATTTAATCATCAAACTTGTTGGTTTGTTTTTACTTTTATAACTTACAGAAATAGTATGCAAATATGAAAATGGAAAAGGAAACTACGATTTACGACATTGCCAAGCAGTTGAATATATCCCCAGCTACGGTAAGTCGAGCCTTGAACGACCACCCTGCTATTAATATAGATACGAAAAAAGTAATTATTAGCAAGGCAAAGGAGTTGGGCTACCGAACAAATATTTTTGCAAGTAACCTGCGAAGGAAAAAAACAAATACGATTGGGGTCATAGTACCTCGCCTGAACAGCTATTTTATGTCCACCGTCTTGGCAGGTATGGAAAAAGTAGCTAACGAAGCCTCCTATAACCTCATCATAGCCCAGTCTTTAGAATCTGTAAAAAAGGAAATGGCTAACGTCAAAACCATGTTCAACAGCCATGTCGACGGTTTGCTTGTGTCGCTTTCTTATGACACAGAAAACTTAGACCATTTTGAGCCTCTGATAAAAAAAGGAGTACCTATCCTCTTTTTTGACCGTGTACTTACGCATAAGAAATGTACGAGCATAGTCATAGATAATTTGAAAGCGGGATACGAAGCTACTAATCACCTCATTGCGCAAGGTTGCAAACACATTATGCACATCACAGGCAACTTACAAAGGAATGTCTATCAAGACCGCTTGAAAGGCTATCGCTTAGCTTTGGCAGAGAGCGGGCTTCATTACTGCGAGGAGTTGGTGCGTACCACTGATTTTAGCTATCAATCTGTCAATGAGATGGTACAATACCTGACAAGCCTTAAGCCTGTCCCTGATGCTATCTTTATTACTAACGACTTTTATGCAGCGCATTGCATTGTAGCCCTCAAACAAGCAGGTTTTTCTATCCCTGAAGATATTGCCATTGTAGGGTTCAATGATGACCCTATTGCTATGGTAGTAGAACCTAACTTAACTACCGTGCGCTATCATGGGCAGGAAATGGGAGAAGTAGCAGCAAAAAGCCTCATCAATCATCTCAACGAACAGTCAAGTATCAAAGATACTAATGCTATTATCTTACATTCTGAATTGGTTGTACGAGCATCGTCTTTGAAAGGAAAATCTACCTAATTAGCTGTAAGTCAGCAGAGAAGAAGGCTTTTAGCCTATCTTTAAGTCGTTGATGTTAGGAATAATGATCTTTGAACGAGAATAATGAAGCTTGTTATCGCGTTCAAGTTCGTTGATAAGAGAAGTTACCGTTTGACGAGTAGCACCAATGATGTCAGCAATATCTTGGTGGGTGAGAAAATTTTTTACAGCAATACTATCTTGTTCTTTTTTCCCATTTTTTTGGGAAAAATCTACGAGAAAGTTAATAAGCCTTGTTTTTACATCTCTGAAAATCAAATCATTGTATCGGACTTGTAAGGTGCGAAGTTCCTCTCCTACCTTCTTGGTCAGTTTAAGGGCAATGCTCGGATTTTTTTCTAATACTTGCTCAAAGTCATCAGGCATAAAAGAACAGATAATTACCTCATCGCTCACCGCTTTGGCATACTCGGAGTTTCCTAAACTATTTTTTCCTTTTTCCAAAGTAATATCCCCAAAAATATCTCCCTGTTGGAGGAAATCTTTGACCTTTTCGTTCCCTTCTGCATCAGTTTGAATAATTTTAACAATGCCTTTTTTGAGGAAGTAAATTCTTTTCACCTCATCAAAGAAAATCAAATCATTTTTTCTGGCTCTTTTAAATCCAGAAATTACGCAAAGCATTTTGATTTCTTGTTCATTCATTTGTGAAAAAATTTGGTGATTGCGCAAGTACCAATATTTCACATCTTTAACTTTGTCCATACAAACGTGAAATTCTTTATAGCTAAGGTAAAAAAGTTTTAAAGAAAAGTAAATACTTAGGGTAAATTAAAAATTTCTTAAATTTGTAAAGAAAATATGATTTAGCATAAAACCCTGACCCCAATTAACTCCCTTGACAGAAGATAAAATTAAAAATATCATCAAAAAATATATTCCTGCTGAGGCTGTAACCCAAGTAGTGAAATGGTTGATTCAGTACAAAGTACACCTTAAGATTGCCGCACCTCGCCGCAGTATTTTAGGTAACTATCGCTCTCCCGATGGAAAGTATGGGCATCGCATTTCTATCAACAGCAACCTGAATCCTTATGCCTTTTTGCTGACTTTTGTGCATGAATTGGCACATCTGACTACTTATGAGAAATATAGACACCTTGTCCTCCCCCATGGAATAGAGTGGAAAAGAGAGTTCCAAAAACTGATGAGCCTATTTTTTGATAAGCACATTTTCCCAAAAGAAATTGAGGAAGCATTGCAAAACTATATGAGCAATCCCGCCGCCTCGAGCTGTAGAGATGAAAACCTCATGCGACTGTTGAGAAAGTACGATAAAGAAACACATGTGATACATTTAGAGGAAGTTGCACCTAATAGTTATTTTCAGATAGATGATGGACGTATCTTTCTCAAAGGAGAAAAATTGCGAAAAAACTATAAGTGCATAGAACAAAAAACTAAAAAAGCATACAGGATTCACGGACTAATGCCTGTCATACCTATCAAAATAAAAACTTCTACATAGGTTATTTCAAATAAAAGACCTATCAGATTTTAGAAATCTGACAGGTCTTTGTATTGATTATATTTTTTTTTATACTCAATCAAAAGTGGTTTTGAAATTTTCTTTACTCCAAAGTCCCTGTTCTCTGACACTTCCTTTGTAAAACTTATGTAAGCATTGGACTTTCAGACTAACACCGTAGCTGTGCTATTTTTGTAGAAAATAATGAATATTAGACCATATAGAACCGCGTAGTAGTGGCATATTTCATGCCTACAGCCTTGCTGTAGGTGGCTTGGGCTTACTCTTTTCTACCAAGATGACAGCCCTACGGGCTTAAAGTTACATGTGGTATTGTTTATTGGCTAACTCTACAAAAAGTTTCAGAGAACCAAAGTCCCTTTCTCTTGCTGAGAAAGGGATTGAAAAATCATTTTATTTTGAGTATATCATTTTAAAAAATGAGCTTATAAATATCATTACCAAAGGCAAAAGCCATTAAGACAAGCAAAATAACCATACCTACTTTTTGAGCATTTTCCAAGAACTTTTCTGAAGGAGCATGTCCTGAGATGATTTCGTAGGTCAAAAATACTACGTGTCCCCCGTCTAAAGCAGGAATAGGCAATAAGTTCATAAAAGCCAAGACCATAGAAAGCATACCTGTAATTGTCCAGAAGCGAATCCAGTCCCAACTTCCGCCGAAAACCTTAGCAATGCCTATGGGACCGCTCAAAGATTTTGTTGGGGAAACTTCTCCTCTAAATATTTTACCAAAAGCCTTTATCTGCGTACCTACTACCTCGAAGGCACTGACCGTTCCCTTAGGAATAGAAGCGAGGAATGAATATTGCATCTTAGCCGAAGCAAGGGTCATTTCTGGTCTGAAGCCTATTGTACCTTCCTCTGTTACTTTCATGGGCAAAGTTTGAAAACTCCCATTGCGTTCTACTTTGACCTCTATGTCTTTATTTTTATTTTCTTGCAAAATATTTCTCAATTCTTGGAAATACTGCACAGGCTGTCCAGAAATGGCAACTATCCTGTCCCCCACTTGCAAACCAGCCTTTTTAGCAGGCATACCGTCTTGCAATTCGCCCACAGTGAACGGATAAAGCGGCTCTATGAAGCTACCTGCGTTTTCTTTGTCAGAGAGTTTATCTAAAAAATTAGAAGGGATAGCAATTTTGATTTCTTCATTATTTCTTAATACTGTATAATAGCTTTGGTCTTCTAATAAAAACTTGGGATTCCTCAAATCCTCGAATCGCTCAACAGGCTGTCCATTCATCGCCACTATTTTATCTCCTGTCTGCAAGCCAATCTCTTCCCCTAATTTGGAAACATATACACCGTGTTTGTTTACTTCTTTGAGAGGGAAATAAGTTTCTCCTAAGAAATAAACCATGAGTATAAAAATAAAAATTCCTGTAATCACATTTACAATAATACCACCGAGCATAACTATGAGTCGTTGCCATGCGGGTTTGGCTCGGAACTCCCAAGGTTGCGGTTCGGACTTCATTTGGTTGGTGTCCAAAGATTCATCTATCATACCCGATATTTTCACAAAACCGCCCAAGGGAACTGCACCTAAGGCATATTCGGTTTCTCCATATTTAAAACCCGTAATTTTTGGGGGAAAGCCAATAAAAAACTTCTCTACCCTCATGCCAAACATTTTTGCTGTGAGTAGATGCCCTGCCTCGTGCAATCCTACCAAGATGGACAAGCCCAACAAAAGCTGAGCAGTCATAATTAATCCTTCCATGCTTTGTTATATTAGTATGAAATTTTATGTATGAGGCAACGCTTACATTGCCCAATTTTTTAACACAACTTTTATTTGCAAAGTTTACAAATTTTGCAAAGATATTAAAATTGGATTTTTTTTCTTATACTTGCATAGTTTATTGCTAAAATTTATAAATTTGAGTATGTTAGATTGGCTTACTATCATTTTCCTTTTGCTCTTGGGGTTAATATTCCTCGTAGGTGAGGTGTTTTTCTTGCCCGGTGTTACCATTATGGGCATTATAGGGGCTATATTTAGCGGAGCAGGCATCTATCTAAGCTACTCATATTTTGGGAGTGAAGTAGGTAATATCGTGCTTATGCTGACTGTTATTGCCAATGCAGGTGCTTTTTTTTACAGTTTGAAAAGTGGAGTTTGGCAAAAATTTGCCCTGAAAAAGAGCATAAAAAGTAAGGTAAATGAGGACGACCCTATTTATATCCTCAACGAAGGCGACGTAGGCACAGCAAAAACTACCCTGCGACCCGTGGGAGATGCAGAGATTAGTGGGGCGAGGTTTGAAGTTACGAGTAGCAAAGGACTCATAGATGTTGGCAAGCCCATTAAAGTCGTAAAAATAGAAGGGAGAAAGATTTTTGTAGAGGAAATCAAAAGTTTGGAAAACTAAGCTAAAACAAGTAACTACAAACCACAAAACTACATAAACTAAATTTTTACACTAATAACCTAAAACAATGGAAAATATTTTGATTTTTGGCATTGCGGGCATTATTGCCTTCTTTGTTTTTTTATATTTCGTTCCACTTAACTTGTGGATAACAGCTTTATTTTCAGGAGTTCGTGTGGGGCTATTTGATTTGATATTCATGCGTATTCGTAAAGTACCTCCTCGCCTCATCGTGGATTCTATGATTACCTCCACCAAAGCAGGTTTAGATATTACACTTTCTGATTTGGAAACTCACTATTTAGCAGGCGGACACGTTCCCTCTGTCATCAAAGCCTTAATTTCTGCGGACAAAGCCAATATTGAACTTTCTTTTAAGCAAGCCGCAGCTATAGACTTAGCAGGACGAGATGTATTTGATGCCGTACAAATCTCTGTAAATCCACGAGTTATCAATACCCCAGAAGTTACAGCTGTAGCCCAAGACGGTATCCAACTGATTGTAAAAGCAAGAGTTACAGTAAGGGCAAGCATCGCTCAGTTGGTCGGTGGGGCTGGTGAAGAAACGATTTTAGCAAGGGTAGGCGAAGGGATAGTAACTTCTATCGGTTCTTCTTCTTCTCACAAAGACGTATTGGAAAATCCCGATAAAATTTCTAAACTGGTGCTTTCCAAAGGCTTAGACTCTGGAACTGCCTTTGAAATTCTTTCTATTGACATTGCAGACATAGACGTAGGGGACAATATTGGGGCAAAACTCCAGATAGAGCAAGCTAATGCCGAACTAAAAGTAGCTGAGGCAAAAGCAGAAGAACGCAGAGCCATGGCAGTTGCCGTAGAACAAGAAATGAAAGCTAAAGCACAAAACGCAAGGGCAATGGTAATAGAGGCAGAAGCAACTATTCCTTTGGCTATTGCAGAAGCCCTTAGAAGCGGTAACTTAGGTATCATGGACTACTATCGCTTACAAAACATACAGGCAGATACAGAAATGAGAGAATCCATAGCACATGGAGGGAAAGAAACTAAAAAGTTAGATTCTGCTAAGTAATAAATCTTTAAATTCCTGTCTTTTATATAAAAATTAGGTCGACTGTTCGTAGGTCGACCTGATTTTTATAACTTATGATGAAAATACTAACAGAGTATTACTATGTGATTTTCAATAGATTACTTTTACTGTATTAACTTGTTTAATTTGTCACCGCCTATTTTATCTATAAAACACAGATAATACTAATTTTGCAGATAAATACATTTAAGTTTTATCCCTGAGTGATGTGCCTTGCCGATAGGTAACACCTTCGTACAAATATAAATCCTTGTAGGTAATTGTCAATAAACCAAGCATACATTCTTGAAAACATTTTTTTCATGACACGGTTTAACCAAACAGTTTTTAATATTTCCAATCAAATGAAAGTCTTAAAAAAAATCCACTTATTTCTATTTCTTCTTTTACTTTCTTGGAATGTTAGCGGACAAAATACCCAAGAAGTAGTTTTTCTCCAACTCAATGATGTCTATGAAATCGCTCCTCTGTCCAATGGCACCGTCGGGGGCATGGCACGAGTAGCCACGCTTTACAAGCAGCTTAAAGCACAAAATCCGCATACTTTTATGGTATTAGCAGGAGATTTTTTGAATCCTTCTGTCATAGGTACGCTCAAATACGAAGGCAAAAATATCAAAGGAAAACAAATGGTAGAAGTGATGAACGTCATGGGCATAGATTATGTAACTTTTGGGAATCACGAGTTTGACTTGGAAATGAGCGAGTTACAAGAGAGGCTCAATGAATCTACTTTCCAATGGGTGATAGCCAATGCTAAATATAAAACCGCTAATGCACCTATCTCCCCTTTTTTTAGGGAAAAAAATGGGCAAAAAGAGTTTTTTCCTAATCATACCACTATCCATGCAGGGAAAGTAAAGATAGGCTTGATAGGTTTGATGTTGGCTGTAGATAAGCCTTTTGTACAAATGGAAAATCAATTTGATAGGGCTTTGGAGGAGTACAATCTCTTGAAAGACCAAACGGATTTTACAGTAGCTCTGACCCACCAAAGCATAGAAGAAGACCGAGAGTTAGCCCAAAAAATTCCTCAACTCGCCCTTATTATAGGAGGACATGAGCATGACAACATGGACGTAAAAGTAGGCAATGTAAGGATTTGCAAAGCCGATGCCAATGCCAAAACTGCTTATATTCACCGCTTTGTTTTTGATTTGGACACCAAAAATCTTACGATTACTTCGGAGCTGAAGAAAATAGATAATGCTATTCCTGACGACCCCGCTACTGCCAAAGTAGTGGATAAATGGTTGGTCATAGCAGACCAAAGCATTCGGGCAATAGGTTTAAATCCCACCCAAGAACTCATGGAGGCAAAAGAGCCTTTGGACGGCTTGGAGAGCAGTGTGCGAACTAAACATACCAATCTTACTACCTTGATTGCCAAAGCTATGCTGCGTGCTTGTCCTCAATCGCTTGCTTCTGTCTATAATGGTGGGTCTATCCGAGTAGATGACAAGTTGGAAGGGAAAATTACGGAATACGATGTGCTAAGAATTTTACCTTTTGGCGGGCAGATTGTAGAGGTAGAAATGAAAGGAAGTTTGCTAAAAAAGGTCTTGGAAACAGGCAGGAACAACCAAGGCAAGGGTGGATTTCTACACTACGACAATATCAAAGCCAAGAAGAAAAAATGGAAAATAGGGAAGAAAAAAATCAAAGAGCAGGAGTATTACCGCATTGCAATTACTGATTTTTTGATGACGGGGCAGGAAGCAAACTTAGATTTCTTGACAGGGCAAAATCCTGAGATTAGGCAAATTATCCGACCAAATATCAATGATAAGAATGATTTACGGAATGATATAAGGAGAGCAGTAGTGGAGTTTATGAGAAAGCAAAAATAAAAAAGCAAGCCCCTATCGCACCGCTACAACCGTTTACCTTTGCTACGTTCCCGTCCTGGAGGGGTTCACAGGAGCTGGTCGTAGGTGCTTGCGGGTGCAAAGGTAGCAAAAAAACGAATAATGCAATAGGGTTTGATTAATTTTTTGTTAAGAAGTTCTTGCTATTTCTTCCATTGCCCTTACAAAAGCGTCCAATTCTTCCAAAGTAGTGTATAAGTGAGGCGTTACTCTGATGCCTTTGACGGCTTCTGTTTCTATGCCTACGGTGAAAATTCTATACTTATCGTACAGTATGTCAGCTAATTGGGTAGGGCTAAGTCCTTTGACGGCTACATTGCCCAAGCCACAAGAACGCTCCGCCTCCAAAGGAACATTCAAAATAATTTTAGGATTGTTTTTTAACTTTTCTGCCCAATAATTTTTCAAATAACGCAAACGCGCCTCTTTCCTCTTTGCTCCAATAGCGTTGTGAAAACGAATGGCATTAGAAATGGTCAAATTTGTCCAACAAGGGTGCGTACCGATTCGCTCAAACTTACGAATGTCATCATCAGCAAAACCTGTTTCGCCGTAAAGCCCCCATACTTGCTTGATTTTCTCTCTTTTAATATACATTAGTCCAGCTCCAAGTGGGGTGCTTAGCCACTTGTGCAGGCTCGTACCAAAGTAATCGCATTGTAAATCAGGTATTTTGAAATCTATGTGAGCAAAAGAGTGCGCAGAGTCGGAAATAATTTCTACACCTTTGGCATGAGCCATTTCTGCAATTTCTTTGACAGGCAAAATCTGTCCTGTCAAGTTTATCATGTGCGTAACTAAAATGACTTTAGTACGTGGGGTAATGGCTTTTTCATAGCAATCTACGATTTCCTTATTGCTTTTAGGGTGCAGGGGCAGAGAAATGATGACGTTTTTTGAGCCGTAACGCCTTGCTCTGAGGTAAAAAGCCTCTAACATACTGCCGTAATCTTGGTTGGTCATGATAGCCTCGTCGCCTTCTTTCAAAGTTTGCAAGCCAAAAATAATAGTTTCTAAGGCTTCGGTGGTATTGCGCGTAATCATGATTTCCTCTGTGGAAACTCCTGCTAACTTTGCTAACTGCTTTTTTACTTCCTCTCTGTCTGCCTGTTGGTTTCTTCTCATGTAAAAAGAAGGCAACTCATTGATGTATTGGATATTTTTAAACAAGGCATTCATGGTTTCCGTAGGCTGGGCAGAGCAGTAGCCATTTTCCAAGTTGATGAAATTGGGGGATTGGACAAAGGCTTTTTGCACCCAGTACCAGAAATCTTCGTCTTTTGCAGCTTCTTCGGGGGAAAGGTGTTGCACTTTACTTGCTGCATTTTCTATATTTTTTATCGTAAAAACTCTTTCCTGCTCTACGTCTTTGGCAAAAACAGGAGAAATCGTTGCCAGGGAGCCAATAGCACCTGCTTTTTTGAAAAAATTGCGTCTTGAAGTCATCATTTGAGGAGTTAAAAAGTTTGCTATCTACTTACTAAGTTGAGATTTTTTTGTAGCTTTTGCAAATATGAGCAAGGGTATATTTAATCCCATTAAATGCCTACAAATCCTTCAATTCTTGCACGCCAGAGAGTTGTTGTTGGATTTGGGCATGGCTGAAGTACCTACTGACGATTGCCGTAGAAGCTCCAGCCAACAAATCAGCAATCTTAGAAAGCAATTTTTCTAAGTCTTCTCGTATGAAACTTTTTGAAGAATGTGAGGCTAACAAATGAGTGTCAGAGAGTTGTAAAATAGAAAGAGCCTCCAATACCAACTTCTCTTCCTCGTTGAGTTTAGGAAAATGATTAAATTTAGGAAGACATTTTAAATGATTTTGAATGACTTGCAACTGATAGAGCAGAGAACTTGGGTGTGTGCCATCAAGCAAGAGTAAATCCAAGACGGTCTGCAAATGCAAATAAGATTGATACTTAAAGCGATAGGTATTCAAACTCTCTTGGCAAGCTAAAACAGTTTCTATCAAACCATGCTCCACTTCTGCGGATTCTACCAATGTCAAAGTAGAGCGACTAAGCGAGATAGAAAGCAAAGCACACTCTATTCTCTTTCCCAATTCAAACAAGGGTAGCTCGTACTTCCGATTGAGAATTTCTTTGTTAAAACCTGCAAAAGCGGCAAGATGTGTAATCAACTGGTCAAGAGCCATTTGTATGTTACGAAGGTTTAGTTCTGGAAGTTGAGAGAGCATTTTCCAATAGTCATCTATTTGGTCTAAAATTCGCCAAGTATCCGCTGACCAGCAGTTTCTGATGGCGTAAACTGCTCGCATGAGGTACTGCACTACGGAAGCCACACTGCCACTTTTAGAAGAATCTATAGCTACGGCAAGTAATTCTTTTTCTGGCTTTTGCAAGCGAGCCTTGCTTCCGTCCCCTATGAAACCTGGGTAGGTCATGGTGAACTGAGTAAGGGCGCAAAGCAGGTTATAGAGTAGTTTTTTATCTGATTTTCTTTTACTTAACTGTGTTTCATTGTATTTTTGAATAACAATTTTCAACAATCGTGCAGACAGTTTTGCTCTTTCTGCATATCGTCCTACCCAGAAAAGATTTTCTGCATAACGACTTGAAATTGTGGTGTTTTGCTGGTGAATATGTATTCTGAGTGGACGCATTTGTGCTTCGGATTCTGAACTAATTACCCAAGTATCTTTGCTAATACCTCCTTTTTGATTGGAGATAATGAGGTTGTTCCTCTCTGCCGCAGAGCGCGTCAGTCCACCAGCCATCACTGTATAGCCATTTTTTTGATTTCCAAGCAGAAAACACCGCCAAACGGCGTGGCGAGGCTCTAACTGCTGGTTGAAAAAAGAGGGCGTAGAAATAAACTCTAACTGCTCTTGGGCTAAGTATAAGTAAGGTTTGGCTTTAATCTTGGTTCTCCACGTTTCTAAGGCTTCTTTGCTGAGTTTATTTCCAAAAATAGCATTAGTACTCCCTTGCGGATAAATCGTTTTAATAACTAAATGCTCCAAATTTTCCAATACGTATTGTTTTTCTTTTTCTTGTCCGCACCACCAAGTCGCTACAGAAGGGAAAATCAAATCTTCTCCAAAGTAAAAACGACAAATATTGGGTAGAAAAGCCATCAAAGCAGAGTTTTCTAAGACATTGCTTCCCAATATATTAACTACTGATACATTTCCTTTCCTAAGGGCTGTAACTAAGCCAGCTATACCCAAGTGCGAATCAGCCCGCAAGTCCAAGGGGTCGCAAAAGGCATCATCTACCCTTCTCCAAATTACATCAACCTGCTCCAAACCTCCCAGAGTTTTGAGCCAAACCATCTCATCTTTTACCATCAAATCCTGTCCCTGTACTAAGGTATAACCTAAAAAAGAGGCTAAGTAAGCATGCTCGAAATAAGCCTCATTTCTCTCTCCCGGCGTAAGCAGTACGATACGTGGATTTTCTTTGTGTTGGGGAGCTAAATCAAAAAGTGTATTTTGGAGTATATCAATGAAATGAGATAGTTTTTTGATATGCTGGTTCTGGAAAAACTCGGGCATGACCTTGTTCATAACGGAGCGATTCTCCAAGGCGTAGCCTATCCCAGAGGGAGCTTGTGTCCTATCTCCTAAGACCCAGCGTCTTCCGTCAGCAGTTTTTGCGGTATCTGCGGCATAAAAAGTCAAAGGGTAAGCCTGATTTTTAAAAAGTTGAAAACAGGGTCTAAGAAAACCTATATGATTGTAAATCAATTCTAAAGGTAAAAAACCTTTCCTGATAAGTTGCTGCTCACCGTAAATATCTTTCAAAATGAGATTGAGTAACTCTGCCCTTTGTTTTAGTCCTTTTTCTGTAACTTCCCAATCCTCTTTGCTTACTATCAAAGGAATAGGGTCGAGTTGCCAAGGGCGATTCATACCTTGGGGGTCATCGTAGATATTGTAGCTTACGCCATTCTCTCTGAGTATTTTTTTGATGTCCTCGTGCCTTTGGGTAAGTTCTTGCTTGCCCAAGCCTTGCATATAAGCTATTAAACTGTGCCAATGAGGTTTAACGCTTCCATTTTCCCACATTTCATCATGGCAGATATTTTCAGAAGCATACAAAGCCAATAGCCTTTTTATACCCTGCTCGACTTGCTTTGTCATAGTTTGAAGTTTTGTAAGAAAAATGAAATAGTAATTGGGGTATCCGTTCTTTACAACTGACAGGTTTACAAACCTGTCAGTTGTGAGTATAATAAAGATTTAAGTCAATCCAAATACAAATCTTCTATATTCAGCGATTTTAAACTTACTTTGCCTCGCGTATCTTGTTCATATTCCCAGTCTGCAAATGTAGGACTTTGCAATTTTAATTTTTTATCAACCAGCAATAGTTCGCCTATCTTCTCTGGCTCACGATAAAAACGTATATCGCCTCCTGCCGAGTCTATCCTAACAGAGTACACAAATACAGCTTTATTCTCATTCATAGGTTTTAAGTCTTTGATAGTAAGCCAAATGTCTATTTTTTTTTTATTAGGTAAGCGCAGTTTTCCTGTAAATCTCTTTTGAATATTGGGTAAGTCTCTCATCTGTGGTACATCAGGGGGATTTGAATACGAAAGTAAGTGTAGCAATTTATCTTTTAAAAATACAAAAGCCAAAAAAAGTCCCACAAACAAGGTGAGCCATATAAGTATTTTTTTAATTGGAAAAGTAAAATTGGTAGTGTTTGTTTTTACTTTGTCCATTTCTTCTATATCTCTAATAATCTCATAAACCTCTTTGTATGTTTCTGCCGCACTCCCTGTAGAGGTCTTTTTGATAATGTCTGCCCATTTCTCATCGCTTACTTGGGCTATAGCCTGATAAGCCGTTTTTCCTGTAAACATTTCCAAAAGAATTAAGCCAAAATCTTTGATGTTTTGACGCTGGCGTTGCTTGATATTATCAGTAAGTTCTAAACCCGAAGCGACTAATTTACAGGTATCGTTAGTAGGGACAATGATGATGTTTTTGGGTTTCAAGGTTTTATACCAAATATCGCGAGAATGAATATAGTGCAAGGCATCTAAAAGTTGGAGGGCATAGCGTTTGATATTGGTTTTGCTCAGAGGCATCGCCGTAGAAAGCATTTTTCCTTCTATGTACTCTGCCGTATAATACAGTTTGGGTTCGTTCTCTTCGCTCATACTCACTACTTTAGCTATATGAGGGTGGTCGAGCTGGGAGATAGCTTTACACTCATTAAAAAACTTAGTTCTTTCGTATTTGTCAGAGGCATATTGCTCTTTCATTATTTTGCGAGCCACCCTCCCAAGCTTAGGGTGTTGAACTTCCTCTAATTGGGTAATTTGCTCTAAGCCAAGTATTTTGACTACTCTCAATTTTTGGCTTTCTCTGCTTATCCATTCATCTACCTGAACCTCTGAAATACCTGATTTAGTAGCTATACTAATCCACTCAAGCCGCTTAGTATCAGAAATGCTTAAATATTTACTAATGTGTTCGCTGATAAGTTTTTGTATTTGGGTGGAAGCACTGTCTTGGAATTGTTTTTGGTAGAGCAGCAGTACTCCTGCTGCGGCTTCTTGGACTGCCTTTACATCTTCAGTGAGTTGGAAGATTTTATCTCCACCAAACTGCTGTTGGAGTGCGGTCAGCAAGGCAAAATTATGGAGTTTTTCGCCTAACAAGATAATGCGTTGAGGCGATACACCAGCCTGAACTCTGTCTTGTAAAGTCCTGATTTTGTTTAAAATCAAAGTAGTATCTATGAGCAAGTCATCTGCCTCTCTTTTAGTCAAAAATGCACTGCCAGCATAGCCATCAGGAAAAGTCAGATGCACATTGACCTCTTGTTTAAGTTTGAGGGTATTTATCCATTCTCTTGCTATGGGAATATATCTTTTTAACTCATTTTCTTTGCTTTGCTCATCGTGTACCAATGCAGAAAAGGAGTTTTCTAAGGCTTTGTAAAACAGAGCTTTAGCAATTATCTCTCTTTCTCCTGCTTCATCAAACTCATAAATTTTTTCACTGTATTGGTCGTTGTCGCTGATGGTAGCAAATTCTATGTATGTCTTACCAAGCGCATCTATTACTGCTATTTTGGAGAAATTATTATAATTTAATTTAATTGCCTTAGAAAGGCTTGTTTCTTGTACTATCTTAAAGCCTCTTTTGTTGATAAAGTCTTTTAAGCGGTCTTTTGCCCTACCGCTACTATTTATGGGAAGGGTTAAAATAACAGGGATAAGCTGTTCCGCATGATAATTTCCTGTCAATTCCTTGTATTTCTCTTTCATGCGGTCTAAGAGGTGCGTAATAATCGTAACTAAGGCATAATGACTACCATACAAAGAAAAAGTGGTGTTTCCGTCTATTTGTTGGAAGTAATTGCCAAAAACAGTACGTCCCTGAGCGGTTTCAAACTCATTTTTGCTAATGGGATAAATCAAACTGTCATTTTTTACCTCAAAATATAAAGGTAATAGCTGAAAGCCCTCTACTTCTAATAGCTGAATTTGACCATCTTGTAAGATACAACCCGCAAAGAAATCCTCTGTGAAAATGAGGCTTAAGACTTTAGACATGACTGAATGAGAAATTATTAATTTTTAGAATTGTAAATTTCAAATAAGCCTTTAAAATTACAATTTTTTAATCACATAGGTACATTATACACTACTTTTGATGCTATTTTTGAGATTGGTAATAAAAACCAGCAGTATCTTTTTCCAAAAAGCGATTTATCTCTGCAAATAAGTTTTCTACGCTTTTATCGGAGCGAATGGTGTATATTACTCTATTCTTTTGACTATATGAAAGCATATTGACTACCCCATACGCCTTGGCGATAAATACAGCATCATCTTTATTTTCGTCCAACTCAGTTCGTTTAAATTTACTAATAGTAATTTGTTTTTTCCCCATATAGAACACTTTACTTCCTACTAACCTACGCTGTACGTTAGGCTTGTAATCACCTACTGTCATTAGTAAAATGCTGTCTTTTACCTCTATATCCATCATCAGTTTAAGCAGATTGCCTACTGAGTCGGTCAAATAATACTGGTATTTTTGCAAGTTATCATGTTGATTTTCTACCATAAGTTTGAAATCAAACTTATCCACATCAATCGCATTGCCCCAAAAATATCGGAAGGCTTTTCCCTGATAGCTTGTCGAGTTAAGTGAGTTTTCTGATTGACAAGACCAAAATGATATCAGTAAAACATAAAAAAATAAAAGATAAATTGCTTTCATAATCTTAAACACTGCCTATGCCCCAGAGATACTTTTGAGATTCATCTAATGTGTGTCAAAATTCTTATGAGGAATATTTTACTCAATCACCAAACCCATGCTTCCAAACTTTTCTATTCGCTTGTCTATGCGTTCTGCCACACTCATTTGCGCAAGTTCGGAATGATAAGCCAAAATAGCTTGTTTCACTGCGTTGGCAGTCGCTTCTTTGTTGGTATGCGCCCCGCCAAGCGGTTCTTCTATGATGCCATCAATCAATTTGAAAGCAAGCATATCTTTGGCGGTGAGTTTCATGGCGGCAGCCGCTTGCTCTTTGAAGTTCCAACTTCTCCAAAGAATAGTAGAGCAGTTTTCTGGGGAAATCACTGAATACCAAGTATTTTCTAACATCAAAACTCTGTCCCCTATCGCAATGCCCAAAGCACCTCCCGATGCGCCCTCTCCTATGACTATGCAAATCACAGGCACTTTGAGCATAAACATTTCTTTCAAGTTGCGTGCTATCGCCTCTGCTTGCCCTCTTTCCTCTGCTTCTATGCCGGGATAGGCTCCTGGTGTATCTATAAAGGTAACAATAGGCTTATCAAATTTTTCTGCTAACTTCATTAGCCTCAATGCCTTGCGATAGCCTTCGGGGTTTGCCATGCCAAAGTTACGGAACTGACGCTCTTTGGTATTGCGTCCTTTTTGCTGACCTATCAGCATGAAAGTTTGCCCATCTATCGTTCCAAAACCGCCCACCATTGCCTTGTCGTCTTTTACGGTACGGTCGCCAAATAATTCTATGAAGTCTTTAGTGATGCTATATATGTAGTCTAAGGTATAAGGACGCTCAGGGTGGCGAGAAAGCTGAACGCGTTGCCAAGGGGTCAAATTTTGATAGGTTTCTATTTTGAGTTGCAAAATTTTGTTCTCAACAACTTTCAATGCAGATTCTGAATCGGCATCGTGCTTATCGCCCAACTGTTGTTTCATTTCTGCCAAGCGTGCTTCTAACTCTGCAATTGGTTTTTCAAAGTCCAATAATGTCATATTTTAATGGTGAATTTAATCCCTTTTCTTTTTACAAGACGCAAATTTATAGAAAAGAAAATGAGAAATCAGTATTTGATTTTGAAATTAAAACTTTGCCCTCTAATATTGCCAAAAGCAAGTGAAAAATACCTCAAAAAAATACCTCAAAATTATGTCTTTGGAGCAGGTTTTTAAGCAGGCGCAACAAGCAAGCCGCCAACTCAATTTGATAGAAAAAAATATTATCAACTTAATAATCAATGAAGTAGCTGATTTGGCAGTTCAGCAAAGTGATTTTATCTTAGCGGAGAATGCCAAAGATTTAGCCCGCATGGACAAGGCTGACCCCAAGTACGACCGACTGCAACTAACGCACTCACGCATAGAGGGAATTGCCCGAGAGATGCGGAACGTGAGCCAATTAGCTTCTCCATTAGGAAAGTTGATAGAAGAAAAAAATTTGCCTAATGGGCTTCATTTGCAAAAAGTAAGCGTTCCTTTGGGGGTAATTGGGGTGATTTATGAGGCGCGCCCTAACGTAACTTTTGATGTTTTTGCACTTTGCCTCAAAGCAGGAAACGTAAGCATACTCAAAGGAGGAAGCGATGCTCATTTTTCTAATACAGCCATTATCCATATCATTCATCAAGCACTTGATAAACATGGCGTTAGTAGAAATATTGTTCAGCTCCTGCCTCCAGAAAGAGAAGCTACCGCTGCCTTGCTCAATGCGGTGGGTTATGTAGATGTTATCATTCCGAGAGGAAGCCAGCAACTCATTGATTTTGTGAGAAAAAACTCAAAAGTGCCTGTGATAGAAACAGGAGCAGGAATTGTGCATACCTATTTTGATGAAAGTGGGGACGTAGAGAAAGGGAAAAAAATTATTCACAATGCCAAAACGCGCAGGGTGAGCGTTTGCAATGCCTTAGATTGTTTTGTGATTCATCAAAGCCGCTTGGCAGATTTATCTATGTTAGTTGCTCCGCTTGCCACCCACCAAGTAGAGATTTTTGCAGATGAACAGGCTTTTGAAATATTAAAAAACTCATCTTATCCTTCTAATCTACTTCACCAAGCACAGCCTGAGCATTTTGGGACAGAATTTTTGGCGTATAAAATGTCTATCAAAACCGTGGGTAGCTTTTCAGAAGCCTTAGACCATATCGCCCAGTATAGTTCCAAACATAGCGAAGCTATTATTAGTGAAAATGAACAAGTTATTAGCCAGTTTTTAAAAGCCGTAGATGCAGCGGTAGTCTATGCCAATACTTCCACTGCATTTACAGACGGTGCCCAATTTGGCTTAGGGGCAGAAATAGGCATTAGCACCCAAAAACTTCACGCACGCGGTCCTATGGCTTTGGCTGAGATTACCTCGTATAAGTGGATAGTCAGAAGCAACGGACAAATCAGGAATCCATGAGGCTATTCTTCTTGACCTTCTACTTCCTCTAAAAGCAGTTGGAAAGCCTCCAATACTTCTTTGTAATCTTCGTTTGCTAAATTAATGTTTTTCTGCTCACATTTTTGCCTAAATACTTCTAAGGGAGTAAGTTCACTTAGAGATTGTTGAATACTTGGCTCACTACTCGGCAAATGTGTCCTATCATATTCTATGTTTACTTTCAAAATATCTATGCCTTTTTCCTTGCCTAAGGCGTGGATTTTTTCGCCTAAACCGTTTGCATATTCTTGTAACACTACCTTGACCTCTGCCCATGCATTCAAAGGATTTTTTTGCTCATAACTTAAAATTTCCTTTTCTACTTCCGCAAACGAACCCTTGAAACTCAACAGAGGGCGAGATAAAGGAACTTCGATTTCTTGCAAAGAAGTAAGTCCATGAGTATCTATCTCTAAAATAATTACTTGTTTTCTGTCGTTGTACTCGCTGAAGCTCAGAGGAATAGGCGAGCCTGAATAGCGAATGTGCTGATGTCCTCCTACTTTTTGAGGACGATGAATATGCCCCAAAGCAATATAATCAAAAATGCTGGGGAGTTTTTCTACTTCTATCTGTCCTTGATTGCCTATGTGTATTTCTTTCTCACTATCAGAGGTTTGGCTTTTTGCGGCGTAGAGATGCCCTGTTGCCAAAATGGGAATACCCTCTTTTTTGTAATCTGCGACCAAACTTGCTACTTGGTGATAGTGCTGAATAATTCCCTCTTTGATGCGTCTTTCTGTTTCAGTAATATTTTCTGTACTCATTGCCTTGCGAATATCGCTATCTCTTAGAAAAGGTACAGCGCATATCACCAGTTCTGTATGATTTTGATGTTTGATACTCACGATTTCATCTTGCAGATTATCACTTGCTTTGCCTACGACATACACATCTAAGAATTTAAGAATTTCTTTGGGGGCATTCAGGTTGGTAGGCGAGTCGTGATTACCGCCAATGATAAGCACGTTTTTGCAAGCCGTTTGGCGGACATTTGCCAGAAAGCGATAATACTGCTCCTCTGCCCAATGGGGTGGATTAGCCGAGTCAAATATATCCCCCGCGATGAGCAATAAGTCAATTTGCTCATTTTCAATTGTATCTAACAACCAGCTTAAAAAGAGGTTATGCTCCTCGAGTCGCATATTTTCCTGCCCTTTGAGGTAATGCCCTAAGTGCCAGTCGGCAGTATGTAAAATTTTCATGCTAATTCTTTTCAGTATTTCTTCCGTAAAAATAGGAAAAAATTAATGCTATGATTTGAAAATATGCAAATTATTCCTACCTTTGCAGTCCATTTAAGGAAAATAACATTTTTGCAAGGTATATAGGTATCATCTAATCATAGCTCAAATCATGAAAGTTTGTGAATTAACAGGGAAAAAAGCACAAGTAGGGAATAATGTTTCGCACTCAAATAATAAAACAAAACGCACCTTTGCTCCTAATTTGCACAAAAAGCGTTTTTACATTCCTGAAGAAGACAAGTGGATTACTTTGAAAGTAAGCACCTCAGCTTTGAAAACCATCAACAAGAAAGGTATCACTGCTGTTTTGAAAGAAGCAAAAGATAATGGACTTATCAAAAAATGGTAATTTTTTGAATCCTAAATCATTCATTTTTAACGATTTAATTTTGGATAAATCATGGCAAAGAAAGGCAATAGAATTCAGGTAATTTTGGAATGTACTGAACACAAAAACTCAGGCTTACCAGGAATGTCAAGGTATATCACTACTAAAAATAGGAAAAATACCACAGAAAGACTGGAGTTGAAGAAATACAACCCTGTCTTGAAAAAATACACTATTCACAAGGAAATAAAGTAAAACTTTTTTAGACTATGGCAAAGAAAGTAGTTGCGACATTGAAAAAAGAAGGCGGCGCTAAATACGCTAAGGTTATCAGGGCGGTGAAATCACCTAAGACAGGTGCTTACACTTTCAAGGAGGAAATTATGCTTGAGGAAGACGCAAAGAAAGCATTGAGCGGAAACTAATTTTTAGCACAAAGATTTTATGTGTTTTTTATAGTAAAGTCCCTATTTTTGAGGGACTTTTTTTATTTTTGCCTGATAACTACTTTTATATGGGTATTTTTGACTTTTTCACTAAGGAAAAAAAAGAATCCTTAGACAAAGGATTAGAAAAAACTAATCAAAATTTATTTAGCAAACTCAGCAGGGCTATCGTAGGGAAGTCTAAGGTGGACGACGAGGTACTGGACGAGTTAGAGGAAATCTTGATTTCTTCTGATGTAGGGGTAGATACCACTTTGAAAATTATCAAGAGGATAGAAGCACGTGTGGCAAAAGATAAGTACTTGAATACCTCAGAGTTAGAGCGTATTCTAAGGGAAGAGGTCATTGCCTTGCTGATGGAAAATAAGACCCAAGATTTGGAAGACTTCCTCGTGCCAGAGGTGAAAAAGCCTTATGTCATCATGGTCGTAGGGGTGAATGGGGTGGGAAAGACTACTACTATTGGCAAGCTGGCGGCACAGTTTCTAAAAAGGGGGAATAAGGTGGTTTTAGGCGCAGGAGATACTTTTCGGGCAGCAGCCGTAGAGCAACTCAAACTTTGGGGTCAGCGCGTAGGCGTACCCGTGATAGAGCATGGCATGAATACTGACCCCGCTTCTGTGGCGTATGATGCAGTAAAAAAAGGCGTAGAAATGAATGCAGACGTAGTGATAGTGGATACCGCAGGAAGATTGCACACCAAAGTGGGGCTGATGAACGAGCTTGCTAAAATCAAAAGGGTGATGCAAAAGGTCGCCGACGATGTGCCTCATGAGGTTTTATTGGTGTTAGACGGAAGCACAGGACAAAATGCCTTTATCCAAGCCAAAGAGTTTACCCAAGCAACAGAGGTTACTGCATTGGCAATTACGAAGTTAGACGGCACAGCCAAAGGAGGGGTGGTCATAGGTATCTCCGACCAATTTAAGATTCCTGTCAAGTACATAGGTGTAGGTGAGAAAATAGATGACTTGCAGATATTTAACCGCAAAGAATTTGTCGACTCTTTGTTTAAAACTCAAAAATAGAGTATGAAATTATCTCGCAGTTTTGGCATAGCCTCTTTGGGTGCCTTGGTTTTGTGGATAGTTAAACTGTACGAGTATTACACCAATACCTCTTTTATCTACACTTTGGGTTTGTACCCTCGCTCTTTTTTTGGCATTATTGGTGTTTTTACCTCGCCCTTAGTGCATGGAGATTTTTTCCACTTATTTTCCAATACCGTTCCCTTCATTATCTTAGGTGGAGGGATTTTGTTTTTCTATCCCTTGTTGGCTAAAAAAGTTTTTCTGTATATCTATCTCTTAACGGGCATGAGCGTTTGGCTTTTTGCGCGTCCTTCGTATCACATAGGC
The DNA here is from genome assembly GCF_900113045.1 of Thermoflexibacter ruber. Classification (GTDB taxonomy): domain Bacteria; phylum Bacteroidota; class Bacteroidia; order Cytophagales; family Thermoflexibacteraceae; genus Thermoflexibacter; species Thermoflexibacter ruber. The sequence goes on from NZ_FONY01000001.1 coordinate 281,052, forward strand.
TCAAGCGGCTTGATATACGGCTTTGCGGCTTTTCTCTTTTTTAGTGGCATTTTTCGGCGCGACCTCAAATCCATTGCTGTTGCCATAGCAGTCGCTTTTTTGTATGGAGGCATGATAACTGGCTTGTTCCCAGCAGGTTCAGGCGTTTCCTTCGAGTCGCATCTTTTGGGGGCGGCAGTTGGGAGCATTTGTGCTTTTTCTTATAAAAATATCAAAGCCGATACAGAAATAGAAGAAAAAGAAAACCTCCCCACTCCCATTTTTGAGGGCTACAGAAATATAGCAGGGAAAAGTTTTAAGTATGAGTATAAAGAAGGTAAGGAGTAGGTAAATACTGGGTAGAGTAACAAAAAATGATAACTTTGTTGAAAATTATACTTCATTCTCACTTAAAAAAACAAATAACATGAAACTCCCAAACACCATTTTTCTCTTAGCAAATCTATTTTTGCTAACTTTGTTGCTTTATTCCTGCGGTCAGGAAAACCAACACAACCAAAATAAAGAACTTAAACGCATGACAGCTACTCCTCCCAAAGCGAAAATTGTCCCTAAAGAATTGGAAATTCATGGACACAAACGCATAGACAACTATTACTGGCTCAATGAAAGAGAAAACCCCGAGGTGATTGAGTATCTGAAAGCAGAAAATGCTTACTTAGATACCGTACTTGGGCATACCAAGGAAACCCAAGAGAAACTTTTTGCAGAAATGAAGGGCAGAATCAAAGAACAAGACGAGTCTGTGCCTTATAAGTTAGATGATTACTACTACTATGTACGCTATGAAACGGGCAAGGAATATGCGATTTACTGCCGCAAAAAAGGCTCTTTGCAAGCCCAAGAAGAAGTGATGATAGACGGAAATGAACTTGCCAAAGGACATGCCTATTTTGCCGTAGGCGGAATGCAAGTGTCTTACAATCAAGATATTTTAGCTTATTCTACTGATACAGTAAGTCGCAGGATTTATACCTTGTATTTCAAAAACTTAACCACAGGCGAAACCTTGCAAGACGTAATTCCTAATATCACAGGAAATATCGCTTGGGCAAATGACAACAAAACCATTTTTTATGCGCGCCAAGACTTGCAAACCTTGCGTTCCTACCAAATCTACAAGCACGTACTTGGCTCAGACCCCGCCAAAGATGAACTCATTTTTGAGGAAAAAGATGAAACGTTCAATGTAGGTGTATATCGCACCAAGTCAAAGAAATATATGGTGATTGCGTCCAGCAGTACGCTGACTACCGAAGCCCAAATCTTAGACGCAAGCAAGCCCAATGAAAAATTCAAACTTTTTTTGAAAAGAGAAAGAGAACACGAATACGGCATAGACCACGTAGGCGATAAGTTTTACATCCGCACCAACTGGCAGGCTAAAAACTTCCGACTCATGGAAGTAGCAGAAAACCAAACTGCGGACAAGGCAAAATGGAAAGAAGTCATTGCCCATAGAAAGGAAGTGCTGTTGGAAGGTTTTGAAGTTTTTAAAAACTTTTTGGTCTTAGAAGAAAGAAAAGAAGGTTTGATGCACCTACGAATTATCAAAAACGACAAAACAGAACACTATGTCGACTTTGGTGAGCCAACTTATGCCGCAGGTACAGGAATAAATTTAGATTTTGATACCAATATCTTGCGCTACGGCTATACTTCCCTGACTACCCCAAGTTCCACTTTTGACTACAACATGGACACTAAAGAGAAAACCCTGCTCAAACAGCAGGAAGTAGTGGGTGGCACATTCAAACCTGAGAACTACCAAGCAGAAAGAATTTATGCCACTGCCCAAGACGGCACCAAAATTCCTATTTCTTTGGTGTATAAAAAAGGCACGCCCAAAGACGGAACGGCTCCGCTTTATCAATACGGGTATGGCTCTTATGGTTATTCTTTAGATGCAAGTTTTAGCTCGGTGCGCTTGAGTTTGTTGGACAGAGGTTTTATCTATGCGATTTGCCACATCAGAGGCGGCGAAGAAATGGGCAGACAGTGGTACGAAGATGGCAAACTTTTGAAAAAGAAAAATACCTTTACTGACTTTATCGCTTGCTCTGAACACCTCATCAAGGAAAAATATACTTCTGCTGATAAATTGGTTGCAAGTGGTGGAAGTGCAGGAGGTTTGCTCATGGGAGCGGTGGTCAATCTACGCCCTGACCTTTACAAGGCAATCGTAGCAGACGTGCCTTTTGTAGATGTGGTTACTACCATGCTGGACGAGTCTATTCCGCTCACCACAGGAGAGTTTGATGAATGGGGCAATCCAAAGGAAAAACAATACTATGACTACATGCTTTCCTACTCTCCTTATGATAATGTAGAGGCAAAAGCCTATCCTAATATGCTCGTAACCACAGGCTTGCATGACTCCCAAGTGCAGTATTGGGAGCCTGCCAAGTGGGTAGCCAAGCTCCGCACTTTGAAAACAGACAACAACCTTTTGGTGCTGAAAACCAATATGGAAGCAGGGCATGGAGGAGCATCGGGCAGGTTTGAAGCCTTGAAAGAAATCGCCTTAGAATATGCCTTTTTATTTGATGTATTAGGCATAAAAGCGTATTAAACCAAATCCAAGTCGCAAATGGCTTGGATTTTTTGTTTTTTATGCTAATTTTACTTCGTTTATCAGTCGGAATATCGGAATAAACGCAGGTATTATGATAAAAGCTACCAAAATTATTCACAGGGAAGAAACAAGAATCAAAGTAGATTTCCCTTACAATCAGGAGTTTATCACTTTACTTCGCCAAGTGGAAGGGGCGAAGTGGAGCAAAACGCACAAGGCTTGGCATATTCCTTATACCAAAGAGGCGTTTGGAAAACTAAAATCGCTTTTCCCCGATATAATCGTGGACAAACCTGAAAAGGCAGAAACCCAAACAGAAGAAAAGTCTAAACCTGCTGCAACTGTCCCAAAAGAAGAAGTAAACCTGCCCAAAGTCTCTTCGGTTTTAGTAGAAGTGATAGGCAGGAAAATAATTTTAAAACTTCCTAAAAATGAATTAGATACCAAATTTATCTTGACTTTGCGATTTTCTAAATTTGACAAGGCACAAAAGGTTTGGCTCATTCCTAACTACCCTGATAACTTGGAGCTTATCAAAGAATATTTCAAAGATAGGATTTGCAACATTACGATTCACCAAGAAATAGAAGTAAAAACAGGAAAGGAAACTACTCAAAAAATAGATGCGAAAGATGTTTTGGTCATAAAGACACAAACCAATAGGCTAAGACTCATTTTTAGCTTTAATAAAGCATTGACGTTGGCGATTAAGAAAATGCCTTTTTGGTCTTGGGATAGCAAAAACAAATGGTGGACAATTCCTTTTTCTGATAAGTTATTGGCTCAAATTCAGGCGATTGTAAAAAATGAAGGGTTGAATTTTCATTACGAAGAAGAAAAGACTGATACAAGCAAAGTAGCCCGCAAAACGGAATATGATGTACCCAACTATCGCTCCTGCCCTGAAAGTATGATTTTGAAACTCAAAGAATTGCGGTATAGCGAGCGTACTATCAAAGCATACAAAAGCCTTTTTGAGGAGTTTATCAACCACTATCCTACCGTAGAAATAGATAAAATTGATGAGGAGAAAATCATTGCTTTTTGCAGGTACTTGGTGATAGACCGCAAGGTGTCTGCTTCTACTCAAAATCAAGCAATTAATGCGATTAAGTTTTACTATGAAAGAGTATTGGGTGGGCAACGCAAGTTTTATTTTTTAGAACGTCCTAACAAGGAAAAAGCTCTGCCCACTGTACTTAGTATGGAAGAAGTTTCAGCAATTTTGAAAGCAAGCACCAACCTCAAACACAAGGCAATCCTGACGGTTATCTACTCCGCAGGGTTGCGGATAAGCGAGCTTATTAACCTCAAAATCAAAGATATAGACTCTGAAAGAAAGCAAATCAGAATAGAGCAAAGCAAGGGCAAAAAAGACCGCTATACCTTGCTTTCTACGAAAACACTTGACCTATTGCGGACTTATTTCAAGGCATACAAGCCTAAGGAATACCTGTTTGAAGGGCAAGAAGGAGGTAGATACTCCGCAAGGAGCATACAAGCATTTTTCCAAGAAATATGCAAAAAAGTAGGTATAAAAAAGAAAGTAAGCGTGCATACCTTACGCCATAGTTTTGCAACGCATCTCTTGGAAAATGGCACTGATTTGCGTTATATTCAGGTTTTACTTGGACATGAAAGTACGAAAACTACAGAAGTTTATACACACGTAACAACCAAGGGCTTTGACCAAATAAAAAGTCCGTTAGATAATTTGGATATTTGAAAACAAATTTTTTAATTCGCAAAACAAAAAAATAAATTATAGATGCGTGGACTTAACAAAGTAATGCTGATAGGCAACTTAGGCAAAGAGCCAGAGGTGCAGATGTTGGAAGGAGGCATTACAGTGGCTAAATTTTCCTTAGCCACTACGGAAAGTTATAGAGATAAGGAAGGGAACGTACAAAGCGAAACAGAATGGCATAATATAGTAGCTTGGCGAAGTCTGGCAGACTTGGCTGGGAAGTATCTGAAGAAAGGCAGTACGATTTATTTGGAAGGGAAAATCAAAACCCGCTCTTATGAAGATAAGGAAAGCAATAAAAAATACGTAACAGAAATCATTGCGGAGAGTTTTATCATGTTGGATAAGCCTGCTGATAAAGCGGAAATAAACGCAAGTTTTTAAAAATAAACGCAAGGGTTGCGTTTATCCAGATGTTAGC
>NZ_FONY01000044.1 GCF_900113045.1 Thermoflexibacter ruber
ATATTACTGCACTAAAAGAAGAATTTGCAGAAAGAAACTTGCACTTAATCACTAAGTTAAGAGCTAATATGAAGAAAAATCAAGTATTAACAGAACCACAAGCCTATTATTTAAGGCATAGAGGATTGATAGAAACTGCTTTCGATGTACTTAAAAATCAACTAAATATAGAACATTCAAGGCACAGAAGCCCTAAAAATTTTCTTATTAATTTGCTGGCAGGCTTAATTGCTTATACATTTTTGGAAAAAACACCAAACATAAAAGCATATCCACAAAAATTAGAGGACAAACAAATTGTATTTATTCAAGAAAATGTAAAATAATTCACGTTAATATTAGTAAAGCAAGAGGGAAATACAGTGGCAGTAGAGGTACTTCCAAGACGCAAAGCGGTGTTATTTGCCATAGTAAAAGTTCCTGTGGCGTTTCCTCTGATTTGAAATCCATTATCAACTACATCTCCATTGAGAATGGTAAAGTTTCCAGCAATACTAATTCCTGAGTTGAGCGTAAGGAGTTTCCCGGGAGTTGTTGTGGATTTGTCAATTATAAGATGATAAAAAGGGCTGGTACTACAGCTACACTCCGTACAACTCGCTGCTGGGGGTTCAGGAACTCTAATGACTTGATTATTGCCTTTACCGTCAAAAGTTACTGTTCCTGTACCAGCAATAAAAGTAGCTTGGGGCAGACTGGAACTTGGGGCTGGAGTACTGATTAGCCAGTCCCCTTCTATATTGATGTTTCTGTTGTTTGCATTCAAAGTACCGTATTGCAAAGTCAATCTTCCATTGGCACCATTGTCAATATTAGCATCATCTTGCAAGACCCAAGTGTCGTTATTATTGAATAATAAATTGCCAAAAAAGCGAGTTCCTTTGGTGGTAATGGTTTTAGTAGTCGTAACAGAAGAACCCAAAAACTCTAACCTTCCTGCAAAGTTGTTCGTAGTTTGCATCCCATTCCATTCCAAAGAGCCATATATTTGGATAATAGTGTTTGTATTCCCAGCAATTGTTCCTGCTCTTGTATTATTTTGCCAAGTCATATTCCTACAAAAAACAACATATCTATTTACCGTACAAATCCCACCAGAAGGGAAAGAATTATCTGTAAAAAAAACATTGTCATTGGGTGTAGGAATGCAGCCAGAGGCAGGTCCCCCATCACTAAAAGACCACTTAGCACCGTCTGTCCAGTTTCCACTTCCCCCAATCCAATAAAAATCTCTTGGCATGATAGCACTCGGAAAACTTATATTCAGGTTGTTACCAATATCAGAACTAAACTCTGCAGTTACAGCACCTGTACCTGTGGCATTAATGTCTTTTATTATTACATATTGCCAAAGTTGATTTTGAGTAAAGTTCAGGTTAGCTCTTACTCCATTGATGTTGGAGCTAAGACTTATCCAAGATTGGCAGTCCACAATTGCATTTAAAAGATTATTAATTACTGTAGTCTGACCACCTGCAAATCTGATTATGTCGTATCTATTTAAAGTCAAATTATCAAAAGTACTGTTATTATCGCTAAAAGTAACAAGTGTGTTTTCATCTACCTCTACATTTTTAAATGTATTCACTCCTGCAAAAGTAAATACACCATTTCTGCCTATGAAAAGCAAAGTTCCTGCTGAGGCAGTAGAAAAATCTACATCTCCGTTAAAGGCAACAGAGGCATTAATACCCGCTCCTGCATTGTCCCCAAAAGTTACATTCTGGTTAAAGTTTGCACCACAATTAAAATTCACATTGTTATTGAGCCAAAAACTTACTAAACCATCAAATCTATTATTGCTGGTAACTGCACTACCATTAAAAGTTGCATTGACATTATTTTCAAAAGTAAGATTACCACTAAAAATTTTGGGAGAAGTCCCATTGAATACTATACTCTGTTTTTTTACCGTAATTTCTTTGAAAGTAATTGTTTCGGTTCCTGTTGAGCTATTTACTGTAACTGTACGTGCCGTCGGGTCTATATTAGAAAATAAAAAATTAGGAATAGTTTTAGTCGTTGTTCCTACTTCTATGGTGATATTTCCGTTATTGCTAAAATCCAGCGTAGAGGTGCCTTCATTGATAGTAATATTTGTCCCTCTCAAATCAAGGGTAGTTCCCCCTAAAGTCAGCGTAACATTTGAGCCTGTAAAGTTAATATTCCTTGCCACGTCAGCAGGATTATTTGCGTTGATTCGCCCACATACTACATTTTGATTGTTCATATTCCATGTACCTGCAAAGGCTTCAATGTTGTTGATGACATTCATCGCATCATTGAGTTGCCACTCTCCACCAATACCTGCAAATCGAATAGTATTAAAGGCTTTACCTGCCATAGTGATAGTATTGCCGGGGGCAGTAGAAGTAAAAAATACACTGCCCGAGAAATCTCCTGCTGTTCCTGTTTGTATCATAGCAGGCGAAAGCACGAGGGAACCTGCAATATTTAGGCGATTAGTACCTCCCATTTTAGGGTTATTGGTTACACCCGTCCAGTCCATATTTCTGCAAAATGCTTCTAAATTGATAGTAACTGTTTGTCCTGCTGCAGTAAAGGAGTTAGCATCAAAAAATACATTGTCAATAGAAGTAGGCGGGCATGCACCGCCAGCCCCTCCTGAAGATAGCGACCAATTAGCCGCACTATTCCAATTTCCGCTCCCCCCAACCCAATACAAGTTGCGGCTGGCTGTAGGGAAAGAGATATTCAGATTATTACCCAAGTTAGCACCTGTTACTGTAAGTATCCCTACGCCTGTTTTATTTATATCTCTCACAGATGTAAAATTCCACGTCTGAGTAGTAGCCAAATTCACATTAGCTCGCACTCCTGCAATATTGGAACTTACAATGATGGGATTGGCACAGGAAGCACTCATCGTAAAAACGCCACTGACTACAGACGGTGCAGTAGTACTAAAACGCCAATTTACTCCTGCATCAATGGTTACGTTTGTAAAATTGTTAATCCCTGTATTGGAGAAAGTAATAGTAGAAGAAGCACCTACGTTAATTGTATTGGCAAAGGTTTTATTGGAGGCACCTGAAAAGTTAATGATACTATTCGTTCCGATATTTAATGTATTATTAAAAATAACTACCCCTGTAAAGTTAGCGGCTGTGGTATTATTTCCAAAAGTAACTGATTGATTAAAAGTATTGGTATTATTAAAAGTAGCTGTCGCTCCCGTACCAAAAGTAACCGTTCCATTAAAGACGGAGGCAGTAGCCCCTCCATTGAAAACAGCAGTTATGTTATTTGCAAAAGTGAGATTACCATAGTTTTTCTGACCATTGCCAGTTACTGTAAAAGTCGCATTATTCTGATTCACGCTAATATTTCTGTATGTAATCAACTCTGCCCCGTCTTCACCAGCAAGAGTAATATTATTAGAAGAATTAAAAATAAGTGAAGGAATTGTTTTTGCTCTTAGTCCAGGGATAACAGACACTGCTCCAGTGTTGGTAAAAGTGATATTGGCAGCTACATTAGAAACTACAGTCAAAGAGTCATCATTCCCTCCTAAACTCAATACCTCTCCTGAGCCAGTAATAGTAACTGCGGAGCCTGACAGATTGAGAGTTCGTTTCTTGTTATGGCTTTCATCTGTAATAAGCCTACTACATGTTACCCCCACATTATTAGTATTCAATATACCTTCTAACAAACTCAATGTACTATTGACCATAAAATTATCCTGTAAAACATACCCTACATTAGGCACACCTGTACTCACGGTAAAGCCCACATTAGTAAAGCTCTGCCCCGCAGAGGTAATAGTTTGTCCTGCATTAAGAGCCGAGAAAATAACTTTGCCTGCAAAAGCATTACTCATTGCAGCGATAAATGTCAAGTTACCATAAATGGTCAGCGTCAAAGAGGCACTACCCGTCAGAATAGGGCTATTGGCTGCCCCTACCCAAGACATATTCCTGCACTGCGCATTGATATTAATAGTTACTGTTTTACTTGCAGGCGAAGGGAAAGAATTGGCATCAAAAAATACATCATCACCGATAGTAGGTGGAGTAAGATGAAAAATACCACCTCCCGAAGTAGTAGCCCAATGACTTACATCGCTCCAATTTCCACTACCACCTACCCAATAATAATTTGCACCTATTACGCTATGGACATTAATCAGTAAAATAAGTAGCGACAAGGAATATTTTGAAAAACAATATCTTCTTTTTTTATTAGCCGTAAACATTAACATAGGCGTATATTTTTAAAAACACTTTACTTTTAAAGCATCTCTACTAACATGTTGTATAATAAAGTAAAAGGATAGTTTGTTAGGTTTGTGTAAAAAGCAAAGGCATTTATATACTTATACCTTTGTTACAAATATAACGAAATTTTTGCTAAGTAGATATGCCCTAATAGGGACTAAATGATAGAAAACAATAAAATCTTGAATATTTCCTAATAAAATCACAAAAAAGTACAAAGCTATGCCAAACCATTTATGTCCCAAATAGAAATACTCTTATCATCGGAACAGGCAAGCAAAAGACTATCCACCCAGAGCAATTTATTTACTGAAGTACTATGCCCTGCATGCCTTGCTTTGTCTATGACTTTCAAAAGTTTAAACTGCTGAGCATCCCATAGTTTGATAGACTTGTCTTTGCTACAAGTGGCAAAATATGGCAAGGTAGGGTGGTAGGCAATATGATTAATGGTGAACAAATGAGCCACAATAGATTCTGTGAGTGAATAGTTGTTATTCACTGCCCATACTTTCAAATGTGCATCTCTACTACCACTTAGCAAATATTGATAATCAGGAGAATATATAAGAGAAAAAACAGAATTTTGATGGGCGAGGATTTCATGTTTTAAAGCTAAGGTACTCAAATCCAATATCCTAATAAAGCAATCGCTATAACCCACAGCAAGTTCCCGCAAAATAGGGTTGATAGCTATACACCTAATACTTTTCTCGGAAAATTTTATATGAATATTAGTAGTCAAATTATTGACATTCAAGACTGAAAGCGTACCATCTCCACAACCTACAAATAATGTTTCTTCATAAAGCTGAACATCAAATATTGCTGATTGAGTAATAGACGCAGAGGTAATCTCTTTATTATTCTCTAAGTCAATCAAATGCACCCCTGCATAGTTTTGTCCTACAATGAGCCTGTTAGTTCCCTTTATGAAATATATGCCATAAACAGAATTAGGAAATCTTGCAATTAAAAAACCATTTTCTGTATCTTTCAAATCCCATTTCACTACGAATCCATCGCTACCCGCTGAGAATACCTCCTTGGTAGTATTACCTTGTACTAAAGCGTAAATACTATCTCGATGTCCCGTAAGCAAATGATGTTTTCGTACAGCGATTTTACTCATTATTCATCTATAAGATTCTTCCCAAAAATTTCTAAATGTAATTGCAAAGTTATGACTTGCATGTTAAAATAGCATCGCATTTTTTTATACTTTATTTACATATTTCTCCTATTTTTTTTAACTTAGTAAATTCTTTAAGAAACATTTTGAAAACCAAAGCTAAACATCTCTATTTACACGACTTAAAACTTACTTAGCACATAAATATTATGAAACCGATAAAGTTTTTATTAGCTTTTCTCCTACTTTTTATTGTTTGTATCATTGCTGAGCCTTTGTCTTTTGCCAAAAAGCGTGAGCCTATCCCTATGAAGCAGTTTGACGCTACTCTGGCAATTTGTGAAAGATACTACGATGATGGGGAGTACGAAAAAGCCTTAGACCAATGCACACGCATGGTCAATAAACTGAAAAGACAATCCTTAGGCTATGCAGTGGCATATATCCAACTCTACCAAGCCAAATACTATGAGGCAATGGGCAACTATCTCAAATTTGAGGAAACCATACGCGACTTATTAAAAAATAAAAAACTTATCGGGGGGCAGAACGCAGAGTTTGCCTACGGCTTGGCGCAGTTAGATGTAGCTGGCTTGTATGCCGAATATTCTTACATCAATCGGGCTGAATTATTTTTAGACAGCGCAATTACCGCCTTGAAACTCAAAGTAGATGCTAACGGCAAGGTAGGTATGCCAAGCAATGACGACAATATCAAAGCCAATGTGCTTACTACCTATGCCAAGATTTACTACGAGAGAGGACAGATAGACAAGTTGCTCAGAATCATGCCTGAACTCATCAAGGCTAAAGAAGCACTGATTTCTGACCAAGACCAACGCTACTATGATGTTGTCAATCAGGAATATACTACCAAGGTCTTAGACCCTATAGAGATAGATCGCCGAAAAAATGAAGCAGCAGAGATGATGACACTTTGGGGAGATGTTTTGCGACTAAGAGGCGATTACAAAGGAGCAGAAAAGCAATTGGAAAAAACTGATGAATGGATAAAACAGAACCTAAACAAACGGTCTATTGCTTACATTCGCAATCAGCACATTATGAATCTATTGAAAATCGACATGGGAGAGCGAAAAGAAGTTACTCAAAAAATGATGGAAAAAAACTTCTTTACTGCGGAAAAGCGAGTGAGTACGGTGCATAAGCTATACTTGCAAATCCATGAAAGTATGATAGACAACTACATAGACAGTAGATACATCAAAAGAAGTAAAAAACAACGATGGGAACTACGCCAAAATACAAAAATGTACTATGGGGTGGATAGAACTCAGCATGCTGTTTCTCAAAGATTAGATGCCAAAGCAGATTTTAGGTCACAAGACTATAAAAATGCCTATAACGACTTATTAGCACTCTACCAAAATGCAATCAAAGTCCCAACAAACCATATAGAAAGAGTACATCTCTTGCAGCTACTTTACGAAGTTGCCTTAGCCTACGATAAATACCAAGAAGCCCTTGTTTACCTAACCGAGCAGATAGAAACCATAGAAAGAGTCTTAGGTAAGCAATCTCTGCGCTATTACTATGCCCAAATGGAGTTAGCAAAATATAATGCCACTTACACTAATAAGTTTGAGGAAACTAAGAAAATTATAGACATGAATTTCTTTGGAAAAATTGCCCAACAAATCACTAAAGAGCATAAGGATTACACAAAGTTTTTAAATCAATTAGCTGATTATCATATTCTTACCAATAGGTATGATTCCTCAGATTATTGGCAAAAGCAGGCAGTACAAATTGTAGAGAAAAAGTTTGGCAAAGAGCATATAGAGTATGGAACGCAGTTAGCCCGTCTTGTAAAAATACAAATGCTCAGAGGCAACTATACCGAAGCAGACAAAAATGCAAACATGGCTTTAGAGATTTATCGGGCAGAAGAAAGAAGAAACAATAAAAACGTACTCAATAAAATCTTCACAGGCAACCAAGACCGCCTTTTCAATGCTATGTACGCAGAAGTATTGCAAACTGCTGCTTCTTACTATGCTACTGTGGGGCTTTTTGGGAATGCCCAAAGTGCTTTGACTTTGGCGAACCGCTTATTTAGCAAATCTAATACCTCTATTGCTAACTCCTCTGCCTTAGACGAACTGGCTTACCTCTATATCAAAATGGAGCAAACCGAAAAAGCAAAAGATATTTTAGAAAAAGCAGAAAGTTTTAGAAAACAGCGATACGGCGAAAATAGCCGTTTTCTTATCAAGCCCTATAACCAATTAGCAAGGGTATATCTCTTTGAGGGGGATTATATCAAGGCAGATGAATACGTAAATAAGGCTTTGACCATTGCTGTTAAAGAGTTTGGGGAGAATGGACTGCAAACTACTGAAAGTATTACTATATTAGCAGAAATCGGGGCAGCAGCAGGCGATTACGAAAAAGCCAAAGTAGAAATCACTCGCGCCCTTGATATTTTGACTAAGGAATTTGGCAGAGATAATATCATCATTGCTAATCCACTGAACGAGTTAGCTATTATTCGCTTCTTGAACGGTGAAAATCTAAATGATATTGAAAAACAGCTGGCAGAAGTCAAAGGCATCATTTCCAAGACTTTAGGAACTACTAACCCGCTCTACGCCAAGGCAGCAGTAACTTTGGCAAGTGCCTACATAGAAAACAAAAAATTTGATGAAGCCCGCAAAGAATTGGACGAGGCAAGCAAGATTTGGGTACGCATTTTTAAAAATAACCGCAATACAAACAATGCAGAAATTTTTGAACTTTTAGGGGACATAGAATCCAAAAAAGCAAACTATAAACAAGCCGAGTACAGATATTTGGAGGCAAGAAAAATTTACGCCACTGTCTTGAATACCCGCCACCCACTTTATACTCGCTCCTTGAGTAGATTGGCGCGCTCCTCTTTCAGTGCAGGCGACTTACTTAAATCTCAAAGATACATAGATGAAGCCATTACCCAATACAAGTATTACATTACCAACTTCTTTCCTGCCCTTAGCGATAGAGAAAAAGTTAAATATTGGGGGGCTATCAGACGAGATTTTGAGTTTTACGACAACCTTTTGGCGAAACGGGCTAAAACAGACCCAGGCGCTATTGCAATCATGTATAACAATAAGTTATTGACTAAACCCTTGTTAGCAGGTTCTACCCAAAAGATTCGCAATGCCATTGACCAAACTAAAGATAGCACCTTGATAAAAAGCTATGACAGGTGGATTGAGCAAAAAACTTACTTGACTAAGGTGCTGGCAATGAGCAATGAACAGCAAAAAGAAGCCAATGCTGACCCCAAGAAAATTCAAAAAGAAATAGAAGATTTAGAAAAAGTCCTCAGCCGTAAGTCAGATATTTTTAAGTCCAAAGAGAAAGAAATTACGTGGACAGAAGTACGTAATGCTTTGAAAGCAGGAGAAGTTGCTGTAGAAATAGTGCGATATAATTATTTCGATAAAGCCTTTACCGACTCAGTAGTGTATGCCGCTTTGGTACTTTTCCCTAATGAACCCAAAGCCCCTAAGCTTGTGCCTATTCCAGAAAGTAATAAGCTGGAAACCAATTATATCAAACTCTATCGCAATGCAGTCAAGTTTGGTATCCAAGACAAGCAATCCTACTTGCGTTATTGGAAAGCTGTAGATGATGTCATTCCCCCTAACTCGAGAGTTTATCTGTCAAGCGAAGGTGTTTATCCTCAAATCAATATAGAAGCAATGCTCAAAGAAGACGGAAAGTATGTAATTGATGACGAGAATATACTCTTGCTGACGAGTACACGCGATTTGGCAGAGGCAAATAAAGCAGGCAAGGTAGCCAATGATATTATCATCGTAGGAAGCCCTATTTTTTACTCTGATTTAAAGCCAGAAGACTATTTGAAAATTAATAATAGAAAAATTCCACAACTTCCCGGTACATACACAGAAATTCAGGGATTAGCAGACTTGCTTAAGCAGTCTAATAAAATGCCTAAGGTCATGCTTACTACCCAAGCCAATGAGGATTCACTGAAAACACTACTCAAAACTCCTCCTAAAGTATTGCATATTGCCACACATGGATTTTTCGAGCCAGACTTGGTAGATAATAGTTCTGAAAATTTGTTAAGTTCACAAAGAGCAGTAAACAGCCCTTATTTGCGTTCAGGTATTCTCCTTTCCAATGCAGGCGAACTCATGGCAGAAGGCAATGTATATCAGTACAATAGAGCCGCAGGTGTATTTACTTCGTATGAGTGGAGAGATATGAACTTAGACGGTACTCAGTTAGTCGTCATGAGTGCTTGTGAAACAGGGCGTAGCGATGGCAAAATTGGGGAAGGGGTGTACGGATTGCAACGTGCCTTGCAAGAGGCTGGTGCAGAAAGCCTGATTATGAGTTTGTTCAAAGTAGATGATGATGCTACCCAAAAACTCATGCAAATCTTTTACAAAAATTGGCTTGTCCTCAACCAAGATGTAAGAGTTGCCTTTGTTAATGCAAAAAAAGAATTGCGTGAAGATAAGAAATTTGCTGACCCGCGATTCTGGGGAGCATTTGTCATGATAGGAAAGAGCTAATTTTCATACTTAGAGCATGGTTAGTACAGTTCCAATAGCTGACCATGCTCTAAGTTTATTCTGTTAAAAAATTTTCCATTTGTGCTTCCCAGTTATACTCCTTGAAACTGATAGTATAATCTTTCAAGTTTTGATTGAACAAGTTACCTAATATATTTTTAATCCCTTTTTTGCCACCAAAATCTCCCTTGAACCAACCCAATATCTTTGAAGTATATATTTGCTTTTTTACTTGGTCTATTTCTGTTTCAGCAAGTAAAAAAGAGCGAGTAACTTTTTCCAATTGTTCATTGATTTTTTCATATCGGTAAAAAGCAATAGGCGGACAACTTTTCGCCCCACAGTTCAAAGCAAAGTGAATGCGGTAATCAATCGTTTCTACAGCCAATTTTTTTATGAGCGAAGAAGCAAAAATATTTTTCACATATCCTAAACCATACTTCCATGAGTATTTTCGCAAAATACCATGCTCAACGTCGTCAAGGCTAAAATGCGTATTGGCAATAGGAATCAGCTTTGCTGTAAAAATTTCAGGTTTGCGTTTTTGTTCTCTTGTATAAAGTAGCTGATAATAAGCATTATAAATATTTATCCAAAATGTCTTTTTGGCATTATCATCAGAAAGTCCATCTTTGAGTATATCAGTTGAAAGGTTAAATATTTCTTTTTCAATAGGTTGTGTTTCTTTTTTTGTTTTTACAAACAGTAAGAGCTGCTCGGAAAGCTCGACAAGTCGTAGATTGGTAGGTTGCATTGCAATATTTTTTTGTTGAAATTGGGGACAGAAAGCTATGTACCAATGAATAGATAAACTAAAAATTATCTGTATAGTTCCCATTTTGTATTTTTACATAGCGTACTCATATATCAGTTTTGATACTTCAGAAAGCATTTTCGTTCCTTTGTCAAAGTCCTCCATTTTTCGTGAGAGCAGGACTAACACATACTTTTTTCCGTTCGGTAAGTAAACAATAGCAGAGTCGTGATGCACGCCTGTAATCGTACCTGTTTTGTGAGCAACTTTGACCTCTTGGGGCAAAAGTGCGGGAATTACATCGTTGAATTTTTGATTTAAGAGAATTTTTCGCATTTCTTCACACGCCTTTACATTCAGTACCTGATTCATTGCTATTTTCTCCAGCAGCAAAGCCAAATCGTAGGCAGTAACTGTATTATTCATGCCTTTTCCAAAAGCTTTGCTATCTTCCACACCTCTAAGCACTTTCATTTGATTAATACCTAAGGAATGTAAGGTTTGTGTTACATTTTCTGCCCCCACTATTTCTATGAGCATATTGGTAGCAAGATTGCTACTCACTGTAATCATCTCATAAACAAGCTGATAAATAGTGCGTTTCTGTCCCAAGCTGCTATAAAGCACCTCCTCGCTGTCATCAGCTACATCTAAGCTATAAGCACTGCTATCTACAATGCTTTTAAATTCATTTTTTAGTGTTAAGGAATCTGTCAAAGCAAACTTTCCCTCCTGTGCCTGCTTGAATACTTCTAACATCACTGCCGTTTTCATGGTACTTGCGGCATGAAAATCGGTAAAAGCGTTAATAAAAAGTGTATCTGAGGGATTATCTAAGTCTTTGTAAGCTAAGGCAAATTCGCCTTTAATGCTGGCAAACTTGGCTTGTATTTGTTTTTTTAGGTCGTTCATTTTGCTATGCTTTGGCTCGCATGAAGTAATAAGAAATAACAGCGAAAGCAATATTTTAGTAAGAGCAGGAAAATTATTTGGCATTTTTCGATTTTCTAATTTTTATTACTTTACATAGCGTAATCCCCTGTTTTTGAATTTGATGCGATAAATGCTTGTGTTACAGGTAGCATACAGAGTTTTTCCATCAGTATCTCCCCAACCAACATTGGCAGCAGTTTCTGCGAACTGTACAGCACCGAGATATTTCCCTTTGGGGGAAAAAATCATCACTCCGTCGGGACCTGTGGCATATACATTACCTTTGACATCTACTTTCATTCCGTCCATGTGTCCTTTGCCATTAATAGCAGAAGCATCAAAAAACAATTTCTTACTTTTTACCGAGCCGTCTTTATTGAGAGTATAGCTAAACCATTTTTTGCTGATGTCTGCTACATAAAGCGTATTGCCATCTGGGGAAAGCACAATTCCATTAGGTTTTGCCAAAGTACTATCTATTACATAAAGTTGTCCATTGGCATAGCGATATACTCCATTAAAACTGATTTCTCGCTGAGGTTTATTGCTATTTTTTTCCAAGCCCCATGAAGGGTCGGTAAAGTAAATGGTTCCGTCTTTTCTACAAACAATATCATTCGGGCTGTTTAGTTTTTTCCCTTGATAAGCATTGGCTAATACAGTTTGGGATCCGTCTTTCTCTACCCTTACTACTTGCCTGTTTCCATGCTGACAGAGCAGCAATCTGCCTTCTTGGTCATACGCTAAGCCATTCGTTCCTATCTCGCCTGTGGGAGAGTCTGTGCCAGAATAGCCACTTTTTTCCATAAAGACTTCTGATTTACCATTTGCATCTATTTTATAGATGCGATTGGCAGGAATATCGCTAAAAATCAGGAATCCATCTCTATGCCACAAAGGCCCCTCGACAAATATAAAACCGCTTGCTACTTTTTCAGCTTGAGCATCAGCACTGATGATTTTATCAAAGTCTTTGTCTATTTTTTTTACCGTTCCTGACTGGGCGTACAAGGAAGCCAAACTAAACAAGTGGAGTAGAAAATAAGTGGTCAGTTTTTTCATTTTCATTATTTCAGATTAATATAACAAATAGGAAAGACGTAACTTATTACAATTCCTTTCGCAAGCGAGCCACAGGAATATTCATCTGTTCGCGATACTTGGCTACTGTCCTGCGTGCAATGTTATAGCCTTTGTCATTGAGCATTTTTTCCAATTTATCATCAGAGTATGGCTTGCGTTTGTTCTCATTATCAATGATTTCCTTCAAAATGTACTTGACTTCTTTACTACTTACGTCTTCGCCTGAATCGGTCGTGATGCTTTCAGAGAAAAAGTATTTGAGTGGATAGATACCAAAGTCTGTTTGCACTGTTTTGCTATTAGCTACCCTTGATACCGTAGAAATATCCATATTAATTTTGTTAGCAATGTCTTTCAAAATCATAGGGCGCAGTTTGCTCTCATCGCCTTCCAAAAAATAATCATATTGATATTCTACAATCGCATTCATCGTTTTTAGCAATGTCTGCTGTCTTTGTTTGATAGCATCTATGAACCACTTTGCTGCATCTAATTTTTGCTTGACAAAGGTTACAGCCTGCTTCATAGACTTATCTTTCTTGCTACTTTTCTCATACGTATCGAGCATTTCTGCAAACGAACGGCTAATACGTAGGTCTGGGGCGTTCCTTGCATTGAGCGAGAGTTCGAGCTTCCCACTATTATTTTTCAAAATAAAGTCTGGTACTACGTATTGGGTTTTAGTATAAGTAGTTCCACTCTCTCCCGGCTTGGGATTCAGTTTGATAATGACATTGACAGCTTCTTTAAGTTCTTCTTCTGTAATATCCAAGCGTTTTTCTATTTTTGGATAGTGTTTTTTAGTGAACTCCTCAAAACACAAGGCAATAATTCTTAGTGCATTGTGTACAGCAGGGTTATTTTGGTCTTTGCGTTTGAGTTGGAGTTCTAAGCACTCTTGGAGGTTGCGTGCTGCGATGCCTGGTGGGTCAAAAGTCTGGATTTGCCTTAATACTTGTTCTACCTCTAACTCATCGGTTTCTATGTTTTGAGTAAAAGCTAAGTCATTGACAATGCCTTCCAATTCTCTACGAATGTAACCTTCATTGTCTATGCTTCCGATGAGTTGAGTACCGATGATGAACCTACGCTCATCTAAATCCAGATATTCCAACTGCTCCATGAGCGAATCTATCAAAGAATCTTCCATGCGGATAGGCATTTCCTTATCCTCTTCCATGCTTGGACCGTCACCTTGCATTTTGTAGCCTGCATCATCATCATTGAGATACTCCCCTACGCTGATTTCCTCTATGCTTTCTGTATCTTTGGAAAAGTCATCTTCGTTGTCTAAGACTTCATTATCTATATCCCCCAAATCATCGTCAAACTCATCGGTAGTATCATCAGTGCTATCCACTTCATTTTCTCCAAATTCCTCATCGTTTCTGCCTTCCTCCAAGGCAGGATTGCTGGAGAGTTCTTCTTCTATACGTGTTTGCAACTCAGCAGTAGGAATCTGTAACAGTTTAATAAACTGTATCTGCTGAGGAGATAGCTTTTGGGTAAGTGTTTGTATTTGACCTAACTTCTGCATACTACGCCATGAGTGAAAATCGTTAATGGTTCAAGTTTTAATCCTTCGTTTTTATTTTTAAAGGATGGATTATGATAATTTCTATTTTACAAACTTAGTAGTTAAGTTTTAAAAAATCAACTTATTGGCTTGATTTTTGTTAAAAGAAGATTTCTATTTTTGTTAAAAAATCTTATATTTTTAAAAAATTTTAGCCTTCCTTCTAAAAATCTTATCAAAAGAAAGGGAAATATTGCTGGAGTTGTCTATGATATTTCCTTGTGTAAAAGTCTGTTTTTGAAGTGTATTGCCTGTAAATACCTCAACAATTTCTAAGTTAGGAATCACTAACCAGCAGGATTTGACCCCTGCATTAAAATATTCTTCAAACTTGTCTATGAGTTCTTGTACCCCTTGGGTCGGGGATAATATCTCTATAATCGTAATTGGGGCTGACTTGACCGTAATCTCATCATGCCGCCAATTTTCCTCACTAATTGGGTAGATAGCAATATCAGGCTCGTAATTTTTATCATTCATTTGGATAGAGAGTTCAGTAAAAACATCATAAACTTGCTCATAGCCAATATTAAGCAAAGTTGTAATTCGCCCTTGAAGTTTTGAATGATTTTTGCTCGGCATATCTATACTGACCTCTATATTTTCCTTGACTATACTCATTTTGTAGCTTTTTCACCAAAGATAAGTAATTATACAGATTAATCTAAGAAGTAAAGCCTATTTTTTTCCTACTGTTTGTGATAGGTTGTATGTGTACTTCATTTTGATTATAAATCTCAGTAAGTAAGGTATCTTTCTCTATCTCACTATTGTAGCCCAGAGAATCTGCTAATTTTTTAGCTTTATCTTTTTGCAATTCCTTAAACTCATAAATCGCTATCAATCTCCCTTTACGCATGAGTGCCTTGTCTATGCGGGTAATGTGCGTATTGAAAGTACACAAAATCTGAATGTTAAGGCAGTCAGAGAGTAAACCATCAGTAATATTGAGCAAGTTAGAAATAGCCGCACTGCGCGAACTTCCTCTGTCCTCTATGATATTTTCCGCATCTTCTATTATCAAGATAGAATTGGAGTTAGAAATGAGCAAGGGCAAAAAATCTGGCGAAGCAATCTTAGGAGCAAACTCTGGTGGAATATAAATCATTTTCTTGTTAATCAAGGAAGTAAGATAGCGAATATAGCTGGTTTTACCTGTTCCGGGTAGCCCGTGCAGTAGTACCAAACCCTTGTCATCTTGGGTTTGCAAACGTTTGAGTATAACCTCATGGATAGGTAGGAAATCATCATTATAATTCATAGCAAGGTCTATGTTGCTCTTTCGTACTTCAAAATCTCGCAAAGCCAAGTAACCATGACTTTCGTAAAGCAAAAATATCTTGCTCTCTGCTTTGGGAATCTCACTACAGTCTTTGATGACTCGTGTAATTTTTTGTAAATCTTCCTCATTGACCCTATCATCATACAAAACTTTAGTTGTATCGGCATTATCATCATAGCCAAAATAAACTAATAAATTAGGGTGGATAGTAACTAAAAAAGAACGCAGATGGCGTTTGTCTTCTTCTTTGCTGTAGCGACGATACGTCCAAATCTGTTCATGAGAAAGTTGATAGGTTTCTTTGAGGGTAGCTAATAGTTTTTCTCCATCTATGTCCTCTGCAAAAGATAAAATATTGGGGAGAAATTCATTAGTGCTAATAAAAAGCTGACCCGGATTAAGTTGGGAATTGTAATCTATGATGTCTTGCAGGTGGTACTGAACAGCTACGTTTGGGTGTATTTTCTTTAAAATATGATTTTTCATCAGGTTCTAATATGGGTTAAAAAAATAGCCAGCTACAAATTTAGTATTTTTCAAAACTTTAACAATTTACCTCAACCAAAATCAGTAAATTTCGTAACTTTGAAAGACCTAACTAAAATAAACATACGCATTATTGATTTAGTTAATCGTTCAAAGTGTGTTAAAAATCCGTATAAGATGAAATATTTAGGCGTAATAGTTTTTTTTCTTGCTCATCTATTTTCTTCTTTCACCTTCGCCCAAGACCACCAAAGGATAGAATTTGAAGCAAAATACCAAGCAGATAAATTTAACAATTTTCAGCTTGTTCCTCTCAAAAAACAAGGTTTTGTCTTGTTCAGAGAACATACCAAACAAAAGGGTAATTGGGTTTTTAGTCTGTATGATACCTGCTTGAATAAACAATGGGAGAAAAATATCCAAGTAAATCCCAAGTTTGTCTTCCAAGCTAAGCAAAGAGATGGAGAAAATATTTATCTGCTCTTTACTAAATATCAAAAAAGTGATTTTCAAATAGTTCAGTTCAATACGCTTACGCTTCAGCTCAGTTTGCATACTATACAAGGTTTGAAAAAATTTGGTTTTACAGGTTTTAGAGCGATGAACAATGCCTTTTTTGTCAGTGGGGTCATTGGACAAACTGCTTTGGTCTTGTATTTTGATTTGTTAGAGAAAAAAACAAGGGTGTTACCTGCTTCTTTGACAAAGGATTTGGAAATAGACAGCATAGAAAAAGACAGCCTCAACAATGTGCTGCATTTTACTATTGCAAGTGAAAAACGCACAGACTATGAGTTACTTATCAAATCCTTTGACACCCAAGGTAACTTAGTCAATGAAATCAAAGTAGGCAATACTAATGAAAATAAACTGATTTCAGGAAAACTCTCCGTCTTGGACAACGGGCAAAAAATTGTTATAGGAACTTACTCTGACGGTTCTTCTTCTTTGGCTGATGGAATTTATATTGCTGGTTTCCAAGAAAATAATACCCAAGAATACATACAGTTTTATCCTTTTTCTCAATTTGAGCATTTTTTTGATTTTATTCCCAAAGACTTTCAAAGGAAAGTTTCTAAGAAAAAACAAAAAAATAACACCCTCAAAGGCAAAGATGTACGCCTGCAATATCGCCTTTTAGTCCACAGTCCTATTTTGCGGAAAGAGGATATTCTGCTCATTGCAGAGGCTTACTTCCCTTTGTACCGCTACAATCCCAAAGTAGATTGGCAGGGAAGGCGCGAGGGGGTAACTTCTGAAATTGTTTTTGATAGCTACCAACATACTCACGCTTTGGCGTTGAGTTTTAATAGAAAAGGAAAATTGCTCTGGGACAATATTTTTAAAATAGAACAAGTCAAAAACAAGGATTTACAAAAAATTATCCAAGTGCGTGTCCGTAAAGATAGTTTGGTTTTGCTCTATGGAGCAGAGGGCTTTATCAAATCCAAAACCATTGAAAAACAATCAGTAAAAGACAGCGAAACCAAAGTGCCTATTCCTATCAACTCTCCACACGACCAAATCAAAAAAACGTACAGCAATGAAATTGCTTTTTGGTATGAAAAGCATTTTTTGGCTTGGGGATACCAAGCTATTGGCAATGAAAAAGGTACACCTAATGCTAAGAACCGGAAAGTATTTTTTGTGGCGAAGGTATTGTACTAAAATACGGAGTATATGCGAATGGTTAGGTTTCAATAGAGCTTTTATTATTTGATTTTCAATGAATTACTTTCTTAGGCTTAGATGGTTAATTTATCTAAATTGTTACTAACTACTTATGGAACACAGATAATACTAATTTTGCAGATAAAACACTGATTTTTGCGTAATTTATTAGTGAAAATCCATATAATCTGTAAAATCTATGCTCTGAGGTTATTATGCAAAAAAGTTATTCAATTAACTTACTGATTATACGTAAGTAAAAACTCTAATAAATATCTGTTCCTACTTTACTCTCCGCCTTCGTTGGTCTTTTGACCAGCGAAAAGGCTACAAAGCGCAGAGATATGTTTGTTGGTGAAAACATCAACAAAGGAATTAGAAATAAGTAATCAGCCCAATACACTTACACAAATGTATTAACTTTTCTTACAATCCTATATGTTTTATGTTAAAATAGAAACTTAGTTTGGGATTGAGCGAACTTTGTATCATAAATTGCCTCTATACGCATTTGGGCATAACCAGCACTTGTAGTCATGCCCTTGCCACCTATACCCGTGCAGATAAATATTTTATCTGAAATAGTGTGTTCAAAAATTCCCTCAGGGTGCGAGGCATAATAGCCTACCCAATAGCTTTGCATCTGCCAAGTAGGGAGGTCTAAAATCTGCTTCGCTTCGTCTATCATCAAATCGTTCAAATAAGTATTGATGCCAAAATCCAATGATTCTGTGTCTTTTACCCCGGCGTACTCGTGTGTATCGCCTATGATGATAGAACTGTCTATTCCTTGCTTAAATAAAATATGGATTCCGTATCTTTGGAGTTCAGGTTTAGGATTTTCTGCCAAAACTTTTTCGTAAGAGGGGCAAGCATGAAAAGCCTCATACCTGCGAATAGTAAGCCCCGTAAGAATAGCCCCTTGCAGATTGACCTCGGGCATAGGAACGGTTCGCATCATTTGTAACTTGCACAATTTGATGCCACTATTGGCAAAAAGTTCGGGAAAAAGGATTTTAAATTCGCTTCCATTACAGATAATGACTTTTTCTGCTGTGTATTTTTGCCCTTTGCTATCTATGACTTCGCAAAGCCCGTCTTGAATGTCGCAGTGTTTGACAAGTGTAGTATGCAAAAAATCTAAGTGATAGTCATGTATCAGAAAATCAATTACTTTTTGAATCATCTCTCTTGGCTCAACGGTGAGTTCTTGTGGGAAATACAAGCCTCCTACGCAATAGCTTTCTTTTAATCGGTCTATTTTAGCTAAACATTCCTCTTTGTCCAACAAATAAGAGGCATATTCTTTTTCTTGGTAAATTTGATGCAACTCATTGATTAACTGCCACTCTCCTTCGTTGGAGGCGATATAAGTTGCCCCATTTTCTCTGACGGTAATATTGGTTTTTCTTTGAATTTCTTTATAAACCTCTAAACCTATCTTTCCATACTTCCACCAAGGTTCCTCTTGCCCAGAGGGGACAACCTGCCCAAAATTACGAACACTGGCAGAGGAAGGGGTATTGTCTTTTTCTATCAGCAAAACAGAAAGCCCTTTTTTAAGGGCATGGTAGGCATGAAAAGTCCCTAATGCTCCCCCGCCAATAATGATGAGATGGTATTTTTTTGAATACATAAACGGTAAATTTTTAGCTAAAATTAAAATACTTGGCTTAGATAAAAAGGCATAAATGAGTATATTTAACAAAAAGTTCTTATTGAGAGGCAAAGATTCTTTTTAAGGCTTCCCTTCCTTCAAATTCAGTTCAAATAAGGTGCTTACATTGCGATTGAAAGATTATAAAAAACAAATACATTGAAACTTATCAAGCAATTCCTTTCTAAATCATCTACTTATGCTTTTGTCATCTATGCAAGTTTGGCGGCATTTAGCACCTATTCTTGTATGTATGCCTATCGCAAGTCATTTTCTGTCGGAATTTTTGAGGGAATGGAGTTTGGGGGCATAGACTATAAAAGTTTGCTCATTATCGCCCAAGTATTGGGTTATATGTCCTCTAAGTTTTTGGGAATCAAGATTATTTCCGAAATGAAATCCAGCAGTAGAATGTGGGCAATTCTTTTACTCATAGGTTTTTCAGAGTTAGCATTGGTGGGTTTTGCTTATATCCCTACTCCTTATAATATTATTTGTTTGTTTCTGAATGGCTTGCCTTTGGGAATGATTTGGGGCTTGGTATTCAGTTACTTAGAAGGGCGAAAAACTACAGAAATCTTGGGAGCAGTCTTGTCT
Organism: Thermoflexibacter ruber; assembly: GCF_900113045.1. Lineage (GTDB taxonomy): Bacteria > Bacteroidota > Bacteroidia > Cytophagales > Thermoflexibacteraceae > Thermoflexibacter > Thermoflexibacter ruber. The sequence goes on from NZ_FONY01000044.1 coordinate 19,969, forward strand.
TTGAGTTTTATAGTGGCTAATAATATTGCTAAATCGCTTGCTCAAACCCTGCTCCAACAAGGGATTTCAGAGTTTGCTATGCCGTATTTGGTAGGGCTAATCTTTGCTGTGCCTTTGTGCATTTCTGTCTTTTTGCTTAACCAAGTCCCCCCCCCAACTCAAGGAGATGAAGCAGAAAGAGTAAAAAGAGTGCCTATGAACGCACAAGCACGTTGGCAGAGTTTCCAATCTTTTGCTTTTGGGCTTACCTTGCTGATAATCAACTATATGTTTTTAACTGCTTATCGAGATTTGCAAAGCAATTTTGCCTCTAATATTTGGCTTGCTTTGGGCTATGCAGAAGTTCCCTCTATTTACATTACTACTACCTTGCCTATTACCTTGATAGTGTTGGCAATGATGGGTTTGCTTTACTTGGTCAAAGACAATTTCAAAGCCCTTTTGTCCATTCAAGGCATGATTATTTTGGGCTTACTCATGATTGGTTTGGGAACTTTTGCTTTTGAGCAAGGATTTATTTCAGGGGCATCATGGGTAATTATCACAGGTACAGGGACTTATCTTTGTTACATTCCTTTTAACTGCTTTTTGTTTGAGCGCACTATTGCTTCTTTTAAAATTGTAGGAAATGCAGGTTTTTTTATCTATCTGGCAGATTCTTTTGGCTACTTGGCGAGCGTAGGAACTTTGCTTTACAAAAACTTTTTTGAAACCCAATTAAGCTGGTATCGCTTTATTATCAACAGCAGTTATGCGCTTACTTTTGTTGGCTTAATAATTTCAATATCAACAATTTTATATTACTTGCATAAGCAGAGAACGTTAGTAAATAAAATAATTTTATCTTCTGAAATTCAACTAAACTAATTGATATGAGCATAAAATTAGCGGTCTTTGACATAGCGGGTACTACCGTTAAAGACTCCAACAATGTGCATGAAGCGCTACAAAAAGCCTTGCAAAGAGCGGGTTTTCATTTTACAGTAGAGGAGATTAATCCTTACATGGGTATTCCTAAGCCTTTGGCTATCAAATATCTATTAGAACAACGCCCTACAGCTAAACACTTGGTGGAGGACGAGGATTTTATTCAGGAGGTACACAAAGATTTTGTAGCAGAAATGTTACTTTTTTACCAACAAGCGGCAGAAGTAATAGAAAAGCCTTTTGCCTCAGAAGTTTTTAAAACATTGAAAAGCAAAGGCATCAAAGTAGCCTTAGATACAGGATTCTCAAGAGAAATTACTGATGCTATCATTCAGAGATTAGGCTGGGACAAGGGCGGTTTGATAGACTTTTCAGTAACGAGCGATGAGGTAGCGAATGGCAGACCATATCCTGACCTTATTTTTAAAGCCATGCAGATAGCAGGTATTGATGACAGTCAAGAAGTTGCCAAAATAGGTGATACATCTTCCGATTTGCAAGAAGGCACTACGGCGGGTTGCAAGTATGTGATTGGCGTTATTACAGGAGCATTTAGTAGAGAAGCTCTTGAAAAAGAACCACATACGCATTTGGTAGCTGATTTGAGGGAAGTTTTGACTATTGTATTAGCATAGATAAATGTTATACTCAAAATAAAATGATTTTTCAATCCCCTTCTCTTGCTGAGAAAGGGACTTTGGTTCTCTGACATTTTTTCCAATGAACAATACTATATCTAACTTTAAGCCCGTAGGGCTGTCATCTTGGTAGAAAAAGGTAAGCCCAACCTCCAGCAACTCCGTAGGCGTGAAATATGCCACCGCTACGCGGTTTTATTCATTATTTTCTACAAAAATAGCACACCTACGGTGTTAGTCAAAGGCAGATGAAAGTCCAATGCTTATATAAGTTTTACACAGAAAGTGTCAGAGAACCGGGACTTTGGAGTAAAGAAAATTTCAAAACCACTTTTGATTGAGTATAAAAGCACATTTGTCCAATTCTAAGTATTTACAAAACAACACACATCACCCAAAAATTGTACCTTTATAAAAGTTAAAACTTCATAAAGGTACAGTGTTTTTATTTACCTTCTTCGCTCGCTTTCAATAATTTGCTGATATAATTTTTCAAAAGAATCATTGTATTTTTTATACAAACCCTCGTAGAGTTTAAGGCGTTCCTTAGCAGTTTGCAGTTCTTTTTCATCAAAATCGCCTTGACTTACGCTTCCCTTCTCCAAAGAGGCTTTCTCCGCTTCTAACTTCTCTACTCTTCCTTCTTGCCTTTGCACCAGCCTACCGTAAAGCACAGATAATTGGTTCAATATCAACAAACTTCTATCTTTAAGGCTGCTATTGCCAAAGTTGCTAATTCTGTTTTTAGCCAAATATTCCAATACTTCCATTGACCTCCTGCCAAGTGTATCGGCTAAGTCCTGAGCGCGTTTGTCCTCTCCAAGTAAGTGGAAAAGCTCGACATAGCGAGGGATATAGTAATCATAAGGAATACTCTTATCTGGGATTTGTGCTAAACTCCACTCTAATACTTCTTTTGCCTTGTCTTCTTTTCTTTCTACATAAAACTGATACGCTAAGCGATAAAAAGCATTGCGTTCATTTGCTCCAAACTTTTTGTATTCCTCATCATGGTAAACATTAGGGTCGTCAAAACCTCTAAATTGGAATTTCTTGATATTTTCATACATAATGCCTGTATCTACTTCTCCTAAATCCCCTCCATCAGTTCTGTAAGGCACGATGCGGTATGCCAAACCTTCCATTTGCAGGTAGTTTCTTAGCTCTATTGCTGTGGTATTAGCAGAGGTATTATTAAAGTAAAGAGGTCTTTTCCAATCGCTTGTAGCTAACATGTCCAAAATCATCAAGTCGCTTTTGAACAAAGCCCCGCTTCCTTGACGCAAGCCAAAACGCATTTGACGGACTATTCGCGATTTCTTATTCTCCGGAACAACATTCATTTGAGCCACTGCCGCACTATCCACATTCAGCACAAAGTTCTTAGAAGGCAAACTTGCTGTACTTCCCCCACCTTGCAATTCTACCATAATGTTTGGATTAGATTCTTTTACCCACTTCATGTAAGTCTTTAAGTCTATGCCCGCAGCCAACTGCTTGTATTCTGTTCTATCTAAATAAGGCACATAGTCATTTGTTCCTGATTTGTACTGGTCATATTCCAAAGAAATAGGCAGAGGTTCAGATTCATACATCTGACGTTTCAATTGGTTAATGTACCAGTCTGTACTCAAATAGCTCAATACCACTACCCTCACGTCTGTCCTAAATCCTTCTACATCTTGCACATACCAAAGAGGGAAGGTATCGTTGTCCCCGCCTGTAAACAAGACAGCATTGGGCGCGCAACTTGCTAAGGTATTTCTCGCTTGGTCTATGGAATGGTAGCGATTGGAGCGGTTATGGTTATCCCACCCTTTGGCACCCATGATAGTAGGTACAACCATGCAAAGTGCAGTAGCTATCGCAGGGCGGATAGTATCATTTTTTATCAACTTTTTAAGCCACTCACTAATGCCAATGACCCCAAAGCCAATCCACATTGCAAAGGCATAAAAAGAACCTACATAAATATAATCTCTTTCTCTTGGCTCCACGGGCGGCGAGTTCATGTAAAGCACCAAAGCAATGCCCGTAAGGAAAAATAGCATCATGACTACGGCAAAATTTTTCTCGTCTTTGCTCAATTGGAAAAACAAGCCTAACAAGCCCAAGACCAAAGGAAGCATATAAAAATTATCTCTTGCTTTGCTTCTTGCCGCTTCGGGAGTTTTGTCATTGCTTGGGTCAAAAGGCGTCAACCAGCCAGCCTCTTTGTCGTCCCCATCTCTGCCCGCAAAGTTCCAAAGGAAATAGCGGAAATACATGTGTCCAAGTTGATACCTAAACAAATAAGTCAAGTTGTCTATAAAATTTGGTTTTTTCCTACTTTCTGGAATATTTGCCCATTCTCTGTATAGTTGCGGGTGGTCTTCGCCTTGGCTGTGCATACGTGGCAAAAGCATTTCGTTAGAATACACTGCTTCTGTTTTGTAATCATAAATTTCGTACTTGTCTTTTCCCTTGCGGTACAAAGGCTCTTTTTGTACGACTTCTAATCTTTCAGAGGCAAAAGTACGTCCGTAAAGCAAAGGTCTATCGCCGTATTGCTCTCTTTTCAAGTAAGATACGAAAGACATCACGTCTTCTGGATTGTTTTCGTCTATAGGAGGGTTGTAGTTAGAGCGAATCAGCACTAAGCCATAAGAGGCATACCCTATCAGCACAAAAGCAAAACCCAACAAAGCAGTATTTAAAATTTCATTTTGTTTTTTAATGGAATAAATAATGCCGTAAACCACCGCACCTAAAAATAAGATAGCAAAGAATAAAGCCCCAGAACCAAAAGGCAAGCCAATGCCATTGACAAAGAAAACTTCAAACTTCCCTGCAATAGTCGGCAAACCGGGAATGACAAAATACATAATAAGGATAATGATGCCCCCACTAATTGCCATAGTGCTTATCAAGCCCCAAAGGGTGATGGTAGGATATTTTTTATAGTAATAGACCAAACCTAAAGCAGGAATAGTTACCAAGTTGAGCAAGTGAACCCCAATGGAAAGTCCCATCATATAAGCAATGAGAATCAGCCACTTATTTGCCAATATAGGATTGTCTATGGTTTCCCATTTGAGCATCGCCCATACTACGAAGGCAGTAAAGAAAGACGACATACCGTACACCTCTGCTTCTACGGCAGAAAACCAAAAAGAATCAGAGAAGGTATAAGCCAACCCGCCTACTACCCCTGCACCTATCAAAGTAATCTGCTGTCCTAAGCTATATTCTCCATCATTTTCAGGAGCGGGAATTAGCTTTTTCCCTAATAAAACAATAGACCAATAAAGGAAAAGAATAGTAAAGCTACTTGACAAGACAGAAATCATATTTATCCAAAACGCTACTCTTTCCACCTCTCCCATAGCTAAAAAGGAGAACATTCTGCCCATGAGCAAGAAAAAAGGCGCACCGGGGGGGTGAGGCACCATGAGTTTGTAAGAAACAGCGATAAACTCCCCACAATCCCAGAAACTTGCTGTTTCCTCGACAGTTAATACATATACAGTAGTGGCAACAATACATACAAGCCAGCCGACTATGTCATTTAGTTTTTTGAAACTCATTGAGTTAAGTAATTATATAATAAGATAAGATGCTACAACTTTTGCACAAAGCTATAAAAGTTTCTGTAAAAGAAAAAATATAGTACATTTACATTCAGATTCACACTAATTATAAAACAATAGCGAAACAGACGAACAGTAGGCAAGTAATGGGTGATGATTACAATTGTATGATGGTATTTTATCTACCTGTTATTAATTTGATGAGAAAAGTGTTTTTTGAATAAAAATCTGTATTTATCAGCCCAATCCGTATTATCGGTGTTCTGTTTTGGAACACTGATGACACAGATTGTACCGATGAAAACGGATTTTTTTAACACATAAAATTATCATACATTTAAAAGCACCACCCTTTTACTTTTTAGTATAAATAGTTACTAAGATTGTAAGAAAAGTTAATACATTTGTGTAAACGTATTGAACTGATTACTTATTTCTCCTGAAAAATAGTAAATAGGCAATGATGAGAAAAAATCATAGTATTATCAGGGCATTGCAAAATTGCGAGCTTTTTAAGCACTTGCCAGAAAATGAATTAGAGGTGATTGCCTCAAAGGTAAAAATGCGCCAATTTTTTCCTGATGAGGTCATCGTTTGGCAAGGTAATCCCAGCGATAGTTTATTTTTAGTTACCAATGGTATCGTAACGGTCAAGCGCATTATCAACGAGAATGAGGAGCAGATTCTCAACTACCTGATGGCAGGCAATACTTTTGGAGAAATTGGGATTTTAGAAAATAAGCCTCGTTCTGCAACAGTTGCCGCTTTGAGTGATGTTGATGTAGTGGTTATTAGGAGGGCTGATTTTATAGATATTTTATACCAATTCCCATCTGTAGCGATTGAGTTGGCAAAAATGTTGGGCAGATACTTGGTAGATTCCAACCGCCGCCGTAGCAGAGGCAATTCCAATATCAAACTTATTTTACTTTTTGATGTCTTTGGTAGCTTAGGAGCAACCAGTGTGGGCATAAGCTTAGCCAAAGTATTGCACCAACGCACCAAGCATAAAACAGTTTATACGGAATACCCTGTCCCTCAAAAGCTCATCGCAGACTTGCACATAAGCAGAAAAGAAAAAATCTACCAGCACCCCGCAGGTTTTGATATTTTGCTTTCTCAAGAAGAAAGATTCTTTTCTGACAAAGTCAAAACTACCATGATGCTCGACACGCTTATCAATGATTATGAGAATATTATCATTACCCTGAATGAAAATATAGACGAAAACCAAGATGGGATAGTCGACCAGGATATAGCTATGATGCTCGATTATGCCAAACAAATTATTATGTTCTGCCCTCCCGAACCAAGTGTTTGGGGACATGTCGAGGAGATTCAGAAGAAACTACGCAAACGCATACGCACTAACGAAACAAATATTTTTACTCTTATCAATTATTGTAGTAAGGAGTACAAGGACGTAGCCTTTCCTTACCCTGTAGATTTTCAACTACCCTATCTTACTGCTTTCCCCCCGCTGCGCGATATGCACGCTAAGGAAGTATCTATTCCTACCCCTTTGTTGGATATTTTTGGTACTTTGGCGGATAGGCTGGAGCGAACCAACAATATTGCTATGTATATCCCTACTACGGTAGATGTGGACAAGCAAATAGATACTACGCTTTATGTAGAAAAAACTTTGAAGTTTTTTGGAGAAAGGTTTGGCGGCGCTACCAGCAAGCAAGCGCAAGGCGTTTGGAATAGCGAACAGGTAGGACTGGTTGGGGAAACTGTTTTTATTGTCAATTCGTATGTTACCCAAGCTGATTTGAACAAATATTTGGACGAGGTCATAGATTACGTCAAAGAGATTAAGGTAGAGTTGAAACAAGAAGCTATGGCATTAGAAGTAAACCAGAAACTTACATTGATTTAATATGCAAAAAATCAATCTTATAGATGTGGGTGCTTTAGACGGTTTTGACTTGCCATGGAAAAGACACCAAGACAAAATCGGTTTTGCCCTTACTTTTGAGCCAAACGAACAGCCCGTTTTTGGAGAAAAAATTATCAAATACAACTCTGCGATTTGGGATTATGATGGCGAAGGTAAGTTCTACATTATTGGGAGCATTGGACAAGGCTCATCACTTTTAGAACCTAACTATGAGTGGGTGAGAGAAAACTTTGACCAAATCAGAAAAGAAGGTAACATCAAATTTAATGATACTTGGTGGGAAAGAACAGTAATAAAAAAAACTGAAATGCTCAAAGTCAAGCGATTGGATACTGTTTTAACAGAAGTAAATGAAAAGCTACAAAGCGAAGGCAAATCTCCTATCCGATTTCACTTCCTTAAAAGTGATACACAAAGCGGGGAATACTATGTACTAAAAGGGGCAGAGAGTTTTCTCAAAAATGATTGTATAGGTTTAGAAATAGAGGCTTTTCGCTACCCTATGTATAAGGGCGTGGTCATTGATACAGAAGTAAAAAAATATTTGGAAGATTTGGGCTTTGAGCAAATCGGTTGGACAGGCTATATGTATTCCTTTCATGCTGCTTGCGATTACCTTTTTGTGAAAAAGAATCCTAAAAATACCGAGGAGAAAGTCCTAATTGAACTTGTCAAGTCAGTTTATCAGCCTAAAGGCAAAGATGGTATCATTAAAAAAGCCTCTCTATATGAAAAAATACACCATAGAGTAGATAAGTTGAGCCACTTCTTAAAAAAGTTCGTCTAATACATGTGAAGTAACTTTAAACAAACTTTCAATGCTTTATCACAAGCTATTCCCTATCATTACAAAGCCGTTCCAGTAATAAGGCATGGCATACTTCTTATCTTTGAGCAATCTTAACTTGGAGCGACGCAAGGCTTCTGACTTGCTCATTTTTCTGTTTCTTGAAAGTTGAGTGTAAAAATCTACAACCAATTCTTTGGTAGCCGTATCAGTAACTTTCCAAAGAGAAACCATGATGTTTTTTGCTCCTGCATAGAGAAAACTGCGCGCCAAGCCAACTATACCTTCTCCTTTGATTACTTTGCCAAGCCCTGTTTCACAAGCACTTAGCACTACCAAGTCTGCATTGAGTTGGAGGTTATATACTTCGCTTGAGTGAAGAATTCCGTCCTCTTTATCATTATTTTGCTTGTAAAGAATGATACCTGAAAGTGCAGGATTTTGTGTATTGACAAAGCCGTGGGTGGCAAAGTGAATGTATCTATAATCTTTTAAGTCCAATCTTTTTAATGCCCCTTCTGTGGCTTTCTCCCCTTTAAAAATTTCTCTTTTATTTTTATCAAAAAGTTGGGCTATTTCATCTACTTCCTGCTCGGTAGCGGGCAAGGGATTGAGAAACTCCTCTTGGTAATCTCGGCGAGCATTTTCGTTCAAATCTATTGGCAATACTTCTAAATCAGATTCTGATACTTGTTTAGTGCTTTTCTTAGCACTCATGGGCGTAGCCAAAAGATTTCTTGTTCTGTTTTTAAAAATAGGAGCAAATGCCAAATAATCATGCTGAGGTGTTTGGGTTTGCTCAGACTTATTGAGCAAAAGTAAAGAAGAATACGAATAAGCAAAATTGTACTTTTTTAATAAGTAAGGCATCTCAGCAAAGTTGTCTATGGCTATATTCTTCTTTTCGAGTTTCTTTGCATCTATCAATGCCTCTAAGGAAACAATGCCCAAAACTGCATCAGGAATAATGAGCAAGTTTTTTCCAACTATCAAATTTTCAATAGGTTCTATCAGTTTTCTGTAAAGTTTTATCCCATAGTCATACGCAGGCTTTTCCAATTTATAGTACAAACTGCCTCTAAAAGCTCTCAAATCTTTCTCAAAAGTAGGCTCTTTGGTAAGTTGGGTTACATGATACCCTTTTTCTGAAAGTGTGAAAATATAAATAGATTCATTCCCAACGAAATACTCTACTAAGGTAAGTTTTTCTTTTTTCTTGTCTTTCTTGAGGGTATTTTCTAACTCATGGAAATCCACATCGCTTACTTTGTATTTCAAATCGTAGTATTTGGGGTAGGTTTTTTCCAAGTGGGCGATGAGTTGGTCATACTTGGTCTTATACTCAAAAATCTTTGCTTTCAAAGTCTTGACTTTGTGTTTATCTGCACTTTCTTTGCTGACTTCTTCTTTGGTCAGTGCCTTATCTAAGCGATGCAGTTCTTCCCTTAGCTCATATTCTTTGCTTAGGAGGCTGTCTGGGATTCCTGCTATTTTGCGTGCTTGAACATCAGCTATGGCACTTCTGAGGACACCTGCCTTACTTTTTTCAGAAAAGATAAATGCCTCTTGGTAAAATCTCTTGTCATTGAGCATATTGGAGAGTTGCAAGCACAGTTTAATTCCCTCTTCGTAGATAGGTACGGTATATTCTGCCAAAAGAATCTTTGAACCTTCGGACTTGTAGCTATTACGCATTTTTTCAATCAAGTCCGTAGCAAGTTCGTAATGTGCTAAAGCATGATTCAAGCAATTCACTTTGGTTTCGTTAGGTACAGCACATTTCTTGAGCAAGCGAGCCTTGCTGTCCAAGACTTTAAGCAATAAGGGTTCTGAGAGCGTTTTTTCTATGGAAGGCAAAGCAAGGAAGTTAGTATCCTCAAAGTCAGGAATAAGAGCTGTCATAGCCTTTTGCAAATAGTGCAATGCTTCCATGTCTTGGTTCATCTGCTCCCTAATTCTGGCTAAGTGGTAGTAGTCTTCGGCTACCGCAGGGTGTTTCTTACCTAAGACTTTTTCATAGACTTTGATGGACTTCAAAGTATAGTCTATGGCGAGTTCCCAGTTGTGGGCTTTCTGTGCTAACGCTCCTAACTGGCTATAAATCTTTCCTATATATGGGTGTTCCTTGCTTTTTAGTACATTGCTGTAAATGGCTAAGGCTTTCAAAAGATGCTCTTTTGCCAAAGAATCCTGCCCTATTTCCTTAAAAAGAGACCCCAAACTGCTATAAATAGAGGCTGTAGTAGGGTGATTTTCTTTCAAAGATTTTTGAGCAATATTTAAAGCCTCTTCATAATATTTCTTCGCCTTTTCGTACTCTTTTTTCGTGAAATGTGTATCTCCTAAGTGTAATAGATTTTCTGCCTTCTCGGGGTGATGGGTATGGAGTTTTTCTTGGCGAATTGCTAAGGCTTTTTCCTGATAATGAATAGCTTGGTCTATATCTCCTTTGGAAGCATACGTAACTCCTAAGTGGTCAAGCACACTTGCATATTGCTCTGAGGGTATATCTTCTAAGGTTTGTAAGGCTTTCTGCTCATATTCCAGTGCCGCATCAAACAATCCGCTCTTTTGCTTGCTAATACCAATGTTCAGGTTTGCTTTGGCGATGTGGCTAAGATTATTCAAAGAATCCTTACGCCAGAAATTCAGTGCTTTTTCTTGGTAAACTGTAGCAGAGTCGTATTCTCCTTTGGCATCAGCAATGAGTCCTGTAATGTGCCAATTTAAAGCTATCATCGCACTGTCTTTGCTGTATTGAGTAGCTTTTCGCAGATATTCAAGGGCTTTTTCGTAATCTCCTATTTTTTGGTAGTTGTCTGCAAGGGTTTGAATAATGGAGGCAAGGGTAACTACGTCTTTGGATTTGTTCTTTTGCAGTATTTTCAAAGTCCTGTCCATACTTTCTGCGGCTTGGTAGTAATAGCCCGAAGCTAATAGTATTTTACCTTCATTTAAGTAGGCATCTGCCAATTTTTTCCATGAAGGCTTAGATTTATCTACTTGCAAGCGTAAAGCAACTGCTTTATTTGCATATTGCATGGCTAAGTCGTAGAGGTGGAGTTTTTCTACGATTTTGGATTTCCAAAGGTAAGCATCAGCCGAGAGGTCTAAGGCAAGGGGACGCATAGACATTCCCACTTTGGCTAATTTTCTACGTTCTATGGTTGCTAAAACACTGTCAATAAAAAACTTAGCAGGTTCGTAATTTCCTTTTTCAAAATAATTTTTTGCCAAATTACTTAAACATACCGCATGCAGGGTGTAGCGCCCTCTCTTAGCAAACTCGGGAGCAGCTTGCAAAAAGTAGGTATTGGCACTATCAGTGCGTTGTTTATTTTGGAAGTGGAGTGCTTTGTAATAAAGATGATATGCTCTGTCCAACTTGTTAGGCTTTACCTCTTGCCCATACACATCTAAACAAAGTACAACCCACAAAAACAGTAGCAGTTTTAATTTCATCTTAGCTTTTGGTTTAAAGAACCTAAAAATCTATCCGAATAAACGCAAATATGATGACTAAGGACTATTTAAGTCATAAAAAAAGTGTAAGTATAATGTAAGATTTTTATTTTTTATAAAATGTAAATTACACAAAATACTTAGGCAAGAAACTAAAAATAGTGATATTTCTTGGAATAGTACAAATTAAAATTTTTTTAATCTAAAAATTAGTCGCAAAAAATGTGTTTAGGATAATTCCTTTTGACAACTTACTATGGTAGCTTTTAAAGGGAAATTAAATCAATTTGCTTGCGCTTAGATTTGCCTATTTTTAGTAAAGAGGGAACTTTTATATTTGTAAAAAGTCCCTTTATTTTTGAGTCATTGTTAAGTAATTCAACTTTCTCAAACGTTCTTTAAAATTAATTAGACATTTTTGAATATTTGTATTAAAATAAATTGTTATGTCAAAGTAAAAAGATACATCAAACCTCTAACAGAATCCCGACTTGCAGAGTTGTAATAAGGTTATAAATACAGGGAAAATAATCTTTTACGCAGACCTGTCAGGCGATTATTTTAAGTAGTCAAGGGTAAGTAAGTAATTCAACAAAAATAATCGTTCTTTCAAAATTTGTAACTAATTTATAACTAATACTTTATAATTTTAAAAAGAACGCATAAAAAAGTTGACTTAAGTATGACCATTTATATTTTAAATCGTGCCATTACGCTAAATTTCTTTTGGACAGCAAGTTTAGTACTATCTATGCACTTCTTTGGCTTTTTCTTGATGAATTGGGAAGTAACAAGGTCTTTTTTTGAGGCACTTACTCCCGCTAACTTACTTGTTTCTGGCTTTGTATTGTTGGCATTCCACCCATCTTGGAGTAGAAAGTTTACTCTTGCTTGCTTATTAGTATTTTTGGGTGGTTTCTTTATCGAGGTAGTAGGGGTACATTCAGGGCTTATTTTTGGAGAATACGTCTATGGAGAAGCCTTAGGAATTAAGATATTAGGTGTGCCTCTTACTATTGGGTTAAATTGGTTAGTGCTGATTTATGCTACGGCATCTTTAGTAGCAGATTGGCAAGTCCCTATCATCTTTAAAGCATTCATTCCTGCTGTCTTAATGACCACCTTAGATTATTTGATTGAGCCTGTGGCTATTGTACATGATTTTTGGCATTGGTTTGGACACCCCGTCCCACTGAAAAACTATGTAGGCTGGTTTATCTCTGCTTATGTATTAGCATGGGTATTTTTCTATCTCGACGCACCTAAAAAAAACCGAATGGCTTATGTTATTCTTTTGGCTCAACTATTTTTCTTTGGTATGCACTGGCTTTGGGCATTTGACTAAATAAATATTTTTATTGCTCATTCCCTTTAAATTCATATTTTTACGTTGCAGAGATAGCTATACAAATTTCATGTTACCTTTTATGTATCCTTATCAACCCATCATTAATATCGCCGAAATCTGTTCTCAACATGGTTTGAAGCAGGTAGTTCTTTCTCCAGGTTCCAGATGCGCCCCACTTACTATTGCTTTTGCTCGCCATCCTGAAATTAGTACTTATATTATTCCTGATGAGCGCAGTGCCGCTTTTATTGCTTTGGGCATGGCACAGCAACTCAACCAACCCCTTGCTTTGCTCTGTACCTCTGGTTCGGCAGGTTTGAACTACTACCCTGCTATTGCAGAAGCTTATTACCAACAAATTCCGCTTTTAGTATTGACTGCGGATAGACCCCCAGAGTGGATAGACCAAGCCGATGGGCAGACGATTCGCCAAAAAAATATGTATGCCAATCACATCAAGGCAAGTTACGAACTGCCTGTGGATTACTCGCATCCTGACGCAGTTTGGCAGATAGAACGCACAATGAATGAGGCAATTAATCTATGTAAGGCTTACCCTCCAGCCCCTGTGCATGTCAATTTGCCCTTTAGAGAACCCCTCTACCCACCTGAAAACTTTGAAATGAAATTTGATAAAAGTGTAAAGATTTTTAAAGAAACAAAGAGCGTTCCTACTTTGCCACAAAATGCCTGGGAGGAGATTTTAGAAGTATGGAATCTGGCAGAGAAAGTATTGGTAGTGGGTGGGCAGAATAGATTGGATACTGAATTGTGCGATGGCTTGCAAAGTAAATTGGGCATCGTACTTATTGCAGATGTTATTTCAAACTTGCACCCTTGCCCGATAGATAAAATCCATTTCCAAGATATTTTTTTAGCTAACAAAGAAATCCAACAAAAATTGGGACAAGCCGATTTGCTGATTACTTTTGGGAAATCTGTGATTTCTAAAAACTTAAAATTGTATCTAAGGAATCAAAAACCGAAACATCATTGGCACATACAAGAGGCGGGAAATGTCCCTGATACTTTTAAAAGTCTGAGCAGGGTGATTAGAACTACACCTACTTATTTTTTTAATAATCTTGCTCAAAAGCAAAAAACTAAACCTCACATTATGGGAAGAAGACTTGCATACCTCAATTCATGGACAGAGCAAGAAGTTTCGTTCATCAATCGTCTAATACTTCCCATAGATTTCTCAAAAAATATTGCTGATATTTTTGAAACATCAGCTTTTAATGAGAAACCTTTGTCTGAGCTGGAGGTAGTGAGTGCAATCATGAAAAATATTCACCATGCAAATTTGCATTTGGCTAATAGCATGACGGTTCGCTATGCCAACTACTTGCAACTGCCCTCCAATAGCAGCGTAGAAGTATTTGCTAATCGTGGGACAAGCGGCATAGACGGTTGCCTTAGTACAGCAGTAGGTCATGCCTTAGCCCAACCTGACAGAATGAATGTGCTAATTATAGGAGATTTAGCATTTTTTTATGACCGCAACGGACTATGGCACAACTACCTGCCTAAAAACCTAAAAATTGTTGTCCTGAACAATCACGGGGGGGGTATTTTCAAAATGATAGATGCTGGTAGAGTCCCCGAGGCTGATGAGTATTTTGTAACCAAACAATCCCTTAAAGCAGAACGCACTGCGATTGATGCAGGCATAGAATACTTTTACGCTAATAGTAGGTCTGATTTTCAAAAAGTTTTAAAAATATTTTTGCAAACCAATGAAAAGGCTCAGCTATTAGAAATCGAAACCTATATAGAGGAGAATATGCAAATTTTAAATGAATACAAGAAAATATAGAAACTACTTTCTCTTATTTTATTTGCTTTAACTCTGCTAACAGACTTTCTAAAATTTTGGCTCTGTCAAACTCCTCCAATGCAAGCTGTCGACTGCGACTGCCTATAGCCTGCTTTTCTGAAAGTGTCATTTTTGAAAGTGTTAAGATATTTTTTTTCAATGAGTTAAAATCATTGGGAAGGCTAACAAAACCTAATTGGTGTTGTTCAACGAGAGAGGCACCTTCGCCTCCCCCACAAAACAAAATAGGTAAACCAGTGGCCATCGCCTCGTAAATCTTGGAGGGTACTGTCCCTAAAACCACTGCCTTCTGAGCAATGAGCATCGCATCAAAGGTAGGTAAAAGCTTGGCAACTTCTTCATGCTTGACAGCCTCATGTAGGGAAATCCCTACCTCAGGATTTGATGCCACAAACTTAGCGATTTGATTTTTCTCATACCCATCACCAAAAATATGTAGTTCAGCATTTAATTCCTTAAAATTCAGGTTTTTACAAATAGATAGAATACCCTGAGCAATTCCAAGCAAACCTGCATATACTATTTTCAAAGGAACATTTCTCTGCTCAATGAAAGTTAGTGGTTGGAAAAGTTGGCAATCTACCCCCGTTCTATATAGAAAAGTAGGAGTTTGAGGCGCAAACTGTCCAACATACGTCAAAATTTCTTGTGATTGACCTATGCAAAGTTTTGCACTACGATATAAAAATTTTTCAATGGCATGGGCTATACGGTAAAGACCATTTTTAGAGATTTTTCCTAAATCTAATAAGGCACGAGGCCATAAGTCAGAGATGTTCAGAACAAATCTTGCTTTGTAAAAATTTGATAAAAAGTACGCCGACAAGGCTAAGAGCAAAGGAGGTGATTGGACGATGACTATATCAGGCTTTTTTTGCCTTTTAAAAAAAATAGAAAACAATACAGAAAAAGAAAGGCTTGCCATACTTAGCAAGCGAGTTGTTAAATTATTGGCATTGGACGGGTAAAGTGGGAAATGCCTTACTAAGACCCTTTCATCATAGACTTGATAAAAAAAATAAGAGGAATAAGTTGGGAAAATCTTTCCCGTTGGATAGTTAGGCATAGCAGTCAAAACCTCTATTTGATACCCTGCTTTGGAAAGCCCCTGTGCCATATACCTCATGCGAGAAGCACATGCCCCCTGCTCAGGTGGATAGTTAGGAGATATAATAAGAATATAACGGCTATTAGACACTGAAAAGTTGCTAAAATACTGATTAGGCTACAAAAATGAGAAAAATATAAAAAAAGATAGAGCTATGACTGACAAATTTGTTTGGAAAGTATCATAAACCTATTACTTAATATACATAAAAAAAATTATTACTATCTTGCTAAGCAAGTTTTTACAAACATCTTAGTTCTCGAATTAACTATTTGATTTATGAAAAAATTACTATTTATTTTACTCCTACTTTATTGCTTTGCTGCCTCAGCACAGCAAAAAGGTGGCAAGCAGACTGCACTCGTCAGCACTAAAAAGCCACTGACCCACAGCGTATATGACTCTTGGAAAGAAATTGGCTTTCGTGCAGTTTCTAATGATGGGAGTTGGGCAGTTTATACCGTCAATCCCCAAGAGGGAGACGGGAAGGTAATTTTTTATAACCTGAAAACCAATCAGATAGACTCTGTCCAAAGAGCTTCTCAAGTAGAGATTTCCCAAGACAATCAGTTTGTTGTTTTCAAGATTGCTCCCCCTTTGAAGATTATGAAGGACTTGAGACGACAAAAAAAGAAAAAAGAAGACTTACCCAGAGATACTTTGGGGATTTATAACTTGCAGACTAAGCAGTTGGCAAAAGTAGCGAACTTAAAATCTTTTAAACTTCCCGAAAAAGCAGGGGCTTGGCTTGCCTACCAAATAGAGCAAATAGAAAAAAAGGAAACGCCTAAAAAAGACACTGCCAAAGAAGTAAAAAAAGAAGAAGCTAAGAAACCTGCTAAACCCAAGAAAAAGGAAAGCGAAGAGAATGGTTATCGCCTTGTAATGAGGAAGTTAGCCAATGCTAAGGAAACAACTTTTGACTTTGTGAAGGAATATAAGTTTGACAAATTTGGAAAAAATCTAATTTTCAGCACTACGGGCAATGACAGCACCTTGTTGGCAGGGGTGTATGTCTATGACCTGCAAAGTGAAAAACTGAAACCGCTTTTCAGGGCTAAAAAAGGTAATTTCAAGAACTTAGCCTTTGATGAGAGTGGCAGTCAAGTGGCTTTTGTCGCAGACTTGGATACGACTAAGACGCAAGTTCGCTATTTCAAACTCTATCATTGGAAAAATGGACAAGATTCTGCTTTGGCAATTGCTGATACTACAAATATTACCAAAGGTCTGTTGGTTAGTGAACACTACGTGCCTAATTTCTCCCAAAACGGGGCAAAGCTATTTTTTGGTATGGCGAATAAACCTGTGGTGCAGGATACGACCTTGCTTCCAGAGGAAATAGTAAACTTAGATATTTGGCATTGGCAGGACGATTACATCCAGCCACAACAAGGCAGAAGATTGGAGCAGGACAAAAAACGCTCCTATCTTTCTGTTTATCATGTAGATAGTAAGAGAATAGTGCAGTTAGCCACCAATGAAGTTCCCTCTATTAGTTTAGCCAATGAGGGCAATGCCAACCTTGCTTTGGCAAGTTCAGATGTCCCATATCGCCGCCTGACCAATTGGGACATCTCGGGTTTTGAAGACTTGTATTTACTTGATTTGCAAACAGGTAATAAAAAACTGATTCAACAAAAAATCAAAGGCGATGCGGCAATTTCTCCGCAAGGAAACTATGTGTATTGGTTTAGCTTGCCTGATACGGCTTGGTTTACCTATTCAGTGAAAAGTGGGCAAATTTTCAAACTCAATCAAGGATTAAAAGAAAAATTTGCAGATGAAGAAGACGACCACCCCGACTATCCTCTCGAGTATGGCTTTGCAGGTTGGACAGAAAACGACCAAACTTTTTTAGTCTATGACCGCTATGACATTTGGGCTTTTGACCCCGAAAATCGCAAAGCCCCAGTGAATCTGACCCAAACAGGTAGGAAAGAAAAACTCGTTTTCCGCAACATTCGCCTTGACCAAGAGGAAAAATTTTTCAAAGCAGACCAAACGCTTTTACTTTCAGTTTTTGATGAAACTACCAAGCAGTCAGGTTATTACAGCTTAAATCTGAAAGACAATAGCAAGCAAAAACTGCTTATGGACAACTATCGCTTTTCTACTTTCCAAACTCGCAAGGCAAAAGATGCCAGCGTATTGCTATTCACCAGAGAGAGTTTTAAAGACTATCCAGATTTGTATGCTACTGATTTGACTTTCAAAAACATAAAGAAAATTTCAGAAGCAAATCCACAGCAAAAAGACTATGCTTGGGGCAGTGTAGAAATGTACTCTTGGCTTTCCTTAGACGGTATTCCTTTGCAAGGTTTGCTTTACAAGCCAGAGAATTTTGACCCGAAAAAGCAGTATCCAATGATGGTGTATTACTACGAAAAAAACTCAGACAATATTCATAATCACATCGTTCCTGCGCCTATTCGCTCTGCCATTAACTACACTTACTTTGTAAGCAATGGTTATCTTGTTTTTGTTCCAGACGTAGTTTATCGCATTGGCTATCCTGGGGAAAGTGCCTATAACTGCATCATGCCTGCCGTTACCAGCCTGATAGAAAAAGGTTTTGTAAATAAAGAACGTATTGGTATTCAGGGGCATAGCTGGGGAGGCTACCAAAATGCCTATCTCATTACCAAGACCAACTTGTTCAGAGCCGCAGAGGCAGGCGCGCCTGTGAGCAATATGGTTAGTGCTTATGGTGGAATCCGTTGGGAATCAGGGTATAGCCGTATGTTCCAATATGAAAAAAGTCAAAGTAGGATAGGTGGAACTTTGTGGGAAAAACCTTTGAGATTTTTAGAAAACTCTCCTATTTTCTTTGCAGACAAGGTAAATACGCCCCTTTTGATGATGCACAATGACGAAGACGGGGCTGTGCCTTGGTATCAGGGTATTGAGTATTTCATGGCATTGCGAAGGTTGGGAAAACCTGTATGGATGCTGAACTATAACAAAGAAGCACATGGACTTACCCAACGTCAAAACCGCAAGGATTTTGCGATTCGTATGTACCAATTTTTTGACTATTACCTCAAAGATGCCCCCATGCCCGAATGGATGAAAAAAGGCGTGCCGATGCTTGAAAAAGGTGTAAACAAGGGTTTGACCCTGATGAATGAAGAAAAAGAATAATGAAAATCAAAAAAAGTTTTAGCCTTTGCAAGTTCTGATATTGCTTTGCAAAGGCTAAATGATTTGATAAGTAGTCGAGCAAAAATAAAAGTCTTTAATCAGCGTACAATCTATGATTCCCGCCACCTTAAAAACAACTTATATAAATGATAAACAGATATTTTGTATTTTGATAGCAAAATAAAAAATCTATCTTTCCAACTCAATAATTGCATTTTTTGCAATATTTCTGCAAATTTGAAAACCAAGTCAAAATTTTCGGTAAAAAAGCTCAGCCGCAAATGATAACGTACAGAAATAGCTAAGGCAAGGTTTTCTTCTTGGGTTTGATTTTGAGCGAGGGCTTTTTCATGGATTTTGAGCGTAGAAAGCAAGTGTTTGTTATTTCTTTTTAGATAAAATGCCTTGCCGTGAGAATGTTTTAAAATTCGTTTTTTTACCAATATATCATTGATAAAGAAGTACTTGTATTTTTTTGATGTTCGTGCCCAAAAGTCATAGTCTTCATAACTTAGGCTTTGGTCATAGCCTCCTATTTCCTCTAAGACTTTTTTTCTTATCATCATGCTTGGCGCACTGATGAAAGATTTTGCTAAAACCTTTGTATAAACTTCCCCTGATGGCACTTTTTGCAGTAATTTTCCTGTTTTATCTCTTTTGTAAAACTGACCTATTACTTTTGATTTTTCATCTATCAAATGTACATCAGAGAATACTACGCCATACTCCTCTCCTAACTTTTCAAAATGATTTACTTGGCTTTCAATACAATGCGGAAGTAGCACGTCATCACTTGCCAAATCAATTACGTATTTTCCCTCTGCCTGTGCCAAACCAATATTAAAAGCCTTACAGTTGCCTACATTTTCAGTTAAACGAATAAACTTAACTTCTTCATTATTATTTTGATTATTAACAAATTGTTGAATAATTTTTACACTTTCATCATTACTTGCATCATCTACAACAATCAGTTGGATAGGCTGGTAGGTTTGAGCCAACACTGAAGCCAAACTTTCCTCTACGTAGGGTGCATGATTATAGCAAAGTGCAATGACGGAAACTAAGGGCTTGTCCATTTTTTCTTTTTCTTTCAAAAAAATGCTATTTTTGCTAAAATTAGAGATTTTATTCTTCAAGACGAGTTTTGAAATTAAATAATGTATGAAAGAACAGCAAGAGCAATGGACGGAAATTATTAGTGGAGAGCATTATTGGTTAGATTTGAAGTTGAAAGAAGTTTGGAGGTATAGAGATTTGATTCGTCTATTTGTTTGGCGTGATTTTGTTGCCGCTTACAAGCAAACCTTGTTAGGTCCTCTTTGGCACTTTATCAACCCCTTGATAAGCACCTTGATATATACCATTATTTTTGGGGTGATAGCCAATATTGACATGGGAGGCGTTCCTCCTTTTCTTTTTCAGTTAGCAAGCGTTACTTTTTGGGGATATTTTGCTCGCTGTTTCAGTGTTACTCAGATTACTTTTCTGGGCAATGCGGGTATTTTTGGCAAGGTGTATTTCCCTCGCTTGACTGTACCTATTGCGGGTGTTATCTCTGCTCTTATCCAGTTGGGTATTATGCTATTGATTTTTTTTACTGCTTGGCTGTATTATAAGTTTACGGGTAGGAGTGTGCATGTTGAACCTTTGGGCTTGATGCTGCTTCCTGTCCTATTGCTAATTACTTCACTCATGGGCATGGGCTTAGGGGCAATCGTAGCGGCTCTTACTACCAAATACCGCGACCTCAACTTATTTGTAAGCTACGGCATATCCTTGCTGATGTATGCCTCCGCTGTGGTCTATCCCCTTTCTGCCGTTCCTGAGAGTTTCAGAATTTATGTTACTATCAATCCTATTTCGTATTTGATGGAGGGCTTTCGCTATACTTTTTTAGGATTTGGGATATTGGATACTTGGGGGCTATTGTATAGTGCGTGTTTTGCCATAGTGATTTTCTTTATTGGAATTGTAGCTTTTAACCAAACAGAAAAAGACTTCATTGATACTGTTTAAAAATTCTTGCAGTGGTGTTTTGTTAAAATACATTAAAAATAACGTGAGTTATTGAGGTAATTGCTTAAAAGTCAATTTTTTATGATAAAAAATGTTCAATATTAATAAATATAGTATATTTGAAAATTACACTAATCAAAGAATACTATGTACTTAATATTGAACACAACAAAACTAATAGAAATTTACATTACTTGTGATGACTTTGCTAAAAAATTTCAACAGTATCAATTAAGTCAAGGACAAGTTGTACCACAAGAAAAAATGTCTTGTTCAGAAATCATGGCAATTGTGATTTATTATCATATATCAGGCATGAAATGTTTCAAATATTACTATCAAAGTATTATTAAAGGCTATCTAAAATCTTATTTTCC
>NZ_FONY01000013.1 GCF_900113045.1 Thermoflexibacter ruber
CAATTGCGATTTGGTGCATAGGTTATCTCTTTTTATGGTTGCACCTTAGAGATAACCTTTTTTACTGAAAATTCCAAACTAGCACAATCGGTTGATGTACTATGTCCATATAAGGGTCTGGCACTAAGACAATCTGCTCTAAAATAGCTTGCCTCATTTTTATTTTTTCTTGCATTGCCAGATACGCTGCCTTTGCTGCTTCTAACTCATCATCCCAAAGTTGCTTTGCACCATTTTCAGTATAAAAAACATTTTTTTCTTCTACTAATCCCATAATCTTATCGTTTTTAAAGCTATTCCTAATTTTTGTATTAAGTTTTTGGGTACCTGCTCGTGATAAAGTTTATCTGACTGTATTTTAGAGATTTCATCTTGAAAATAAGCCATTTTGATAGGCTCTTTTTCTTGCTTTATCAGTTGAATAAGTTGTGGTTCATTCCACCCGTCCGAAGGTCTGTGCATTACATATACCTCTTTTTCAGTAACTACTCTCATTTCCTGTAAGTTTCAAGTATGAGCAAACTCTATATCTGTAAGAAAAAACCATTTTTAGGGTGATTATGAGTGAAATATTTGTTTCCAAGCAGGTTCAATTCTTCTTGTGTAAATCTGATAAAATTAACCTCTCCCTGTTTGCTGAATATGAGGTTCTTATCGCTATCAAAGACAAAGCAAACTTCATAAACAAAGGTTTGTATTTGACGTTCTACACTTAATAATAACTCTGGCAATGTCAATTGTTTGTCAATCTTTATTTCACTCATATTGATTGCTTTATTAAAGTAATTCACTCTACATCTAAGGTAAGCAAAAATATGATTCACAACTACTTGCTAATCTGACTTTTTGAAATTAAAATTTCTGTGGCAATGGTACTGTCCATTCCATTGATGCAAGCTACTATCATCTTTCACCACTTAAAAAGCATAATCCTCAAATCTTGCCTCAATTTCTTCATTTTTAATTCACAATCCATTTATTTTGCAGGGTTTTTTAAAAAACGCTACATTCACATTATCTAACTAAACAGCTAACCAAACAAAATGAAAGTATTAAAATTTGGAGGAACTTCCGTAGGGTCTGCGGAAAGAATGAAAGGAGTAAATCAACTCATTAATACAGAAGAACTTAAAAATCAAAAAAGAATCATTGTGCTTTCAGCGATGTCTGGCACGACCAATACCTTGGTGCAGATTTGTGAGCAACTCTATGCACGCAACTACCCCCAAGCGGCATTGATTATTACAGAAATGGAACTCAAATACCGCAAAGTCATAGACGAACTCTATAAAAACGATGAAACCAAAGAGAGGGCAAGTAGTCTTTTAGATAATCAATTCGGGCATATTCGCTCCTTAGCCAAAGAAAAAGAAAAATTTAGCAACTTGAAAGAACGCATTTTACTGGCAAAAGGGGAGCAGCTTTCTACTGCCATGTTCCAGCTATTTTTAGAAGAAAATGGCGTAAAATCTGTGCTGCTCGATGCCTTAGAATTTATGCGTATTGATGAAAACAGCGAGCCTGAATTGGACTTTATCACAGAAAACTTACAAATTGAACTCAGTAAATACCCTGATAATCTATTGTTTATTACACAAGGGTATATTTGCAAAAACTCCTTTGGAGAAATAGACAACCTCAAGCGAGGCGGTAGCGATTACTCCGCTTCTTTGATAGGAGCGGCGGTTGATGCAGAGGAGATTCAAATTTGGACGGATATAGACGGTATGCACAACAACGACCCACGCATAGTAGATAAAACTATTCCCGTAGCACAGCTTTCCTTTGACGAGGCGGCAGAGTTGGCGTATTTTGGGGCAAAAATCCTTCACCCTGCGACTATTACCCCTGCCAAAGCCAAGAATATCCCTGTAAGGTTGCTCAATACCATGGCACCGCAGCTCAAAGGAACGGTCATTGTAGGGGAATCCCAAGGGGCAGACATCAAAGCAGTAGCTGCAAAGGACAATATTACTATGGTCAATATTCGCTCTACGCGTATGTTCTTGGCGTATGGCTTTCTAAGAAAACTTTTTGAAGTGTTTGAAAAGTACAAAACTCCTATAGATATGATTACCACTTCGGAAGTTTGCGTATCTGTTACCATAGACAATACCGCTAACTTAGAGGCAATTACCCAAGAACTAAGCGAGTTTAGTAGCGTAGAAGTCGCACATAACTTAACTATTGTGTGCATTGTTGGCGATTTGATGGGAGAGAAAATAGGCTATGCAAGCAAAATTTTCAATAGCCTTTCTGAGATTTCGCTCAAAATGATTTCTTATGGCGGTAGCAAAAACAATGTTTCTATTTTGATAGATACCAAAGATAAGAAAGCCACTCTCCAAGCCCTTAACAAAGGCTTATTTAACTTGTAAGGGCAAAAGCCTGCTCAAAAGAAAACTCTAAGGATTTTTAAAATTCTTAGAGTTCACTTGCTTTTTTACAAAATCAGAAAACTTTAATCATTGGCGTAGCTTGAATGAGTAAAAACTAAGTTTTCCCCCTTCTCTTGTTGTACGCCGAGTACCCTCGCACCTACATTGTTGATAGGAGAAATATACACGTCGCAATCTATACCTATGACTTTGAGTTCTTTACGCATGGCAGAGGCAATTTCCCCAGCTATTGCCAAAGAATTGCTCAATGCAAAAATGGAAGGACCTGAGCCAGAGATGCTACACCCCAAAGCCCCACTTTCTAATGCTGCTTGCTTTACTTTATCAAAGTTTGGAATCAACAAGGAACGCACAGGCTCTATGATGACATCTTGTAGGGAACGTTTTATCAAATCATAATCTCCTTGAATCAGCCCTGCAATCAGCCCGCCTATGTTGCCCCACTGTTGAATAGCGTCTTTGAGTAAAATGGATTTTTTCAAAATGCTTCTGGCATCTTCGGTGCGAATCTCTATTTGTGGGTGTACTACCGTAGCCACCAAGTCTTTGGGGAAAGGAATACTTACTATATCCAAAGGGTTATAACTACGCACCAGCACAAAGCCTCCTAAAAGGGCAGGAGCGACGTTGTCGGCGTGAGCTGCCCCAGAGGCTATCCGCTCTCCCTCCATAGCAAAAGGTAGGAGTTCTGCTCGCGTCAGAGGTGAGCCTAATAACTCATTGACCGCAAACAAACCCGCTACTGCACTTGCCGCGCTTGACCCCAAGCCACTACCCAAAGGCATTCGCTTATGCAACTGAATGTCTATGCCTTGCCTACTCCCAATGTGTGCCAAGTAGTGCTTAATGACCGCTGCTGCCGTATTTTTACTAACATCGAGAGGGAGCTTTCCGCCGTCGCCTGTGATTTTGCTTAGAGTAACTTCATTGCTGTCAGTGGTTTGTAGTATTACCTCGTCGCCCGGTTCGTTCAGTGCAAACCCCAAGACATCAAATCCGCAAGCCACATTAGCTACAGTAGCAGGTGCAAAAACTTTGATTTGTTTGTTCATTTATAATCCTTCAAAGTTAAAATTATCCAAAAACTTAGTAGTAAACTTGCCAGCACGGAAATTAGGGTCGTCCATCAAGCGAATGTGGAAAGGAATGGTGGTTTTTACTCCTTCTATCACAAACTCTTGTAAAGCACGCTTCATTCTTACGATTACCTCCTCTCTTGTTTGTCCTGAAACGATGAGCTTAGCAATCATAGAATCATAGTTAGGAGGAATGACATAGCCCGCATAAATATGGCTATCTACTCTTACTCCTCTGCCACCGGGAATATGTAAGGTTGTAATCTTTCCGGGGCTTGGTCGGAAATCGCGTGCTGGGTCTTCAGCATTGATGCGACACTCCATAGAGTGAAGTTGGGGATAATAGTTTCTGCCAGAAATATTTTCTCCCATAGCGACTTTGATTTGCTCTTTTATCAAGTCAAAGTCTGTAACTTCTTCTGTGATAGGATGCTCTACTTGGATACGGGTATTCATTTCCATAAAATAGAAGTTCCCGTATTTATCTACTAAAAACTCTATTGTTCCAGCCCCCTCGTAGCCAATGGACTCAGCCCCTTTGATAGCGGCTTGCCCCATTTTATCTCTGAGTTCTTGCGAAACGATAGGAGAGGGTGTTTCCTCTACTAACTTTTGATGACGGCGTTGGATAGAGCAATCTCTTTCTGAAAGGTGGCAGACTTTTCCTCTTTGGTCGCCTACTACCTGAATCTCTACGTGTCGGGGTTCTTCTACAAATTTTTCCAGATACAAGCCATCATTACCAAATGCTGCACCTGCTTCCATTTTAGCATCTTCCCATGCTTTCATAAAACCTTTGTCATCATAGACGATGCGCATTCCTCGCCCTCCACCGCCTGCGGTTGCTTTCAAAATCACAGGGTAGCCAACCTCTTTGGCGATGCTGATGCCTTCTTCTACGCTGGAGAGCAAGCCCTCTGAACCGGGTATAGTAGGTACGCCTGCCGCTTTCATGGTGGCTTTGGCAGTAGCTTTGTCGCCCATAGCATTTATCATTTCAGGGGAAGCCCCTATAAATTTGATGCCATATTCTTGGCAGATGCTTGAAAATTCAGCATTTTCAGATAAAAAACCATATCCTGGGTGTATAGCATCTGCATTGGTAATTTCTGCGGCGGCGATAATTCTTGGAATATTCAAATAGGATTGCTTGCTGACAGGGGGACCGATACAAACTGCCTCGTCTGCAAACTTAACGTGCAGGCTTTCTCTGTCTGCGGTGGAATAGATTGCTACCGTTTTAATGCCCATCTCTCTGCAAGTGCGAATGATACGCAATGCAATTTCTCCTCTATTGGCTATTAATATTTTTCTAAACATCTTTTTAATTATAAATGATGAATTATAAATAATAAATTTTGAAAATGAATTATTTTAACTTGATAATCAAGTAATTCATAACTCATAATTCATAATTCATAATTTAGGCTACTTCTACTAAAAACAATTCTTGGTCGTACTCTACGGGGGAGGCGTTCTCAACTAAAACTTTGACTATTTTTCCAGAAACCTCTGACTCTATTTCATTAAATAGCTTCATGGCTTCTATGATACAAACTACCTTGCCAGCAGTAATCTCATCTCCTACGCTTACAAAAGGAGGCTTATCAGGAGAACTTGCCCTATAAAAAGTACCAATCATGGGCGATTTGATGGCGACTAACTTACTCGAGCCTGCGCTACTGTCTGCTGTTTTCTCTGTCTTAGTTTCTACGGGAGTAGTCACGGGAACAGAAGGAGTAACAGCTACCTGCTGTACAGGAGGCACCACAGGAGCAGTAATTACAGGCTGAGTAATTACTTGCTGTACGTTAGAATGTCTTTTTACCCTTATTTTAAAGTCATTGCCTTCGATGTTTACCTCATCTAAGCCTGAGTTTGCTATAAAGTTTAGCAAGTCTTGAAGTTCTTTTGCACTCATGTTTTTTTAATTATAAATTATCAATATATAATCTGGAATTTAAGAATCTGGAATGAGATATATTCAAATATTTTTAATTCCAAATTAAAATGATTCCAGATTGAAAGATTAGTATGCCCATTTCAAATATGCCGCTCCCCAAGTAAAGCCCCCACCAAAAGCGGCAAGAATAAGGTTATCTCCTTTTTTAAACTTATGCTCAAAATCCCAAAGCAAAAGTGGGATAGTGCCATTAGTCGTATTGCCGTACTTTTCTATATTCATCAGCACCTTGCTTTCGTCTGTGATGCCCATAGACTTTGCTGTAGCGTCTATGATACGCTTATTGGCTTGATGAGGCACGAGATAGTTTACATCGTCCCCTGTCAAATTGTTGCGTTTCATTACTTGCTCTGCGGCATACGCCATATTGGTAACGGCAAACTTAAATACAGTTTTGCCGTCTTGATAAACATAGTGTTGCTTTGCATCTACGGTTTCATGAGAGGCAGGACGCCGGCTTCCACCCGCCATCATGTGCAGGTAAGGCTCGCCGCTTCCGTCCGAACGCAACCAAAAATCTATTAAGCCATTGCCCTCTTCGTTAGCTTCCAATAAGACCGCTCCTGCTCCATCGCCAAAGATAATGCAAGTGGCTCGGTCTTTATAGTCTATGATAGAGGACATTTTGTCTGCTCCAATGACCAATACCTTTTTGAATCTACCTGATTCTATAAATTGACTACCTGTGGTCAGTCCATATAAAAAGCCAGAACAGGCAGCTTGAATATCATAGCCAAAAGCATTTACCGCCCCTACTTGGGTAGCTACGATATTGGCTGTGGCGGGAAAAATCAAGTCAGGGGTAGAGGTACAACAGATAACCATTTCTATCGTTGCGGGGTCGGTGTTAGTTTTTTCTATTAGTCCATTGACCGCTTTTACTACCATGTGCGAGGTGCCTAAACCTTCTCCTTTTAAAATTCTTCTTTCTTTGATGCCTGTGCGGGTTGTAATCCATTCATCATTGGTGTCCACCATTGTTTCTAACTCGGCGTTAGTAAGTACGTAATCGGGAACGTGTCCATGCACACCTTTGATGCTTGCTCTTATCTTGCTCATAAAAATAAATTTAATGACGAATCATTAATGACTAATAAAAAAATTACCAATTACCAATGAGTATTATCAAGGTAAGTTCCTCTAAATGAATGATTAAAAATTAGTAATTCGTAATTAGCTATCAGTGATTAAAAAAAACGTTGCAAGGTATAAAAGACTTAGGCAATTTTCAAATTAATGCAAGGATTTTCAATATTTACGATAAAGAGGGGATAGTTACAGTAAAAGTAGAACCTTTGCGTTCTTGGCTTTCTACTTGGATAGTGCCGTTTAGTTTTTCCAATACATTTTTTACAATATACAATCCTAATCCGCTACCATGATTGAGTTCACTACCTTTGAAAAACATATCAAAAATCTTTTCTTGGACTTCTTCTACCATTCCTTGCCCATTGTCGGAAATGCGAATAGTAACTTGCATAGGATTGCCAATAATAGATACGCCAATAATAGGAGAAATATTGCTACGGCGATAAACAAAAGCATTCTCAATCAAACGGAATAAAATATTGAAAATTAGGTTTTTATCACTAATAAAGTTGCCTTCAATACTTATTTCAGACTCAAAAGCCACTTTGCTAAACTCAGGATTAGAAGAAAGAAAAGTAACAATCTCATCAAGGATACTCTGAAAATCTACCTTAGTAGGTTGAGGCTTGCCTTGCTTTATCTTTGTGATTTCCAGCAAGTTTTCCAAAGTAATCATAAGTTGATTGGCACTTTGGGTAATCAGTCCTAAGTACTTGTTGGTTTCTGGGTGATTGTGTTTATTTTGTGCTTTTGCCAATACGAGTAAGCCATGAATAGATGCCAAAGGTCCCAACAAGTCATGTGAGGCTTTATACATGAAAGTTTCCAACTCCAAGTTCAGTCTTTGTGCTTCTTTGTCAGACTTTTCTAAGGCTTCGTATATCGCTTTGAGTTGTGCTTCTTCCTTTTTCCTTTCTGTAATATCTTTCATCGTACCTACAATGCCTGTCAAACCCCCATAAATATTGAAAAGAGGCTTGAAAAATAGCTGCACTACTATGGTTTCACCGCTTTTGTGGAGAAGTTTTAACTCTGTATCCACAGATTCCCTTTGAGCTATCGCTACATCTATGATTTCAGCAAACTTGGCAAGGTCGGTAGTATGCACAAATTGGAAAAATAATTTTTCCTTAGAGGCTTCTATGCTATACCCTGTTAGAGTAGTCCAGCCTTCGTTCAGATAGGTATAATTCAAATGCTCATCAGTCTGAAAAACTACATCTTTGATATGGCTCAGTATCTCAGCAACCTCAGCTTTGATGACTGAGAGATTTCCTGCACTTGTTGGAATGAATCGCTCTGAATCAAGTGCTTTTTTCTGATTCAATGAAGGATTTTTGGTTTTCAAAGTAACTGACATCTAATATAAAGTGTTAAAAAATTAAGGTAGAATCAATACATAATATTTTGTTTTTATCCTAACAAGTATAACGATAAAAAAAGTGCAAAATTATGAAAGTTGTTTATCTTTAAGTAAATAGTTAGACTTTTTGCATTTTTCGTATAGACAGATGGGTAAACAGAAAGTTAATGACTTAATTTGAAAACAAAAAAAATGTACTTTCTGTTTTCAAGATTAAGAGATATTTGCCTATTTTACAAAATATTTACATTTTTATTTGAGAAAAATAAAAAAAGTGCAATATTATAATTTTAAAATCCAATAAATTTTGTTTTTAACGCATATTTTAGCAAATTCAATCTAAAAATTTACAAGCCTTATGGAAATATTCATTAGCCTATTTCAGCAGATTTTGTTCGGAGCAGTGATTATTATTTTTGGGGTTTTGCTGACTGACCGCATCAATTTTATCAAGACCAATATTCAAATGGGCAAGCCCTTAGACCGCAATGACAGAAAAAGTGAGCGTTTGAAAGCTATGCTCCTGTTTGCGTTTGGGCAGAAAAAAATGTTTGACCGTCCTTTAGTAGGTTTGCTGCATTTTGTCATTTATGCAGGTTTTCTTATCATTAATATTGAGATTTTAGAAATCATCTTAGATGGCTTGTTGGGAACGCATCGCTTATTTGCACCTTTTTTAGGAGGTCTGTACCCTACATTGATTAATTTTTTTGAGTTGTTGGCTTTGGGCGTAGTGCTTACTTGCGTAGTCTTTCTAATTCGCCGCAACTCTCACCTCATTCCAAGATTCTGGTCAAGGGAAATGAAAGGCTTTCCTGTCTTGGACGGAAACTTGATATTGATTTTTGAGATTTTATTGATGTTTTTTCTCTTTACTATGAATGCTACAGACAGCATTCTGCAAACGAGAGGGGCTGAGAGCAAATACGTAAGTGAGCATTATCCTGCCGTAGGTAGTTTTTTAGTAAGTCAAATATTTATTCCTTTGTATAGGGATTGGGACACCACGAGTTTATTTTATTTAGAAAGGATTGCTTGGTGGGTACATATTTTAGGAATTATGGGCTTTGGGATTTATGTAACCTACTCTAAGCACTTGCACATAGCCCTTTCATTTCCCAACACCTATTTTTCTAATTTAGAACCCAAAGGCAAGTTAGAAAATATGCCCGTAGTTACTGCGGAAGTCAAGTCTATGTTAGGTATTGCGGAAGCCACCCCAGCAGCAGTAGAAAATTCAGGAAATATTGGCAGATTTGGGGCAAAAGATGTGGAAGACCTCACTTGGAAAAACTTGATGGAAGCCTACACTTGTACAGAGTGCGGAAGATGTACTTCGGTTTGCCCTGCGAATATTACAGGCAAACTCCTCTCTCCCAGAAAAATAATGATGGATACCAGAGATAGAATGGAGGAGAAAGGAAATAACTTACGCTTTCATGGGAAAGACTACCAAGACGACAAATCACTTTACGGAGATTACATAACCAAAGAAGAAATCATGGCTTGTACAACTTGTAATGCCTGTACGGAGGCTTGTCCTGTCAATATCAATCCTTTGGACATTATCATACAAGTTCGCCAATATATCGCTATGGAAGAATCGGGCACCCCAGCACAATGGAACTCTATGTTTGCCAATATTGAGAATAACTCTGCGCCTTGGGCTTTTTCCCCTTCCGATAGATTCAATTGGGCAGAGGAACTAAAAAGTAAGGAAGTTTAGCAGAAAAGTTTACTTTTTTGCATAATGTACTAATTTCCAAAAAGCAAAGCGATGATATTGGGTGGTATCAAACCACGCTTGGCTTTCTTTCAGAAAAAGAGCTTCCCTATGAGGCATAATAATAATCTGTTCTATGGTATTCTTATCTGCAATCTGTGCCATATCATTGCGGGCATTGGCGATTCGAGTTTGAGAAATTTCTGAATGTTGATACGGAATACTTATGGGGTAATGCTTGATATTTTTTCTTTGGTATAGATTGACAAGGAAACTCTCCAAACTCATAGGAGCAACCACATTCTCCACAGGGTCGCTGACTATCAAAATCAGACTATTAGCTTGGCTTTGGCTTACTACAGATTGCAAAAGCAGTTCAGTCTGTTCCGCAAAGCTCGCATAGTTCTTGGCATAACGAAAAGCTTGGTTTGGGTTATCTGAAATTTTGGGCGACATCTCTACGGCAATATAGAAAACAAGCATAGAAAAATAAAGTGCGTATGTACCATCTGGGGCATATTTTTTTAGGTAATCTAAAACCATAACACAAAAAAAGGCAACCCCTACAAAAGACGGTAAGTAGTACCGCGACTGCCAGCCCGTTTGCGTATAGACTACTGCTTGGGGAAGCAAAATAGCTAAGATAAAAAGGATAAGAATTAAGTTTTTATCAAGAAAAGTAAGCAGATTGCCAAGTATTTGCCCACCTGTTAGAAAAATAACTAAAAGCAAAGCACAAAATAGATAGACATAGACATCGTTGGCTAAGAATAAGGCAAAAAAGTTTTGGACGTAAGCCCATATACTTACGGAAGCAGAAACTCCTGCATACCCTCTGCCTCCTCCCTTCATCACTAACAATACATAAGCAATTTCTGCAATGAAAAGCAAGAAAATAGGAAGAGCAAAAGGCAAAGACTTTAAAAAACCTTTTTTAATATTTTGATTTTCAACAATATAGGAAAAATAAAATTTAAAAATGATGATGGCAGGTAGTACTAAGATGAAACTTTCTTTTGACAGGCTCATCAAAAAGCTACTCAAAATGGCTAATACATCAAAGATAAATCCTTTTTCTGAGGCAATAGCTATCAAATAAAGACTTAAAGACATAAAAAACAAGCCAATAGGTTCTTGACAGTGGATATTGTACCATACCCAGAACTGCTCTCCAAAGAAAGCAAGGGTAGGGAAAAGCAAACTTAGCCTTAGAGAAAAGCCCAACTTTCTGGCAGTGAGGAAAAACAAAAAAGAAGAAAAAATGCCTAAAAGTAAATAAATCAGGCGGGCAGGAAAAATATTAGCTCCGAAGAATTTAGCACAAACTAATTCATAAAATATGCCCACAGGCGCAAGCATATAGGTTTTCATCTGAGTCCACACAGTGAGTAGGTCTTCTGCAATAGGTTTTCCATTGTTGTAGTAGTGAAGCATTATACTGTAAGCATCTATGTCTAAGTGCAAACCTGCAAAAAGTACCCCTGTAAGGAGGAATAAAAGCAACCAAAAAAGGCTAACACCAAAAAATACAAATAGGTGATGCTTTGGCGAATTCATATTTGTTAGAATTTTACTATTTGATTTTCAATAGATTATTTTTTAGGCTTAGATGATTAATTCATCTAAATTGTTTATTAATGTTATGTATAGAACATAGATAATACTGATTTTACTGATAAAACACAGATTTTTGGTAATCTATCAGTGAAAATCCGTAGCATCTGTAAAATCTGTGTTCTAAGGTTATTATGTAAAAAAAGTTATTCAATTAGCTTACTGATTAGAAATAAGCAAAAACTCTATTTAATAAAGCAATGCATTTATGTTCACTTAATACAGTCAAATATAAAATCTTCTTATCGCAAATATTGTTCAGAAATTACTACTACGGATAAATCTAATTGATTTTTCTTTTAAACATTCAAGATTAAGTATAGCTATCAACGATTGATATATTTATGACTTTACTTACATAAATACAAATCTACTTTTATTTTTGTAAAACTTTTAGCCAAATGAAAGTTATTCACTCAACTTAAAAATAAATTTTAAAAACATGACTATCAGATATTTACAAAAAATAGTTTTATTTTTATGGATATTATTTGCTGGATTTGCTGCTTTTGCTCAGCAGAAAAAGTTACCTTCTAAGCAAAAGCCTAAAAAAGATTATTTGCTTACTATCACTACGGAGTTTGGTCAGATTTATCTGGTGCTTTATGATAAAACACCTAAGCACAAAGAAAATTTTATCAAGTTAGTAAAAAATAAATTTTACGACAGTTTGTTATTTCATAGGGTCATAGACGGATTTATGATTCAAGGCGGCGACCCTAACTCTAAAAATGCCCAAGAAGGTGAAATGCTGGGCATGGGAGATGTGGGGTATATGATAGATGCAGAGTTTAATCCTGAGATTTTTCATAAAAGAGGTTCTCTGGCAGCTGCAAGAAACAATAATCCTCAAAAAGCCTCAAGTGGTTGCCAGTTCTACATCGTGCAAAAGAAAGCACTCTCTGATGCAGAATTGGAACAGATAGAAGCAAATATTGGACGGCAAATTCCTGAAAATCAGAAAAAAGTCTATAGAGAAATAGGAGGAACACCTCACTTGGATATGGGCTATACAGTGTTTGGGGAAGTCATACAAGGCATGGAAGTAGTAGATAAAATAGCGAGTGTAGAAAGGGACGAGAACAATCGCCCTTTGAAAGATGTAAGAATGAGCATTAAAGTAGAGGAGCTACCTAAGCAAAAAATTACCCAGCGCTTTGGCTATCAATTCAAAGATTAGTACGTTTAAAGGCGTAGATTTTTAATTTGTCTAAATTGTTAGTGACTACTTGTGGAACACAGATAATACTGATTTTACTGATAAGACACAGATTCAGGATAATTCATCAGTGCAAATCTGCCTAATCAGTTAAATCCGTATTCCAAAATTATTGTAAAGTCATTAGATTAAGGTACTGATTATACATAACTTTGATAGAAGTCCCATAAAAAAATGCGTCTAAGCCAACTCCCTCAAATCCACAGGAACTACCGTAGAAACGCCTTGCTCTAACATCGTTACGCCATAGATTACGTCGGTTGTTGCCATAGTACGCTTGTTGTGTGTAACAATAATAAATTGCGAATAGTCTGCAAAGCGTTTAATGATGTTATTGAACTTGTCGATATTGGCATCATCAAGGGGAGCGTCCACCTCGTCAAAAATACAGAAAGGGGCAGGGCGCAAAAGGTAAATCGCAAAGAGCAGGGAAACTGCGGTTAGCGTTTTTTCTCCACCAGATAACTGATTGATAGTCAGCGGTCTTTTTCCTTTGGGTTTGGCAACGATGTCTATGTCTGCTTCCAAAGGGTTTTCGGGGTCAGAGAGTATGAGGTCGCAGGTATCCTCCTCTGTAAATAGGGAACGGAAAACCTCTATAAAGTTGGTTCTGATTTTTTGGAAAGCTTCTGTAAAGTTCTGCCTTGCTACCGTATCTATTTCTGTAATAGTCTGAATTAGAGAGTTTTTGGCATGTAATAAGTCCTCTTTTTGGCTAATGATGAAGTCATAACGTTGCTTGATTTCGTTGTATGCCTCCATAGCCATCGGGTTGACTTGCCCAATTTTTTCCAAGCGTTCTTTTGCCTTTTTTACTTCCTCTCGCAGATACTCTTCGGTCAGTGGGCTAATCTGCACATCTTCTGCTTGCATAATTGCCTCTAAATCAATTTCAAACTCTACGGATAGGCGTTCCTTTACGGCGGAGAGTTGCAAGCGACTTTCGCTGAGTTTGTTTTGCAGTTCGTTGAGCAGTGCATCGGCAATGTCCTTGCTTCGGCGTAGCTCACGAATTAGTTTTTCTATCTCTACTACCTCCCCTCTTGCATGGTAATAGGCTCGTTCTGATTCTTTTACGCCTGCTTCTATGCTGTCCCTTTCGTCATATAATCTAAGTAAATAATCGTCTTCTTCTGTGGAGAGTATGCTATCCTTCAACTGCAAAATTTCTTTCTCAAATTGGGAAAGTTCTTGGGAAAAAGTATCTATGCGTTTTTGCGTTTTTTCCAATTCTAATTCCTTGTATGCCAATTCTTTGCTAAAAGAATCAACTTTGTTTTTGAGTTGGTAAAAGGCAATATTTTTTTCGTTGTAAATGGTAGATTTTTGAGAAAGCAAGTCATTTTGAGCAAATAAAACTTGATTTTTTTCACTCAATTGATGTTCCATTTCGCTAAGTGCTTGCTGAGTTGCCGTTACCAAAGGCTCGCTGTCAATGATTTCATCTTTCAAAATTGCCAACTGTTCTTGCATTTCCTCTACTTTCATTTTTTGGCGTTTGGACTGCTCATATTGTTGTTCTTGGCGAATTTTGGCAGAAACTAAGGCTTGTTGCACTTTGGCAATTTCTGCTTGTAGCTTTGTAATTGCCTCGTTTTGAGTAGCTTCTTTGAGTTTTTGCAAGTGATAGACTTTGCGTTCTATACTCTGCTCGTGGTTTTGAATCAGTTTTTTGAGTTCACCAATTTCTTTGCTCAAATTTTCCAAATTTTTTACCCTGCCAATGCGCTTGCCTTCAAAAAGTCCAACAGAACCGCCTGAAACACTGTATTTTCTGCGAATGACTTTACCATTGAGGGAGATGAATACGCCCCCCTCTTTCCCCCCAAAGGGAGAGGTAAAATTATTTTCTGAGGAAACGTTCCCCCCCTCAGAAGGAGGGGGCAGGGGGGGGGCTTCATTCACAATATACACATTCTCCAATAACAAACTCATCAAAGGAAAATACTTGTCTTCGCACTCAATCAAGCGAATGGCAGGAATCATACTTCCCTCACTTTCAGCATTTAAAGCATAAAGGATTTTAGACGGATTGTTGTTAAAAATTTTTTCTGCATCTTCCAGCACGAAAAAGTTTGCTTTACCTTGCGAAGCCTCATTCAATAAATT
Source organism: Thermoflexibacter ruber (assembly GCF_900113045.1). GTDB lineage: Bacteria > Bacteroidota > Bacteroidia > Cytophagales > Thermoflexibacteraceae > Thermoflexibacter > Thermoflexibacter ruber. The sequence goes on from NZ_FONY01000013.1 coordinate 14,556, forward strand.
CACTGCTTGGAAAGCCTGTTCTTGGGTTTCCACAATAAAATAGTTCATGCGGGACTGCAAGAAATTTTCAATTGCAATTTTGTACTTTTCCTCGCAAGTAAAAATATCAGAAAGAAAAGGAGCATTTTTGATGTAGCTTACATTTTGCTTTAAAAATTTTACGCCTTCTGGGAAACCTTCAAAGTTGTCTATCAAGGATTTAGTCAGATTATACTCATTTTGTAAGGCATCTAACTTGCGACTATTTTTGGCGAAATCTTCCCTAATTTCTTCTATTTCTGCTTGTAAATCAGTGATTTGCTCTTTGAGTTCTTCTTCCTTTTGCAAAAGATTATTTAATTCATTTTCTTTCTCACTGATTTCTTCTTTCAGTGCTACAATCTCATCAGTAAATCGGTCAATGTTGTCTTGAAACTCGCTGTCCCCTGAAAGGTTTTTTTCTAAGTCTATCCGCAGGCTATTGTATTGTATTTGCTTGATTTCTAAGACTTTTTTTACTTGAAAAACGTTTTCTTGCTTGCTTTTGATTTGTAAGTTTAGTTCGCTGACTTCTTTTTGAATTTCCTGAACTACTTGTTTTTGCTTCTCATAGTCCGCTTTTAAGTTTGCCAAGTGTGCCTCTGCTTCTGCTAATTGGCGATTGGCTGATTTTTCTTCTTGGGAAATTTGCTGAATCTGTAATTGTATTTTTTCAATATTGTCTTTTTCTGTTCTTTGCTGATTTTCTATGTTTTGCTTTCTGTCCTGCAAGTATTTTAATCGCTCTGACTTAATTTTTTTCTCACTTTCGTACTGTCTAATTCTGTTAATATGGTCATTCAGCGTCTTTTGGCGAGAAGAAAAAAGTTTTTCCTTGTTCAGAATATCCAACTGCAAAGCCTCAATTTCTGCTTCTTTGGCTTCTATCTGTATTTGCAAGGCTAATTTCTTATCACTTTCTTGGGTAATTTGCTGATTGAGTGAAATTAATCTTTCCCTTTGTTGGAAAACTACTTTCTTAGCAAGTTCTATGCTCAGATTTTTGTATTCCTCTTTGGTTTTAAAATAGCGTTCCGCCTGTTTTGCCTGTTTTTCAAGGGTTTTGAGGTTTTTGTCTATCTCAAAAAGTAGGTCTTCTACCCTCTCTAAGTCCGCATCTGCCTCTCCCAACTTTTTCATGGTTTCCTTTTTCCTGACCTTGAACTTGGAAATTCCTGCGGCTTCCTCAAACAAACTGCGGCGTTCTCCATGCGTATCGTTTAGGATTTCATCTACCATCTTCAGCTCAATAATTGCATAGCTGTCTGCCCCTATCCCTGTGTCTAAGAACAAGTTATTGATGTCTTTGAGGCGACAAGGTACGCCATTGAGTAGGTATTCACCCTCACCAGTGCGGTAGTAGCGGCGGGTAACAACGATTTCGGAGTATTGGTTGATGGTTGATGATTGTTGATTGTTAGTTGTTAATTGCTCATTGTTTGAGGTTGTTTGAGATTGTTTGAGATTGTTGTTAGTTGTTGGTTGTTGGTTGTTCTTGCCGTTGTCAGTATCTTCACTGACAACTCTTTCTTTATCAATACTATCCATTTTTTGCGTTTTATCACGCAAAAAACTGCCTTTATGATTATTATTAAAAGTTAGGGACACCTCTGCCATTTGGAGGGGTTTGCGATTTTTTGTGCCATTGAAAATGATGTTTTCCATTTTGTCGGAACGCAGGCTTTTGGTACTCTGTTCGCCCAATGCCCAACGGATAGCATCAACTACATTGGATTTGCCGCAACCGTTAGGACCCACAATGCCCGTTACGCCTTCCTCGAAATGAATAGTTACCTTGTCGCCAAAACTTTTGAATCCCCTGATTTCTAATTTGCTTAGTTGCATACGATTACAATACAATAGTTGGATAGTTAAATAGTTGAGTAGTCTGATAGTTATTTTTTTGTATCCAGCTATTTAGCTATTCTAACTATTAAAACTATTTATTTTGCGAAATTACACTTGTTTTGGGAGAAATGGAAATGAGAAAAGTTAGGATGGGGTGGAGTAGTTGAAAATGAGGGAGAAAAAATTTAAAGTTTATACAAGCTATTACGTTTGCTGATGAATTTGCTACATTTGTGCTGTTAAAATTTTTATTAAGTCTAAACAAAGTTTTTGTAGTGGGATTAAATATTTTATCAATACAAAACCTCTCTAAAAAATACTCTCAAAATCAAGTACTTGCTGTAAAAGATTTTAGTTTAGCAATTAAAAAAGGAGAAATTGTAGCGATTACAGGGGAAAGTGGTTGTGGAAAAACTACTTTGCTGAGGCTTATTGCAGGCTTGGAAATCCCTGATGAGGGTACTATTACTATCCACAACCAGATTGTAGCAGACAAAACCACTTGGATAAAACCCGAGAAACGTCATGTAGGCATGGTTTTCCAAGACTATGCGCTTTTCCCACATCTTGATATCAAAGAAAATATCGCTTTTGGACTGAATAGAGTACAAAATAAAAAAGAGATAATCCATGATATACTTGCTTTAGTAGGTTTACAAAGCTATGAAAACCGCTATCCGCATGAGCTTTCTGGCGGACAGCAACAACGTGTAGCTTTAGCAAGAGCTTTAGCCCCTCAACCTGCTTTATTGCTTTTAGATGAACCGTTTAGTAACTTGGACGAGATGCTCAAAGAGCAAGTGCGCGAAGACTTGTTGCGAATTATTCGCCAAACAGCGACCACTACCCTCCTTGTTACTCATGATGTCAAAGATGCACTAGCAATAGCTGATAGGATTGCAGTGATGCAGCAAGGTAAACTCCAGCAATGTAGCTACCCTAAGGATATTTACGAGTATCCTGTAAATACTTATGTTGCCCGTTTTTTTGGTAAAATGAATGTACTGACAGGGAGTATGCAAAATCAAACTTTGCAAACTGCCATAGGGAACTTTCCTGTAAGCAGGGCGCAAGCCAAATCCATAGGTATCAGACCAGAACACATTAATTTGATAGTAAAGAATCTGCAAGTAATTGAAAGTCATAAAGTTAAAGGAATTGTTAGCAAAATACATTTCTTTGGAGCATATTGTGAGGTAACTACTCGGGTAGGTGATGTGGAGATAGTAATTAGAACCGATAACTCTTTTGAGGGTAAAATTGGACAGGAGGTCGGTTTGGAAGTAAACAAGTATTGCGAGTGGTGAAGTTTCTTATGTCATACTCTTGCTCAGGGTTTATCTATTTTTTGTAATACATCAAAACATTTTCCTTAAACTGCATGAATAGCATAGTCTTTTTTTCAAATACAAAGAAGAACTTTCTTTGGGTTAGAGTATCTGGTTTTCTGAAAAAATCTTTTTCAAATAGATAGGGAATAAATATAAGTAAAAAAATAAATTTGTTTAATCTTTCCTTTCCTCTTCGCTATCCTCACTGATTTCTCCCCCTCTTTCCTTGAAAGGCTTGCTCTCATCAAGCATATCCCTGACTATGGCGTGGATGAAGTCCTCAATATAAGGCATAAACTCTTGAATACTTTGGGGTTCGTCTTTGAGTTCGTAGCCTACAAATCCCTTTTTCATTTTGCGGAAAAAATAATAGCCCGAAAGAATAGGAAATTTTACCAGAGCCTCTTTGCCCGAGAGTTTATCGGGTAATTTTTCATCAAAGCGTTTAGAATTTTCCATCTCTTTGATAAGCAAATATTTGTAAAGCATTAGCTGAACAACCTTATCTTTGTCAGGATTTTGGAGCAAGGTTTCTTTGTCCTCGGCTTTGAGGTCTGCTTCGTTAAATGTCCCTGTTTTATAATCTACGATACGGAACTGTTCTTTTACTATGTCTATCCTATCTGTTTTCCCTGTAAGGAATACTCGTACTTTTTTCCCAGAGGGCAGCTCAGTCCAAAGCGTAGTAGATAGGTGATTTTCTTGCTCTACAATGTATAAAGGTGTTTCTTTGTCTGCTTGTTGCTTTACAAAGTTCTTTATCAAATAATTAGCTATTCTTTTTAAAATATAATTCTTCCCTTTTTCTGTAACTATGCCACCTTTTTGGGTTTTGATGATTTCCTCTATGACTTGCAAAATTTGTTCATCTGACTGAATCAATACAATCAATTCCTTTTCCCCTACGCTTTTTCCTTTGAAATTTTCTAAATTTTTCTCTAAAAAATCGTGAATGACAGAGCCAAAAGTATTTGCCATCATCTCCTCCTCTATCTCATTGGGGTCGTTGAGTTGGAGAATTTTCTTTTGGAAAAATTCCAAAGGATTTCGCAAATACATATTAATCACGCTTGGGGTAAGTCCACCTTTTGGCTTTGCGCCCTTTTCATCTTTTTGGTAATTATTGGCTAAAAAGTCCTCAATTTTTTTGATGATTTCGGGGGTTTTCTTGATTTCTGTCTTTCGCTGTGCAGAATCTGGTAGGGAAAGTATCAACTGTTTTTCTTTGATTTCCAAGTTGCTCAACTGCGACATTTCTGCCTGAATCTGAGTGAGATAGCGACTGCGTTCTGCTCCTCCTAAACCTGTCCCAGAGGAAGTCGTATAAATCAAAAAAATCTCTTTGGCGTGGTGAAAAAGTCGGAAAAAGGTATAAGCATACGAAGCATCGCCCTCTATGTGCGTAGGAATCCCAAAACGCACCCGCACATCAAAGGGAATCACCGAGCCAATGAGCTTGCCTTTGGGCAAAATCCCCTCATTGCAGGAGGGAATAATGACCGTTTCAAAGTCCAAAGTACGTGATTCGAGCATACCCATGATTTGTACAGGACTAAGAGGCTCTCCCGTAAAAGGCACAGCTGCATTGCGTATATTTTCATATAAAAACTGCTTAAAAGTCCTGATAGTCAGCTCATTTTTCTTCTCACCCAAAATGTCATTAATCCTATTGAGTAGGGTATAAAACTGCAACAAATATTCATTTTCCAAGACATTGTGTTCGTCGTCAAACAAATCCACCAAGACCGATACCAAGTCGAAAAGGGCTTTGATAGCATTGCTTACCACTTTTTTATCTCCCTCTTTTTTCCAAAAAGTAAAAATCTTTTTGTAAAAAGGCAAAGACTGTCCCCATTCTTCTGTGAGTTCGTAAAGGGGAATATAAATTAGGTTGTCTTTTTGTATTTTTTCAAGATGCTCTTGAATTTGGTCATAATTCCCTTTTTCTACGGCTTGCTTGCTTTGCCGCTCTATTTCACCTACTTCTTTGTCTATTTCACTTAACCTTTCAGTTGTATCTTTGACTATTTCGTAGAGTTTGGCATCTTTACTCTTAGAGTATTGGATAAAAGGGTGGCGCAAAATTTTGATGATGTCTTTGTAATATACATTGACAAATTTTTCTCCATTTTGCTCTATGATTTGCAAATTTTCCTGAAAAGTGAACAGATTATCAATGAGATAGAACAAAGGTGTTTTGTCAATCGACAAGCCCATAGTTACGTTGAGGTGTTCTTTGAGAGAAATAGAATGGGCATTGTTAGGCTTATTTCTATCTACCACAGGGAGGGAGTGCAAAATAGGAAGGAGCATTGTTTCATCAGGAAGTACTATACCTATTTGATTTATAGAAGTTTTAAAGGTTCTCTCCTCTGCATTTTTGCTAATTTCTATGAGTTTTTTTTCTAAAATATCCCCTATTAGCTTGGCTTGAGTAACTTTGTTACTTACACTTAAAATATGAATTTGCTTAGGCTCTGTACTTAACCTTTTGTCCACCCATTTCAAGTTTTCTTCTCCTACCCACTCGGCATATTTTCGCAAGTAAAAACCCGCCTCATGCCCCTTATTTTCAAAGTAATAGCTATCTATCTCCCAGTAAAAATCAGCTCGCTTTTGCTTATAAAATTCCTTCATCAACGCTTCCTCTGCCTTAGTCAATTGGTTGAATCCAACAAAGATAGCTTGCTGAATATCGCTTTCTGTTACGTACTTGCTCACATTGTCAATCACCCTGCGAAATGCCAGCCCCTGATAAGCCATATTTTTGGCTAATAGCTTGTTTTTAAAGTCGTTGTAAGTGTCTTTCAAATATCCCCAAAAGGCGTAATAGTCATGGGCATTTTCGCTTTTAGCGTATTTTTCTTGGATTTTACTTTTGGCTTCCTCGAGTTTTTCCCAATCCTGAATCTCCTCCTCTTCTTCCCAGCCCAAACTTTCCTTTGCCCAGCGTTCTATTGCTTTTGCCTCTGCCAAGTAGTCAAAAAAAGCATCAGGATTGACCAAGTTCATGTCTATCATGTTGAAATCATTGAGCAAAGACGAGCCAAGCGGCACAAATTTTTCCAGATTTCCAGCTTCCTCAGCTTGCACAGTCTTAGAAAAACTTTCAAAAAGCTCGAAAAGCAAAATCACATTGTCAGCGACTTCTACGTCTGCAATTTTCCGCACAAAGTCGTTGATAGACATGATTTCAGGTGAGATAAAAGATGCTTGGGCAACCTCTGCTAAGTAGTGCTTCATATACAAACAAGAGCGGTTGGTAGGCAATACCAAATGGATAGAAGACAAAGTATTTTTATACTTTTCTAATATTTCGTAGGCAACTTTTTTGAGAAAGGGAATTTGCATAGAGCCAAATATGGTCAGTAAAAGTACACGCTTAGTGATGCTAATAATTTGTTATTCAAACGCATAGCATCACATAAGTAATTAAGCAAATTAGCTCGTTGATTACTCAGCATCGTCGTCAGCTTCGTTCTCCAGAGATTTAAGTTCACTCAGGGCAATGAGTTCTACTTCTGCCGCATCTCTAATAAGAGTTTGAATTTTTAAGACAGATTTAAAGGCTTCTTTGGCTAATTTGAGGTCGTTAGCCCCTTTAGCTGCCAGACCTTTCAAAAAGTAAAAACTACCTAAGATAGAAGCAGGAACAGGGATTTTCTTACTAAGGAAATCATCAATATCTGCTATGGCTTCCTTATGATTTCCAATTTTATACTGAGCCAAGCACATCAAAAACCATGTATCAGGGTCAGGACGGCTTGCTCTAATCTTGCCTGCTTTTAGTTTCATGGCTTCGTTAAGAGTATTCAAGCTACCATCATAATCGCCTGCTTCCATTTGGGTCTGGGCAATTTTATCATACCAAGCCAGCTTTTTTACAGGGTCGGGTTGATTATTAGCTGCCATTCTCATGTGTTCTATAGTCGCACTTACATCTTGATTGCGTTTGGAGAGTTCCGCTTTGAGGAGGTGTGCCTTCGTGAAGTCTTTATCTATTCTAAGGGCTTGGTCTAAGTACATCATGCTTATATTTTCCTCATGAAACTTTGCATAGGTGCTTGCTAAGTTATAAAAATATGGGGCGGAGAGTTTATCTACTTTTCTTTTGAAGGGTCCGAATTGGATTTTCTGTAAAATAGGCTTAGCTTCGTCAAATCGCTGGAGTTGGTATAAGGCATATCCCAGTTCATAGTAATACTTGGCACTTTCTCTTAAATCTTTTTTCTGCAAGTCTGGCTCTATTTTTCTTATGCTTTTTTGTGCTTCTTCGTACTGGTTGAAGAAATTACTCATTTTAGCATAGAAAAATGCCACATTATGGTTGGTAGGGGCTACAGCATAAATATCTTTGATTTTATTGTAGGCTTCCTGCATTTTTTTCTCCTTGATGAGTTTCATAATAATGAAACTCTTGTAATCTACTTTCTTATATACATCTTTCTCATACTGAGATGCAAGTTCATAACAAATGGCTGCACTGTCGTTTTTATTAGTAAGTTTCATAATTTTACCCATCAGCGCATAAGCTCCTGCATGAGTAGGTTGCAAGCGGATAGCCTGATGTAAAGAATAAACAGATAACTTAGGTCTTTTCAACAGAAACTCACAATTAGCTTTCCCAAACCAAGCATCTACATCATTCGGATTGTCTTTAATGAGTTTTTCATATTCTTCTAACAATATATCTGTGCGAGTACCAGAACGATTAAAAGCCATCTCTGAACTTGTTTTGGCTGGCTCAGGATTCGCTGGCTTGGGTTTTACACTTTTAGTTTGTGCATTTACGGATTGTAAACCACTAAAAACAAGCATAAATATCAGGTGAATAATCAAAGATTTTCTTTTCATGCGCAAAGAAAAATTCGTCAAACATTTCAAGTATTAAAATAGTAAGTCAAAGTAATTTAAAAAACAGTGTATGCCTCAATAGTATTTGCTTTATAATAATTCATTATCTAACTATAACCTCATCAGCTACAACTAACTGATTTACAATTTTTTTCGCAAAGAAATCTAAAAGTTTCAGCAATATAGAATATTTTTATCTAAAATTGTGATAATTTTAAAAAATATATTACTTGAAAGAAATGAATAATTTATTAAATTTTGAAAAGGCATCAGGACTTATGCCAGCCATCATTCAAGATGCCGCCACAAACAAAGTCCTTATGCTTGGTTATATGAATCAGGAGGCTTTTGAGAAAACCCAAAAAGAACAGATAGTTACCTTTTATAGCCGTTCTAAGCAAAGACTTTGGACAAAAGGCGAAACCTCAGGTAATTTTTTGAAAGTAAAGGAAATACTATTAGACTGCGACGGAGATACCTTGCTCATCAAGGTCAAGCCCACTGGAGTAGTTTGTCATACGGGTAGCGATACTTGCTTTAATGAAGTAAATCAAGGTAAAATTGCTTTCTTACAACACTTGCAAGAGGTGATTCGCGAAAGAAAATTACAACCTTCCGAAAATTCTTACACGAGCAAACTCTTTGGCAAAGGAATTAACAAGATTGCTCAAAAAGTGGGAGAGGAAGCTGTAGAGTTGGTTATAGAAGCGAAAGATGAAAATATGAACCTGTTTAACAACGAAGCGGCAGATTTGCTATTTCATTTCTTAGTACTTTTAGAAGCTAAAGGTAGTAGCTTAGATGAGGTAATTGATGTTTTGCAGGAAAGGCACAAATGAGGAGTTATTAATTAAAGGTTTACTTACTTATAAGCAATATGTTCATTAAATAACTTTTTCATGTAATAATAGTAGAACACGGATTTTACAGATTAGACAGATTTGCTCCGAAAAGTTACTTAAAAATCCGTGTTTTGTCAGTAAAATCAGTATTATCTGTGTTCTATACAATAGTCAGTAACTAATTTAGATGAATTAACCAACTAAGACGGGAAAAGTAGTCTGTTGATAATCAAGCAGTAAAATTCCACAACGAGTCATTAGTAAAAATATAAAAAATCAGATAATTAAAAAATATTCAATCATCAAGATATTTTCACTATTCTCTAACAACAAACTAAATAATGGTAATTATGAAAAAAATAACTATTTATCTTACTTTATTACTTTTTTGGTCAGATAATCAATCGTTTGCTAAGATTATCATGCCCAAGATTTTTGCTGATGGCATGGTTTTGCAGCGAGATATTCCCGTGCCTATCTGGGGGTGGGCTGATGCTAATGAAAAAATTACAGTTACTTTTTTGGGCAAACGCTACACTACTAAGGCAGACAATAATGGAAAATGGACACTCAAATTAGCTGAGATGAAGGCGGGGGGAGCATTTGAGATGACGATACAAGGTAAAGAAAAAGAAGCGATTACGATTAAAAATATCATGATAGGCGAAGTATGGATAGCAAGTGGACAGTCCAATATGGAATGGAAAATAGACTGGCTACCTTACAAAAATACAGAACCTTCCTTAGCTAATTTCTCTCAAATCAGAATGTTTACCGTTCCCAGAGAGTTAAGTGCCAAACCTGAAAAAGACATTACAGGCGGTACATGGCAAGAAGCCGTAGGAAATAATGTAAAAGATTTTTCTGCGGTGGCTTACTTTTTTGCCAAAGAATTATATAAGCATTATAAAATACCTATTGGAATCATCAATACGAGCTGGGGAGGAACTATCGCCGAAACATGGATAAGTGCAGGCGCAGCAAAGCAAATCCCTGATTTTAAGGCAGTAGTAGAAGATTTAGAGAGGACGCCTGATGCTATAGAAAAAGCAAAAAGAGAAGCAGAGGAAGCGAGAAAAAGGTTTGAGGAAATGGTGAATGTAAAAGAAATAGGTTTGGTAGAGAAATGGTGGCAAAACGACTTAAATACAAGTGATTGGAAAGAAATGAAACTCCCTACACTCTGGGAAAGTGCAGGTTTACCTAATTTAGATGGGGTAGTCTGGTTTAGAAAAGAAATAGAAATTCCTGAAAAGTATCTTGGTAAAGATTTAGTACTAAGTTTAGGAGCAGTAGATGATAGTGATGAAACCTACTTCAACGGCGAAAAAATAGGACAAACCATGCAAAAATATGCTGAGGCAAGAGTGTATAAAATTCCTGCTAATAAATTGAAAAACGGTAAAAATACACTTACTATCAGAGTAATAGACACAGGGGGTGGTGGAGGTATTTATGGTAAGTCAGAGGAAATGTTTGTAGGTTTGGGGACAGAAAGAATAGTTGAGTTAGCAGGAAATTGGAAGTACAAAGTAGGTTTAGGAGAAAACATTAGCCTGCCTCAAAGTTTCGGACCCAATAGCCGTCCTACTTTGCTTTACAATGCAATGATTTATCCGCTTGTACCTTATGCTATTCGCGGGGCGATTTGGTATCAAGGCGAGAGCAATGCTGGAAGGGCTTACCAATATCGCACCGTATTCCCAGCCCTTATTCAAGACTGGCGTAACCAGTGGAAACAAGGAGATTTTCCCTTCTTGTTTGTGCAGTTAGCTAATTTTATGAAGTTTGAGGACGAGCCAAAAGAAAGTGATTGGGCTGAGCTAAGAGAAGCACAAACCATGACGCTATCTTTACCCAATACAGGCATGGCTGTCATCACAGACATAGGAGAAGCCAATGACATACACCCTAAAAATAAGCACGATGTAGGGAAAAGATTAGCCTTAGCCGCTAAAAAAGTTGCCTATAAAGAGGACATTATCTATAGCAGCCCTATGTACGAATCTATGCAGGTCAATGGTAATAAAATCGTGATTAGTTTTAAAAACATAGGTTCAGGACTTATGGTCAAAGACCGCTACGGTTACATCAAGGGCTTTGCAATAGCAGGAGAAGATAAAAAATTTTATTGGGCAAAAGCCTATTTTGACGGAAATAAAGTCATTGTAGAAAATGAAAGTATAAACAAACCCGTTGCAGTCCGCTATGCTTGGGCAAACAATCCCGAAGATGCTAACTTATTCAGCAAAGAAGGATTACCCGTCTGTCCCTTCCGCACCGATGACTGGCAAGGTATTACCTACGGCAGAAAATAATTATCTTTTTTCACAAATCGTATCGTATTTTTTATTCTTCCTAAACCGTTTTTTGGCTTATGTTTTTATCGCAAAAGACGGTTTTATTCATTATTAAACCTTACCTTTAATCAAATTTTGTCTTATTTTTGCTTAGAATTAGTACTGTTCAGAATCTATATGTATCTTTTCCCAATACCTATTTATATGAAAGCCAATATCTTGCTTCTATTATTTACCCTTTTAATTAGTCTGAATGTTGTTGCTCAAAAGAAGGGAAAGCCCGATTTGAAACCCTACAAAGACGAAATGAAGCGTGCCAAAAAAGGCGATGTGCAAGCCATGATGAAGATTGCAGATGTATGCAAGGCAGAAATGATGCAGCATGACGAAATCAAAGACTATAAAAAAGCAGTAGAATGGTACATCAAAGTTGCTAACCAAAACAGCAACACTGACCTACAAACTTTGGCAAAATTTCGCCTTTTCCAACTGTACGTGTCAGGAGGATATGGCATAGGGCAGGATATTAATTTAGCTAAGAATTACTTAGAGCAGGTGCTTTCGCAAACAGACTTGCGCATGATTTATGATGACAAGCCCAATTTGGATTTGAAAAACTTTTTTGAAAACTACCTCAAAGCCCAAGAAAGTGGCAATGACCCTAAAATTATAGAGGCAAAAATATATGTAGCACGTTGCTATTTTGAGTACGAAATTAGCCATACTATTGCTTTACAGTGGCTTGCCAAAGTGATAGTAGAAGGAGAAAATCCAGATGCCAGCTTTTTAGAGGAGAAATGGCGCACTTTGTTTTCTGTTTATCGCTACTCGGGGGAAAAGGAAATGACCAAAAACCGCCTTTTTGACTTGTTGGAAAAATACGTACAAAAAAATAGTCTTTTAGCGAAAGTAGAACGCTTGGCAGAATCAGGAAAGACCTCTTTGGCAAATTATAAATATACCGCACAAGCCGCTAATCAATTAGTGGAAACAATCAATACAAGTACTCTTACGCCAGAGATGCGATTGAAAATCTACTACTGGTTGCAAAAGCACGAAAAAGGAATTCCTCATTACGTTACCTTGCGAAAGGTAGCTATTGGAGCGGGTAACTTAGATTCGCTGACTACTAACTTTGCCAAAGATGCTATTGAGGAGTTTAGGACATTTCACTCGAAAATTCAGACCTTCGAGGGCTTCATGCTTGCTTGTAACGAGTATCCTTCGCTCAAAGGTTTAGTAAACACCAACATAGACTTATATAAGGTTCATTTTGAAGGGAATGTGCAGCCCCTGATTGCTCTTTACAAAGAACTACAAAAACCTGAAATTAAAGAATTGGCAGGAGAAATCTTATATACTAAGTACAACAAAGAGTTTATGAACAAAGTAACCCAAGTGATAGATGCAGCAGAAACCCCTCGCAAATTGCTTGATATTCAGAAGGAAATAGACGCTAACGCTTGGCTAAAAGCAGAATATACCTTACAACAGCAAAAAATAGCTAAACGCTTAGAGAGCATGGGTATAGACAGTACTAACAAAGAATTTCTTTACGAAATGGCAACTATCGAGGAAACCAAATTCCGCACTTTTGAGCAGGGAAGATATTTTTTGAGCAGTTTAGAAAAAAAGTACAATGATATGCCTAATAACAGAACCAAAAAGAAAACCAATACACCGACCCCACCAACTAACATTCCCAATCGAGAAGAAATGAAAGCACGTCTTATCTCTCTGACTCGCAATAAAATCATTACTGATGTCGTAGGGGAAAATCCTAACCGAGAGCAGATTCAAAGACACCGACAAACTTTGTTAGAAACTTGGCTACAGCCAGAGGGAATGAGCAAGTATTTTTACTATACTTCTGACAGCAAGTTTTGGTTCTCTGGTGAGATAAAACGACATAATGTGCTTTATTTCTATGAAGTAGTCAAAGTTACAGGGACAGATACTTATACGCTTATTATTAAGTCAGTAGTAAATAATAACTCTTATTTGGCTTATAGTAGTACTTTGAAAGCCAACTTAGATGCTAAAAATGAAGTAATTACAGTAAGTATCTATTATGCCCGCTACAAAGGCTACCAGTGGCTCAGAAATGAGGGAGATGCCTTGAGAGTGATTTACGAAAAAAATGCACCTACCATTACTTGCCAACCTATAGGGGCAGTGAGCCAATTTGAAGATAAAAATCATGGATACAGTGCTGATTTCCCATTTAAAAAACTCAATGTTAGAGAGTTTTCTGAAAAAGCGGCAATCAAAACTGCCGTCCAATGCTTTATTTTGCAGTACAATCGTGCCTTGTTAAACAATTATAATTAGATAGATTTTATATAAGTAATTCGACAATTTTAATCATTCTTTTTATTTAACCTTGTAGAGGTTCTCGCTTTGTAAAATTATATTATGCCAAAGCATTGCATAGTCTTGTAGAAGCGACACAAATATTTGTTAGTAAATTAGTTACGTTTCTATGAAACTCAAAAAGCATTCATGCTATCTTACCTGTTACAAAGCGCAAGTCCTTATAGGACTGACAAATACAAGGATTTTTATTTTTGTCGAATTACTTAAATCGTACAAAACCTATCATTGAATCTCCCTCAATAAGTTCATCGCCCTTTCTATGCTTTTTACCTCCTCAATAATGAGAGTTGCTCCCTTGTTTGTTTCTTTTAACTTACAGATTTTGTTATGTTTTTGCACAAAAGCCAAAACCCTACCAAAAATTTCTGATTGGAAATAGAGGTCGTTTTGAGCAAAGTAACCCTTTAGGGTCTGGTTTTTCAAAACCAATTTCTCCAAGCCTATTTTCTTTGCCAACCAACGCAGTTTCACCGTTTTCAAGAGGTCTTCTACCTGCTCCGGCAATTTCCCAAAGCGGTCAGTCAGCATCTTTTTAAATTTTTCCATCTCTTCCTCATTTTCCAACTTATCTGCTTGTGTATAAAGCTGTAGGCGTTCGGAAATATTGGTAACGTAGCTATCAGGAATCAAAATTTCCAAGTCAGTTTCTATGGCACAGTCCTTCACAAAATCCTCTTTTTTTACTGCATTGACCACATTTTCTAACTCATTCTCAAAGAGGCTTTTAAACTCATTTTCTTTCAAATCTTGAATTGCTTCGTCCAAAATTTGATGATACATTTCAAAGCCCAAATCGCTGATGAATCCACTTTGCTCTGCCCCTAACAAATCTCCCGCTCCTCTGATGTCCAAGTCCCGCATGGAGATTCGGAAGCCATCACCTACCTCTGAAAACTCCTCTAAGGCACTCAAACGCTTACGAGAATCAGCAGTAAGTCCTTGTAACATAGGTGTTAGCAGATAGCAAAATGCCTTGCGATTGGAGCGACCTACCCGCCCTCGCATTTGGTGCAAATCTGCTAAGCCAAAGTGATGGGCATTATTAATGATAATCGTATTGGCATTAGGAATATCTAAACCTGACTCAATGATGTTGGTTGAAATGAGTATATCGTACTCTCCATCTATGAATTTGAGCATGGTTTTTTCTAACAAAGCCCCGTCCATTTGCCCATGTGCTATGCAAATCTTGGCATCAGGAACAAGCCGTAGAACGATATTGGCAATAGAATCTATGTCAGCCACTCGATTATGCACAAAGAAAACTTGCCCTCCTCGTTCCAACTCATAGCGAATAGCATCTCTAATCAACTCATCACTAAAAGTATGAATTTCCGTGCTTACAGGCTGGCGATTGGGTGGAGGGGTAGCGATAATCGACAAATCTCTTGCGCCCATAAGCGAGAAGTGCAAGGTGCGAGGGATTGGTGTAGCTGTCAAAGTCAAGGAATCTACATTCACTTTATGATGTTTGAGTTTTTCCTTTACTTTTACTCCAAACTTCTGCTCTTCGTCTATAATCATCAAGCCCAAATCCTTGAATACTACATCATCATTCACGATTCTATGCGTACCTATCAAAATATCTATTTTCCCTTCTTTTAAGTCTTTGAGAACCTGATTGATTTCTTTGGTTGTTCTAAAACGATTGATGTAGTCGACTTTGCAAGGTAAATCTTTTAAACGTTCTTTAAAAGTCTTGAAATGTTGTATCGCCAGAATCGTTGTAGGAACAAGCACAGCCACTTGCTTAGAATCACATACTGCTTTGAATGCGGCACGAATCGCTACTTCTGTTTTTCCGAAGCCCACATCGCCACATACTAATCTGTCCATAGGGTAGGGCTTTTCCATGTCCGTCTTTACCTCTGCTG
The DNA here is from genome assembly GCF_900113045.1 of Thermoflexibacter ruber. Lineage (GTDB taxonomy): Bacteria > Bacteroidota > Bacteroidia > Cytophagales > Thermoflexibacteraceae > Thermoflexibacter > Thermoflexibacter ruber. The sequence continues at coordinate 29,999 of NZ_FONY01000013.1, forward strand.
TCGCTTTGGCTTGGTCAGGTGTGTCTTCGTAAAGAAAAGAGGATTCTAATTCTGCTTGTAAGTAATTGTCTTTGCTAAAAGCAAAACCTTTTGCCTCTCTGCGTTTGGCATATAAGCTAATCAGTTCTCTGGCAATATCTTGTACTTTCTTGCGAACTGCTTTTTTCTTGTTGTCCCATTCCTGCGAGCCTAATTTGTTCAGCGAAGGCACTGTTCCTTCTTTGCCCGTAAACTTAGCGATTTTGTGCAAGGAGTGGATATTGATATAAAGCAAGTCATCATCTCTGAAAACTAAGCGAATAGACTCCTGCATTTTCCCGTTGACTTCTACTTTTTCCAAACCAGCAAAACGCGCAATCCCATGGTCGACGTGGGTTACGAAATCTCCAATCTGCAAGCTACGCAACTCCTTCAAAGTCATCGCCTTAGACTTACTATAATTTTCCTTAGACTTGTAGCGGTGGAAGCGTTCAAAGAGTTGGTGGTCGGTATAGGCACAGAGATTCAGGTTTTTGTCAGAGAAGCCCTCTCTTAGCGAAGTCAAAACTTGTTCAAAATGGATATTGGGGTTAGTTTCCTCGAAAATAAAACTCAGCCTTTGCAACTGTTTTGCCGAATCAGAAAAAATAATTGCCTGATAACCATTGATTTGCATCTCGTCCAAATGCTCTCCAATTTTGTTAAAATCCTTGTGGAAAGAAGGCTGGGGCTTGGCTTCGAAGGAGAAAGTCTGCCCCACCCCAACCCCTGAGATAAACTTCTTTCCAAACTCTATCTGCACAAACTCACTTGCCAAAGTTGTAAAACTGTCTGCGGTTTCAAATAGGTCTTCGGGTTTAGAAATGAGTTGGATATTACCACCTGAAAGGGTAGTTTCAAATGCCTCCGTTGCCTTTTCAAAATATTTTTGGATAATCTCTTTGGTCAAGCCTAAGTCTTTGAACCACAGAAGCGTAGAAGGAGTAATGAATTTGAAAAATGATTCTCTGACCTCATAAAAAAGTTTTGCCCCTACATTAGGGATAATAATGATGTGTTCTAATACTTCTTCTGAAAGTTGGGAAATAGGGTCAAAAGTTCTGATGCTTTCTATCTCATTTCCAAAGAGTTCCAAGCGATACGGTTTTTCATTGGAATAGGAAAAAATGTCTATAATCCCTCCTCTAATCGCAAACTGTCCCGCTTCATACACAAAGTCAGTGCGCTCAAACTCATAGCTTTGCAAGACTTCTCCTAAAAACTCTAAGTCTAAACTATCTCCTACTTTCAAAGGATAAGTATTTTCCACCAAAGACTTTTTATTAATTACTTTCTCGGTCAATGCTTCTGGATAGCTCACTATCAAATCGCCTTTGCTACTGCCCAGCACGCGATTTTGATTGATACGACTTAGTACTTCTGCTCTCTGCAAGACATTGGCATTTTCAGTTTCCTCAAACTGGTAGGGACGTTTGTAAGAAGTGGGGAAAAACAAAATTTCCTTGTTGGGCAATAAGTTTTGCAAATCATTGGCAAAATAATAGGCTTCTTCCTTGTCGTGCAAGACAAAGATATGCGAAAAAGCAGGTTGGAGCAGGTACAAGGCACTTGCGACTACTGCATCTAAACTACCTACTAAGCCCTTTAATTTCAGGTGTTTATACTTTTCGCCTTTGAGTGTTTCGGCGATAGACTGCACTATTGTATCCTGAGTATATTTTTTTACAAAATCCTCGACTTTCATAAACCAATAAAGGGCTTATTCGCCGTTTTCTGACAAATAAGCCTGTTTAAAATTAAAACAAAGGCAAAGATAGTCTTGTTTTAAGAAAAAGAATAAGAAGATAGATAGAATAAATTTTGAGGATAGATAGTTTCATTTCCCTTTCCAGAAGGTAAAACCTAACGCTCCTACGCTCAGTAAAAGTACCAATACACAGCTAATCATCGTAATAGTACTTCCTGTTTCGTAGGCTTTGGAATGGAAGGTAAATGCTATTTTGTGCTTGCCTTGTGGCACTTCCATACCTCTTAAAATATAATTCACTCTTACAAATTTGGCAGGCTGCCCGTCTATAGTTGCTGTCCAACCTTCAGGATAATAGATTTCTGAAAATACAGCAAAGGATTCATTATCAGCAGTATATTCGTATTCCAAGCGGTTGGGTTGGTAAGCAGTCATTTTGATTTCCCCGACGGTAGCAAATTGTTTTTTGCTTACTTGGAACTTGCTAATGTCTATCACAGCCACGCTATCGGGTCGTAAGGTATCTAAGGCTTTCATCTCCTCGTCTGCATTTTTTACCTCTAAAATATTAGAAACAAACCAAGCGTTGCCGTAAGCATTCGGATTTCTAAGCACCCCATTTTCACTTTCATTTGCCTTAATATATCGGGTATTCAACATATTGATTATCCTATAATTAGCGAATTGTGGTCTGCCTTTTTGCAAATCTCCTATCATCATTTGCATTTCTTTGCTGAGTTGTCGCTCTATCAGGTCTTGGTAGCGGCGCAATTTGGCGGCAATGTATCCCCCAAGAGATTTGTGAAAGTAAGAAGTCTGGGCATCACTAAAAGGATTGTTCAGGTTCAATACTCTATAACTCAAATCCTTGTCTTTCAGTATTTTCTCATCGGCAGGCGTAGGCTGATGTACACTTGTTCTTCTACTTTTGCTAAAATCGCTTTCGCTTAGGTATCTTTTCCCTACTGTCCATAAGTCCACAGTTATCAGCAAGCCAATGATTAAGGTAGTGATTTGTAAAGAAATTTTCTTTTTGAGGAAAAAATAAATCGCTACTACTGACAAAGTAATAAAAAAGAAAGTTCGCAAGGCATCATTTCTTAGCATCATTGCTCTATCTTCTAATACTGCATCTCGCAATCCACCTAACTGCTCATCGGTAGGGCTTGACATATCCAAACTCCCCGCCACAAGCCATAGTAACAAAGCCAAGCCTCCCGTTGCGCCAAAGGCAATAAGTATTTTTTTGAAAATCATATTAAAATCTTGCTGATTCTGCCCTACTTCTATCAGGTTTTTTAATCCTAAAATTCCTACAATAACCATGAGCATTACAGCCAATGACAGAGCCATAGACACAGAGCGAAACTTGTTGAATCCGGGGAAATAGTCAAACATGGTATAGTTAAACCACTCCAAATTGCGTCCCCAAGAAATCATCATCATCATTACTACCCCAGCTAACAGCCAATACCGATAGCGGTCTTCTATGAGCAACAAACCTAAAATGAACAAGAAACATACGACAGCCCCAGCGTAAACAGGTGCTCCTGTGAAAGGTTGGTCGCCCCAATACATAAAAGGAGCGCGTTCAATGTATTGCTTAAATTCCTCAGGAGATAACTGACCTTGCTGTACTGCGTTTTGTAGGATTTGGTATGTTTCAAATTTTTTACTTAGTTTTTCATTACTTGAGCCTCCGTACAGATTGGGAATCAGCAAAGTAAGCGTTTCAAACTTGCCTTGGCTCCAGTTATAGGCATAGTCCCTATCCAAACCGTCTCCTGTGCCCTGTGCCTCAGCATCAAGCGGAGTAAGCTCAGCAGGACCTCTTTGAGAATACTTGCCATACTCCAGTGTGGTCAGAATCCTTCCTGCACTTGTCCCTACGGCTAAACTCGCTCCGACTATGAGCAAGGCAGTAGCTTTGGCAAAATCAGGAAGAGTTTTGTTTTTAAAAGCAAAAACCAACTCGCTAACCCCATAAAAAACGGCAATAAATGCCAAGTAATAAGTAATTTGTAAGTGATTGGCTCTAAGTTCTAAAGCAAGGGCTAAGGTAAAAAGCGCGAAACCCTGCCAAATTTTTTCTTTCTGAAAAGCTAAATACATTCCTGCCAAGACCAAAGGAGCATAAGCGATTGCCCAAGATTTGGTCATGTGTCCGACTTCTATAATGATAAGATTGTACGTACTGAGTCCAAAAGCTACCGCCCCAATAGCGGCAATCCAAGGTCTTACACCAAAGCACGCAAGGGCAAAAAAAGTGGTAATCAGGGTAAGTAAGAGTTGGTGTGCATTTTTATCTCTGAAAAATATCCCTTTGAAAGTCCAATCTATCATTGCCAAAGCGAGGTCAGGATAGTCGGCATGAATCAGATAAATCGGCATACCACCAAACATCGTCCCTGTCCATAGGGTCTTTTCTTCATGAGTTTTGTTAAAATCATTTGCCTCTTTTGATGCTCCTTCATACTGTACAATATCGCTCTGAAACAATGATTTACCATCAAAAAACTCAGGTTTGAAATAAATAATAGTAACTGCATAAAACAATACAATGCAAAGTATATACGGAAGTAGGGCATTCAGACTTAACTTTTTCATGAATATAGCATTTGGCGTTTTTATATTTTTAAGGGAACTTTTGAAGGCAAATCTATGATTTTTATTTCTTTGAAAACTTATTTTCTACCTAATTCTATCTACCGATTTGACTAATTTTTCATCTCTACGGATAAAGCGGTTTGCTAAGGAGTTCATAATCACTGCCACTGCAGGCATGAAGTATCCTAAGCCAAAGTTTCCCTGCGCAGGTTGCTTGAGCAAAGCCTCCCCTTTGACAGAAAAATATACAAAACAACCTAATATACCTATTAGTATCAGTATATTAAGCATGTTGTAAATCATCTGCCTCATACGATTTTTGTAGGTTAAAATAGAAATGAAGGCAAAACCTATACTTGCAAAAGCTAAAATAGCTATATAAATAGTAGTATGCTGTGCAACAACTACGTCTTTTTGCTTGTGAATCAGGCTCATAGGAGAAAGATAAACAATTTCATTGGTTTGTGTGTTCTCCTTTGTCCAGATGGGAGAGAACAACATCACCACCATTGCCACTATGCTAAGTAATAAAAATACAGTTTGAATTCTTTGAATCATACGAGTAAAAATTAATTTGGTCGTGCAAAATTAAAAATCATAATGGAATTTTAACTAATAGTAAAAAATTTGGGTTTATTTTTGCGAAATATGTTTTCATAAAAAGTTGGCGGCTTGTACTACCCCAAAATTTTATTTTTACAAATGCCAACAGTACACGGTTAATTTACGTTTAAAAGTTATGCTCAATATTTTTGTGAATAATAAGGTTCGTAATAAGAAATTAACTGATGTATTTTAATTATGATTACTTAGTGATTGTTGATGCACCTTTTTACATTTTAAATGTTACCTAACGAAATATTGTTTTTTGTTGCTTTTACCACTTTCATTCTTACAGTCCTCCTGTTAGACCTTGGAGTTTTTTCGAGAAAAAATCATATTGTTGGCTTCAAAGAGGCAGCAGCATGGAGTGCAGTATGGGTGATGTTTGCCCTCGTTTTTTATGTTATCTTAAATTTTTATGGAGAGAAGATTCACGGCATTACAAAAATGGAAGAGTTAGCCGCCGTAGTGAATCGATACGACCCGGGAGAGGTGGATATGTCTTCTGAGAATTTTGATGTGGCTATTCAGTTGTATAGAAACAATCTCGCTATAGAATTTATCACTGGTTATTTATTAGAGTATTCTCTTTCGGTAGATAATATCTTTGTTATTATTCTTATTTTTTCCTCTTTCGGTGTAAGGGAAAAGTATTACAAAAAAGTACTTTTTTGGGGGGTATTAGGGGCTATCCTTATGCGTTTTACTTTTATATTTGTAGGTTCTGCACTTATTTATAAGTTTAATTGGATTTTATATCTATTTGGGGCATTTCTCATTTTCACAGGAATTAAGATGTTTCTCAACAGAGATGACGAAGACGAGAAGATAGAAGTAGATAAGCACCCAGTAGTAAAAATAGTGTCCAAATATTTTCCTCTTTATCCTCGCTTTGTAAGAGAACGCTTTTTTGTTAGGAAAAATAATCAGTGGTTTTTAACTCCTTTATTTTTAGTTGTTTTAATTGTAGAGTTTACTGATTTGATTTTTGCGGTGGATTCCGTTCCTGCCGTATTTGCTGTAACCCAAGACCCTTATATAGTGTTTTTTTCCAATATTTTTGCTATCATGGGCTTGCGTTCTATGTTTTTCTTCCTATCCAATATTCTCCACTTTTTTCATTACTTAAAAGTTGGCTTATCTTTCTTGATGGTATTCATTGGCTTTAAAATGCTGGCTCACAAGTGGCTAAAAAGCATAGGCTTTGAAACGGTCTATTCGCTGTATATTATTTTGTTTATTTTATCTGTAAGTATTATTGCCTCGCTTATCTTCCCCCCGAGTAAGAAAGAAAAATCTGTATTAAATGGTCAGGACTACTCTTTGGCAAAGAAGAAAGCCAAAGAAAGTGTTACTGAGAAAACTCCGTAAGAATTTTTCTAATTAAGTCTTACACTGTTTTGGCTATGTAGAAAGCCTCCTCTTTTATTTAAACTATCCTATTTTTGTTTTATCAAAGGTGCTTTTTACTCTTGTAAAAAGATGTTTTTACTCTTTTAAAAGTATAATTTTAAGCAAATATGATTTTTTTATGAAATTTTATTATTTTTTTTAGTTAAAATTTTGTGTATTTCATTAACGTTTCTTACATTTGTAATGTAAAAATCGCTGTTTCACCAAAGATAAATAACTGACTTATGATTACTGCTAAGAGAAGTACTCAGACTACAAGTGATAAAAGTAAAGTTGCGTTGATTGTTGTTGTTGCTCTGATAGCACTCATCAACATCGTCAATGCTATATCCATAATCTTTGAATAAGGTTTCCTTGGGGAAAGTAATCTGAAAATAAGAAACACTTTTTAATTAAAAGTCAATTCAAGAAAGTGTTTTTTATTTTTTAGAAATAAGGCATTGGTGAATACTTCTGTTTTTATGAAAATGCGATAGCCAATATCCCTATTAAAAAACAATAGGCGGCAAAATAGATAAGTTTACCCCTTTTCACGATCTCTATCATCCATTTGCAAGCAATAAGCCCTGAAATAAAAGCGGCAAAAAAGCCCGCAATAAGTACTATACTGCTCAAATCTTGGTTTTCTGAGGCTTGCTCAAAATAATCCTTCATTTCTAAAATAGTTGCTCCCACTATTGGCAATAAAACCATTAGAAAAGAAAAGCGTGCCGCTTGAGGTCTGCCAGTTCCTACCAAAATTGCTGTACTAATAGTAGCCCCAGAGCGAGAAATACCAGGAAGGATAGCTACCGCTTGTGCAATGCCGATGGCGATTGCCCTGCCAAAAGTAACCTCACCTCCTTGCTTATGCCTTAAAAAATGAGTAAGCAATAGCAAGACTCCAGTCAAGCAAAGCATAAAACCTACTGAAACAATGTTTCCCTCAAAGAACTGTGCTACCTCACTCTTAAAAAATACGCCCACTACCCCAACGGGAATCATAGAAACTATGATTTTAGCCGCAAATTGGGTAGATTCATTCCATTCAAACTTAAATATATCCTTGATAATCTGCCAAATATCTTGATAAAAAACGACTACTGTACTCAACATTGTTGCGGCGTGAACAATGACTGAAAAAAGCAAATCATCGCTAATTTTTACACCTAATAATGCCTTCCCCAATTCCAAATGCCCGCTACTACTCACTGGCAGGAACTCAGTTAAACCTTGAACGATACCTAAAATAATTGATTCTATGATACTCATTATGTTTTTGATTTTTTATGAAGGCAAAACTATAAATAAAACGTTTTACTTTATCGGTTTAAAATGAAGTTTTAGTGAATTTCTTCTAATTTCAGCTTAAAATGGCATAAGATAGATATAGAGAAAATAAAAAATTTTGTAAGTTGCACCCGTTTCTCACTGAAATCACTAAACTAATATGGAAGCTATACGAATTGACATCTCAAAAACACTCAACTTTCTCTCTCAAAGTGAAATTGAAACTTATCAATCTTCTGTCAGTAAATCTCGCCAAGCCTTAGCACAGAAAACAGGGGCAGGAAACGATTTTTTAGGCTGGTTAGATTTGCCTAATCAGATAGACAGTGCCTATTTGGAAGAAATCAAGCAGACTGCACACCATCTCAAATCTATTTCTGAGGTAGTGGTGGTAGTAGGTATTGGGGGGTCTTACTTAGGGGCAAAAGCAGTTATTGATGCCCTTTCTCATCATTTTTCTCACTTGAAAATAGGTGGACAAACGCCTTTGGTGCTTTATGCAGGGCAAAATATCTGTGCGGACTACCATGCAGATTTGTTGGAAATAGTCAATGAGCGTGAATATTCCGTAGTGGTCATCTCCAAATCAGGGACTACCACCGAGCCAGCCATTGCTTTTCGCTTACTCAAACAAAACTTAGAGGAGCGATATGGCAAAGAGGGAGCAAAGGAACGCATCGTAGCCATTACTGACCCGCAAGGTGGGGCATTGAGGAAAATGGCAACAAACGAAGGATATAAAACTTTTTCCATTCCTCCTGATGTAGGTGGGCGTTATTCAGTACTTACTCCCGTGGGGCTATTGCCCATTGCGATTGCAGGTTTTGACATTGAGCAGTTGGTTACAGGCGCGAAAGACATGAAAAGACTTTCAGAAAGTACCCCTACTTTGCAAGAAAACCCTGTTTCCTTGTATGCAGTGGTTCGCAATATTTTATACAAAAAAGGGAAAAAAACAGAAATTTTGGTGAACTATCACCCACGTTTACAATACTTTGCTGAGTGGTGGAAACAACTCTACGGGGAAAGCGAAGGCAAAGATGGCAAGGGAATTTTTCCTGCAAGCGTGAACTTTACCTCTGACCTGCACTCTATGGGACAGTGGATTCAGGATGGCGAACGCACTATTTTTGAAACGATACTTTCTGTGAAAAACACAAAAAAACGCATAGATATTCCTTATGACAGTACTAACTTAGACAAAATGAACTACTTAGTAGGGAAAAGTTTACAAGAAGTAAATAAACAAGCAGAATTAGGAACTCTGCTCGCACACGTAGAGGGGGGCGTACCGAATGTATTGATAGAAATTCCTGTGATTAATGAATATTACATCGGACAACTGATTTATTTCTTTGAAAAAGCCTGTGCCATAAGTGGTTACATCTTAGAAGTCAATCCTTTTGACCAACCGGGCGTAGAGGCATACAAAAACAATATGTTTGCTTTGTTGGGCAAAGAAGGGTATGAAAAATTGGCAGAAGAACTCAAAGCAAAATTGTAATATTTCCTAACAGTGGTATAATAGGGTGTTACTATCTGATTTTCAATAGACTACTTTTAATGCCTTAGATTGTTCTAAATTGTTACTGACTATTTTATAGAACACAGATAATAATGATTTTACGGATAAAAAACAGAGTTTTGGTTAGTTCATCAGTGAAAATCTGCCTAATCTGTAAAACCTGTGTTCCAAAATTATTATCAAAAAAATCATCTATTTAACTCATTGAATATAAACAAGTAAAAAATCTAAGATAAAAATCAACAAACTAAAATCTAATCATGAAATACTTAAACGAATTTAATTTTAAAGGCAAAAAAGCCCTTATTCGCGTAGATTTCAACGTGCCTTTGGATAAGGAATACAATATTACTGACGATAACCGCATTCAAGCGGCCTTGCCTACTATTAAAAAAATCTTGGCAGACGGCGGTTCAGCTATCCTCATGTCGCACTTGGGCAGACCCAAAGGAGGCTATGAGGAGAAGTTTTCTCTCAAACACTTGGTCAAGCACCTTAGTAACCTACTCGGCATAGAGGTCAAATTTGCCGATGATTGCATAGGGGCGAGTGCGGTAGCCTTAGCCAAAGATTTGAAAGCTGGCGAGGTCTTGCTGTTGGAAAACTTACGCTTTTACAAAGAAGAAGAAAAAGGCGATGAGGAATTTTCTAAAAAATTAGCCGCTTTGGGTGATGTCTATGTAAACGATGCCTTTGGCACTGCTCACCGAGCACATGGCTCTACGACCATTGTTGCCAAATTTTTTGCAGACAAGATTTGTGGCTACCTCATGCAAGCTGAAGTAGAAAATGGCAATAAGGTTATGAGCAATCCTCAAAAACCATTTACGGCTATCATGGGCGGGGCAAAGATTTCTGATAAAATCCTCATCATTGAAAACCTATTGGACAAAGTGGATAATCTCATCATCGGCGGGGGCATGGCTTATACCTTTATGAAAGCGGCAGGTGGACAAATCGGCAAGTCTTTGGTAGAAGAAGACCGCTTAGAGCTGGCAAATGAACTGGTGCAAAAAGCTAAAGAAAAAGGCGTAAAACTGCTTTTGCCTGTGGATTCTATCATTGCTGACAATTTTGCCAATGATGCCAACAGCAAAGAAGCCAAAAGCATGGAAATTCCAGAAGGCTGGATGGGCTTAGACATTGGTACGGAAGCCATAAAAGAATATAGCCAAGTCATAGAAAACTCTAAAACTATCCTTTGGAACGGTCCTATGGGCGTTTTTGAGATGCCTAATTTTGCCAAAGGCACGATAGAAGTTGCCAAAGCTGTAGTAAAAGCGACGGAAAATGGAGGGTTTTCTCTCATAGGAGGGGGCGATTCTGCCGCCGCAGTCAATCAATTAGGTTTTGCTAACGATGTTTCTTATGTTTCTACAGGAGGCGGTGCGTTGTTAGAACTCATGGAAGGAAAAATACTACCAGGGGTAGCAGCATTGGAAAATTAAGTAATTAGTTCAATAATTCTAAAGATTCTTCTGCCCTAATCATAAATCTTTCCTTACAAGGGAAAGATTTATGATTATCAATACTTTAACCTTCTTTCCAGAAGGGACGCAATCGGAACGGCAAACTGTGCAATTCGAGGATTGGGAGTAGGGCGATTATTTTTGCTTACTTACTTGACTGACAAAAGGCATCTGGTACAGAAAACTGTCGTCCTCTACTTGCTTCAAGATAAAATCTGCCAAATCTGCCCTTGCTATTTGGGTACTTGCATTCACGCCTACCCACCCAACTCTGTAAACACCTTTCTTAGCCTCGTTGGTAAGTCTGGGTCCTCTGACAATAATCCACTTTAACCCACTGCTTGCTAAGACTTTATGATGTTCAATGGCATCATTCAGTATTTTAGGAACAGCTATTTTCATAATCGTCCTGATAAGTTTATCTGCAAACTTGGGCTGGTCTTTCTCAGGATAGGGAAGTCCTCCTCCCGAAAGTGAAATGATTTTTTCTACCCCAAACTGCCTCATTGCAGAGATAATATGCTTTGTACCATTCGTTTGTAACCACGCAGGCGAGCCCTTCACGTGTCCAAACAAACTAACGACTACCTCACAATCTTCTATCACATTACATACGTCTTGGAAATGCAAGACATCGCCTTTCACTACTTGTAAGTTTATGTGTTGAAAATCCAACTTCTCAGGATTGCGCACTAACGCTTTTACAGCATAGCCTTTGTCAAGAGCTAATTTTAAAAACTCTTTGCCTGTCTGTCCTGTTGCACCCAAAAGAGCAATTTTTTTCATTGTTCTAAGATTTTTTTAATTCCTTTAAATTTTTCACAAATCTATGTATTTTTGCAGTACGTAACTAAAAAGTCTGTACTTACCTTTTTGTGTGTATGAAAGATGATAAAATCTATATTACTGTGCGATGCCCTATCCGCACTACTTTAGAGTTGTTAGGAGGAAAATGGAAATTGCTTATTTTGCACCAACTCTATGATAAGACTCTACGTCTAAGCGAGTTAAAAAATCTTATTCCTGACATAAGCGAAAAAATGTTGATTCAAGAGTTAAAAAATTTAGCAGACAGCGGACTTGTTATTAGAAATAATTTTGGTGAAGTACCACCAAGGGTAGAGTACTCGCTCACCGAAAAAGGCAGAAATGTAAAGCCTCTCATAGAACAAATGATAGCTTTTGCAAAACATTATGAAGCATAAGTATAACAAAGGTTTTCCAAAGTTTATAAAGATAGAATAAATATTTCATAAACTTAGATAAATCCTTGCAATTCCTTATACTTGCAAAACTAAGTAAATATGCAAATGGAAAACTTCACAACCTTGGAGAAACCCCGCCTTTCTTTTTGGCAAATTTGGAACATGAGTTTTGGCTTCATGGGTATCCAGTTTGGCTTTGCCTTGCAAAATGCGAATGTAAGCCGTATTTTTCAAACCTTAAATGCAAATATTGATGATATTCCTATTCTTTGGATTGCTGCACCCACTACGGGCTTGATAGTACAGCCTATCATTGGCTACATGAGCGATAGGACTTGGAACAGATTGGGGAGGCGACGACCTTTTTTTCTGGTAGGGGCTATTTTAGCCTCTTTGGCATTGATAGCCATGCCCAACTCACCCGCCCTTTGGGTTGCAGCAGGAATGTTGTGGATTTTGGACGCTTCTATCAATATTTCTATGGAACCATTCAGGGCTTTGGTTGCCGATATGTTACCCAACCAACAACGCACTTTGGGGTTCGCTGTACAGACTTTTTTCATAGGTATTGGGGCTGTTGTTGCTTCTGCCTTGCCGTATCTGCTTGACATGGCAGGCGTAAACAATACGGCAGAGGCAGGGAAAATTCCTGCTACTGTGCAGTGGTCTTTTTACTTGGGAGCAGTTGCCTTTTTAGGAGCGGTAAGTTGGACTGTCCTCAAAACAAAAGAGTATCCACCAGAGGACTTTAAAAAATTTTATCCTAAAATCAATGAGAAAAAATCCGTCAATGGATTTTCAGAAGTACTCAACGATTTTATCAATATGCCTAAGACTATGGTGCAGTTGGCAGTAGTGCAGTTTTTTTCTTGGTTTGCCTTATTTGCGATGTGGATTTATAGCACCCAAGCCGTTACCAGCCATATCTACCGCACCAATGACCCTCAGTCTGCTGCCTACAATGAGGGCGCAAATTGGGTGGGAATATGCTTTGCGGCTTATAGCTTGTTTTCCGCAGGCTATGCCTTCCTTTTACCTGAGTTAGCCAAAAAAATCGGAAGGAAAAAGGTACACTCTATTTGCTTAGTAGGCGGCGCCTTAGGTTTAGCCTCTTTTTACATCATAGAAAATCCCTCCTTGTTGTTGGTTTCTATGCTCGGCATAGGTTTAGCATGGGCAGGTATTTTGACCATGCCTTACAGTATTTTATCTGGTGCTTTACCTGCTGAGAAAATGGGGGTTTACATGGGCATTTTCAACTTTTTTATCGTTATTCCTCAGATTGTAGCAGCAGGAATTTTAGGATTTTTTGCCAACTTATTTGGCGGACAAACTATCTACGTAATTTTAATAGGTGCGGTTTCTATGCTCATCGCCGCCTTAGTAGTACCCCTTGTCAAAGATATTGATGAAAAAGGAGGGGAGAATAAATAAGGATGAGATAGGTAATTTCAAAATTATATATGCTTTTTTGCATTTTTTAAAAAAACAGCTATCTTTGCACCGTACATCTATCACAAAATCACCTATTTTGATAGATTTTAGGCTTTATTACTAATCTAAACTACAAAAGTATGACAGCAAGTGAACAAATAGAAAATGCTTGTCGTGAGGCTCACGAAAAGTTTTTAAAGTTAGATGCTGAGGTGTACAAAGACATCATCGAGAAGTTGCAGTTTGTCATTGTAAGCTACAATGCAGACAAAAATCCTATCGGTTTGTACCACATAGGAGCGATGGCATTGGACTTACTTAAAAAGCACAAAGAGCAAAAACCAAGACAAGTTTCTAAAGATTTGATAGAAACTTTGGAGAAAGCTCTGGCAAGAGAAAAAGAATAATGAGAAATTAACCATAGTAAATATAGGAAATGTAAAACCCAAAGTTTATTGCTTTGGGTTTTTACTTGCTTAGGTTCTTTGATGCTTGGTCATGCCTCCCATGACAAGCTGCATAATTCTCACTTTTCCCCAGCGAGGTACTGTCCGCAATGAATAAACCAAAAATTTCGTTAGAAAACCGGGGAGTACGGTAGTTTTGCGACCTAAGGCTTTTAAGATAGGTATGCCTACTTGAGCAGGTGTTAGGCTCATATCCATTTTCATATTTGCTCTACTCTCAAACCCACTTTTGACAGGTCCGGGTGCTGCCGCCAGTACATCTACCTTGTAAGGTTTTAGTTCTAATCGCAAAGCTTCGGCTAAAGATTGTACGTAGGCTTTGGTGGCAGCATAGTTGGCTGCGTAAGGCACACCTTGGAAACCTACCATTGAACTCATCAGTATAATGCCACCTCTTTTATTTTTGGCAAAAATCTTACTGAAATGATGAGTCAAGAGGAGCAGGGCTTCGCAGTTTACTCTGAGCATTTCTACCTCATTCTCGATAGAAGATTCTAAAAATAAACCAGAAGTACCAAAACCTGCTGAGGCAACTAACAAGCCTATATTTAAGTCTTTGGTGGCTTGTATTAGATGTTCAACGGCTTCATTATGAGCCATATCAGCAGGGACAGTCTTGACCTTTATATGGTACGTATTTCTTAGCCTCTCCGCTAATTTTTCCAACTCTTCCTGCTTTCTTGCATTGATAACTAAGTGCAAACCTGCTTCTGCCAGTCTTTCTGTTAGTTCTAAGCCAATTCCCGAGGAAGCCCCTGTTACCAAAGCCCATTCTCCATACTTTTGCTTTAATCTATTTTTTTCTGCTTTTGAAATTTCCATGATTTTTAAAGTTTTTAAAATTTGTAAAAAGGCTTTCCCTGCAAAGCCTGCCAAAGAGTAAAAAATGCCAATAACCCGTAAAATAGCCCTACAATAAAGGTTAATTTGACATTTCTGAGTAGATAATAGGACAGCAAAGGAAGTACTTGCAAGGCGTGCATTCCTATAAAATGTGCAACTCTTGGGTCACCATATTTAGTATTCCAATTGAGCAAAGGCAAACCCTGCCCCCCATCTGCCCCTCCGATAGTATGCGTCATGCGAGAACCCATAACAAAACCCTCGAGAGAAAAAATTACAAAAAAAATAATGCCTATGCGTATCGCCCAAAGGTAATAGGCAGGTAACTCAGGGAATTGGTATAGGAAAAAAAGTATGCCTATATAAGCCGTCCACAAGGTTACGATAGTTGCTGCCAAAGCCATCAAAAAATACAAAAAGCTATACAGAGGACTGCTGACATTGTAATGAGAAAGTTGTCCTCTGCCAGCCTGCAAAGCAATATAGATAAGTTCAAAACCTAATAGCACTACTACTGACCAATTGAATAGGCGAGCATTAAAAGAAGCAGGGAGATACGCTACGAACCAAGCTATTGTCCATGCGTAAATCGCAATAGAAAGAGCAAATTTGAACGGTTTGAACCACGCATTTACCCCCATAACCTGCGTCTGTGTAGTCTTAGTCAGATAAAAAAATAGTAAAGATGCAAGCAAACAAACTAACCCAAAGATAAATAGGGTTTCATTTCTCGATTTCAGTGTTTCTAAAAAATACCTCATAAGATTTGATGGATTATTTTTTTGTTGGAAAGGACTTGTATGCCTTGATTTCTTCTATCTGTGCTAAGTGACGCTCCAAATGAGCAGACATCAACACCATAGTTTGGTACAAATCCACTACTCCTGTAGCGGGGTGCCTCCAAAAATGATTTCGCAAGTCATCGTTTGTAGTAAGCACATAATTGATGGTTTGCAATCTTTGATTTCTAAATGTATTCTTTGCATCTTCTATGGTAGCAAATCGTCCACTTGGTGTAAAAATCTCTGGTGCTTTGGCTCTCCACCTTCTATTAGTCAAGCGGCGAATAATCTGTTCGTTATTAACTTTTATTTTTTTCCTGCGTGCTGGTTCGGCGGGTTTTTGCAACTCCTCGCCTACGATTTGTGGAAATCGCAACTCTGCCAAGCAAATATGCTCTATACATTCTGCAATTGTCCACTGATTCTTAGCAGGGCGAAAGGCAAGCTGCTCCTCCGTCAAATCCGCCACACATCTTTCAAACTTTGTCAGAGAGTTCTCCAACAAGTTCACCAAAAATGTACGCTCTTCCGAAGTAAGTACGCTTTGTTTCCCTTTTCGCAACAAGAAAGATGAGCCTATAAAAGCCAAAGACAATAAAAGTATCAGTATAAATATGAAGTTTCTACTCATTGCCTTGTTATTTTAGATTAATCGTAAGCATCAAAGTTTTTCCTTCTTCTACTTTCACTTTTGCATCGTCAAAAGCAGGAGGTCCGAATTTAATTTTTGCATCATTAGAAAAACCTATTGGCTCAGTGGGGAAACCTACAAAATTGGTTTTGAGGTCTTTATTTTTGTCTATGTCTTGGAAAGCAACGACCCCGTAATAACCTGTTGGGACATTTTCAAAAACAATCTGCATTTGGTTATCTGTAATGGCTTTCTGAATGCCTACAAGTTGTTTTCCTACTTTGGGGAAGTTCTCCTTTACAAAAATTCCTGCTGAAATCTCACCTCCCTTAGAGGTTTGAATACCCTGTACATTTAGTACAACCGTGCCTGTCTGAGCCATACAATTCATTGATAGCCCGATGATTAACAATGTTGGGAATAAAATAAACTTTGCCATATATTTTAGTTTTTATATAAGACAAAGTTAAATTCAAAACTGCTCTCGAGTCGATAACAAATGTTTATACTTTTTTAAAGTCCAATTTTTTCAAACGGCTAAGGTGAACAGAGGTAATCCCTAAATAAGAAGCAATCATGTGTTGGGGAACTCGGTTATGGATATTAGGGAATACTTCTGTAATTGTATCATATCTCTCCTTTGGGGTACGAGCATAAAGATTTTTGATTCTATTGTCTTGGTAGATAAAGTAATATTCTGCTATTAAGCGTCCTAACTTATCCCCTTGTCTAAGATGCTGATAGCCCCAGTCAATCGCACTGCGCGGTAAAACAACTACCTGAGTTTCCTCTATCGCTTGCAAAGTATAGAGAGAGGGTTGCCTAAGCATAAAACTTGAATAGTCTGCGATAAACTGATTTTCTAAAGCAAAGTGAACCGTATGCTCTATGCCCTCTCTATCTGTAATCGTAACCCTAAGTATGCCCAAAACAATAAAAAAAACTTCATTAGGAACAAAATCAGGCTGGCTAAGTACCTCATTTCGCTTAAAAGTTTTGACATAACAATAATTCAGAAACTCATTCAGTTCGCTTTCCGAAATTTGTATCATCTGACTAATTACTTGGATAAACTGCTCCATAAGCCTAAATTATATTTTAGCATAAATTTGCTAATTTTTTTTTGGATTTTATCTAAATCCAAAAATACTCAATAAGTAATACTCTCAAATGAAAGCCTTTTTAATTAGCTTTGTTCTCTGATTATATCTGAAAATTGCAAGATTTTAAAATAAAAGCCTTAAATAAAAAAATATAAATATATGAAAAGCAATCGTTTAATTAATGAGAATAGCCCTTATCTGCTCCAACATGCCCATAATCCTGTGGATTGGTATCCTTGGGGGGAGGAGGCTCTGCAAAAAGCTAAGCAAGATGATAAACCGATTATTCTAAGCATTGGCTACTCAGCGTGCCACTGGTGTCATGTAATGGAGCGAGAGAGCTTTGAAAATGAAGCGATTGGCAAATTTATGAGTGATAACTTTGTTTGTATTAAGGTGGACAGAGAAGAACGACCTGATATAGACCAAATTTATATGGACGCTATCCACACTATGGGGCTAAATGGTGGGTGGCCTCTCAATGTGTTTCTCACTCCTGATGGGCGTCCTTTCTATGGGGGAACTTATTTCCCCCCGCAGAATTGGGGGAATCTCATTCAGCAAGTTGCCCATGCCTTTAAGCATAATCGCAAAGAATTAGAAGAATCCGCAGAAGGTTTCAAGCAAGCACTTAACGAAAGTGAATTGGAAAAGTATGGGCTTATTCACCAAAATAATAATTTTTCTCTCCGAGACTTAGAAATTATTTATCAGACGATAGAGAAAAAATTTGACAAAGAACATGGAGGGGTAGGCAATGCTCCTAAGTTTCCTATGCCAAGTATTTACTTGTTTCTTTTACGTTATTATCATTTGACAAAAAATGAAAATGCTTTAAAACAAGTAGAACTGACCTTGCAGAGCATGGCTTATGGAGGTATTTACGACCAAATAGGTGGAGGCTTTGCTCGCTATTCTGTTGATGGAGAGTGGTTTGCACCGCACTTTGAGAAGATGCTTTATGACAACGGGCAGTTAGTTAGCTTGTATGCAGAGGCTTATAGTTTGACCCAAAAAGACTTGTATAAAAATGTAGTTTATCAAACCATTGCTTTTGTACAAAGAGAGTTAATGAGTGAGGAATTTGGCTTTTACTCTTCCTTAGATGCAGATAGCGAAGGCGTAGAAGGAAAGTTTTACGTTTGGACAGAGAAAGAATTTGACGAAGTTTTTGAAAATGAAGAAGATAGAGAGTTAGCTAAAGAATACTTTAACATCACTGCTGAAGGGAATTGGGAACATGGATACAATATTCTGCACATCAATCCGCAATCTCTATTAGTATCCTCAACCACTAATAAGGTTAGGGAGTGGAAAGAAAAACTTTTCAAAGCGAGAGAGCCAAGAATCCGTCCAAGTTTAGACGATAAAATTTTATGTAGTTGGAATGCGCTTATGCTCAAAGGATTATGCGATGCTTATGCAGCTTTTGGAGAAAGCGAGTTTTTGGACTTGGCTTTAAAAAATGCTCAGTTTATCCAAGAAAAAATGACCTCTGGTAGTAGGCTTTTCAGAAATTATAAAAATGGGAAGGCTACTATCCCTGCTTATTTAGAGGACTATTCTCTTGTGATTCAAGCATATATTTCCCTATATCAAGTCAGTTTTGAGGAAAAATGGCTTTACCAAGCCAATGCCCTTGCCCAATACGCTATTCAGCACTTCTACGACCATACAGAAGAGCTATTTTTTTATACAGATGACTCCGCAGAACAGTTGATTGCTCGCAAAAAAGAGATTTTTGATAACGTTATCTCCTCTTCTAACTCTATCATGGCAAGTAATCTTTATTTTCTTGGTATTTTACTTGATAATAGGGCTTACAAAGCCATGTCAGAAACTATGCTTGCCAAAATTAGCCCTTTACTCAAAAAAGAAGTGCGTTATTTGGCAAATTGGGCTTGTCTATACACTTATTTTTTAACACCTACTGTAGAAATTGCGATTAGTGGAGAACAGCTTTTCTCTTTTGCTCAACAAATACATAAGCGATATTTTCCTAATAAAGTGATGGTTGGCACGCTTCACCAAAGTAAACTTCCTTTGTTGGAAATGAGAGAAGCAAAGCAAGAAAAAACGCTCATTTATGTTTGTAGGAATAAAACCTGCTTACTGCCTGTATCTACCGCTAACGAAGCATGGGAACAGATGGTAAGTAACTAAAATACTTGCTTTTAGTAAACAAAATAAAAAAACCTGAGCAAATGTACTCAGGCTTTTTTATTATTAGCCTCTCTCCTAATCTGTTAGAAAGAGGACTTTCTGCTAAAATTACTCTTTGATAATCTTAATATGGTCGTAGGACGCACCAGACTTAGCCACTGTCTTAATGATATACATACCATTGGCATAGTTGCTGATGTCAAGTTCTGTCTTGTTACCACCGATGCTCAAATTCATTTGTCTTACAGTCATCAACTCACCAAGTGTGCTATATACGTGGATTTCAACTACATCACTTTCCATTACAGATGTCAAATCAATCGTTAAGCGACCGTTAGAAGGATTAGGATAAGCTACCATTGCTACGTCTCCAGATTCTACTGCGGCGTTTGGTTCTCTATTGAAATAATCTAAACTGAATGAGAAACCAGCTTCTGAACGACCACGAGAGATTTTGCGGCTATCGTAAGAACCTGTTTTGATGATTTCCTCTACAGTAGCAGGGCAAGCAATCACACCATCTACGTCATAGCCATCATCTACACTTGTGAAGAGCGACTTATCAGAGATGTCCACAATTCTCAGATATTTTACGTATTTCTGACCTGCTTTTTCTATGTTAGCTACATCTACGAAAGATACTCGGCAACCTTCTCCTAACAATACCCAAGGCTGTTCTGGACATTCTCTACCAAAGAATCTTGCTCTTTCTGGGTATCTGATGTCTTGATTAGGACCGCAGTTAGTACCAGACCTTCCGTAGCTTGTTTCCACTACTATCAAATCTCCATAAGAAATCTCACCGGGTACTTGTGCGTATTTAGCTACTACTGGCACTCCTGTTTTATTCCAATTATACACAGGCGTTGCTAATTCCAAATCAATAGAACCTCCAAACCCTAAGGAAACATAGTTAATTGGGCTTGCTGTATTATCATCATTTTGAGGCATGAAAAGTGCATTGTTAGGATTGCTACGAGATGCAACAACATTATTACCGTCATGACGCTTCCCTTGCTTAAAGTCTGTTACTTTGATAGCGAAGGCTTCTTGAGTACTGCAAATGTCTTGTGGTGCAGGGCAGATGTCTTTAATATCTACCACCTCATCGTCGCTATTGTCATCTGTAGTAGTTTCTTCGGTATCAGTAGTTACAGTAGCTGTGTTTTTCACTCCGTCTTTTGCAGTAATTGCTTTTACTGTTACTGTGATAGTTTGAGTAGTGCTTGGTGCTACTGTGCCTAAGTTCCAAGTTAAGCTATTGCCTACATGAGTGGTCGGAACTGGTACTGATGAAACAAACTCTACTTCTGCTGGTAAGTCATCGCTTACTACTGTATTGACTGCATCTATTTCGCCTTCGTTCTTTACTTTCAGTGTATAAGTGAAGGTTTCACCTACTGTCATAGAAGTCTTAGAAGCTGTCTTAGTAATGCTGATGTTAGTTTTCCTTACTCTCACCTCAGTAGTACAAGAGGCTTCAGTCTGCTGGCTTAGGTTAGTCTTAGCTGTGATGACCTTCGCAGTATTCTTTTGGCTGCCTACTTGCGTTGCGGTTACTTCTACGGTCAAGGTAACTGCGTTTCCTGCTCCTACCCCTACAGAAATGCCTGTCCAAGTAACTACGCCTGCACTATGAGTTCCACCAGCGGAAGCACTTACAAAAGTAACTCCACTTGGTAAGAAATCTTTTACATCTACTATTTCTGTCTTATTTCCTGTGTTAGTTACTGTCAAAGTATAGGTAATGTTCTCACCTTGTTTTACAGATTCTACACAATTCTTAGTGATAGACACATTAGCAGGTCTTACCGGACCAACGCAACTTGCCATATCTCCCCAACCAAACTTCATGTCTATGTGTTTATTAACCGCACCGTTGCTTGGATTGATTACTTTGAATCCGATGCTATTGATAGAGGCTACCAAGTCGCCGTCTCCGTTGTCTGTCATTGCAAGACCTGTAATTTCACCAAGTGGCTCGGTTACAATCTCTGCATTTAAGTTGCCACCAGACGCACCTGTAATTTTGAAGATGCGGTCATCAGCATCGCCTTTTAGCTTACCAGCCATGTACCAAGAACCGTCAGAAGCAAAGACTTGGTCGCCACCGTCAGTATTTACATTTACGCTACCTACTTTCACGTTGCCCAAAGAAGTGGCTACCAACGTTACTAAATTTACTTTGTAAATCTTACCTGCTCCTATATAAAGTTCACCAGAGAAATTGAATGCTGCTTGTGTATTTCCTTTGATAACTTTGTCAGAAGTATCTTTGATAATACCCAAAGAGTTCAAACTGCCGTCTGATAACTTCATGGTAAATAGTTCTCCTGTGCTTTCATTGATTGCATAGATAAAACCATCTTTTACTGCGAAGTGTACTTTGCCAGGTAATACTCTTACGATAGTAGTATCGCCTGTGGTAACATCTAAGGTATAGAGTTCAGAACCACCGCTTACGTGCTTCACATGGAAAACTGCACAATCTTCTGGTGCTTTGTAGAATACCACAGTAGAGCAGTTAGCTTTATTGTTTTCTTTATTTACATCATCGGAAGTAGTTTCATCTACTTCTACAGATACCTCATTGGGATAGCTACCTGTTTCTTGTGCATTGACGGTTACATTGAAAGTTACTGTTTTGTTATCGCCAAGTGAAGGAATAATCCAAGTGATAGTGTGAGTATCTTCGTCATAAGTGTAACCGTCTTTCGGCGTTGCGGATACGAAAGTTACTCCTGCTGGCAATACATCTGTTACAACTAAATTAGTGGCAGTGTTTGCAGGTGTACCTTTTACTAATCTATTGTTTTTCACTACAATTTTGTAAGAGAAGTTACGTCCAAGTATCACGGAAGTAGGTTTGCACTCTTTGGTAATGCTTACATCTAATTTGATAGGCGTTACAGTAGTAGTACAAGCGTCAGCATTATTGCTTGCATTTGCATCATGCTTGTAGGTCAGTTTAGCATTGTTTTGCTTAACTCCTACTGTCAAGGCTTTTGCTCTGAATGTCAAAGTAATGGAAGATTCAGCAGATATGCTAAGCCCTGTCCAAGTTACTTTGCCGTCATCAAAAGTTCCTCCATTATCAGCAGAACCAGCTACGTATTCTACACCTGTAGGAAGTATATCTTCTACGCTTACTCCTGTTACGTTATCTTTTCCTGTATTGGTTACTACTATGGTATAAGTAATTTCCTGACCTACTACTACGCTTTGAGTACATCTCTTAACCAAAGTCAAATCTACTCTGCATACAGGCTCACAAATTACTTTCAATTCTCTAAGCAAGTAATCGCTGTTATCTGGTACGGTTTCAGTTCTTGCAGAAGAAACGGTAGTATAAGGACCTGCACTAAACTCTAAGTAGCGGAAAGGCTTGCAAGTACGAATTTCTAAATTGAAGTATCCCGGATTGTCGCCAGACAAAGGCTGAGTAGCCACAAACTCTCCACTTCCTACGATATTGCCATCTGCGTCTTTAGCTTCCCAGAAACCTTGTTCTGCTTTAGTTTTATTTGGCTCGTTAGAATAGAATCTTGATAATAACACATCTGCTCCTGTAATATTCTTAGTTACGTAGTCTGTTCCAAAATCTACTCTTAATACTTCAGAAGCATTTTCTTCTGCACGATAGTTAATCTCCTCGAGGAAAGTAGGACCTGTTTCACCTATCTTTTTCACACCTACCCCTGCACTACCTGTTTTCCAGCCTGCATCAGTAACAAAGTTTACAGGAATATTAGTGAAGCTAACATCTCCTATTGCTTTCGCAGTCAAAGTTACTTTGCTCAACCAGCTACTCATCAATCCTGCTAAGCCACCATCATTTACGGCTATATCTTTAGCAGTTCCCATGACATCTTCGCACTTTACTTCTGGATTCCATTCTTTGATGTCAATAGTGCAAGAAGCTATATCATTCTTATCATTGCTATCTACAGGTTTTTCAATAGATACAGAAGCAGAATTTAACACCGCAGTACCCGCAGTAATAGCTTTTACAGTTACTTTCACGGTTTCAGATTTCCCAGCTTCCAAAGAAGGAATCACCCATGTTACTTTACCGTCTGCATAAGTACCTCCCTTGTTTGCAGAAACAAAGACTACATTCGCAGGAAGTTCATCTACAATCGTAACGTTAGTGGCATCATTGCCTCCTTCGTCTGCCTTAGCGTTGGTAACTGTTATAGTATAGTCAAAAGTATAACCTACATAAATCTCTCCATTAGGGCAGTTTTTCTTGATAGAAACATCAGTAGTTCTTCGCTTAATATCCACAGAGCAAGAAGACTGATTGTTTTGATTATTTATATCTTTTGGACTTTCAAATACCACTGAGGCTTGGTTTACTATGCCTGTTCCTGCGGTCAATGCTTTTACTTTCACTTTTAAGGTAATAGAAGCACCTTTTGCCAAAGAAGCCAATGTCCATTTTACTGTACCTGCGGGAGCCTCTACTCCGCCGTTGTCTGCTAAAACAAATTGCACGTTGCTTGGCAATACATCAGTTACAGTAACATTAGTTGCATCTACTTTGCCTAAGTTGCTTACTTGCAAAGTGTACCAAAACTCATCATCTGTCAAAATTTCACCTGTGGGGCAGGTCTTAGTAATTGCTAAGTCTGTGTCGCACTGAGGTTCGCAAACGACCGTTAATTCTCTCACAGCGTAATCACTATTGTCGGGTTGTTCTGTCCTTGCAGTAATGTCTGTATAAGGTCCTGCACAGAACTCTAAGTAACGGAAAGGTTTGCAAGTACGAATCTTTAAGTTGTAGTGTCCGGGGTTGTCGCCTGTTAGGGGAGCTGTGGCTACAAATCCACCACTTCCTACTACGTTGCCACTGCCATCTTTGGCTGTCCAGTGACCTTGCTCTGCTTTGCCGTTCTCAGAAGTATAAAACCTTGACAGTAAAACATCAGCCCCTGTTATTTCTTTTGTAGCATAATCAGCACCAAAATCTACCCTCAATACTTCTGAGGCATTATGTTCGGCAAAATAATTAATTTCTCTAAGAAAATTAGGACTTCCACCTTCGCTTGCTTTCATTACCCCTACCCCTGCGCTATTAGCTTTCCAATCTGCATCAGTAGAAAAATGTATTGGAGTAGTAGTAAAACTTACATCTCCTATGCTCTTGGCGGTCAATGTAACCTTATCTAACCAGTTCTCTTCGTTCCCATCTTTACCTACCAAATCTCCGCAATTAACTTCAGGGTCTTTTCTTTTTACCTCAGTCGTTGCTTCACTATTATTATTACTTGTGTTACTTTCATAAGTAGTGGTAGTCACGCTGGCTTTATTTTTAGGATTACCTACAGTTTTTGCTTTTACTACTACTGTCAAAGTGATAGAAGCATCTTTTGCTAATGTGCCTAAGTTCCAAGTAATCACCCCACTACTGTACGAACCGCTATTGTCTGCACTTACAAAATCTACATCTGCTGGTAAGTTATCTTTTACTACTACATTTGCTGCAGAAGAAGGTCCGTCATTAGTTACTACCAATGTATAAGTGATATTTTCTCCTACAAAAACTGTGGCAGTGGCTGTTTTTACAATTTTTACATCTGCTTTGGGTAGTATAGTAATCGTACAGTCATCTTTGTTATCGTTTGAGTTGGTGTCTTTGGTAGTAGTAGCTACACTTGCCTTGTTTTTAATCGCTCCGCTTACAGTTGCTTTTACTGTTACTTTTACGGTTTTATTGCTATTTTTATTCAATGTGCCCAAATTCCAAGTTACTACCCCAGCAGTATGAGTTCCACCGTTGTCTGCGGAAACAAATGTAACACCTAAAGGTAACTCATCAGTAATCACTACATTTTCTGCATTTGCTCCATTGCCATTAGTAACTTTGATTTCATAAATGAAAGTATCATCTACATAGAATGTTCCATTGGGGCATTTCTTATCTATAGAAAGGTTAGTTTCTGGTGGGCATATTAAGTAACCTTTGTTGGTAGTCCCATCTACAAAGTTTTCATTGATTTTAGATACTGCATCATTCAAGCCACTTGGAATAGGTTTGCAAGCCCCCAAAGCCTTGTTTGCTTCTTCTAAAATTTGCTTTACTGTCCAACCTTTGAAAGGAGAACCATTTACATCGTATATCAGATTTTCCAACTTCTCAGTAGAAGGGCTAAAAGAAGGAATAGCATTATCAAAGCCTACAGAAATAGAAAGAGCCAGTACCTGTCCTGCAAAAACATTATTGAGGTCTTGCACAGGATTGCCCGCTCCACCCATTACATAGCTTGCTGTAAGTTGTGAAGGACTTCCACCTTGTGGCAAAAAATCTTTGATAGCAGCAGAGGTATTGAACTTGATAGTAAATCCTGTACTGCACCCAATAGTTAATCCATTAGGGAAGGCAGTGGCAAAATTAGCATCTCTATAAGCACCTGGGTTATTCCCATTGGCTGTACTCCCCCAGCCTCCTTGTGTTTGTGTACGGAATTTTCCACAAGGTAGGTCGCCTCCTGTGAACCTCTCCGCATACGCAAAATTGGTTACTAAGCTCAAGAGAAAGAGCCAGCAACCAATTATGGTAGTTATACTTTTATTTGGTTTGATTTGGTTCATAAAACTTTTTAGTTTAAAAATGAAAATTCTAAAAGATTGTAAGTTATGTTTCAAGTACAGCTCGTTTTGGAAAAAATAGAGATAGGCAAAACTTATCTATATCGTTTATTGATTTTGCTGTTATTATTTGATTTTTATTTTACAAACGTAATAAGTTTTGCGTAATTAAAAAAAAAAATGTTAAACTTTTTTTTCAAACACAAGAAGATTCTTTGAAAAATCCTATTTATAGTGAATACCACTATTGACTATATTAGTTTTTTATGAAAAACAATATATTTATTATCAAATACTTATAATGCAAAAATAAAATAGTTATATTTTTTATTTGATTAGTACAATTTGAAATTATATGCAAAATACCTATTTAGGAATTTGTTTATCAAAAATAAATAAAGCATAAAAAATGGTGTAAGTTTTTGAATTAAATTAAATATTAACGCCTTAAAATTATTTCATTACTATTTAATGTTAGTTAAACACAATAAAAACTTGTTTTTTTTATATTTCATAATTATTTCTTTTCCAAACACCTTGCATTGTTATCAAATCACCTATATTTGCCCTTAGATAAGTACAATTTAATTCAAATAATATGAATCCAATCTTAGAAATGTTTAAGGCACACATAGACAAACCTATGTCCGATATAGCCCCACCACTTACGCAATGGCTCAATGGTACGCTACTCAAAGCAGAATTAGGCAGCTTTGAGATGTCTTTTAAGGTACGAAAAGAAATGACCAATCCTGCGGGATTATTGCACGGAGGGATTCATGCTTCTATCTTAGACGATATTATAGGCATGACCGTAGCGGCTTTGGGCTTGCCTAACTTGTATGTATCTATCAATCTGCATATTGACTTTCTCCACCCTGCAAGGATAGGGGAAACAGTCATCGCCAAATCTACTGTTATCCGCTCAGGAAAAACCATCGTCAATGCAGCCGCAGAGATTTATAACGAAAAGGGACAATTGCTCAGCAAGGCAACTTCTAACTTGGCAAATACAGGTATGCCTGCGGTACTATAAACTTTGCTAAAAAATATGCCATTTTGTCATTAGCAACCTTTTGGCAGTATAATTGTTAAAATAATAAAGGTTTTAGAAAACAACAATTTAATCATCTAAACAAATTTTCTAATTAAAATTGTCTGACATGGAAAACCACAATGACGATACAATCAAAGACCAAACAAACAATCAAGAGGTAGAAAATGTAACTATTGAGGAAGTTTCTGCTGATACTCAACAAGAAAACCAACAAGAAGTGAAAGTACATAATACAGAAAACGAGGCAGAGAAGTGGAAAAAAGAGTTCGCAGAAATGAAAGAAAAATATGTGAGGTTGTATGCTGACTTTGAGAACTATAGAAAAAGAACAGCAAAAGAAAAGTTGGACTTTATGACTACTGCCAATGAGGGTTTGATGGTAAGTCTGCTTCCAGTCTTAGATGATTTTGAAAGAGCGCAGAAAAACTTTGACAATCAAGACATAGAAAGCCTGAAACAAGGGATGGTCTTGATACACGACAAGTTATTTAAAATATTGGAACAGAAGGGTTTGAAACCTATGGTAGATGTAAAAGGTTCAGACTTCAATGCAGATTATCACGAAGCGATTACCCAAATTCCTATGCCAGAAATGCAAGGGAAGGTAGTAGATGAGTTGGAAAAAGGCTACTTCTTGGGGGAAAAAGTAGTGCGTTATGCGAAAGTAGTAGTAGGAAGCTAAACTAATCGATATACATTATTCTTTATCAATCATATAATTACATCAATACAATATAAAGTCATCTACAAATGGCAAAGCGAGATTATTACGAGGTTTTAGGAGTAAGTAAAAACTCGTCAGAGGAGGAGATAAAAAAAGCCTATAGAAAATTAGCCATTAAGTATCACCCTGATAAAAATCCGGGGAATAAAGAGGCTGAGGAAAAGTTCAAAGAAGCGGCAGAGGCTTACGAAGTCCTAAGCAATGCTGACAAAAGAGCAAGATACGACCGCTTTGGACATCAAGGTATGGACGGGTTTAGTGGCGGAGGTATGAATATGGAAGATATTTTCTCTCAGTTTAGTGATATTTTCGGTGGCGGAAGTCCTTTTGGAGATTTCTTTGGTGGGGGAAGTGGTAGGCAGCAGGTCAAAAGAGGCACTAACCTTCGCATCAAGTTGAAACTAAATTTAGAAGAAGTAGCTGAGGGTGTAGAGAAGAAAATCAAAGTAAAAAGATATGTAGCTTGCGATAGTTGCAAAGGAACAGGAGCAAAAAATGGTACTTCATTTAAAAACTGCGCTACTTGCAACGGTACAGGTCAAATCAGGCGAGTAGTTAATACCATGCTTGGGCAAATGATGTCGGCGACTACCTGTCCGACTTGCAATGGTGCAGGACGCACAGTATCAGAGCGATGTGATGGAGCTTGTGGAGGCAAAGATGGCTTAGTATTGCAAGAGGAAGTTATCAGCGTAAAAGTACCCGCAGGCGTAGAGGAAGGTATGCAACTTTCTATGGCAGGTAAAGGGAACTTTCCGCCAGGCGGTGGTGTAGCAGGTGATTTGCTCATTATGATTGAAGAAGAGGAACACCCAACCCTAAAAAGAGAAGGGAAAAATATCCATTACGAACAGTACATTAGTTTTATAGATGCAGCTTTGGGGACTACTTTGGAAGTACCTACCATAGGTGGGAGAGCAAGGATTAACATAGAACCCGGCACACAAAGCGGAAAAATCCTACGACTGAAAAACAAAGGCATCAAGGAACTCAATGGTTACGGAATAGGCGACCAACTTATACATATCAATATTTGGACACCTAAGCAACTAACCAAAGAAGAAAGGGCTTTGTTAGAAAAACTCAAAAACTCTGAAAACTTCAGCCCCAAGCCCGAAAAATCAGAAAAGAGTTTCATGGAAAGAATGAAGGAGTATTTTAGCTAAGTAGAGAGCAAGTAGCAATTCTAATAATTGGCTACTTGCGCTCTCGAGTATCCCATTTTTCTACTTTTTTTTCTTCACCTTGTTTTTATCAAAAACTACTTTTTTACTTGATTTCCCAGCCTTACCTTTTGTTGGTAAGTTCTTTGTTTTTCTCTCGTGAAAAGCCCCTTTGAACTCAGGATTTTCCTTACGTTTTTGACGGTCTATTTCCATGAGCATGGCTTGGTTTTCCTCAAAAGGAGTTTCCTCAATTTCTACCTCTTGGGGGATTTCCTCTACAGGGATAGGCATTTTGATTAGTTTCTGAATTTTCTCGAGGTGATACACTTCTGCCTTCGTACAAAAAGTAATGGCTGTTCCTTCCCTATTTGCCCTGCCTGTTCGCCCAATCCTATGCACGTAGTCCTCGTGGACAATAGGCACATCAAAGTTTATCACATGGCTTACCATACTTACATCTATTCCCCGCGCCGCCACATCAGTAGCAACCAGTACCCTAATCTCTCCTTTTTTGAACTCTTCCATAGCATTGATGCGCGTATTTTGCCCTTTGTTGGCATGAATTACTCGCACATGCTTATCTATTTTCCTTTGGATAAATTTGAATATATTTTCTGCGGTTTCTTTAGTTTTGGCAAAAATAATCACCTTACTTATTGCTTCATTTTGAAGTAGATAGCCTAATAAATTAATCTTGGTTTTAAAATTAGGAACGTGATAAACAAAATGCGTAACCGTTTCAGCAGGGGTGGCTTGTGGAGTAACCTCGACCTTGAGTGGAAACTCCAAAAAGTTTTCTATGAGTTTGAGTACTTTTTCTGACATAGTAGCTGAGAAAAGCAAGTTTTGCCTTTTGCGCGGTACTACCTCCAAAATGCGATTGATTTGGGGCATAAAACCCATGTCCATCATCTTGTCAGCCTCATCTAAGACCATGA
Organism: Thermoflexibacter ruber; assembly: GCF_900113045.1. Taxonomy (GTDB): domain Bacteria; phylum Bacteroidota; class Bacteroidia; order Cytophagales; family Thermoflexibacteraceae; genus Thermoflexibacter; species Thermoflexibacter ruber. Next base: position 59,715 of record NZ_FONY01000013.1, read on the forward strand.
TTTTCAATTCTTTAACTACTAAGTTCCCTGAAAGATAGATATCCATGAAGCGTCCGGGAGTAGCTACTAAGATATCCACTCCCGCTTGGATAGCTTCTATCTGGGTTTTTGCTCCCACTCCCCCGTAAATACAGACCTGACGCAAATCCGTATAGGTAGCTAACTTTTTGATTTCTTCACTGATTTGGATAGCTAACTCTCGCGTAGGGGCTAAAATCAATGCTCTTGGGTTGGGGCTTTGAGCATATTTGATTTTCATGAGAATAGGGATAACAAAAGCTGCTGTTTTCCCTGTGCCTGTTTGGGCAATACCTAAAATATCATGCCCATCTAAAATCAGCGGAATGGCTTTGGCTTGGATAGGGGTAGGTTTTTGGTAGCCAACTTCTTGGACAGCAGAAAGGATTTGCTTATTGAGCTTGAACTGCTCAAAGCTATCTATCATCTCACTTGCGTCGTTTGGCTCTGTATCGTTTTGTATTTCAGGATTCAAGGTTTATACTTTTTTGCAAAGGTAATACTTTTGCAAAAAAATTTTACTTTTAACAGACTTGATATTCTGGCAGCGTTACCATTGCCACTATCAAGTTTTTAATCGTTTCTTCCTTGCTTTCATGCTTTATATTTTGCAACAACATTTTTTTAGTTTCCTCAGCGATAGGAACTTGGAATAAGTAATTGGCAATTTTGGCAAATATATCTTCTTGATTTTCCTTCCCCAGAATGGTAATAAAATCCTGCCAGTCGTAGGTGGCTTTGATAGTGCGAAGTTTATTTTTAGCAAAAAATTCGGTATTTACATCGCCGTCTTCTTTGGGTTGCAAGGTAATTTCTCCCATTCTGTAAAGCATCTCGGGCAGTTGAGTCCTGATAACAATAGTCGTACTATCTATCCAAGCCTTACCTTCTTTCCAGCCTGCGACATTAGGAGGATAAAATAACATCTGACCTAATACCTTTTGCAAAAACAGCAAAGGTTCTTTATCGTTAAAACCCAAATTAAACTGCTTGCGAAGGATAGTAAGGTACTCAATAGGAGATTTGATACGCACTCCTATATTTCGGGCTTCGTAGAACCAGTCTGAAGTAAATATTTCCCTCATCAGTTTTCCTATGTCGTAATCCGATTGATAGAAACTTGTCGCTAACTGATTTACAATTTCTTCATTCATATTCTCATTGACAAAGTACTTGTAAATTTTGCCTGTAAGAAACTTAGCGGTTTGCTTATTTTCCAAAATCATATTCAAAATATCCTCCCCCTCTAATTTCCCTGTTTTGCCAAAAAAGGTTTTTTCCCCATAGTCATGCCTAAACCTGCGTAAAATAAAATCACCACTTATCTCAAAGTCCCACCCTGTAAAGGCTCTGGCTGCGTTTTTGATGTCCTGCTCGGTATAGTTTCCTCGTCCCAAAGTAAAAAGTTCCATGACTTCTCTGGCAAAGTTTTCATTAGGACGGTCTTTGCGGTTTTGTTTATTATTGAGAAATTGTAACATGGCGGGGTCCTTAGAAATGGCGTGTAGCAAATCACCAAATTTCCCCAAAGCGTGTTTTCTAAGTATATTATTTTGTTTTTGAATGAAAAAAACATTGGCAGATTGGCAGGCAAAATGCCCATGCCAGAACAAAGTCATTTTTTCTCTCAACATTCCCTGTCGCTCCGTCATTCTATCTAACCACATCAGATTCAAGTCTTTAATCTTAGCAATAGAATCTCTTATCATTTCTCTTTTCTCATCTTTGTCTGCCAACAAAAATTTTCCCATTTTTAATTGGTTGCTATCTACTACCTGTAAATCCCTGACTTCTTCACTTTCTTTGAAAAGTTGGGAAACAAGTTTTTCTACACTTTCTTTTTTGTTGTTTTCTATGAAGGCAAAACTTTCTCCAAAACCTGCACGCAGGTAGAGATGCTGTATTTTTGTTTGTGGATTGATTTGAAGCATGATATTTTCTAAATTTTTATTAAAAAATTTCTAAATTTGCTAAGATTTACTTAATCGTTTAGTATTTGTCTTTTTAGATACTTAAAAAAGCGAAAGGTTTAATTAGGTCATTGACCATTTTAATTGTGGTATTTACGAGCATGGATTTTGTTTTTTATAAAGAAAAACTGTTTATTTGCTGATTCATATAGAAGTATGCAAATGAAAGTAGTATGAAATTTGTACTCTAAAAAATGAATATCTCAGAAAGAGATTGCTGTTGCTCTTTCAAAGCCAAAGTTAATTCTAATAAGAGCTTACCCAATGGAAAATCAAAAACATAGTATTCTCTATGTTGATGACGAGTTAGTAAACCTGAATGTGTTTAAAGCCACGTTTAGACGAGATTATGACATATTCACCGCAAACTCAGCCCAAGAGGCGATGGAGATTTTGCGCCAGCAGGCTATTGACTTGATTATTTCTGACCAAAGAATGCCTAAGATGACGGGGGTGGAGTTCTTGAAATGGACTTTAGCCGAGTATCCTCATGCCATTCGTATTATTCTTACTGGCTTTAGCGATACAGAAGCGATTATTAGAGCTATTAACGAATGTGATATTCATAGATACATCACTAAGCCTTGGGACATTGAGGAGATGCGTCTTGCTCTGAAGAAAGCAAGTGAAACTTTCCAACTTCGCAGAGACAACGTTCAACTTTTAGCAGACTTAAAAGAAGCCAAAGAGCTTTTAGAACAAAAAGTAGCAGAGAGAACAAAAGAAGTTATCAGACAAAAAGAAGAAATAGAACTCAAAAATCAAATCTTAGAAGCTCAGAACAGTAAACTACAAGAGCTTGATAATGAAAGAAATAGTATTATCAGTATGATAGTACACGATTTGCAGTCGCCTATCAATCGCATTAGTGGCTTGTTGGAACTTTTGGAAGTGGAGGGCAAAAATAATTTCAACCATAATCAACTTACTTACATGGAATTGCTAAGAAAAAGCATTGCCGATGCAAGTAGGCACATACGCAATTTGTTGGATACAAAGGCTTTAGAAGGAGATAACAGCATTTCTCAGGTTGTTCTTTCCAAGATAGATTTAATTCAGTTGATAGGCAGGCTTTTAGAAAGCTATAAAGAACAAGCCTCAAGAAAACAAGTGGTTCTCAACTACGAAACCAGCCACCAAGAGGTGTATATCAAAGGCTACGAAGATTATTTAAGCCGTATTTTTGACAATTTGATTTCTAATGCTATCAAATTTTCTCCTAAAAATGTCAATAGCAATGTCTTTATCAAAGTCAAAGAAAATGGTGAATATGTCAGGGTTAGTGTCCAAGACGAAGGACAAGGGCTGAGCGAGGAAGATAAGAAGAACTTATTTAAAAAGTTTCAAAAGTTAAGTGCGCGCCCTACTAACGGGGAGTCCTCGTCAGGATTAGGGCTTTCTATCGTCAAGTCCCTGACAGAACAGTTACAAGGAAGGGTATGGGCAGAGGGCGAACCTAAAAAAGGAGCTACTTTCATCGTTGAATTTCCAAAATATTCCTATTAATACATCTATGTCTATTACCCAAGTAAAGGAGATAGCACTGTACGTCAAAGACTTAGAAGCGTCCAAAAAATTCTATCATACCTTGTTGGGTTTCCCAGTCATAGGGGAGGTAAAGGACAGACATGTCTTTTTTCGTGTGGGTAGTTCAGTATTGCTTTGTTTCAATCCAGAAGTTACTCGACAGGATACCTTTTTACCGCCTCATTTTGCCTACGGACATCAACATATTGCTTTTGAAGTTTCCCAAGACGAATACGAGCGTTGGAAGACGAAAATAACAGCCTTAGAAATTCAGATTATTCACGAGCATGATTGGGGAAATGGGTTTAAGTCTTTTTATTTCAAAGATGTTGATAATCATGTGTTAGAAATTGTGCCTGTGGGAATGTGGGGAGATTAAAAAAATCAAAATCTAAACTTAGCCAAATAAACTTATGCAAACCATTACACTTACGCGCAAAGAAAACTATGCCATAGCCCAACTCAACAGAGGCAAAGCCAATCCTATGAATCGCCAAATGATTCAAGAACTGACGGAGTTAGTACATCAACTTGCTCATAATTTTGAGGTCAAGGGATTGATTATCACTGGAAAAGAACATTATTTTTCTGCTGGTTTAGATTTGTTGGAGTTGTACCAATTTAACCCCAAAGAAATGGAAGATTTTTGGAAAGATTTTTCCAAGATGATGCTCTCTTTGGCTTCCTTCCCTAAGCCTATGATTGCCGCTATTACAGGACATAGCCCTGCGGGAGGTTGTATTTTAGCTCTTTGCGGAGATTACAGAGTCATGGCAGAGGGAAACTATCGCATTGGATTGAATGAAGTGCCTGTAGGAATCATTGTCCCAAATCATATTTTTGCTTTGTATGCCTTTTGGATTGGGAACAGGAACGCCTATCAATACCTCATGGAAGGCAAGCTACTGCTTCCACAAGAGGCTTTGCAAGCTCAATTGGTAGATGAAGTCGTGCCTTTGGAGGAAGTGCTGAACCAAGCAGAAACAAAAATGAAGCACTATTTGAGTTTTGACCCCGTTACATGGCAAAAAACTAAAACAAACCTTCGCAAAGACCTTATCAAAGCCCTCGATATTACTTCGACGGATTCTTTCAAAGAAACCTTAGAACATTGGTGGTCGCCAGAGGTAAGGCATATCTTGCATACTATTCTGGCTTCTCTTAAAAAGTAAACATTCCTTTTATCAGGTACATAGCGATTAATCCTGCTATCAGCGACTTAGACATTAGGGAGTCAAATCGCTGTGTACTGAAAAGTACCAATAGAAAACCTACTAAGGCACTTCCACCGCCATATAAAAGCATTTCTTGGCTATTGGGGTAATTCATCAGTTTGAATAAAATGCCAACAGAAGCTACTGCCGTTCCTACTAACATAATCATATAGAGCAGTTTGGCTTTGCCCTGATAAAGAAAAGCCTCTATCAATGCTACTACCGCAAAACTTAACCACCCTACAATAAGCAAAGTGCCAAAGCCTTTGATTTGATTGGCACTTAGCAAGTAACCCACCAAACAAGTTACAAAAGCAACATTGGAAACCAAGTTGAATGTGTTTCTAAATTTTTCCATATATCATTTTAGCTTACTAATCTACTCCAAAATCCTTTTTTCTCTTTTTTGGCTTCTTCTCCTTCGGGAGAGTTTGCCTTTTCTATTTCTTTTTCTAAAGCTTTGAAAAACATTCCTACTAAGCTATTGGCTACTCCGCTGAGTACTCTCTGCCCTGTACGAGCCAACAAGCCTGAGAGTTTTGCCTCTCCGTCAAAAAGCATTGCTGTATGCCCTTCATCTATGGCTTTAAGCACGATATTCCCTTCTGCCACTACATTGCCTATTTTACTATTTTGCTTCATTATCAAAGTAAAACTTTCTGTAGGATTCAAGTTTATCGTTTCCATAGTTCCTTCAAACGTTCCGCTTACCGGTCCCATTTTTACCTCACATATAGCCTTATACACTCCTGATTCTGTAGCTTCTAAGGATTTGAGGCTTGGTATCACTTTTGTAAGTGTATCGGGGTCTAAGAGCATTGCCCAAAGCATTTCTTTGGAGGTATTGAGCGTATGACTTCCATTCAATTGCATATTTACTATGTTTAGTTAGTGATAGATTTTTCTTGTAAAAGGTAGCTAAGCATACAAAAATATATAACTCAAAATACTTACCTCAAAATAATTGTAAGAGTTTTATTTAAACAAACTAAATTATTTGAAAACATCTGCCAGAGGAAAGGAAATATTCAGCTTTTTATCTACTAAGGTTTCGCTTTCGCGGTAGATTTCGTAGTTTTCTTGGTCAGAGAATACATAAATGTTTTTAAGGCTTGGAAGCACCAGCCAGCAAGACTGTACCCCCAAAGAAAAATATTTGTGGGCTTTATCTACCAGCGTTTGAAGGCTTTGAGTGGGGGAGAGTATCTCAATAACAGCAAGCGGAGGCTCTGTCATCGCAATTACATCTTGTTGCACATTGATTTCCATTTTAGGATAAATGCAAACATCAGGAACGGAGTCCCAATCAGAAAGGGCAAGATTAAGTTCAGAGGGAACTGTATATATAGTTCTATATCTCAGTTTTATTTCAAAAATGAGATTTGCTTGGACAATGCTGTGAATAAGGCTTGGCATAGGTTTTTTACGTTCTATTTCGTACTCTGACAAAGTTTCTTCTACGGTTTCCATAGTGCATCAAGTTTATAAGTCAAAGATAATAAAAAGTTTTCAAAGATTTTTCTCAGGGAAATAAACTTCAAATTTTGTTCCTTGCTCAGGCACACTCTCTACTTCTATGCGTCCCCCCAGCCTTTCTATTTGTGTTTTTACCAAAAACAAGCCCATGCCCTTTCCTGCCACTTGCAAATGAAATCTTTTATACAGTTGAAAAATTTTACCTTTATACTGTTCCAAATCAATACCAACGCCATTGTCTTGAATACTTATTTTAGTGAATTGGTTTACTTTTTCAGAGCCAATCTGCACTAATGGTTTCCTGAGAGGATGCCTGAACTTAATAGCATTGTCAATAAGATTGTAAAAAATACTTTCTGCATAAGGAACAAAAGTATGTAGATATTCTATCTGTTGAAAATCAGTAATAATTTCGGTTTGTGATTCCTCCATCTCTTTTTCTAACAAAAGTCTGATTTTGTTTATTATCTCCTCTAAGCCAACTACTTGAAGCATCAGTTGGGATTTGCGTTTTATTTCAAAAACATGGTTGATGTCTTTAACGATTTCGTCTAAGAGTTGCGTATTCGCAGCAATTTGTTTGATAATGTTAAGTTTTTCTTCGAAAGTTACGTTTTCCATTTCTAACAAGTTACATAGTCCCAATACTCTTGCTACGGGTGAGCGTAGGTTATGAGCAGTGATAAAGGAATACTGCTCTAACTGTCGGTTGTATTCTGTTAATTCCTCATAGGCTTTGCTCAGTTCTTGAGTCCGTTCTACTACCTCCTCCTCCAATATTTGATTTTGTGAGGCTATTTCTTCATTTTTAGCTTGAATTTCTTTTTGGGCTTCTTTGAGCTGTTGGTTCTGCTTATACAGCAAATCTCTTTGAATTTCTATCTGCTCTCCTTGCTGTATCAGTTCTTCATTCTGAGCGGCGATTTCTTTGGTACGTTGTTGGACGGTAAGCTCTAATATTTCTTTTTGCTGCTCTATCATCTTTCTTCGTTCCCTCTCTGCTTGTCTTAGTTTTTCAGAAAAAGAAAATGCTTTTTTAGTGTAAAAAACCGTAAAAGCCAAAGTAGGCATACTGACAACAAAAAGAGCAATCAGGGCAAAATAAGTTCTTTGGAGTGCATTTTCATATTCTTTCTGTGCCTTAGATTTAAGATTTTCGCAAAGTTCAAAAGTCTTGTTACGGAATTGGGTAATCTCCTTCATTACCTTAATGCCTCTTTTCTCTAAAAATCGCTTTTTAAACTCCTCTTTATTACCTTGCTCAATGAGTATTTTTTGCGAAGTACTAAAATCAATGTACTCCTCTACGCTTGCTTTTAAGTGGTAAAGTGGATTTAAGTCGGCGTTTTGTTCTTTTAATTTGACCTCTAAGGTATCAAAAATCTCGCTTTTCAAACTTATTCCCGAGTAGTAAAGATGAAGTACAGAAGTATCTTCTGTGATGTAATACGCCCAAATACCTAAATCCAAATCATTTACTACCCATGCGGGAATCAAGTCTGTATTAAGTTTAATGAGTTCTGCCTCTTCTTGCAACAGCCTGTTTTTTTTCATCACCTCATTATTGTAGTACACAAAGCCAATGCACAAAAGCATCAAAGCACTAATTAGTACTACAACTATGGTCAGTAAATGTTTTTTGAGCATCTTTAGCATAATTATAGAATAACAAAAGCATTAAATTACAGCGGATAGCATGATGCACAGTCAATTTATTTATTCATTAAGTATTAGGCATGCAAGATTTCTCCCTGTGATAAAAGTCATTCGGCTACCATAATATACCCTAAACCCACGCGTGTTTGAATTAGCTTTTTCTCAAAATCCTTGTCAATCTTGTTCCTGAGATAATTCACATACACATCTACTATATTGGTCCCCGTATCAAAGCTAATGTCCCATACCTGCTCTGCAATTTTTGCCCTATCCAATACTTTATTTTTATTTTTGATAAAAAAAACCAATAAGTCAAACTCTCTTGCTGTCAATTTAATCTCTTTGTTGCCCCTACGCACTTCTTTTCGTGAAAGATTGCAGTACAAATCCTCGATACAAATAATCACTTCTGCCGCAGGCTTTTCAGGATTAAGCACATGACTTCGGCGTGTCAAAGCACGCAGCCTTGCTAAGAGTTCCTCAAAGTCAAAGGGTTTCGGTAGGTAATCATCTGCCCCGGCATCTAAGCCCTTGATTTTGTCTTCGGTACCGTCTAAGGCAGTAAGCATTAAAATTGGGACTTGTGGATTTTTGACCCGTATGCGCCTACAGACCTGAAAACCATCTACATTAGGCAACATTACATCTAAAATAATCACATCATAACCATTATTTAAGCTATTTTTAATTGCTTCTTTACCGTCTTTAACCCAATCTACCGAGTAGGCACTTTCTTCTAAGCCTTTTTTGATAAATGAGGCAATTTTAGGTTCATCTTCTGCTAATAAAATATTCATATCTTTCATGTTTCAAGTGGATTGTTGGCGAAAAAGCACTATGCTCATACATAGTGAGAAAGTCTAAGTAAATCAGTTTTCACCGATGGCAGTGCTTTCTTACAAAGTTAAAAAAACTTGTGATTATTTAGATATTTAACACAAAATAAGTAATTCAACAAAATTGTCAGACGGGGTCTCCCAGACAAATAAGCGACTGTCAATAAAATATTTTCACGCCTATGGCGGTGCTGTATGTTGGCTTGCTCTTTTCTACATAGATTACAGCCCTACAGGCTTAATTTACACGTAGCATTATTCATGTGCTAACTCGACAAAAAGTATCAAAGAGCCTAAAAAAATGGCTTAGATATTTTAAATTTTCAAAAATATATATATCTTTGTAAAAATCATGGACTTATGATAAGTAAATTAAAGCAATTGTTTAATCGGTTCAATAATTTTTATTTGCTATTTCTGACAGTATTTGCTGTCTGGATGCTGTTTTTTGATGGGAATAATATCTATGAGCAAATCCAAACACAAAAGAAAATCAGCCAATTAGAGCAAGACAAGATGTACTATAAAGAGAGTATTCTTTCTTTGCAAAAAGAAATCAAAGAACTACAAGCCAACCCTAAGCAGTTAGAGAAATTTGCTCGCGAAAAATACAAAATGAAAAAGCCAAAAGAAGATGTATATGTAATTGTGGAAAAATAATATAGTGAAAGCAGTAAACGAGAATGATAAAAATTACTGTTTTTTTAAAAAAAATGTTAAGCAGTTTCCTACTTATGCTTATTATCTTACATTTAATACCTAAATTGCAGGCAATTTTGTATAGAATATAGCTGTCAGAACGAATGAAATACTTAAAATACTACTTGCTTGCCATCTCCGTCATTTTGATAGACCAAATAGTAAAGCTCACTATTCATCACTATATGATTGAAGGTGAGGAGATTGTAGTTTTAGGAGATTGGCTCAAATTGCATTATACCACCAATCCCGGAATGGCTTTTGGGCTGGAGTTTGGGTCGGAATATGGGAAATTAGGACTTACATTTTTTCGCTTGTTAGCTATGACAGCTATTGGGTATTTCTTGTATAGAGCTGCTAAAAAAGAAATTTACCATCCAGGATTCCTTTGGTGCGTTGCTTTGATTTTAGGAGGCGCCATAGGCAACGTCATAGACAGTACTTTTTATGGTTATTTCTTAGACAATGCTCCATTTACAGAAAATCCTCCCCCTTTCTACCCTTGGTTCCATGGAAAAGTAATAGACATGTTCTATGTGGACTTGTGGGAAGGAGAAGTACCAGAAAACATACCTCTGATAGGAGGAAATCGCTATTCTCTCTGGCCTATTTTTAATGTCGCAGATGCTTCTATTTTTATAGGTGTAGCACTAATTTTGGTCTTGCAACGCAAGTTTTTCCCTGCACATCACCACGAAAGCAAGCCCATAATACATGCAGCAACAGAAGAATCAACAGATATAGCTCATGCTAATAATTCGGAGGAGCAGAACCCTTCTTTAGAAATTAGCGATAAGCCTGTTACCAGCTAAGCTTTTCTTTGCTCAGGAAGGCGGCAATGCCTTTTTTACAGTCCTCAAAAGCTCTTGCTTTAGCATTTACCTCTGCGGCATAGACTAAGGCTTCGCTGAGTGAGCGTTCCTGAATGTCTGCTATCATCTGCTTAGTTGCTTTCATTGCTTGAGCAGAATTAGTTTGGCAGAGATGCAAAGCAAACTCATCTACTTTCTCGTATAATTCATTGTCAAACAATACTTCTGTAACTATGCCGTATTCTTGTGCTTGGCTTGCCTCTATCAAGTCCCCAGAAAGCAACATTTCCTTTGCCCTTGCTTCTCCTATTTTTCTAATCAAGAAAGTCATTACGATAGCAGGGACGAACCCTATTTTTACCTCTGTGTAGCCAAACTTTGCTTCAGAAACGCTAAACACAAAGTCGCAGACAGTTATCAGCCCGCAACCTCCTGCGATAGCATGACCTTGCACAGCCGCAATGACAATTTTAGGGTGGCGATAAATCTGTAAATACAAGTCTTTGAGGTAGTGAGAATCTACTAAATTTTCTTCAAAAGTATGAGTTTGTAAAGACTGAAGATAGCCCAAGTCAGCTCCCGCACAAAATACTTTCCCTTCTGCTTTTAGTACAATTACCTTTACTTCTTCCTCATGCTCGGCTCTTGAAAAAGCCTCTTTGAGTTCGGAAACCAACTGCTTGTTAAAAGCATTCCGCTTCTCTGGACGATTAAGCGTAATGTAGGCTATACGATTATTGACCTCATAACGAATTTCTTGCATAGTAGTATGGGCTTAAAAAGTAAAGAATTACGCTGTGAATATAAAACGTAATTCTTTGATAATGATAATTTTTTACTACTTGTTTTTGATTCACGAAATTATTGTACTGCACCTTCTTCGTCAGTAACAGATTTTTCTTGCTTGCTTCTACCGAAATCAAATAGCAACGTAAAACGCATAGTATCTGCCAAAGGATGATTCTGAATGGTTGGCATCATGTAGGCAAAATCTATCCCAAATTTCTGATAACGGAAACCTAAGCCCAAAGTAAAATACTTTCTGGCTCCTTTGATAGTGTTTTCATTAAAATACCCTCCTCTTAGCGCAAATATATCTTTGTACCAATACTCTGCCCCCATAGCAAACATGAGTTCTTGTATTTCCTCTCGCAATCCGTTAGGAGCGTCATTAAAAGAACCAAACATCGCCGAAACTAAGGTTCTATCTGGGTCTTTACCTTTGATGATTTGTCCTTGTCCATTTCGGATGGGAGGAGTAGGCACTAAGAGTTTGTTGATGTCTAAGGCAAAAGTAAGTTTATTGTATTCGTCTATTTCTGCGGTAATACCTGTACCTAAGCGTAAATTAGTAGGGATATAATCTGCGGTAGTGGGGTTGTTGTAAGTCATTCTTCCGCCTATATTGGAAATATTTAATCCGAAAGCTACGGTGGTAGGAATCATTCCTATAATTTTTTTCTTCTCGTAATAGGCAGATATATCGGCTGCTACTACGTTACCGGGAGTAGCATTCACATTACCCGGTCCGTTGCTGAAGTTCCCTGCTAAGTTAGAGTGTACGAATCGCCCTGTAATAGCCATGCTAAATTCTTTACTCAATTTTCTGGAATACGTCCCGTCTAAGGCAATTTCTCTTGGGTTAAAGTCCTGTTGCAATCTCCCTTGCAAGTCAGTAAACTGTATGCTACCCATATTGAAGTAGCGCAAGGACATAGCTACAGCTTCTTGCTTACTAATCTTGTAATAACCAGATAGATAAGCAATAGACATATCATTTACTAACTTTTGTAGCCAAGGACTATAGGAGATAGACATGCCCATAGTCTTTTCTAAAAAAGCCAATTTGGCGGGATTCCAATGGGTCGCATTAGCATCTGGCGAAAGTGCTACCCCTACATCACCCATACCCGCGCTGCGCGCATCAGGGGTAATAGTCAGAAATGATACTGCGGTGGAGATTACCCTACGTGTAGAATCCTGCCCCAAGACTCCTATTTGAGCGAAAGTAATGCTATGCGAAATAGCCAGGAGCAGTAATGATGATAAAATTTGAATTAAGCGCATAGTTTAAAATTTGAGAAAAACGTGAATAATAGATTAATCAAGGTGCTTTGTGTTTTACACATTAGTACATAAGGCATGAACGCATATACCTACCTTACTATGTTCTTACTTTCTCATTTTTAAACACCTTTTAATTGCGTAAAGTTAATTCATTCAGTTTATTTTTAGTTTTCTCAAAATAGATAGAAGTGTGCCAAATATCTATGAGGGAGCGATAATTTTTATCGTTATTGCTTACAAAAATAATGTATTTTTATGTGTTAAGTCAAATTATTAAATATGAATTTTTAAAGATTCCTTTAAAAGTAATATTATTTCCTGAAAAAGTAAAGCAAAAGGTATTTGCGCTACTCAATTCCAACGGGCAAACAAATGACAAACTCTGTACCCTTGCCTATTTCAGAAAAAACTTCTATTGTTCCTTTGTGATTGCGAATAATACCATAGCTAATGGAAAGTCCCAAGCCTGTGCCTTCGCCTATGTCTTTGGTGGTGAAAAAAGGCTCAAAAATTTTAGCCTTGACGCTCTCTGACATTCCTGCCCCTGTATCTTTGATAGATATGCTTACATAATCTCTTTCTTCTTTATGAACTAACTTAGTAGTAATAGTGATTTTACCACCGTTTTCCATTGCTTGTATCGCATTGGCAATGATATTGGTAAATACTTGATTGATTTGACCGTGTAGTGCAGCTATCTCAGGGATTTTGTCGCCATACTTTTTTGAAACAGTAATATTTTTGGCAAGTTTGTTTCTAAGTAACATCAAAGCGGCATCTATGTCATTATGAATATCTCCTATCTTAGGTTTGCCCTCGTCTAAGCGAGAAAAATTGCGCAAACCCTTGACGATTTCTGTGGTTCGTACCGCACCAATTTTAATGTCTTTGATAAGTAAGTTGATTTCTTCTTTAATATCTTCGTATTCTTTCAAGGTTTCTGCTTTTTTGAGTTGCAAGACTTTTTCTTGGATTTTGGTACTGTCCTCTTCTTTGAGGATGTACTGAAATAAGTCCGTAACTTGGTAAAAACTGTGGATATTGCTCTCCAATGCTCCAATGCCTGCATAAATAAAATTCAGTGGGTTATTAATCTCATGGGCTATTCCTGCGGTCAGTTGTCCCAAAGATGCCATTTTCTCGGAGTGAATCAACTGACTTTGTGTGCTTTTAAGTTGGATAAGTGCTTCATTTAAGGCTGTATTTTTTTCTTCTAGCGCTATGTTAGCTTTTTTCTTTACATTGTAATTGTTAAAAAACAAGACTAAGAAAACTAAACTTATTATCAAAATAGCAATTAGCCCGTAATTGATAATATTTTTTTGGTCTAACTCGGCTTTTTGCGCTCTCTGCTCGCTTCTTAGTGCATTGATTTCCTGCTCTTTGGTCTGTGCCTCATATTTAGTTCGCATCTCTGCCAACTGCCTGATATTAGTTTCGTTGAATAGACTGTCTTTGGTGGTATCGTATATTTGATAGTACTCAAAAGCCTTCTGATAATCGCGCTGAAAGGCATAAATCTCCGCTAATTGAAAACTGGATTCTTTGATAATTTCTCGCAATCCCAATTCCTGAGCCAACTGATAGCTTTGCAAGGCATAGTTCAGTGCATTCTCAAACAAGCCAGCTTTGCGGTAGGCAATAGCAATGTTTTGTAAACTATTTGCCATGCCGCTTTTATCTTCTAATTTCTGACGAATCTCCAAAGATTCTCTGCATACTTTCCATGCTTGGGAATATTTGCCTTGTTTGATATATACACTACCTATGTTATTTTTTACTTCTGATATACCCTTTAAGTCCTCAGATTCCTCAAAAAAAGCTAAAGATTGGTTATAATAATACAAAGCGTCAGTCAGCTTGCCCTCATCGCGAAGTATTCGGGCTATATTATTGGAAACATAAGCAACGGATTGAGGTTTTTTGATATACCTATAATAGAGAAGAGCTTGTTGGAAGTAGCTTTTTGCTTGGTTAGTGTCTGATTGTTTTTCATGAATTAGCCCAATATTATTTAGGCTCGAGGCTCTTAGCAAGGTATCATTGAGCTGGTCTGCCAGACGCAGGGCTTGCAAGTGTAAGTCTAAAGATTTTAAGTAAGTCCCTTGCTTGTAATAAACCAAACCCTTAGAGGACAAAATATTACCTATCAAGTGTTTATCTTTTAACTCCTTTGCAAGGGTGTCAGATGAGTCATAGTACTCTAAAGCCTTGACATAATTCCCGCTATGGTAGTAGAAAGTGCCTATGTAAAATGTAGTATAAGCCTCTCCTTTTTTATATTTGATTTTTTGGGAAAGTGTAAGTGCTTGTTCTAAGTATGTCTTTGCCGTAGTAGGTTTAACGTATAAATACTCTGCCCATAACCTATTGATTATATTTACTTTATTAGAATCTTCTTGAGCATGAATAAGTAGGTTCTTCAAGCTATCTATGACTCTTTGTCGTTGAGCTAAGAGTTTGGAGAAGCTTGCAAAAAGCAAAATACAACAAAATAGGCTAATTAATCTAAACATTGAAAGTTTGCTACTATTAAATAAAAGTAAGAAAATCTTAGCGGTAAAAGTAAATATTTTACTTAGATTCAACAAATAAGTTCAATATTATACTAAAGAGAAAAGTTGCTTTTCCTAAACTTACATGATTTTTGCTTTTAAATATACAACTGAGTAATTGATAAAATAGATAAAGTGACATTATTTACTTTTGAATCTTGTAAAACTCACTACTTGGAAAAAGTAGCAAAGTATGTATCCACAAAAAATCATTGCAAAAAACTTTTACTGAGTTTTTTATTTTGTACCTTTTTGCTTGGGTGTACAGCTTCTCTATTGGCTCAGAATGAGGAAGTAGTCGTATTAAAAAATGAAACAGACTTACTTTTAGTAGGGAAGCAGCTATACTTTTGGGAGGATATAGACGGTAAGTTAAGCATAGAGGATATTTTAAGCCCTACTTACCAAGCGAAATTTCAGAAAAATACAACTAATGTTTTTGCTCGTCCTGCCTCTACCAAAGTGTATTGGATAAAACTCACCGTGCAGAATTTGTCCTCTGTGCAAGCTTGGATAGAGGCAGGCAGTATTGCCCTTTGGTACATAGACTATTATACCGCAGAAGCAGGGAGTTATCAACTAAAATTGCAGACAGGTTTTTTCCGTCCTGAACAAAATAAAGCCTACCCCACTAACTTGTTTTGGCTACCCTTGCCTGGCTCCTCGCAACCCCAGACAGTTTACCTACGCATACAAAGCCTAAGAACTATGGAACTGCCCTTGCAGGTAGGCACTTTGCTTTCCTTGCACCAAAACAAAACTAAGACAGATTATATAGTAGGAGGCTTTGTAGGGCTAATACTAATGATGTTTTTATATAACTTATTTTTACTCATAGCTACGAAGGACAGGGTTTATATTTGGTACGTTTTGTATCTTTTCTCTACTATCTTTATTTTTACTTTTCTGAATCAGTACCCACTTTTAGTTTATCTTTTTCCAAAACTTCGCTACGCCTCCCAACAGTATATTATTTCTTTGCAAAATATCTCCTACCTCTTTGCCGCAGTATTTGCTATTGATTTTCTCAATTTTCGCCGTCATGTTCCGTACTTCCGAGTATATCTGCTATGCTTGCTATTAGTGATGATAGGAGTAATTCCTTGCTGCAATATTTTGCATATTATTCCTTTTCCTATCCTCAGTCTTACCAACCAAATGCTTGTTTTGGTCTTAGCTCTTTCGTTAGTAAGTGTCAGTTTATATTTATGGATTACCAAAAAAGAGCGGATTGCAAAATTCTATGCTTGGGGGTGGATATTCTTTTTTTCTTCTACTTTTAGTTTCATCTTTACTATCAATGGGGTGATTCCTTACCACTTTCTTTCTCGAAATGCTACATTTCTCGGTGTTAGTTTAGAAGCTCTGATGTTTTCCCTTGCTCTTGCCGATAGAATTAGACAAATGCGAAAAAGTCAGTTAGAGTCGCGGCTTGCCATCTTGCAAAAAACGCTTGAAAACAAAAAACTCATAGAGCAGCAGAATATCATCTTGGAGCAGAAAGTAAAAGAAAGAACCGCAGAGCTGCAAGAGCAAAAGCATCTTTTTGAGAATCAAAGTATTATGCTTGAGCAGATGAGTTCTCTTGCCAGAGTAGGCGGTTGGGAATTAGACCTTATTTCTCAAAAATCTACTTGGAGCAAAACTACCAAAGAAATACACGAAGTACCCCTTGACTTCGAACCCTCTATAGAAAAGGGCTTGGCATTTTTCAAAGAGGGTAAGGATAGAGAGAAAATTAGCCAAGCAGTCCAACAACTCATAGAATATGGCACACCTTACAACATAGAACTGAAACTTATCACTGCAAAAGGCAACGAACTTTGGGTAAGGCTTATAGGCAGGGCAGAGTTTGAGCAAGGAGTTTGCAAAAGGATTTATGGGGCTATCTATGACATAGATGCTATGAAAAGAGCAGAAGAAAAAATAAAAAGCCAATACGATATACTCCTTAAACACTCAGAAAAATTGGCACAAGCCAATGCCACCAAAGATAAACTCTTTTCTATTATTGGGCATGACCTACGCAGCCCTATCAATACCTTATTAAACCTTTTAGATGTGATTTCCAAAGGATTTATTTCCGTAGAGGAGTTCCAACAACTACTCCCCAAAGTCCACCAAAACGTAAAAACTGTGCATCATACCTTAGAAAATCTTTTGCAGTGGTCTTATTCGCAGATGCAAGGCATCAAAAGCGCACCTAAGCAGGTAGAACTGCACGAAATAGTGTTGGAAAATATAGCACTTTTTACCGAAGCGGCTCAAAACAAAGAAATCCAACTCATATACGATGTTCCGTCTGACTATGTAGTTTTTGCAGATGAAAACCAGACGCGCCTCATCATTAGAAATCTGCTGAACAATGCCATCAAATTTACCAAAAAAGGAGGTACTATTAGCGTTTTTGCCAAAAGAGAAGGTAATTTTATCGTATTGACTATCAAAGACACAGGAGTAGGAATGTCAGAAGAACAGGTCGCCAGCCTGTTTAAAAATAATACCAGTTTTTCTACCTACGGCACAAGCGGTGAAAAAGGTACAGGTTTGGGGCTGATGCTTTGCAAGGAAATGGTAGAGCAAAACAAAGGGAAAATATGTGTAGAAAGTGAACTTGGGAAGGGCAGTGCTTTTATTTTTAGTCTGCCTATGCCTTAAAAAAACATGACAAAAGTCATCTTTTTCCAAAGACATAAATCATTTTTTTTATGGCTTTTACCAGCGATTTTTGTCAAAAAATTATTCCCAACATGTCATCATCTACACTACCCAAAGCAAATTTCAGGGATACCTTAGCTACGGCAGACCAAACAGGCAAACGCAAGTGGGTCTATCCCAAAAAGCAAAGTGGACGCTTCACCATAAGCAGAGAAATCGTAGGTTACTCTTTATTAGCTTTTCTTTTTGCTGCTCCTTTTATTAAGGTGGGAGGTTATCCGCTTTTACTTATCAATATTTTAGAACGCAAATTTGTGATTTTTGGGACAGTATTTTTTCCCCAAGATATGTATATTTTAGTGCTGATTTTTCTGAGTTTTTTAGCCTTTATCATCTTGTTTACCGTAGTTTACGGGCGTGTCTTTTGCGGGTGGGCTTGCCCTCAAACCATTTTCTTAGAATTGGTTTTTCGTAAAATAGAATACCTCATAGAAGGGGACTACATGAAGCAAAAAGCCTTAGATAAGGCAGAGTGGACTTGGGAAAAAATTTGGAAAAAGACTCTCAAACACAGTGTTTTCTTTGCTATTGCGGTTTTGATTGCCAATGTTTTTCTATCTTATATCATTGGTATTGAGAAACTTTATCAAATCATCACCTCTCCTACTTCTCAAAATATAGGAGGTTTTGCCTCTATGATGGCTTTTAGTGGGGCTTTTTACTTTGTTTTTGCAAAATTCAGGGAACAGGTTTGTGCGATTGCCTGCCCTTATGGAAGACTACAAGGAGTAATGCTCGACAGAGAATCCATAGTGGTCGCTTATGACTACAAAAGAGGCGAACCCAGAGGCAAAATGAGAAAAGGGGAAGAAAGGAAAATAGGGGATTGCATAGATTGCGCCCAATGTGTCCATGTATGCCCCGCAGGGATTGATATTCGCAATGGTACACAGTTAGAGTGTATTAACTGCACGCTTTGTATAGATGCCTGCGATGAAATCATGGACAAAATCAGCAAACCCAGAGGACTTATCCGCTATGCGTCTATTGACGGCATAGAGAAAGGAACGAAATTTCACTTCAATACGCGCAGGATTGCCTATTCCGTAGTTTTGCTTGCCTTGCTTTCAGTGGCAGGAGGGCTACTTTTTACCAGAGGGAAAATAGATGCCACCTTGCTCAGGGCGCAAGGCACTACTTTCCAAAAATTAGAAAATGGGAATATTTCTAACTTATACAATATTAAGATTATCAATAAGTCGCATGATGAAAGGACAATTCACTTGCGTTTGATTTCGCCTGAAAATGGAACAATCAAGATGATAGGTGATTCTCAACAAGCACAAAAAAATGAATTGCGACTGAGCTCGGAAGGCATTGCAGAAAGTTCTTTGTTTATAGAATTTCCTAAATCTGCTTTGAAAGGAATCCATACCAAAGTAGAAATCGGCTTGTATCAAGGAGAGGAACTGATGAAAACTTTGGATACAAAATTTGTTGCACCTAATTAAAATAAAAAATACCATGAAAATCTCTATTCCAACCATAATCATTAGCACCTTTGTTGCTTTTGCAGGGATGATTGGCTATTTTGTTACCGTAGCCATGCGCTCGGAGGTCAATTTAGTCCGCCAAGACTACTACCAAGAAGAACTCAAGCATCAAGAATACATGGAAACTGTAGCCCGCACAGAGGCTTTGGGTGAGCAGGTGAAAGTAGTCTTAGACCGAGAGAAAAAGGTCTTGAACATTTTTATTGGATTAACTCCTGCTCCAATTCAAGGGAAAATAAAGTTTTACAGACCTTCGTCTTCTAAGTTGGATTTTGAGCAGGATTTCAATACCAATGCAGACGGGCTGTGCGAAATTCCACTTGACCGCCTCATCAAAGGCAACTGGAAAATGACCTTAGCCTTTGAAGTAGAAGGCAAAAAATACCTCAAACAAACCTCATTCAATTACTAAAATATTATAAAACAATGCTTTGGAGTGCGTTTATATTTGGCTTATTAGGGAGCTTTCACTGCGTAGGAATGTGCGGTGCGATTGCTTTATCTATTCCTATGAATATCAGCACTCGCATTGCTTTGGTCAAGGATACGCTTTTTTACAATTTGGGGCGAGTAATGATGTATAGCATTATTGGGCTGTTAGCAGGAATATTTGGACGTACCTTTGTAAGTTTGGGCTATCAGCAGTGGCTTTCTTTGGTAGTGGGGCTGCTGATTATTTCTGCCTTTATCATTCCTACTCGCTTGCAAGATGCTGTGTTTCACTATATTGGTTTAGATTTTTTACAAAAGAAAATAAGAAAACTTTTTGGAAAATTTATTACCAAACCTACCCCCCTCAATCTCCTATTTACAGGCATCTTAAATGGAATGTTGCCTTGCGGATTTGTCTATATTGCTTTAGCGGGAGCTGTGCTGACGGGAGATTGGATAGATAGCATGCTCTACATGGCAGTATTTGGTTTAGGCACAATCCCTATGATGGCAATTACTACTCTTTCAGGAAATTTGGTAACTATACAATTCAGGAACAGAATCAAAAAGCTAAAGCCTTACTTAGCTATCCTTGTTGCATTTTTATTCATTATCAGAGGCTTATCTTTGGGAATACCCTACCTCAGCCCTAAACTCCCTGCGCCACACCAAACAGAGGAGGTTTGTGGAACGCATTAAGAAAGTAAAGCCCATAGGTTTAGACATCATCTCTCGAATCAGTTTTAAAATTATTTAACTCAAATTGCTTTATAGAAAAAAACTTAGCAGACTTTATCTTGTTATGATTTCAAAATTATTACTATTATTGCATAGTAGTAAGTTTTTGGGGTGGAGTTTTCAAATGTATGATAATTTTATGTGTTAAAAAAATCCGTTTTCATCGGTACAATCTGTGTCATCAGTGTTCCCAAATAGAACACCGATAATACGGATTGGGCTGATAAACACAGATTTTTATTCAAAAAAACACTTTTCTCATCAAATTGAGAACAGCAGATAAAATACCATCATACAATTGGAATCATCACCGTTTTTGGCTTTTGCCAATGATTATAAACTTCAATATATTGAAACTGTAATTCTTATGATAAAAAATATTTTTATACTTGCTTTTTTATTCTTGAGCCATGTTACTCTTTCACAAGATATAGAGCCTTCTGCCTCTGGAGGCAAATATAAAGGGGCCTATAAAGACGGCAAACGCAATGGTAGAGGAACTTTTATTTGGAGTGATGGTACAAAGTATGTCGGACAGTGGGTTGATGACCTTATGGAAGGTTATGGAACGCTCACTCTTCCAGATGGTACAAAATATGTAGGCTATTGGAAAAATGGGCAAAGAGATGGTTTTGGTACGTTTACTTGGGCAAATGGAGACGTCTATCAAGGTCAATTTAAAAACAATAAAAAGCACGGAGACGGCATACTGAAGATGAAAGACGGCAGTGAATACTCTGGGCAGTGGGCAAATGACATGGCAAATGGCAAAGGCACATTTATTTGGTCAAACAAGACGAAATATATAGGTGATTGGAAAGACAACAAAAGACATGGACAAGGGGTAACTATCTCTGTATCAGGTAAAATAGAGCAAGGTAATTATGATAATGACCGCTATGTTCCCTGCTCCTGCCCTCCTAACGAGCAGTTTAGTGTAGAAGAAGCTTATGAAAAATTTGATGCTGTTTTTGTAGGAAAAATTACCGTTTTTGCAGGAGAAATGGCAAATGTCAAAATCTTACAATATTGGAAAGGGGAAATCTTAGATGAAATTTCTGTAGTTATCAAAATAGGCTACTCCTCTTGCGACTGGATATATTTCCAAGATGAAACCTACCTTTTTTATGCGAAGAAGGTAAGTAACGGCATATACTATACGAACCTTTGCACTCGCACCGCTAAACTCCAAGATGCCCTCGCAGACATAAAGATTCTGGAACAGAAAGTCCCTTGCATAGACAAAACCAAAACTTCTCCGATTACAAGTTCCACAGTTACAGGCTACGTATGTGGTTGCGACGGCAACTCTTACCGAAGCCCCAACGAAGCCCGCAAAAATGGAGTGCAAACTTGGAAATTAGGACTTTGTGGGAATAAAAAATAATGCGGAAAAATAAATATTCCGCAATTTTGTTGCAAATTTGCTCACGAAAGTAAATTATTGGATTTTCACTAAATCGCATCAGCAATCTCCATGAATATAGTTTCCTTGTCTTTTAGCTACCTCAAAGCCAATAAATTAAGCACTACTTTGAACCTTTTATTGCTTGCTTTTGGTATATCTGTGGTGGTGATTTTACTCTTGTTAGTCCATCAGATAGAAGACCGCTTTAGCCGCAATGCTAAAGACATTAGCTTAGTGGTGGGTGCCAAAGGTAGCCCCCTGCAGCTCATTCTCTCTGCTATTTATCACATAGACTATCCTACGGGCAATATCAAAATCAAAGATGCACGCAAAATCATGAAAAATCCCTTAGTCAAGCAGGCTATCCCTGTGGGTTTAGGCGATAGCTATATGGGGGTTCGCATCGTAGGTACTAATCATGACTATTTTAAGCATTTTAGTTGTGAAATCCAAGAAGGAAAAATATGGGAAAAGCCTCTGGAAGTAGTGATAGGTAGTCAGGTAGCGATGCTTACGGGACTAAAAATCGGAGATAAATTTGTGGGAGCGCATGGCTTGGACGAGGGGGGACACGCTCACGATTCGCATGATTACGTGGTGGTGGGCATTATGAAACCTAACGGCATGGTAACAGACCAACTCATTTTGACAGCGATGGAAAGTATTTGGCTGGTACATGAGGAAAAACAAGAGGAAAGCAAAGATACAAAAGAAGAACAGCACACTGAAAATGAAATGGATAGTACAGCCGCAGAGGACAAAGAATACACTGCCTTGCTTGTAAAATATCGTTCTCCTATGGGGGCTGTTACTCTACCTCGCTTAGTAAATAGCATTAGTAATTTGCAAGCCGCCTCTCCTGCTGCCGAAGTAAATCGTTTATTTAACCTGATTGGTATTGGAGCAGATATTTTGCGATTTTTTGCCTTGGCTATCATTGGGATTTCCTTTTTAAGTATGTTTGGTGTATTGTATAACGCACTGAAAGAAAGACAGTTTGACATTGCACTGATGCGAACTTTGGGAGCCTCACGCATGAAGGTATTTTTGCTCATCATTTTTGAGGGTATCTTGCTTGCCTTGTTAGGCACATTTTTAGGCATCATTTTAGGACATGGAGGCATAGCCCTTTTCACCTCGCTTTACAAGCAAGCTGAAAATCAGATTACAGCTTTGATATGGCTACCAGAGGAGTTTTACCTATTTGTCTTGGCAGGATTAGCAGGTTTTCTTTCTGCTTTTATTCCTGCACTCCAAGCTTACAAAATGGATATTGCTAAGATTTTGGCAAGGTAGCAAAGTATTGCTACCCTTAGTTTTATACGCCTTTTTTCTTGAAATTATCAAATCCTTGCTTCACTTTCTTGGCAATGTCGTCTATATTTTCTTTGACTTCGTTCACTACGTTCTCGATAGGCTTTTTAAAATCTTCTTTGTAAGAATTTGCCGCTTCCTTGAAGTCTTGGAAAGTATGTTGTTCTTTTTTCCGATTAGAGTAGTTGCCTCGCAAAATATTGTCATATTCTCCAGAGCGTACCCAGTTGATAAGTTCTAAAACCCTTACTACGGGAAATGGGTGAGTTAAGTAAATGGTATTCATCAACTTATGGATATTATCAGAAATAGTAGAGGCGTTTTGATATTCTTCTGCTTGTTTGATGAACTCCCCTAAATCCATTTCCTCTAACTGATTTCCCCCTGCCATTTTCATCAGAGAGCGAATGACAGTATCAGGATTTTGAGTAGTGAGTGCCTCAGCCCTATCTGAACTTAGTTCACTTTTTCTGTCCCACTCTCGCAAAGCTACAATGACTGCCTGCAAAGCTATGCCCGTAAGAGGTATTTGAAAGGCAAGTTGCGAAAGTTGTATCAAGATAGAAAGCAAGGTTTTGTAGAGCATGTGCCCACTCTTGATATGCCCTAATTCATGCCCTATAACTCCTAAAATTTCCTCATTGTCAAGAGTTTGCACAAGAGAAGTGTTCAGAACAATAAATGGTTTATTCCAACCTACTGCATAGGCATTGAGTACTGGGTTTTGAGAAATAAATAAGTCAGGTGGCTCTATATCCAATACTCTACAAGCCTCCTGATGCAGAGAATGGATTTTTTTAAACTGCTTTTCAGAAACTTTGACCGCAGAAGCAAGCGTGGCAAGACGAATAGATTTTTCCACCGTAGGACTTAGCACAGTCTTTATTACAGTATCTAAAGCTGGTACATTTTGTAAGGCTTTCAGAGCCGCTCTA
Organism: Thermoflexibacter ruber; assembly: GCF_900113045.1. Classification (GTDB taxonomy): domain Bacteria; phylum Bacteroidota; class Bacteroidia; order Cytophagales; family Thermoflexibacteraceae; genus Thermoflexibacter; species Thermoflexibacter ruber. The sequence goes on from NZ_FONY01000013.1 coordinate 83,583, forward strand.
TCCGCAGGATGTTCCCAGATAGTAGAATCTATCCCTTTGAGATATATTCGTTTTTTTTCTTGTATAGAGTTCATTATTAAGTGATTATAATTTTGTCATATAAAAGTAAAGCTATTAAAATTACAACGTAGTTATTTTGAGATAGGTTACATTTGGTAGATAATTCACTTGGGTAAAGTAAAAGTAAAGGTGCTTCCTTTGCCTTCTTGGCTTTCTACCCAAATCTTTCCACCGTTTTTTTCTATCATCTCTTTGCAAATCCACAAACCAAAACCTGTACCTTTTTCCCCACCTGTTCCCAAAGATGAAAAATAATTCCCTTGCACAAATAATTTAGCAATACGCTCAGGGCTTATCCCTACCCCTGTATCTCTGACCGAAATTTTCCAAAAACTATCTTGCGCACTTACCAAAATATGAATCTTCCCATGTTGCGGCGTAAATTTCAAAGCGTTGCTCATCAGATTGCGTAAGACTAAGTCTATCTGGTCTTTGTCTGCTTTGGCGTATGCGTTTGTAGGAATTTCGTGGCTGATATGTATGTTTTTGGCATTAGCTATGGTAGAGAGTAGATTTATATTTGCATTTATTAGCTCTTGTAAATCAATATTTTGAATATTTGTTTTTAAGCCTTGCATTTGACTATTTGCCCAGATGAGTAAGTTATTTAAGGTAAAATGTACATGTTCTATGCCTTCTTTGAGTTTAGAGGAAAAAAACAAAAATTCTTTAGGACTAATCATTTCAGTATTAAGCATCTCCATAACATTTACCAAAGAGGCTATAGGAGCGCGGAGGTCATGCCCCAAGATAGCAAAAAGTTTGTCTTTGGTAGCATTTAACTCTTGGAGGTGCATGAGTAGTTTTCTGCGTTCCTGACTTTGCTTCCAAAGAGCAAAACTGATAGCTAAAATGACAAGAAGTAATAAAGCAAGCAAAATCCCAAAAGAAAATAACTGCTCATTTTGCTGTGTGAGTAAACTATTTTGATATTTCTGCTCCTCTGCTTCTACTCTTGCCAAAGCGCCCAATAAGGCTCGTTCTCTTTCCTGCCTTTTCAAAGAGTCTTGGTAGTGATGTGCTTTTTGCATAAAGATATAAGCTGAGTCGGTATTTTTTAAAGCGTAGTGTGCTTTTCCTAAAATTTCGCTTATTTCTCTGATAAAATTGTAGTGTCCAAATTTGATGGCTAAAGGATAGCTTTGGTGAGCAAAAAACAAAGCTGAGTCAGGCTTATCAAGAGCCAAATAAGTGGCAGAAATATTGTTCAGTCCTGCAATAAGTTCATGTTCGCTGTTGAGTTTCCGCCTGTGCATCAATGCCGCAGCCTGCCAAGGCAAGGCTTCTCGGTATCTTTTCTGCTCATAAAAAGATAATCCTACATTATCTTTCAAATACCCTAAACTTCTATCATCTCGATACTTTTCCCCTATCGCAATCCCTCTTAAATAGTATTCTCTTGCTTCCTCATAGTCTTTTATGTAAAAATAAGCATTCCCAGCCTCGCTAAGTGTACCTGTGGTGAATTTTTCTTCTCCTCTTGCGAGTTGGATTTGGAGTTGTTGATGATATGCCTCTATGGCTTGCTCAGTTTTCCTTTGCTTTGCATAGATTCCCCCTAACAAACCATAATTGGGTACTTGTTCTAAGTTTTTGTCTTTCACTAACTTAATTTGTTTTTGAATATATTGGTTCGCAGGCTCATACTGCTCCCATTTCAAGTAAAAGTTAGCCAAGTGATAGTAAGCCTCATAAAGTAAGGCAAAATGACGATTACTTTCTGCTTTTTCTTTTGCCTCAATAAAAAGGCGATTGGCATAGCTTGGATTACTAAACTGCTCTATGTAACCAAATGCCAGCAAACCCCTGATTTCGCCTTCTTGGTACTTAGTTTCCTTAGCAAGTTGGATAGCTTGCTTAGCATATTGCTTACTTAGCTGGGCATTGTTGAGAAAAAATCTGTCAGAGAGGCGAATGTAGAAGTCTATTTTGTCAGTAGGCTTTTGAAAAAAAGCCAAAGAATCATCTATCTGCTTACTTGCGTCTTCCTTTTGGGCAATACTCCATTGAGTAAAGCAAACACAAAGTAGAAGGCATAAAACAAAATATATTACTCGAGCAGGCGACATAGATTATCTCATTGGCGTATTCCCTAACAAAGATAAAACTATTAGCAAAAAATTAATAAAGAAAAATAGATTTTATGACCTTCTACGCTCAAAATAATTATTCTTCTGCTTTCAAACTAATAAAAGCCTCCATACTGCACATATCAGCAATAAAATCAAGGCGAAAGGCGTAAGGTATTTCCAAGAAAGCGTCATTAATTGGTCGACTCTAAGGCGTGGGTAAGTCCAGCGAACCCACATTTGGACAAAAACAAGGGCAAAGCTTTTGAGAAAAAGCCAAAAAATACCCCAAAAAGTGCCTGTTGTATATGCTGCTAACTTAAAATCTCCTAAGTTGGGCAGAGGCGTATTCCAACTCCCTAAAAACAAAATACTTGCTAAAATACTGACTAAGAGCATCATACCGTACTCTGCTAACATTAAAAATGCCCAGCGCAAGCCAGAATATTCTGTTTGAAAACCCGCAACCAATTCGGACTCTGCCTCTGGTAAATCAAAAGGGGCGCGGTTGCACTCTGCTAAACTTGCGATGAAAAAAATTATAAATACAAAAAATAAAGTAGGAAGCCTAACAATATTCCATGTAAAAACACCTCCTAAATGAGTAACTTCTATCCAAGGTAAACCAAACAGATAGCTTTTCTCCTCACTTTGGTTTAAAATGCCTTGCTGAAGGCTAATTTCCTGTAAATTAAGTGTTTGCGTAATCACTGTTACGCACAATACAGATAGTCCGAGAGGAATTTCATAGGAAATAATCTGCGCTACTGAGCGAATAGCACCATACAAAGAAAATTTATTGTTAGACCCCCAACCTGCCATGAGCAAGCCAATGATGTCCAAAGAAACAAAAGTGAGCAAATAAAAAACGCCTACTTGGGCAGTAGAACCGACCAAATCAGCCGAGAGGGGAATAACTGCAAAGCCAGAAAAAACCGCCGTATAAACCACCAAAGGGGCATAGAGAAAAAGTTTTCTATCTACGCTTAGTGGCACAATATCCTCTTTTTGAAGGAGTTTGAGAATATCTGCAAAGGTTTGTAATAAGCCATACTTTCCTACTTCCATAGGTCCCAAGCGGTCTTGGATAAAGGCGGACACTTTTCTTTCCGTATAAACCCCCACTAAGGCAAAAAGGGGAATAAAAAACAAAAAAAATAGAAATGTTATCACTAAAATATATTTTATGCCAAAGATAGCTTCCTTTTCTAATAAAAAAAAGCCCTTTGATATTTTCAAAGGACTTTTCTCTTATATCAAGCAAAAAATTAATCTTGGTATTCTTTCTTTAATTTGAAAGTTTCTTTGGATTCTTTGATTGCTTCGTATTCTTCTTTTGAATATACTTTGATAGTATCGTACTGACGCATTCCTGTACCTGCTGGGATTAAGTGTCCAACAATTACGTTTTCTTTTAAGCCAAGTAAGTAGTCGGTCTTGCCACGTATCGCTGCCTCGCTGAGAACTTTGGTAGTTTCTTGGAAAGATGCCGCAGAGAACACGCTCTTTGTTCCCAAGGAAGCCTGAGTAATACCTTGCAAGGTGGGTTTAGAAACCGCAGGCTGTGCATCTTTTACCTTCACCAATTTCATGTCTTTGCGTTTGAGCATGGAGTTTTCATCTCTCAATCGCCTTGCACTCACAATCATACCTTTTTTCATGGTAGTAGAATCTCCCGCATCTATTACTATTTTCTTATCCAAAATTACATCATTGGCATCGCGGAAAGAAAACTTATCAACCACCTGCCCTGGTAAGAACATGGTATCTCCTGGGTCTATGATTTCTACTTTCTGCATCATTTGGCGTACAATTACCTCGATGTGCTTGTCATTGATTTTCACCCCTTGCAAGCGATATACTTCTTGGATTTCGTTTACCAAATATTCTTGCACGGCAGTAGGACCTTTGATAGCTAAAATATCCGAAGGAGTAGTTGCCCCGTCAGAAAGCGGGTGTCCTGCTTTCACAAAGTCATTTTCTTGTACCAAGATATGCTTAGAAAGAGGCACCATGTACTTCATTTTTACGCCGTCTTTTGATTCTACAAAGATTTCTCTGTTCCCTCGTTTGATGGCACCATAAGTAACTACACCGTCTATCTCGCTCACTACCGCAGGGTTAGATGGATTACGTGCCTCAAACAACTCTGTAATACGAGGCAGACCACCTGTAATATCGCGCATCTTGCTCAACGTTCTTGGTATTTTTACCAAGATTTGCCCCGCTTTTACTCTTTGTTTATTCTCTACGGCTAAGTGAGAGCCTACAGGAATATTACTGCTAATTACCTGTCCTTGGTCATTGCGAACCATGATAACAGGGTTTTTCGTTCTATCCCTTGTTTCTATAATTACTTTCTCTTTGTAACCTGTCTGCTCGTCATATTCCTCTTGGTAAGTAATACCTTCTTCAATTGCCTCGAACTCTACTACGCCGTCATATTGTGAAAGAATTACCGCATTGTAAGGATCCCAATAGCAAATGTTATCTCCCTTTTCTACCATTTGCCCTTCTTTTACCTTCAAGAAAGAGCCATAGGGAACGTGCTGACTAATAAGCACTTGTCCATTATTTGGATTTACAATTTTTACCTCTGCGGTACGTGCCATTACTACGTTGATTTTCTCTCCATCATTGGTAGTAGTAGGCACTAACTTCATTTCCTCAAATTCTATTTTTCCTGCAAATTTGGCATTCACCGAAGATTCTACCGAAATATTAGATGCTGCACCCCCCACGTGGAAAGTTCTCAAAGTAAGCTGAGTACCAGGTTCGCCGATAGACTGAGCGGCAATAACTCCCACAGCCTCACCCATTTGTACCATTTTGCCTGAAGCTAAGTTTCTACCATAGCATTTTGAGCAAACTCCTTGTTTAGATTCGCAAGTCAGTACAGAGCGAATTTCTACCTGCTCGATGCTTGTTTCATCTATTCTTTTAGCAATGTCTTCTGTAATCTCTTCACCTGAAGCAACAATGAGTTCATTGGTCAATGGGTCAAAAACATCATGTACGGACACTCGACCTAAGATTCTTTCTGCTAATTTTTCAATGATGTCATCTTGGTCTTTGAGAGCTTCCATAGTAATACCTCTCAATGTACCGCAATCCTCTTCGTTAATAACTACATCTTGGGCTACGTCCACTAAGCGGCGAGTCAGGTAGCCTGCGTCTGCTGTTTTTAGTGCGGTATCTGCCAAACCTTTACGCGCACCGTGAGTAGAAATAAAGTATTCTACTACGTCCAAACCTTCTTTGAAGTTAGAAAGAATAGGGTTCTCGATGATCTCGCCTACAGAGCCTTGCAAGTTCTTCTGAGGTTTTGCCATTAAGCCCCTCATACCACCCAACTGACGTACTTGCTCTCTTGAACCTCTCGCCCCAGAGTGCATCATCATATAAATTGGATTGAAACCTTGTCTATCTTCTTCTAACTGTTTTAGCAGAGTTGTCGTAATATCGTTATTTACTTTTGTCCAAACATCAATTACTTGGTTATATCTTTCATTGTCAGTGATAAGTCCCATGTAATAGTTATTCCAAATAGCATCTACCTCTTTCTTTGCTTCCTCAATCAAGCCCATTTTATTGGCAGGAACTTTTACGTCAGACAAGCCAATAGAAAGTCCACCTTTGAAAGCTGTTTGGAAGCCGAGATATTTAATATCATCTAAGAAGTGAGCGGTACGTTGCATACCTACTGTCTTGAATACTTGGGCAATAATTTGCTGAAGTTTCTTTTTGGTTAGCTCTTCGTTCAAGAAGCCTACTTCTTTCGGCACATATTGATTGATAATTACCCTACCCGCTACTGTTTCAATCAATTTATTCTTCATCTGTCCTGTTTTTTCGTCTTTTACAGGCACTCGTACTTTGATAAAAGCATTTTTATCCAATTTCCCTTCATTGATAGCGATGATTACTTCCTCCGCAGAGTAAAAACTCATTCCCTCGCCTTTTACGATGTGTTCAGGGGTAGAGCGACGACCTTTAGAAAGGTAATACAAGCCCAGTACCATGTCCTGAGAAGGTACGGTAATAGGTGTACCGTTAGCAGGGTTCAAGATATTATGCGAAGCAAGCATGAGTAAAGAGGCTTCTAATACTGCACCTTGCCCAAGAGGGACGTGAACCGCCATTTGGTCGCCGTCAAAGTCAGCATTGAAAGCAGTACAAACTAAGGGGTGCAGTTGGATAGCTTTCCCTTCTATCAATTTAGGTTGGAAAGCCTGAATGCCCAAGCGGTGCAAGGTAGGAGCGCGGTTGAGCAGAACGGGATGCCCTTTCAATACATTCTCCAAAATATCCCAAACCACAGGCAACTTCTTATCTACTATTTTCTTTGCCGATTTTACCGTTTTTACAATTCCTCTTTCTATCAATTTTCTAATAATAAATGGCTTAAACAGCTCTGCCGCCATGTCCTTAGGCAAGCCGCACTCATGCAGTTTGAGTTCGGGACCTACTACAATTACTGAACGACCAGAATAGTCCACACGCTTTCCTAATAGGTTCTGACGGAAACGACCTTGCTTGCCTTTGAGCATATCACTCAAAGACTTTAATGCTCTATTGCCATCAGCACGTACAGCGTTCACTTTGCGAGAGTTATCAAACAAAGAATCTACCGCTTCTTGCAACATTCTTTTTTCATTACGCAAAATAACCTCTGGTGCTTTAATATCTATCAAACGCTTTAAGCGATTGTTCCTAATAATAACCCTTCTATATAAGTCATTCAAGTCAGAAGTAGCAAAGCGACCACCGTCCAAAGGCACTAAGGGACGCAACTCTGGCGGAATCACGGGCACCATGCGAATAATCATCCATTCTGGCTTGTTTTCTACATTTCTTGTTTTGGCATTGCGGAAAGCCTCTACTACTTTCAGGCGTTTCAAAGCCTCTGCTTTGCGCTGCTGGGAAGTATCATTAGAAGCCAAATCTCTCAATTCATAAGAAAGTTGGTCTAAGTCCAAACGCTGCAATAGCATTTCTAAGGCTTCTGCCCCCATTTTAGCGATAAACTTTTGAGGGTCTTCGTCAGGAAGCATTTGATTTTCTCTTGGCAACTTATCTATAATGTCCAAATACTCATCTTCAGTTAAAAAATCTAACTGGCTGATACCGTCTTTGGCTTTTATTCCCGGCTGTACGACTACGTAGCGTTCATAATAGATTACTTGGTCTAACTTCTTGGTAGGAAGTCCTAACAAGTAGCCAATTTTATTGGGTAAAGAGCGAAAATACCAAATATGAGCTACAGGAATCACCAGCTGGATATGTCCCATGCGCTCGCGTCTTACTTTCTTTTCAGTTACTTCCACACCGCATCTGTCGCAAATAATGCCCTTGTAGCGAATACGCTTGTACTTGCCACAATGACACTCCCAATCTTTAACAGGTCCAAAAATGCGCTCGCAGAACAACCCACCCATTTCGGGCTTGTAAGTACGGTAATTAATCGTTTCAGGTTGTGTAACTTCTCCATGAGAACTTTCTAAAATAGACTCTGGAGAGGCAAGGCTAATGGTGATTTTGGTAAAATCGTTGCTAAATTTTTTGTTTTTCTTGAAAGCCATCTGAGGAATAGTGTATTTAGAATGTGCTTAAACCTTAGTCTAATTTTGAACTTGCAAAGTTATAATAAAAAAATAAATCTGCCTAAAAATTTTCAAAAAAATATTTTTAATGCAAAGTATTTTGCCTGATTTTTGCTTAAATAGGCAAAATTTTGAAAATCAATCGTTTATTTAATAATTTTTACTGAATCTTGGAGAAAGCAGGACTAATTTAAATTTAATTAATTGAAAAGCAATTAGATAAAAAATTATATGCATAATTAACTTCACCTATTTATGGAATTAGCTTAAAAATTAACAATTTATTAAAATTTGATTATCAAATACTTATCATTTATATCTCAAATCTGTTATAACTTTTAACAAAATTTCTTAACTATTTATTAAAAATATTAACTTTATTTGTGAACTTCAATTAAAAACTACTTAAACCTATTCTACCACAGCAAGCTAACTTTTTAGCCTGTTTTATTTTTTTATTTCTTATTTTCAATTTTTTTAAATCTTAAATCTTAAAAAATGAAACGACTATTACACTATGGCTTTGTGCTTTTAGTGGTGTTTGCATTCACCTCGCTTGCACAAGCACAAGACCGAACCATCTCGGGGAAAGTAACCTCAGCAGAAGACGGCAATCCGCTTCCGGGAGTAAATGTCATCGTGAAGGGTACTTCCACAGGTACAGCAACAGGTTCTGATGGAACTTATAAACTTCAAGTTCCTTCTAATGCACAAGCATTGATTTTCAGTTTTGTAGGTTTTCTTAACCAAGAAGTGCAAATCGGCAACAGAAGCACGATAGATGTAGTATTGCAAACTGACCAAAAACTACTTTCTGAGGTAGTTGTAGTAGGTTATGGAGAGCAGAGTCGTAAGACTTTGACCTCTGCCATTACCAGAATTGAAGGTTCTACTATTGCTAATCTTGCTACACCAAGCTTTGACCAACAGTTAGCAGGACGTGCCGCAGGCGTACAGGTTACTACACCAAGCGGTATTTTGGGGCAAGCCCCTCGTATTTTGATTCGTGGGACAAACTCTGTTTCTTCAGGAACTTTTCCTTTGGTGGTAATAGACAACGTTCCTATGATTACAGGCAACCAAAGTGGTGCCACGCCTACTAACCCTATTGGGGATATTAACCCTGCAGATATAGAGTCTTTTGAAATATTGAAGGACGGTGCAGCAACAGCTATTTTTGGTTCAAGAGCGGCAAATGGAGTTATCTTGATAACTACTAAGCGAGGCAAAAGAAACTCTGGCGCAAGGGTAAATTTAGATGCTTACTATGGTGTAGCACAGCCTATCAATCGCTTTGATTTGTTAAATGCACAAGAGTTTATCACCATAGCCAATGAAAAATTGGCGGGTTTAGGACTTGCTCCACAAGCGTTCCCAGACCCTAATGGTGCAGAAACAGACTGGCAAAGTCAAATCCTTCGCACAGGTACTGTACAGAACTACGGCATTAATTTTAGTGGTGGTAGCGACAAAACTACTTACTTTTTCTCTTTGGGTTACACCGACCAATTAGGTTCTACAGTGTCTAATGCTCAAAAAAGATTGACTTTTAGGGGAAATATAGACCACCAAATCAATAAGTGGATAGAGGCAGGTACTTCTCTTTCTCTTACACGCAACAATAATGACGGTCTGAATACGGGAACGAATGCACTCTCTGGCAATATCACAGGTGGCTTGAGGCTTTTCCCCAATGTGCCTGTTTTTAATCCTAATCATCCAACAGGCTACAATATCTCTCCAGACAATCAAGTATTAGGCAACGGGGCAAATACACGTAACATTGATAATAATTATACTAACATTAGGTTTGTATTAGATAACAATAAGTTCCAAGCACAAACCAATCGTATTTTGTCTAACTCCTACTTCCAAGTAAATATTTTGGATGGGCTACGCTTGAAAACACAATATGCGATTGACTACTCTGCTACAAGGAGTTTTTCATCTTTAGACCCTCGTCACGGAGATGGTCGTGGCTCAAATGGGGTAGTAAATATGACTCAAAGAGACGTAATCCGTTGGAATTGGCAAAATTTATTGACTTATAACAAGTCTTTGGGTGACCATAATTTGGGCTTGACCGCAGGTTTAGAATACCAAAAAACTGATGTTAGTTCCTTCACTGCGGGCGGACAAAACTTCTCAGACCGTTTCTTTATCCAGAACGGCTTGATTACAGGGACTTACTCTACACAGACCTCAAGCGGAACAAACGTGCCGACAGGATTTGACTCTTACTTTTTCAGAGCAAACTATGGCTACAAAGCCAAGTATTTGGCGGGATTTAGCGTAAGAAATGACGGTATTTCTTCCTTGCCTCCAGCAAATCGTAGAGGTAATTTCTTAGGTGGTTCACTTGGCTATAGAGTTTCTGAGGAAGATTTTTATAAAAATTCCTCTTTGGCAAAAATTATGAACGAAGTAAAGCTAAGAGGTAGCTATGCAGAAGTAGGTAATGTGGATATTGGTTCTTTCCCTTATGTAGGCGTATTTGGTGCAGCGCAGTACGCTTCCCAAAATGGTATAGCTTTCTCACAAGCAGGGAATCCTGACCTGAAGTGGGAAACAAGTAAAAAAATAGACTTTGGGGTAGAATTAGGTTTTTTGAATAATAGATTGACTTTGAGCGTAGATTACTTCCAAAACAATGTAGATGGTTTGATTCTCGATGCCCCTACGCCAAGTTCCATAGGTATTCCGGGTAACTCTATTAGCAAAAACATCGGATCTTTGCTCAATAAAGGATGGGAGTTCCACGCTACTGCGGAGGTCATGAACAAAAATGGTTTCAAATGGAATATAGATGCTAACTTCTCTGCCATAAATAACCAAATTCAAGGTTTAAATAAAGGTTTGGACGGTAAAGACCAAGACTTACTATTCACTTACCATGTTACGAGAGTAGGTTTCCCAATAGGTTCTTTCTATGGCTTTGAAACTGCAGGAGTAAATCCTGCCAATGGAAATCCATTGTTTGTCAAAGGTGAAGGTAGAATAGTTCAGCGAAACGTAACTACAGGGACTTACTCTTTCTATGACCCTGCTAATCCTAAGAATGAAAGTAACACACAAGGTGCGGCGTTGAACTTTGCAGATGTAGCAGACGGAGGTGATAGAAAAATATTAGGGAATTCTAACCCTACTTGGTTTGGTGGCTTGACCAATACTTTTAATTACAAAGGTTTTGAGTTAGAAGTATTTTTGCGTTACTCTGGCGGTAACAAAATCTTAAACTTGACCAGACAAGGCACCTTGCTCAACTATGACTTTAATAATAGTGGTAGAGAAATACTCAATCGCTGGCAAAAAGAAGGTGATGTTACCGATGTGCCAAGGTTAGTGATTAATAGAACTGCCCAAGCCAACTTGACAGGGGCAACTACTACCAGATTTTTAGAAAAAGGCGACTTCCTTAGAATCCAAAATATTGTTTTGAGTTACAACTTGCCTTCTTCTTTACTTGATAAAGGTGCATTCCCCGTGAGAAGTTTGCGCGTTTTTGTTCAGGTACAGAATGCCTTTACATTTACTAAATACACAGGACTTGACCCAGAGCTATCAAGTAGCACAGGGAACAGTACCTTTGGTACAGATGAAAATACTAATCCTCAAATCAGATTTACAACCTTTGGAATCAATATAGGCTTATAATACTATGAAAAATATAAAATACTATTTGGCGGCGATATTGGTAATATTGCTTGCCTCTTGCGAAGTAAATGACTTACAACCGCAAACTGCACTTTCAGAAACTACCGCTTTTGAAACTCCTGAGCGTATAGAACTTGCTGTAGCAGGCGTGTATGATGGAGGACAGTCTGGATTTTATTTAGGTGGAGCAGTAAGAGGTTATCCTTTTGGTGCAGCAGTCCATCAGCAGGGCGACATGAGAGGCGAGGATATGATAAGTACTCAGTTATTTTATGCGATTACTTACGAAAATACTTATGACCCTACTTCTCCTAATAATGGCTTTTTATGGCAAACTTTGTATGCTATGATTAACAGAGCCAATATTGTGATTGAGGGGATTAAAAAAACAAGACCTTCGGCAGTGCTTACACAAGAAAAATTGAATGAATATGAAGCAGAATGTCGTTTCTTGCGTGCTATTGGTCATCATTTTCTTTTGATTCACTGGTCAAGACCCTTTTCAGATAATCCTACCGCTCCAAATGGTGGAGTCCCCTACCGCACTTCTTCTGTGGGTGTTGTTGGAGGAGCATCGGTAGATGAAGCGATTGCACAAGGCAGAAATACAGTAGCTGAGTGCTATGATAAAATCATAGAAGACCTTAATTTTGCGGAGACAAACCTTCCTGCAACTCGTGCAACTAATAGAATTACAAGAGCTACGAGAGCGGCAGCCATTGCAGCTAAAACTCGTGTTAGATTGCACCAAGGAAGATGGCAAGATGTCATTACCGAAGGAAATAAACTTGCCCCTCAAGCCACTGCACCTTTTTCAAGTCCAATAGGTAGTCATTCGCTTACTGCTTCTCCTATGGGACCTTTTGGAGCAGGAAATAAAAACAACTCTGAATCTATCTTTTCTATTGAAAACAATGACGTGGACAATGGGGGCGTAAATGGTGCTTTGCCAACCATGTACGGCTCTTCTGCTTCTGGGGCGAGGGGTATTATCTGTATTAGTCCTATTTTGTGGAATCAATCATGGTGGTTAGCAAGTGATTTGAGAAAATCTGCCACTATGGTACAAGACGACCCCGTAACTGCACCCGGTAGAGGGGGGAAGTTTACAAGAAAATATGCTGATGCAGTTACTCGTACTGATAATTCTCCTATTTTCAGGTATGCTGAGGTATTACTCAACTTAGCAGAAGCACTTGCCCGCAATAGTTCTGGAGTCGACCCTAAAGCGGTAGCTTTACTCAATGCAGTGAGAAATAGAGCGGTAACTAATACAGCCGACCAATTTACCGTGAGCAGTTTTGCTACATCAACGGACTTAGTTCGTGCTATCCTCCAAGAAAGAAGGATTGAGTTTATAGGCGAAGGGTTAAGATGGGGTGATATTCACAGGCTTTCCAAAGACCCTAACTTTGATGTAGGCGGTATCCCAGCTAAAGCCAATCGTGGTATTTCTAACTTCGCACCGCTATATACCAATAATCCTGCAACTACTTTCCCTATGCAACCTGCCATTCCTTATGCGGATTTCCGCTTCCTTTGGCCTATACCTTCGGAAGAAATAGTGAATAATCCGACTTTGGCAAAACAGCAGAATCCGGGCTGGTAAGATTATAGAGGATTTTACCATAGTTTTATAAATAAAGAGGAATTAACTTTGTGTTAATTCCTCTTTTGTTTATCATTTAAGGTAAAATTAAATATTTTAGTATCTCATTATCAGGTGTTTGCTTTTTTAGTATGAATTTTTAACAAAATTTCTTAATCATTTATTAAAAATATTAGTTTTATTTGCAAACCTCAATTAACATTCATATCAACAACCTACCTAATCATTAATAAGTTAATTTGTTTTTTATTTTAACTAAGTATTAATTTTTATTATTTAATTGTTTAACCTAAATCTTAAAACATGAAACGACTCTTACTTTATGGTTTAGTGCTTCTTACAGCAATTGCATTCACCAATATTGCACAAGCACAAGACCGCGTTATCTCTGGGAAGGTAACTTCATCGGAAGACGGTAATCCACTCCCGGGAGTGAACGTAGTAGTCAAAGGTACTACGGTTGGTACAGCCACAAGTACTGATGGTACATACAAGTTACAAGTACCTTCTAATGCTCAGGCATTAATTTTCAGTTTTGTGGGTTTCTTGAACCAAGAAGTGCAAATTGGGAATAGAAGCACCATTGATATTTCTATGCAGACAGACCAAAAGCTTCTTACAGAAGTTGTTGTAGTCGGCTACGGAACACAAAACAAGAAGGAGCTCACTGGCTCTGTAGCCTCTGTAAGGAGTGAAGAAATCGCTAACCTACCTCTACTTGGGGTTGACCAAGCATTGCAAGGTAGAGCTGCGGGGGTGATGGTTACGCAAAACTCTGGAACTCCTGGGGGCGGTATTGCAGTGCGCGTACGTGGATCTGGCTCTATCACAGGCAGCAACGAGCCTTTGTATGTAGTAGATGGTGTACCCATCAACACGGGTAGCTACGCTCGCTTTGGTGTGGGAAATCAGCAAACAAATGCCTTAGCAGACTTGAACCCTTCAGACATTGAGTCTTTTGAAATCTTGAAAGACGGAGCATCTGCAGCTATCTATGGCTCTCGTGCTTCTAATGGCGTAGTCTTGATTACTACTAAGAGAGGTAAGCAAGGTAAAACAAATATAGATTTTGGCTTTTATACAGGTGTACAACAAGTATGGAAAAAAGTAGGATTGGCTACTGGACCTCAGTATGTAGAAGCCTTACAAGAAGGGGTAAGAAACAGATTCGGGGCTAATGTAGTACCCAGTCAGTTGGGCTTAGTGGGTTTGGATAATGCTCCAAGTAGCTATCCAACTGCCGACTGGTTTAGTGAAATTTTCCGTACCGCCCCCATCTCTCAATATGATTTGAGCGTGTCTGGGGGGACAGAAAATACTAAGTTTCGTATCTCAGGTACTTATTTTGACCAACAAGGCATAGTGTTAGGTTCTGGTTTTAATCGTTTTAATACACGTATCAACTTAGACCATAGCATTAGCAAGAAAGTAAAAGTGGGAATGAGTTTGGGTATTACTCGTTCTGCTCAGAACAGAATCCAAAACGATAACAACATTTATGGCGTTGTCTCAGCAGCTATACTTTTAGGCACGCATATTCCTGTTAGAAATCCTGACGGTACCTATGGCAGAGACCCTAATGCCTCAGTAGATAACCCCGTAGCCGTAGCAACTGAGCCTTTAATTAAAGTAATTACACATAGATTAATAGGTAACGCCTATTTAGAATATGAAATTATTAAAGGCTTAACCTTCAAGACTTCTTGGGGAACAGATGCTATGGATTTCCGCGAACGTTTCTTCTTACCTACTACCACTAACCAAGGTGCAGGTGTAAATGGTGAAGGCAGAGAGGTTTCTACGCAAGATATTAGCTGGCTCACAGAAAACACCTTAAACTTTACCAAAAAATTTGGAGAGAAACATAATTTTAATGCACTGATAGGGGCTACTTACCAAGAGTCTAACTACGAGTCTATTTTGACAGTAGCGCGAGTATTTCCTGGTAATGATATCAAGAGATTATCTGCGGGTGCAGTGAAAACAGATGCTTCATCTTCTGGTACTTCTTGGGGAATTGCCTCTTATTTGGCACGCGTGAACTATGATTTTGCTGGCAAGTATTTATTCAGTGCAAGTATTCGCTATGATGGTTCTTCAAGATTCTCGGAAGCTAACCGCTGGGGCACTTTCCCTTCTGTATCTGCGGGCTGGAGAATCTCTGAGGAAAACTTTATGAAAGGTATAGAGTTTTTGAGCGACTTGAAATTAAGAGCAACTTACGGAGTTACTGGTAATCAAGAGTTTGGTAACTTCTCGTATTTAGGCTTGTATGGCTCAGGAAACAACTACTTGCAAAGAGGAGGTATTGCTCCTTCCCAATTAGCTAACCCCAATCTTACTTGGGAAAAAGGAGAAAATATTAATGCAGGTTTAGATGTTGGTTTTCTAAGTGATAGATTCAGCTTCTCAGTAGATTATTTCATTAGAAATACCAATGCTCTGCTCCTGAATCGTCAGTTACCGCTTACTTCTGGCTTCGGAAGTATTACTGAAAACATAGGTAGTGTAGAGAATAAAGGACTTGAAATTGCCTTAAACACTACTAATGTCAATACATCTTCCTTTAAGTGGACTACTAACTTCAATATATCTTTTATCAGAAATAAAATTACTGCCCTATTCAATAATCAACCTTTTGCTGCTGGCTTTGCAAACTGGGTAGCCGTAGGCGAACCTTTGGGTGCTTTCAGGGGCTTCAGAGTAGAAAAAATCTTCCAAACCCAAGAGGAAATAGACCAGTTAAATGCAGAAGCAAGAAATAAATTTGGAGCAGGTGCGGTTTATCAAGCAGCGTTAACTCGTCCCGGCGACTTTAAATTTAAAGATATTAATGGAGACGGCAGAATTACAACGGATGACCAAGAAATTTTAGGAAATGCACAGCCTAAGTTCTTTGGTGGAATTACAAACAATCTTTCTTACAAAGGTTTTGACTTAATGTTCTTTTTCCAATTCATGTACGGAAACAGTATTTGGAATCATACGCGGGTATTTTCAGAAGGCATGAACAGTATCTTTGGGCAAACCTCGGGCATCCTAAATCGTTGGACACCTAACAATACTAATACCAATATGCCAAGAGCTGTTTGGGGAGACCCCAATAATAACCGAAGAAACTCCGACCATTGGATAGAAGATGGCTCTTACTTGCGTTTGAAAAATGTTGTATTAGGCTATACTCTACCTAAGTCTTTAATTGAAAAAACTAAAGTATTCCGTAATGCACGTCTGTATGTAGCAGCTCAGAACTTACTTACTTTTACCAAATACTCAGGTTTAGACCCAGAAGTAAATACTTTTAGTGGTTCTAATATCTCCTTAGGGACGGACTTCTTAACTTTTCCACAAGCACGTACTATGACGATAGGTGTGAACTTGGGTTTATAATCAGTTAGTGATTTATAGCTTAATTTCATGATTTTTACTAATTGTAAATCAATTACTTATTTAAAATTTCTAAATGATTTTTAAAATATTTTAATATGAAAAATAAATTGTTATACTTTTTAGGACTTTTGCTAATTTTTTTGGCAAGTTGTCAAAAAGAAGTTTTAGATCAAGCCCCTCAGGCATCGCTGGACGATAAAGTTGCTCTAAATAATAGATTTGGCGTAGAGGCTGCTATTCTTGGTATTTATGACGCCTTACAAAGTGGTAACTATTATGGCATTCGCCTACCTATATTTGGTGATATGGCAGCAGATAATTTAGCTCACGTGGGTACTTTCCCAAGTTTTGCTCAGATTAAAAACCGTGCCATTTTGACTGATAATGTTGAAATTACAAATATGTGGTCAATTATTTATGAGGGTATTAATCGTGCCAATAACGTTATAGATGCTGCCCCTAAAATTCAAGACCCTGCTTTTAATGCCAATAGGGCTGTAGCAGAAGCACGCTTTTTAAGGGCTTTATTCTATTTCGATTTAGTAAGGATTTGGGGAGGTGTGCCTATCATTTTACAGCCAACAAGAAGCCCTGACCCTGCTGTATTAAATGTAAGGCGTAACTCAGAAGCAGAAGTGTATGCTCAAGTTATAGAAGACTTGAATTTTGCCGAGCAGAACCTACCTGATGTGCAAGCTAATCGTGCTACTAAATGGGCAGCAACTGCACTAAAATCAAGAGTTTACTTATACCAGAAGAATTATCAAGGTGCAATTGCTTCCGCAGACCAAGTAGTAAAAAGTAATCGATTTAATTTGGTTTCTAACTATCGTTCGCTCTTTGAAACTAAAAATGCCTCGCCCGAATCAATCTTTGAAATTGATTTCAATAGTGTAGATGGGAACTCTATGGCATTTTTTAATTGGCCTACTTCCCTTGGAGGAAGAAATGAAGTACGTCCTACTGGTGCTGGCTCTACTTTGCCAACTGCTTACGAGGCAAATGATGCAAGAAGAGCAGCTACCATAGCCCAAGCAGGTACAGTAATTGATGGTAGAACTATCCTTACAGGCTTGGGTATCAAATATTTCCGCATTGCTAATGGTGACGATAATGTGATTGTTTTGCGTTATGCAGAAGTATTACTAAACTATGCAGAAGCTTTGGTAGAACTGAATAGAACTGCTGAAGCATTACCACTTATCAACCAAATTAGAAGAAGAGCGGGGTTAGCTGAGCTATCTGCTTCTATTTCTCAAGATGAAATGCGCTTAGCCGTAGAGCGTGAAAGGCGTTTAGAACTCGCTTTAGAAGGTCATCGTTGGTTTGATTTAAAGCGCACAGGAAGATTGCAAGCAGTTTTAGGTTTAACTAACCCTAATGCTGCCTTGTGGCCTATTCCTTTTCGTGAAACAACAAATAACCCTAATATGACGCAAAATCCGGGTTATTGATATTGCTATAATTTCACTCTCTTGATTAAGACAAAGCCAAAGTAAAAGTACTTTGGCTTTACTTTTTTTATTAAAAAAATAATATATAATTGATTATCATGTTTTATATAATTAAAATTGCAAATACTTCTCTTGAAATCAATCTAAGAAAACCTTAAAATATGGAAAACTATGCCTCTACCCGTCATTTTCCTTGCCTTTGCCAATGACAAAGTGAACAACGCGAGGTATTTAAGAAATATTCCTGCGGAACACAATGGAATCCGAAAAGCACTCCAAGAAGCTGAAAAACAAGGACTTTGCGAAATAGTAGAGCGGTCTAATGCAAGCATAGAGCAAATCATAGACGTATTCCAAGATAGCCGCTATAGGGATAGGATTGCGATTTTCCATTTTGGCGGACACGCAGACGGCTATCAGTTGCTTTTGGAATCCTCACTACACCTGTCAGGTTTCCTACACCTGTCAGGTCTTAAAGACCTGACAGGTGTAAATCAAACTGCTCACGGCGAAGGCTTAGTCGCCTTCCTTTCCAAACAAAAAGGTTTGCAATTGGTCTTTTTTAATGGTTGCACTACCGAACAGCAAGCCAAAGAACTTTCCCAAGCGGGGATTCCTGTAGTGATAGGCACAGTAAGCGAGGTCAATGATGAGGTAGCGACTGACTTGGCGGTTCGCTTCTACAAAGGTATAGGGCAGGAAATGGACTTAGAAAGGGCTTGGCAGGAGGCAAAAGACGAAATAAGCATGAAAAATGGGACAACTCACCTGCGTGGCTTGTACCGCAAGGGCTTGAGAGAGGCACTGCCCAACAAAATGCCTTGGGAGATGTATGCCAAAGAGGAAGCTAAAAATTGGAAGCTGGAAAAAATAACAGACACTTTCCAAGTGTCTGAGAAAGAAGAAATGCAAAAAAATAAACCCGATATCACCCAAATTGCTGAGAAAATTTATAATATTGACAATGCCAATAACTCTACTTTTAACTAATCAACTTATGGAACTATTTAGCAGTGCTTGGGCATTAAATACTATCAAAAACTATGGAGGGAAAATAGCAAGCCCTTTGCTAAAACCCACACTTAACTTTGCAAAAGACAAACTCACTGAAAGGAGAGGCATAGAACACATTTTTGCAATGGTGTTCAAAAAAGCAGTAGAGGAATTTGCGAAGGAAAAAGCAAAAAGTGATAGCACAAAAGAATTTACGTATACTGGCTTTATTGGATTTTTAGAACTCATTTTCAAACAAAGTGATTATGAAAAAGAGTTTTTTTACCAATTATTTCTTTCTGACAATGAGTTTTCTGATGAAAAATTACAACAACTCATCAAAAACTTTAAGCCTACCCAAACGCACTATGCAGAAGAAGATTTATTGCACTTTCATCAATTTTTGAGAGAAAAACTCAAAAAAGAGCCTGTTTTTGCCGCTTTGATTTGGCAAAAAGACACCTATCTATACGCAGTGCAGACTGCTGAAAATGTAGAGCATTTGCTAATGCTCTCCCAAGAGCAAATGAGTATGATGGAAGATTTGCAAAAACAAAACCCCTCTGGGCAGGTCATAGGAGAGCAATTAAAAACACTCAGTGAAAAACTTGATAGTTTGCTCAAAGAAGCAAGCCAAACTACTGAAACCAACGTGCAGCGTGCTGAAAAGATTTACAATATTGGTAATGCGAATAACTCGGAGTTTAATATTCATGGGCATACCACCATTACTATTGAAAAGCAAGAAGTACATTACCACCATTATATTGGCAATGAAGATAAGCCAAATACAGATAAAAATAAGCTACAAACATTAGATAATCAACCCAAAATCGATGATATGAATTTAGAAGAATTTAAAGAGCATTTAAAAATCATAGTTGATACAGGAGATTATGATAAATTTTTTAAGGAAATAGAATCATCATCTTATGTTTATGATAAAGGAATTTTTAACAGACTACGCCAAGAATTTAATTTTGGAAAATATGATTTTGATTTTCCTAAACGCCTCAAATCTTTTGCAGATACTCAAAAAAAGTAACTTCCTCTTCCGAAAAACAGGACGATACGAAAGAGGAAACAGGCGAGCCTATTCCTACGCCTGAAACTGTCCGTGTAGTAGTAACACCTAAGAAATCGGCATTTGTGGGTTTCTGGCTAAGAATCATGCCTTTTTTGGATAGCAAGAAAACGTATTACGAAAGCCTATTTTCCTTTTTTCATGGAGTCGGTTCCAGAGAAGATGTAAAAGAAAAAATAAGCAAGTATATTCCTTTGCTCCCAAGTAAGTTCGGTGACTTGCTTAATAAATATACCCCACTAAGAAATCACTTTAAGCAAGAAAATCGCCCAGATTTGCTTAGACTGTGGAAAAAGCTGGCAGAGGTAAGCCCCAAAGTGTGCCTGCTTGTGGCAGAATCGGGCATGGGTAAAACATTGGTTTTCCAAAAGGTCTTTGTAGAATTGGCTAAAAAATATCCTGCTTACCACTTGGCTTTTGTCTATTGCGGTTCAGACACCGACCAGAGAATAGCGCAAGTAAAGGAGCAAAGCAGAGGGAAAGAACAAGAAACCATTATTTTTATAGATGCCTTTGATGAAGACTATAAGGCTCGCACCCAAGACTATACTGCCCGCTTCCGAGAACTTATTTTAGGTTTGCAAAACTTCAAAAAAGTATTTATTTCTGCGCGTATCCAGCTTTTTGAGAGAGATGCCCAAGTCCCTACGCAAATAGCAAAGATGACTTTCCTGCGAGTAGAGATAGGAAAAATGAATAAAAAAAGCATTGAAAGTTTCATTGCTGCCCAATTTCCAGACAAAGCAAAACAGGCAAAAGCCCTTGCCATCGTAAAGGGGAAAGAGGAAAGTTTGTTTTATAGACCTTTGATTTTGACCTATTTAGACTTTCTTTTCACTACGGAAAAACCCTTTTATTTTCTTGCCCAAATCTATGCCCAAATCGTAAAAGAGTGGGCAGAAAGAGAAAGCAAGGTGCTAAACCAAAATGAGATTACCCAAGAGGGACTTAGCAAAACTGAAAACCGGCTCAAACAAGATGCCCAATGGTTAGCTAAAAACCTCTACGAAAAAGGGCAGGATGGTTGGCAGGCGGATGAACTCAAAACCCTGAGCCAAATAAAAAAAGATGCACTAAGTCGTTCCTTTTTTACACGCAACGAAAAAGATGACAAGTACAGCTTTGCCCACAAAGCCTTTTATGACTACTTCCTTGTGCTGAACCTACTCGACAGCAGTATCAGGGAAGAAGGCTTTGTAGAAAAGCCCAGCAATGCTGATACCGTACAACTCTACCAAGAAATCCTGACAGAAAAGACAGACAGCACAAGAAAAAAAGTCATTCATTTTTTGAACAACACGAGTGGGATTTTGATAAGGAGTTATATGAGCTTTTGTTGCTTATTCCTAACTTAGCTATCCGCGCCCTCCTCATCAAATACAAAGACCGATTCCAAGACTTCAAAGCAAAAAAATACTGGTACGAGATAGTAGGCTATCTTTACTCGCTTTGCAATGAAGATGAGCAAAAGCACTATGTTTTTGCAGATTATCAAGTATTTAAAGAGTGGGTAAGCGGGTCAGACGATAGTCAGACCGTAGTAATTACGAAAAGCCTCTACACCAAGCAGTTTGCCTTAGAGTATGCCTTTGAAAAGCTGTTTTTCCAAAAGGATAAAAAAACTATCCGAACTTTAACGACCGACAGGGTCGCTGACCGCTGGCAGGGTTTGGGCGAAATGCTTGCCTTTGCCCAAACCAACAATGCTTACTGCAAAGAAGTCTTTACCCAGCTTACTGAAATAGATTTGAATGGGCTAAACGTCAGCGAGATAGCTTTCTTAAAAACAATCATAGAAATTCGTACTCTCAAAGCACTCTACCTGCATGATACGCCTGTATCGCAAAGCCCCGAACTAAGCAAAATCTTTGAAGGCAAAGACTACACTTTTAATTGCTTAGGCATACTGCGCCCACTTTTGCTTGCGGTAAAAGTAGAAGGTGGCACTTTTGAAATGGGGCAAGACGAAATCAACGAATTTATTGGCAGAGATGGAGTTGAGTGGTACTGCACTGATGAACAACCTGTGCATGAAGTCAGTGTAGACTCCTTTTCCATTGGCAAGTACCCTGTTACCGTAGGTGATTTTAGGGCTTTTATCCAAGCGACAGGCTACCAAACTGACGCAGAAAAAGGTACACCTATTAGGATATTTAGAGATGGCATGTGGACAGACGAATATATAGAAACCAAAGGAAGTTATATTAGTGTTTTAGTAGAAAATCAATGGATAAGCAGAATTGGCGAAAATACAAATTGGGAGTGTGATGTTTTTGGAAAAAAACAGACTGATGACTGGCACCCCGTTATCCATATTTCTTGGCATGATGCCCAAGCCTACTGCCAATGGTTAAGCTAAAAGACAGGAAAAACAGTGCGACTGCCTACCGAAGCAGAGTGGGAATACACCGCCAAAGGAGGCATATATTGGAAAGATAATTACAAATATGCAGGTTGTAACACGGAGAAAGAATTAGACGATTTTGCTTGGTTCTTTGACAATGTATGTACTCCAGAAGCACTCAATAGTAGAAGTTTTGGCACAAAACCTGTGGGAACGAAAAAGCACAATCAATTGGGTATCTACGACCTTAGTGGTAATGTATGGGAGTGGTGCGAAGACGCTTATGACAAGGATTTTTATGAAAAAACGCGCGGCGCAAAAAATCCTGTAAATAAAAATATAGGCTCTTACCGCGTCCTTCGTGGCGGTAGCTGGTTCTACTATCCTGTGAATTGTCGTGTAGCGTTTCGTTTCTTCAACACGCCTTCGAATCGCAACCGCAGCTTGGGCTTCCGCTTAGTTATTTCCTTTTAGTTTCTATTGATGTTTTCTGACTATTCTATATGAGCAAAAAATAAAAATAAAAAAGCGAAGCATGATTTTGTTGGAATAGGCGAAGTGGAACGAAGCCAATGACAACAATAATCAATGCGAAGCGAAAATAAGAAAGTAAATAATGGGGCGTAAGCCCCCCGATTTTTTTTTTATGCAAATTAAAATTTTTAGTATTCCTATCATTGGCGGAGAGTCTGCCAACGAAGAACTCAATATTTTCTTGCGAAGCAAAAAGATATTACAAGTAGAAAATCAATTGATTCACCACTCAGGAAGCTCTTTTTGGAGTTTTTGTATCAAGTATTTGGATACTGCCCCTACACCAATGAGTGGAGAAAAAGTAAAAACAGATTACAAGCAGGTGCTTGAAGAAGCGGTTTTTAAGCGTTTTTCGCGTATGCGTGAGATACGCAAACAAATAGCCCAAAATGAGGCGATACCCGCTTTTGCAGTTTTCACAGACGAGGAATTGGCAGAATTGGCAAAGTTACCAGAGTTTACCCTTGCCAAAATGAAAACCATCAAAGGCATAGGAGAGAAAAAAGTAGAGAAATACGGACAGCTATTTATCAAAGCCTTAGAAGCCGATGAAAAGAGTGGGCAACTTACTTCATAGTATAGCAGACACGGATAATTTGCGCCTTGCGGTTTGGAAGGCTGGCAAAGGCAAGAGATACAGTCGCCAAGTGCTTGATTACTCCAATGATTTAGAAATCAATTTATTAAATCTTCAAAGCGAAATTCTTAGCGGAAAAGTAAGCGTAGGCAATTATCGCTATTTCAAAGTCTATGAACCCAAAGAACGCCAAATATGTGCTTCTGCTTTTAGTGAGCAAGTCTTGCATCATGCGCTGATGAACGTTTGCCACCCCTATTTTGAGCGTTACCAAGTCTATGAAAGCTATGCGAGCAGAAAAGGCAAAGGCGTTTATGCTGCATTGGAAAAAGCACAGCATTTCACTCAAAAGCATACTTTTTTCCTCAAATTAGACGTAAAAAAATTCTTTGATAGTATCCACCACAGCGTACTCAAAAGCCAATTGGCAAAGCGATTCAAAGATAAGCGATTATTGCAAATTTTTTATCAAATCATAGACAGCTACGCGGCTTCTCCAGACAGAGGTGTCCCAATAGGCAACCTGACCAGCCAATATTTTGCCAATCATTATCTGGCAGGTTTAGACCATTTTATCAAGGAAAATTTGCAATGTAAGAACTATGTGCGCTATATGGATGACATGGTGCTTTGGCACGACTCCAAAGAATTTCTCAAAGAGATCAAAGAAAAAATCAATGATTATATAGAAACCAACTTAAAATGCACTTTAAAACCTACTTTACTAAATTTTACCTCACAGGGCTTGCCCTTTTTGGGTTATCGCCTTTTCCCTACTCATGTAAAGCTACTTCATAAGAGTAAAATCAGATTTATACATAAAATTAATAGAGCCAAAACAGACTTTGAGAGAGGTTTGATAACCGAAAGTAAATATCAGCAAAAAATTCTGCCTTTGCTCTCTTTTATTTTCAAGGCAAATACGCTGAATTTCAGAAAAAGCCTATCTTTGGGGCTTTAAAGGGCATTTGCTATTAGGCACTAACCGCGTCAATCGTGGCGGTAGCTGGAACAACAATCCTGAGAATTGTCGTGTAGCGAATCGTAACAACAACACGCCTACGAATCGCAACAACAACTTGGGCTTCCGCTTAGTTATTTCCTTTTAGCTCGTATAGAATAGTCGGAGGACATCAAATAGGAACAAGCAATTGTCCTGTCCCTTTCAAAGAGGGCAAAGAAAACCTAACCTTGTGCTGTGAGTAGCTCAGATGAGTCGAAAGTGGTGCAAGGTTTTATCACACCTGTCAGGTTTTTAAAACCTGTCAGGTGTAAATACAAAGACCTGACAGGTGTAAGTAAACATAAAATATAAATCCAAAATGAAACCCTACCATTAGAAGAAGAGAAAATCTACCATATTTACAATCGTGGTAACAACGGGACTAATCTATTCATAGAGGAACGAAACTATGCCTATTTTTTAGAAAAGTATGCTCTTTACCTTTCTCCTGCTTTAGATACTTTTGCTTATTGCCTGCTTAAAAACCATTTTCATCTCTTGGTGCGAGTAAAGGAAAATTTGATAGAAAACAAAAAATCTCCGCACCAAGAAGGTTTGCATAGCGCAGAAAGAGTAGTCAGCAAGCACTTTTCCGATATGTTTAATGCTTACTCTAAAGCCATCAATAAAGCATACAATCGCACAGGAAGCCTTTTTGAGAGTCCTTTTAAGCGATTGATTGTAGAAGATAGTGCCTATTTCAGTCGTTTGGTTTGGTATATTCACTACAATCCTCAAAAGCATGGTTTTGTCAAAGACTTCAAAGATTATCCTTATTCCTCTTATTATAGTCATATTTCTAACAAGCCTACTCGCTTGCAAAGAGAAGAACTGCTAACTTGGTTTGGAGATGCAAATGAATATAAGTATTTTCATCAGTTACAACATAGTGAAAATGAATTTGATAAGTATATTATTGAGTTTGATTAAGCTCTATACACCTGTCAGGTTTTTAAAACCTGACAGGTGTAGGAAACCTGACAGGTGTAAGCAAACCTACACCACCTCCAAAACCTCCTCCACTACCTTTTCCTTTTTCCCCCCAAACCACTTCTCAAACTTCTCTTTCACCATGTCCACCGTAGCATACATGATAGGAACAAGGACAATCGTCAGGAACATAGAACTGAGCAAGCCCCCTATCAGCACCCACGCCAAGCCATTTTTCCACTCTGCCCCAGCACCTTTGGCTATCGCTATCGGAATCATACCGAACACCATCGCTACCGTAGTCATCAAAATGGGACGCATACGTTCTCTTACGGCTTCTAAAAGTGCCTCAAAGGTTTTCATACCTTTCTCTTTCAAGTGATTGGCAAAGTCCACTATTAAAATTGCATTCTTCATCACCAAACCCAAAAGCATGATTATGCCCAAACCCGCAAAAATACTGAAATTGGACATGGACAAGTTCAACGCTAAGAGCGCACCAATCATTGCCACAGGAATAGAGAAAAGAACTACAAAAGGATAAACATAATTGTCGTACAGTGCCACCATAATCAGGTAAACCAATATCAAAGAAGCCAACAACGCCAAGCCCAATGCACCAAAAGAGTCGTTTTGTCTTTTGATGTCGCCCCCCCATTTGAGGTCTATACCCGCAGGAAGTGGGTTTTTAGCAAGTTCTTTTTGGATGTCTTCGGCTACTGAGCCAGAGCCTCTCCCCACGTTATAGGCTGTTACCGTAACCGAACCTCTGCGGTCTTTGCGCTCCAACATAGAAGGGGCGGTACTTTGGCTAATAGTTGCAAATTGAGAAAGTTTAATTAACTGTCCTTGTGCGTTCAAAAAGGCAATTTCTTTGACATCTTCAGGGTTTTTGCGGTCAAAAGCGTCAAGCATTACCCTGATTTTGTAGTCGTTACCTCCTTCGCTATACTTTGAGTCGTCATTTCCTGCCAAGGAATTTTGAAGGGTTGCCCCCACGGTAGTGATGTTCAAGCCCAGTCGCGCCATTTTTTCCCTGTCCAAATCTACGCGAAGTTCAGGATTGCCTGTTTGTACAGAAACCTGCACGTCATTTGCCCCTGCGGTATTCAACACAATATGTTTAACTTTGTTGGCTGTTTGAATGACCTGCTCGTAGTTTTCGCCGCTAAGAATTATCTCAATTGGGGCTTGCCCAGAGTTTACTAAACCAATCACGGAAGAGGAAATATCAATCCCTGCAAATTTTTCAGCTAACTCCTTACGAACTTGCGTCATGTATTTTTCCGTATTTTCTCTTTTTACTTTATTGGCAGGAAATAGCTGCACCGTCAACTCTGCCTTATTTTCTGCCCCCAAGCCTGTGGAAGTTACCCCAGAGGAAGCCCCAGCTACGTTAGAGAAAATATACTCAACTTCTTTCTTTTGTAAAATATAATCTTCTATTTGCTTTGTAATCAAGTTGTTGCGTTGCAAAGAGGTGTTTTTGTCGTATTCCATGCGAAGCACAAACTTGCCTTGGTCGCCCCTTGCCACGAACTCCTGCCCTAAAATGCCCAACTTCATCACTTGCCCTGTGCCAAAGAAAAGCAATAAAATAATTCCAACAGCTAACAGTTTGTGATTCAATGCCCAGCGAACTACTTTTACATATCCATTTGTGAAACTGTCTAAGCCTTTTTCAAACTGAATCAAGACCCATTGAAGCGGATTTTTAGGATTCAAATGAATGAGTTTTGAAAAACGAGAAGCCAACCAAGGCGTAAGCGTAAAGCACACAAACAAACTCATCAAGGTAGAAACGACCACTACCACAGCAAATTGTCTCAAAAGGTCAGCAATCAAAGTATTGACAAAAGTAATAGGCAAAAACACTACTACGTCCACCAAAGTAATGGAAAGCGCGGAAAAACCAATTTCATTCCTACCGTCCAAAGCCGCTTGTCTTGGCTTTTTTCCCATTTCCAAGTGCCTATAAATATTTTCCAACACCACAATAGAGTCGTCCACCAAAATCCCAATCACCAAACTCATAGCCAACAGCGTCATCAAGTTTAGCGTATAGCCCAAAATCCACATTGCTAACAGTGCAGATACCAAAGAGGCAGGAATTGCTATCATGACAATCAGCGAGTTACGCAGGCTATGCAAGAAAAGTAACATCACCAAACCCACCAATACAATCGCAATTTCCAAATCGTGAGTTACCGCATCAACTGCATCTAAGGTAAAAAGAGAAACATCATCAGCAATGACAAATTTTAAGTTTTCTTTGGCATATTGCTTCTCCAAATCAGCCATTTTTAGGCGTATCACTTTGGAAGTTTCTACTGCATTAGCATCTCCTTGTTTCCTGATACGCAAGCCAATCCCGTTTTGTCCATTGAAACGAATGATACTTGAAATATCTGCAATTCCATCGGTTACATCTGCCACCTCACTCAGACGAATAGGGCTGCCCATTGGCGGAGTGAAAATCACTAAATTTTTCAAGTCATCTATGGAAGCAAATTTCCCAGCTAATTTCACCGTCATTTGGTCGTCAGGGTTTTTTATCTTGCCTGTAGGGAACTCCATATTTGCCTGTTTAATCGCTTGGGTAACTTGCAAAAGCGAAACCTTGTAAAAAGCCAATTTGTCTTTGTTCACATTTACTCTGATTTCACGCTCCTCCCCCCCCATCATATCTACTTGGGCTACCCCTTTCAACTGCTGAATTTGAGGCAAAATTTCATTTTTCATCTTGTCGTACAGCACTCTATCTGCCAAATTTGCATTGACCGCTACCTGCATAATAGGTTGGTCGTTAATTGCAATTTTGGAAATAAGCGGGGCTTGTACTTCTGTAGGTAGGTTTTTTCTTATATTATCTATCTTCCGTTGAGCATCTTGCAAAGTCAAGTTGATGTCTGTCCCATGCTTAAAATTGACCACAATCACGGAGGCATTTTCCAACGATTTAGATGTCATGTCCTCTATATTTTCCAAACCTGAGATAGCGTCTTCAATTTTTTTAGTAACTGAACTCTCTACCTCCGAAGGCGAAGCACCAGGATAAACCGTAGTAATCGTAATCACGGGGGCAGCAAAATCAGGCATCAGTTCGTAGCCCAAATTTTTATAGGCAAAAATCCCTCCCAGAGTCAATACACTGAAAATTACAATAATCAGCGAAGGACGTTTGATAGCTATTTCTGTTAATGTCATCTTAAATTAATTTTTGAATGTAAAATTTTTTAATCTGGAATCTGGAATTAAGATTTTTTGTATTTCATTCTATATTCCTCATTTACTGATTCCAGATTTAGAATTACTCCTTCACCAGCGTTCCGTTCTCCAAGTTCACTTGACCGCTAATAATCACGATTTCGCCTTCCTTTAATCCTTCCGTTACTTCGTAAAAATCATTACTTGATGTGCCAATTTGAATGTTTTTAAGCACTGCTTTTCCATTTTCTACTACAAAAACTTGTGGTTGTTTTACAGTACCTACCAAAGCATTTCTTGGAATCACTAAGGCATTTGTTTTCAAGCTATTGTCTATCACTACCGAACCGTACATACCTGCACGCAATAGGTTCGTACTACTATTATTCACTAAAATCTGCACAGGGTAGTTATGAGCATTGTCGCTTTTAGCACTTATCATAGTTACCTTTCCCGCAAACTGCTGATTTGGAAATACATCTGTGGTAACATTGACGCTTTGCCCTTCTTTGAACTTTAAAATGTCTTTCTCAGGGACATTAATTACGAGCTTAACTGCCGAAATATCAGTGAGTTGTGCCAAAGGTGTTCCCATGGCTAAGACCGTTCCTAAGTCAAAAGTTTTAGAGGTAATCGTGCCACTAAAAGGTGCAACGATAGTCGTATTTTTTAACTGCTTTTGCAAGACTTTGAGTTGGGATTCCGCAGCTTTGGCTGACAAATTTGCTTTCTCCAATTGGATTTTTGCGACTGCTTCCTCTTTGGTGAGGTTTTGGTAACGTCTTACATCTGCTTGTGCTTCTTGGTAGTTTGCCTCTGCTGCAAGGATTTGATATTGCAAAATATCGCTATCTACTTGGGCAATGAGTTGTCCTGCGCTTACCCTTTCTCCCTCGCTAATGCCTACTTTTACGACCTTGCCGTTGGTTTCAGAAAGGATTTTGATTTCCCTGTTTGGCTCAAAAGTGCCTAACCAAGTTTGCACCTGATTTAACTCTTGGAGTGTTACTTTGGCAGTTTTTACCAAGACTTGGGTGTTGGGGTCTCGGCGGTACACTTTTTCTTCTACTGCTTTTTTATTTTCGGATAGCTTCCAAGCTGTCAGCCCAATAGCTCCGATAATGACTAATGCAATGATGACTTTTTTCATGGTTTTAAAAGGATTGGCAAAATTTCTTATTCGCTTTATTTTTGATTTTTTAAAATATTTTATTGAGTTCCGTACCTAACAAGACTTGGGCAAATGTGTTTTACTTTTTTTCTACAAAAAGATAACAGCAAACCCATAAAAGTCCCGTTAGGGACGAGACTAATTTTTCCATTCCAGATTACAGATTTTCAAATTCCAGATTCTGTCATTTATTTATGAGTGTTCCATTTGCTTTTTTCAAATCCAATTCCGCTACTCTGACCTTCACCAAAGCCGTTAAGTAGTTGGTTTGAGCCTCTTTCAGGGCATTTTCTGCATTAAGTACGTCAGTAATCCCTACGATTCCCTCTTTGAACTGCATTTGTGTTTGCTCATAAACTTTTCGTGCCAAAGTCATATTTGTTTGTTGAAAGGTCAGGCTTTTCAAATTGACTCTCAAAGTGTTGCGGGCATTGGTCATTTCCCTGCTCGTATTTTCTTTGAAAGTAAGTACTTGATTTTCCAACTTTTGCAATTCTATTTTTTTCTGACGCATTTTATACATTTTGTTAAAACCGTCAAATAGATTCATTTGCAACTGTACGCCAACAAAACTCACAGGAAAAGACCTGTAATCCAACTCTCCCGGCTTGGCAAAGCCTTGTTGGGCATACTGCCCTACCAAAGAAATTATCGGAAAATAGGCACTACTGATTTGCTTCTGCTCAAAGCCGTTCAACACTTTTTGAACTTCAAGTAGCTTAAATTCAGTGCGTTGCTCTATGCTTCCTGCTTCTTGCAAAAGCGCATTGAGGTCGGTTTGTATGTCTTTTTGGATTTCCAAAGGAGTATCTTGTGGGGTATTCGTCAAAAATTTTAACAAGCTAATCAACTGACTATATGTATTTTCCAAGTTTTCAATTTGCGTTTCTAAGTTGGCACGGTTTACTTCTAAGCGTTCTACATCTATTTTCTTTCCTAATTGATTCTGATAGAGCAAATTAGATGTATCAATGAGTTTTAGCACAGAAGCCAAATTTTGTTTTAACAAGTCAACCTGTTGCGCCAAACTTTGAGCATTGTAGTAAGTGGCACTCACGTTGTAAACCACATCTTCTTGACTTCTAAGCAGTTGGAGTTGAGAAAGTTCGCCTGCAGTTTTTGCCGCTTTCAAGCCAATAAAGATTTGGGCATTGAACAAGGCTTGATTGGCAGAAACCCCGATAGTAGTCGTAATAGGTACGCCAAACTGCAGGGTAAGGAACTCGCCTGGCTTGCCACCAAAAGCAGCGGCAGGGGCTAATTGTTTGGCGATCTGCGTATTGTATTGATAGTTGGCGTTTAAGTTTACTTGTGGAAACAAGCCCGCTTTTACCTCTTGGATTTTGTCATTGGTGAGGTCTATGTCATAGCGAGCCGATTTGATGCTTAGATTTTCCTGCAAAGCCTTGTCGATGCACTGTTGCAAACTCAAAGGAGTTTGTGCCTGAGCAAAGCCAAAAGGCAAGCAAACAATAGCGATAATGAGCAAAAACTTTTTCATTTTAAGGTTTAACTAAGTTGATTTTATTGTATGATTTAACTTTTTGGTTAAATTATGTTTAAAAAAATTTTCACTAAGTGGCTAAGGCTACTTTGGTGTTTGCTTCTAAGTAGGCAAACAAATCTCCTACTGTGGCAATTTTCTCTTGTGCAGAGTCAGGAATCGCAATCTTGAATTTTTCTTCTACCAACATCACAAACTCAGTAACATCAAGGCTGTCTAAGCCCAAATCGTACATCAAATGTGCTTTTTCTGTAATGGCTGTTTCTACTATCCCCATAGAAATCAGTATCTCTTTTACTTCTTTTTTCATTTAACTTTTTGTTTTAATTATTTGGTTAAAATATATGTATAGTTATAAGTTATTATTTTTTACTTAGGTTTTTGTTTTTCATGTGATAACACGTAAAAAATTGAATTTTAGTATTTTATATTTTAAAAGCTACTAAATTTTGCATTCCATTCATAACTCATAATTTATAACTCATCACTCCCTTACGGTTTTATCGCCGCCATGATGAACTCCACCAAGTGCTTTTTCCTTTGCTCCATGAGTGCGTTGAACTGCTCGTCTGTTACGCCAAAACCTGCCTGAAAAATAGGTCGGACGATAAAAGGGAAAACAGCCAGCGACATCACATTCATAAACAACTGCACAGGATTGGTTGGTTTTATCTCTCCCAAACTGATTGCCTCTTGAAAATGGGCAATCAACTGCTTATGCACAGAAATCTTTTTTATCAAGTATTCTTTTATAAAATCAGGATTTTGGTTCGCCTCACCCATTACGAAAGCAGGAATATAGGGATTGGCAATCGCCATATTGATATAATTTTCTATCAAGTCTTTGATTTTTTCCCTCACAGAGAGTTTTTCATCTGCAATGATGCTGTTGAGTATGGAAAACATTTTATTGCTTGCTTCTTCAAAAATCCTATCAAATAGTTTTTCTTTACTGCGAAAATAGTAATGTAATAAGGCTTTGTTGATGCCTGCTTCGTCTGCGATGTCCTGCATACGCGCTCCCGACATTCCCTTTTTGGTAAATACGCTACGAGCCGCCGCTAAAATTTTCTCTTCGGTGGAAAGTTCCTGTTCTGCAATAGGTGTGTTTTCTGTTTTTATCATCTGCTAAATTCCTTCTGCTAAATTGATGCTACAAAGTAAAGGAACAAAAATTTATTATCCAAATAATTTAACTAAAATTTTAACTAAATAGTTAAATTAAACAGTAAATCTTTGAATGAGTGTACTAAAGCCTGATGTCTTAGTCTAAAACCAACTTTTCTAACCAAAAATCTTCTATTTTTCGCATGATTTCTTGGTCTTGTGAGGTTTTGTCTTTGAAGCCTAAGAGATGCAATGTCCCGTGAATAATTACTCTATGGAGTTCCTTTTCAAAAGGAATATTAAGATTTTGGGCATTTTCTTTGATGCGGTCTAAGCTGATAAAAATATCACCCTCTACTGTCTGCTCCTTATCAGAATTGTCAAAAGTAATGACATCGGTGAGTGTATCGTGGTCTAAGTATTTGATATTCATTTCATAGAGGTAATCGTCAGAGCATAGAATGACATTGAGTTCTTGGAGCAGATAATGATGCGCTTTAATGGCTTCTTTGAGCCACTTTTTAAGGATACTTTTATGCTTGACTTGGTATTTGATGTCCTCTGTAAAGAAATGGATACTCATATTTTGATTTTTTAAGTAATTCAATAAATTAAAATGTTCCTTTGCCCCTATCTAAATCTTTCCTATCAGGGGAAAGACTTTTTGATAATCAACATTTTAACTCCTTTCTCCTTTGGGGGCGCAGTGCAACTGAAGGGCTGGGGGTGGAGCGATTAATTTTGCTCATGTACTTAAATATATTTCACTTAAAAATCGCATTTATGTTATTTTTTGCAATCATTTCCTTTGATAAAAAAACAAATGGAGAGGCTGTTTCAGGGGGTTTTCACTCAGCGTAAAATAGCCTGAGCCATCTATCTTCCAAGCAATCGCTTCGCCTTGTACCTCTCTTTGATAAGGTAGATTGAGATAGGGTTTACGGAGCAACTCTATCATGCTCTCCTGACCTTCTTTTTTCCAATAATATACTTTTAGGTAATTTTTTATTAAGATTTCTTTGCCATTAGGTGAAATATCTCCTGCGGTTATTTGGTTAAAGGGTAGTTCTCCTACTTTCTGCAAAGTGATGATTTCTGTAAAGGACTGTGGATAGGGGGCGAGATAGATGCCTACATTGTCCTCTCGCTTAGAAATAATAATGAGGTCTTTGGTAGCTGGGTCAAACATGAGGCATTCTGCGTCCCTTTTTCCGTCAGGATAGCGAAATTGGATAGTTTTGACCTCCTTAATTGTGCTGTCAATAGGGGAGTCTTGTGGACTTATCTGAGGCTCGGGAAAGCGATAAATGGTATTTACCTCGTTGCGAGCAAAATTGTCCCCTATGTCGCCGACGTATAGGTAATTGATACCATTTTCCTCTCCTATGGTAATGTCTTCCCAGTCTCTATGTTTGGCACTATCAATGGTAAAAGTGGCTAACAATTTTCCACTTTCACTAATTAAGAAAATGCGGTTTTTGTCCCCGCTATCATTGTGTACCCAAAGAGCGTGGGAGTTGTTCCTGCTGGCAACTAAGCCAGAGGCTTCCATAATCTCTGGGCTGTCTATCATGCCTACACTTTTCCCTATTTCAAAAGGTGCGTCAGACATAGTTGGAGTTAAAGGCAGAGATTTTTCTTTTTTACTATTTGAGAAAAAGAAACATAAAGCAAATATAAATTTGATGTATATTTTCATATTGTTAAAGACACATTTAGAAAATATTAGCAAAATAAAATTACCACTTCGCACTGATATATTCTTTATAGGCATTATTTAGTGCCTCGAAAAGAAGTTCGCCTTGCAATAGATAACCTTTGGAAGAGAAATGAAGTTTGTCTCTGGTGGCTAAATTGTTAGCTACCCACTTGTCTATGGATTTGAAACCTCCCATGATTTCATAAAAGTCCCAAACGGCTAAGTTCATTTCTTCGGCTAACTCTAAGATTTCTTGTCTTGCTTTTTCATTATTAGGGTTGGGTTTTCTTCGCCAGAGGTAGCTATCTGCGGGTGTAGTAAGCAAGATAGAAGCCTGTGGGGAGGCTTTACGGATTTCGTAAATCAGATATTGTAGATTGTTTTTATAATCTTCTGCATTAAACCTACTAACGTGAGTATCGTTTGTACCAAGTGAGATGATGACCAAGTCTGGCTTTAATACGTTCAAATGTGTATCAAAGTCTTGGCAACGGAAGTAGGTAGGTACGGTTGCCCCATTGATGCCTATGGCGTGATAAATTACTCCTGCCTCGTCATTCTCTAAGCTAATCCCTTGCAAGAGAAAGTGATTTTGCAAGGCACTTATCTTATTGAATGTAATTTTTACTTCGGATTGTGGATTCTTAAACTGATACTCTACATACCCACTGCGGCTTAGATAGGTAGAAAGTAGCTCTTTGGGGTCTATGTCCAAACTGACATTAAAGGAACTGGGGTCAAAGACAGGATAGAAAATCTTAATTCGCGAAATAGTGTAGTTAGTGTTCCCCACGTTAGGATTAATGGTAATAGTGGCATTTACATCAAAGGTTTTAGAGGAGATAGCGGAAAGTCCCCATTTGGTTTCCACATTACGGCTTACGCTCTTCAGTCCTTGCCAATAGCCAGTGTAAGTAACATAATAGTTTACGGGATTATTGGTTTGGGCAACGGCATAAGGGAAGATGAAGCCTCTACCTCCATTGGCAAAGCGTTCGTCTTTCTGGAAAAGCTCACGAATCTTGTTGGAAAGTACATCGGCTTGCACATGTGAATCGCCAATATGGACAATATTAACTTTCCGATTGATGCGATTTTCCAGTTCTTTGAGTCCGTTGAGGAAATATTTTAACCCTCCACTGTTACCTGCTTTGAACTGTGAAATTTGATTTTTTTCGTATTTAATAAAATTGTACGTAAATGGATTTTCTTGTGCTTTGTTGTGAAAGAAAATTGCAAAGCAAAGCGAACAAGTCAGGATTAACTTATTGAAGTTTGTCTTCATAGCCCATGCGTTTTTTGTAGTTATCATATTCTTTCATCAAGGCGTTATAGAGCATCTCTCCCACCAGCCTTGCCCCGCGTGCAGTAAAGTGTGTAAAATCTTTATTGCCAAGTGCAGGTTTATTATTTACCCAACTCAACATAGAATTATGTCCTCCCATTGCCTCATATAAATCCCAAAAAGCACAACCTGCTTTAAAGGCGGCACGTTTTTGGGCATCTCTGATTTTCTCAATGTTGGGGTAGGATTCGTAGCGTGTGCCTTTTTTGTGTGCCATATCCGAAACGCCTACTACTAAAATATTCAAATCTGGGGAAAGAGATTTCAAATACCTCAGTTGTTGATAGAAAAGATTTTCGTAAAAAGTGTAATCGCTCAATACATTTGGCACAACATTTACGCCAAACTGCATGATTATCAGCTTGACATTCATTTCTTTGATTTGTTGTCGGAAAAATTCTTTGTCTATTTTTGTAAATTCTACGCCAGAGCTACCCCTTAGGGCAACATTGTCCACGGCTATCCCTTCGTTACAGTCTAAGGCTACTCCATAGATTTCTGCTCCTTCTGCGCTCTCAAAGTTTATGGTCATTTTCTTAAACTTAGCAGGAAAATATTGCTCAAAGACACTAAAATCACTGGCATAGCCCAAAGAGTAGTGCGAGGAGGAGTCCTTTGGGCTATCACCCTCATCTACTTTGATGCTTGCATTGATGCGAGATAGGGGAGAGGAGTACAAGATTTTGATGTTTTCTATCTGTGTATTTTTAGGGTCGCTTTGCATATTGGTTTCCTTAAAACTTACCCAAGAGCGATAGGTCTTGTTGCTTGAGGATAGGCTATCGTTAGGCTTAGGACTATACCGATAAGCAGAAGCAAGCAAGCCAAAGCGAAAAGTTCCTTTCTTTTTGGGGGCATCATTGCCGTAAATAGCATTTCTTACCCAATTGGGTGCATGATTGGTGGTGAGTGTAGAGCGAAAGGCTTGCTTTTCTAGCACAGGGACTAATCCTACCCCACACCCTCCGAATTTATTTTGTAGGCGAGTTCGCAAGTATTCGCTGATGCGGTCGCCCTCGATTTGCGAATCTCCGTAGTGAATAATTCTAACTAAACTTTTGTCCTTGTAAATTTTTCTCAAAGATTCAAAGAAATTGTCTAACTGTTTGGGTTGAAGACTATCTGCAAATTGTATAGGAAACTTAATATCTTTGACAGGTTCTATTTTTTCTTTGTGAATAGAGGAAACCACTTCCTCAGAGGTAGCAGAGGTTACTAAAATATCTTGTTTTTGGCTTACTTTTTCTATACTATCTACCTTGTTGGCTATGTCGCTAAACTGCGACATGTCTAACTTGTGTGTTGTATCTACCTCGTTCCAGAGGTCTGCTGTACTAAATACATTGAAGGTAAAATCTTCCCCTAACTTGACTTCTTGGGGGGAAAGCACCATGATAACTGCTGTGATGCAAGCAACATAAAAAAGCAATAACAGTACCCTAAGTGGCGTAACCATTTTGTATTTTTTGAGATGATAGTTTCAATAATCTTACAAATTAACGTAGAATTTCTCTAAAAACCAACTTTGTATAAGGAAGTTCAAAAGAAGGACTTACCATTCTATTGCTTGCATATACTTCTGCCAACTGCCTTCCAATGTTTCTCCTTCGAGGGCTTTAGCGAGTAATCTCATAAACTCTTTTCTTGGAACGTTCTCTGCTCCTAAACTTGCCAAATGCTCTGTATAAACTTGGCAATCTATCAGTTGAAAATCAAGTGCTTGTAGATTTTTTACTAAAGTAATGTAGGCGGCTTTGGAGGCATTGCTTACTTTGGCAAACATGGACTCGCCAAAAAATGCTTTGCCCAAAGATATACCATACAGTCCACCTACCAACTCGCCTTCCTGCCAGGCTTCTATGGAGTGGGTAAAGCCTAAATGATGTAAGTTGAGATAGGCTTCTATCATTTCCTCTGTAATCCAAGTTCCTGCTTGCCCTTTGCGTCTGATAGACTGACAGTTGGTAATGACCCCTAAGAAGTCTTGGTCAAAAGTAATGTGGAATTTTTTACTTCTTAGTATTTGTTTCATACTTTTAGAAATTTTAATAGCTTGGGGATACATGATGAAGCGCGGGTCGGGCGACCACCAAATAATAGGGTCATTTTCATTGAACCAAGGGAAAATACCTGATTGGTAAGCCAAGAGCAGGCGTTCAGGCGATAAATCACCTCCTATTGCTAAGATGCCCTGCCTATCGGCTCGGTTTACAGGGGGAAAATACAACTTTTCATTTAAAAAGTAAAACATAGGTCATCGGAGATTAAGCCAGCAAGACAATAGGCAAAAGACTAAATTAGTAAAATAAGATTAAAATTTGAGAATAAAATCTGTTCCTAAATTGACTTCTGAATGAGCAGTGATACTACCTTTATGCTGGCGCATGATTTGTCGGGATAGGCTCAAACCTATGCCAGAGCCTGTTTTTTTAGTAGTAAAAAATGGAATAAAAATACGGTCAATCGCATCTTTGTCGATGCCCGGTCCATTATCGCGAACTACGATAAAGGGACGGCTCTTTTCATCTTGTTTGGCAAAAAGAATTATCTGTTTGTTGGACTTTCTTTCGCACTCATTCAAAGCCTGTATAGCATTCTTAATCAAGTTGATAAGTACTTGTTCTATCATTTCTTGGTCGGCGGTAATTATCAAGGTATCTGGCTCTACAAAAGCCTCAAATTTTATCTGGTTAGCTTCCATCTCGCTACTCATCAGCAAGCTGATATGGTTAAATATTTCTGCCACCTTTACATTCTTAAATTTTGGGACAGGAACGTGAGTAAGATTGCGGAAATCACTTACAAAGCGTATCAGCCCTTCGCTACGTCTTTGGATAGTTTGAATTGCCATTTGCATATCATCCAAATCCTCCATAGAAATACCTTTTTCTACATTTTCTTTTAAGCAGGCAATTTCAGCTTCCACTGTTGCGGCTAAGGAAGAGATAGGGGTTACAGAGTTCATAATCTCATGCGTAAGCACGCGAATAAGTTTTTGCCATGCTTCCATTTCTTGCTCTTCTAACTCTGTATGAATATTTTGCAAAGTAATGAGTTTGTAATGTTCTTCTCTTAGGGTAAGTTCTATGGCATAAATCGCTAATTGGATTATCTCATCGCTGGTGTATATTTTTACCAAATCTCTTGTGCCTGTGCGTAAGTTCCAAAGTTTTTCTACCAACTCGCTACTAAACCCCCTCAAATTTTCCACATTGGCTAACTGATTAATTTTAAATAATCTTTTTGCGGCGTTATTGATAATCTGTACGTTACCATTTTGGTCAAAAGAGATAATCCCGATGCCGATGTGGTGGATAATGGTTTTGAGGTATTGATAATTGGCTTCTTTCTCGGCTCTTATCTGTCTGAAGCGTCCAATGACTTCATTAAAGGCGGTGTTTAACTCTGCAAAAGACTTCCCTTCCCCGTTGAGTTTGTAGGTCTTTGAGAAGTCATCATAGCGAATGTTATTCAAAAAATCCACTACTTCTCTGTTAGCACTTTCTACATGTTTGATAAGTCCTATTACTTGAAATACAATCAAAGCACCCAACCCTAAGGTAGTAATGTTGTATCCCGCCTCACCCCAAAGTGCAGAAAAACCAAAAATGCTTGCTGTCAGACCCGCTACTCTTGCCATGATATTGAAGCGAAAGTTTTTCCAGCTAAATTTTTCTATGCCAAGCACTTTGCCTACTTTGGGGGCTACTTCTTTTTCTATCTGTTGCTTTATTTCATCTATGTTAGTAGGGACTTGCATGGGATACGATTTGCTTGCAAAATAATTTGACGAGCAAATATATAAATTTATTTTGAGATTATTAGCAAAGGTTTGGGCTACTTGTACCCTACTATCAAAGAAAGCCCATAAGTATTAAATTCCATGTTCTCGTGAGCCACTTTTCGTGTAGGGAGGCGATAAAAAGGAACAGCTTGCACAAAAAGATGCTTGCTTGCCGCATACTGTATGCCTGTCCCAAAATTTAACCCTGCAAAAAAATCTATGTGCGAAAAACTTTGATGTTTTCTTTCTGTATAGGTAGTATAGTTAGTATAATTAGGAGAAGACATAAGCGTAAAATCTGTGCTAACGCTACTTATATTGCTGGCAAATTGGTACTTTTCTACGATATAAGCATAGTTAGAGATACCTCCTCTGAGAAAAATCTTCCATTTACCGCTTTCAATCAAATCATACTGCAAATCTATAGGTAGATTAAGGATAGTAAGCTCGTTGTGAGCATGTTGAGTAATGAAAGTGTTTCTGTGTGTAGGTGATGGATTTACACTTGTCCCAATATTAGTGATGTTTGGGGGAGGCAGGGTTTCTTTGACCATTAAGCGTTCTCTTCTAAACTCCATTTGTTGTTGGGCTATTAACAGACTTGGTATCAAATGCAATTTCCGTGATATGGGGAGGTCTATTTGCAAACCCATTTCCAAACTGGAAGCGTTTTCTATGACATTTTGATAAGTCAAAGTATTCAATACCATTCCCAAGGTCATCTTTGCGGGAAGTTGGTCAGAAGCCTTTGATGAAGTAATGTTTTTTAATTCCAAATCTAAATTTTGTGCATACGCAGGCGGTGCATACGCAAAGTGCATACTATCCAACTCAATCAATTGGACAAATACGGTTTTTTTCTGTTCGCTGATTGGGCTTTGTTGAGTAATTTTTTCCTGCTCGCTTATTTTATGCTTAACTATGTCATCTTCTTGTTTTTCTGCGATATTCTCTTTCAATCTATTTAGTGCTAACCTACTGTCATTTTTATCATTGACTTTGTTCTGGTTCAATAGTTTATTGGATGGCTTCTTATGGTTATGAGAAGCTATTTTTTCAGACTTATTGACTTCTTTGGGATTATCTTTTTTCAAGGTGCGATTTTCTGCTCCATTGTTTGGAGAGTTTTTGCTCAAAGCATCTATTTTTTCAGACTGTGCTTTGGAAAGTTCAGCAAGCGTGTGAGCTGCGGAGTCAGGAGCGTGTCTATCCGTAGTTTTATTTTCTCTAAGTACGAGGGTCTGTTTCTCACTGATTTGAATAGGGTCTATCTGGCTCCAGTAGGCATAAGCTACTATGAGTAAAGATAAGGCGGCTGCTACAGCCATGCTTAGCGGTTTCCAAGAATCATTTTTCCAAATATTAGTAAATACAGGTGGCTTTAGACGGGGACGTAGTTTTTCCCAATCCATAGGGTTATACTCTACTTCATAGTCATCTAATTCTTTTCGGAACTTGTTTGCCAGCCTTTCATCAAAATTTTCTTTGTCAATCATATCTTTAAGTGAAAGTGTTTCATGCGTTAAAAAAAAACTACGGTTTTAGTTGATGTTTTATTAGTTTTTTAAAAATTAGAGCCTTGTACTTTGACTGCCTTAGCGTATAGTTGTTCTGAAACTAAGGCTCTTAATCTCTGCTTTGCTCTCGATAAATGAGATTTTGAAGTCCCCACAGGTATTTTTAACATTTCCCCAATCTCGTCATGCGAGTAACCTTCTATCTCGTATAGGTTAAAAACAACTCTGTAATGAGGGGGTAATTCTTGTAATAACTTCAAAATATCTTCTGTATTGAGTTGGTCAATCGCATCAAAGTCATTTTCTTCTTTATTAGCTTTTTCAATAGGCACATGGTTGTCGTATTTATGCTCTTTTCTATAGTAGTCTATAGCTGTATTTACCACAATCCTGCGAAGCCATGCTTTAAAAAGTTTAGTATTATCATACATGGCTATTTTGTTGAATACCTTTAAAAAAGCATCGTTCAATACCTCACTTGCCTCATCTCTTGACTTCGCATACCTCAAACAGATACCCATAGCATAGCCGTAGAAGTGCTTGTACAAGCCTTCTTGGTCTTTGAGCCGCCCTTTTCTGCAACCCTCTATGAGTTTATCTACCTCTATAGGATTAACTTGTGAAGCCAAGGATAATATAAGTCAACCAATTGTGCTAGTTAAAATATAAAGTTTTTTATATCTAAGATAGGTTGTTGAGTTATAAAGTTTAAATAAATAGCAAAAGTTAGGGATGTTATTTTTGCGATAATTCTATTTGTTAGTCCCCAAGCACTCTTTGCACGTGTATATTGTATGTTAAACTGCTCTGTCAGTATTGAGTTTACTGTTTCAATGGTTTTACGAAAAATACCAAGAAATGCTTTTTCAGTAGCAGTATTAGCTACTTGGTTTGCTCTATTTTGTATAATTAGCTCATAATCAAGTGTATTCTCAAGCCTTTTTCCCAACCCTACATACCCTTTATCGCCAATAGCTAAGATATTAGTCTT